>NZ_JBPEHG010000006.1:0-245737 GCF_054177585.1 Haladaptatus rarus | reverse complement strand
AGTCGGCCGAGCGTCCAGCGGTGGCTTGAACAATTTGTACATTACTATAACCACCAACGACCGCATCAATCGCTCACCAACCGAACGCCTATCGAGGAGGAGCTAAACTAGACAGTGCCAATTCGAGTAACGAATCTCGGACCCTTTACTACTGTTCTATCTACTAAATGAACTGGATACTGGTGGTAAGATCCCTGTTCTGAAGTTCACCTACCGTTCTGGCTCCATCCCCGGTTCGTCTTCGAAGACGAGGTCGAACAGTTTGCGTTCTCCTTTCCGGAGATGGCGATTCACGGTAGGTTGCGAGACGTCGAGAATCTCTGCAACCTCACTCCCGGAACTGTCACGCGGGAAGTTGAAGAATCCGGCATAGTACGCGGTTCGCAAAACCTCTTCTTGGCGCTCGGTCAACCGTTCTTTGTAGACTGCCTGGAACTCTTCTTCGGTCTTGATCGGGCGGGCGAGTTCACGGCGAGCAACGAGTTCTGCATCGGTGTACCGGTTCAGGAACATCTCTAGAAACGCCTTGATATCCCCGGAGCTGGGCAGTTCGACCGTCAACCGCGCACCGTCGGACGTGGCAGTCAGTTCGGTCGGATGCACCCCCGATTCCAACAGCGTGGCAAGAAAGCTCGACTCGCTCGCGATCGCCTCGTAGAAATATCCAGACTCCCGTTCCGCGATCAAGTTCAATTCGGTGATGGCCGCCGACTGGTTGGCATACCGGTCGACTCGTTCGGGGGAACTCTCGGCGATCGTGAAGAACGCTCGAAGCGAGCCATCCGCCTGCTCGACCAACGCTTCGAACTGGAATCGACTGTTTTCCTCACTGGCGAACTGTACCGCTGCGATCGATTCGTCCGCGATTCGAAACTGTAGTTCCACCGCCGAATCGCTTACGAGCGCTTTCTTGCGCTCCAACGCGTTGATCGCGTACCCGATCATCTCCCCCAACTCGCCCAGCACCGTCACCTCTAACTCGTCGAAGATGCCCGGTGTCCCAGCATAGAGATTCAGTACACCATACAGCGTTTCTTTGTAGGCGAGTGGTACCGAGATGCTCGACCGATATCCCCGCTGGATGGCTTCGGTTCGCCACGGCTCGAACGGCGGGTCACTGTGAAGGTTGTTCTGTACCTGCGGTTCGTGCGTCTCGACTGCCCGCCCTGCTGGACCTTCTCCAGTCGGCGAGTCGTCCGCCATGACCGTAATCGCATCCAGATAGCCTCGTTCGACTCCCGCGGACGTTTGGGGGACGATCTCGCCACCGATCGCGTTCTGTTTACCGACCCAGGCGAATCGATACGGGTCTGAATTCGCCAGCATCGTACACACCGTCTGTTCGATCTCCTCACGAGTGGACGCCTGTGTCAATACCTGGGTGATCTCACGGATCACCGAATTGAGCCGGTTGACGCGGTCGAGCGTCTCCGTTCGATCTTCCAGTTCTTCGGTGCGATCTCGGAGTTGTTCCTCGCGTTCGACACGGTCGAGGGCAGCCTTGACGGTCGCCACGAAGATGCTCGCGAGCGTGCTCTCCTGTTCATCGAACTCCTCCGGTTCGGTCGCCCCGCTGATAAACACACCGTAGTTCCCGATCGGGAGCACGATCGCACTCCGTAATGGTGTCTCGGTCTCGGGAAGTTCCGTCTCCGCTATCATGTCGTCGATGATCCGACCGTCCTGTTCGGAGTACACCCGCCACGGGAGGTCGCGCTCCGACTCGAAAAGCAGGTCGTCACCGACGATATCTTTTACCTCGCGCGTGCGAGCCTTCGGTCGCAATCGACCGGTTTGTTCGTCGTAGTGTTCGATCTCGGTGATGGGAAGATCGAGTGCTTCGTGGGCAGTATCGACCGCGATTTCACAGACCTCCTGGGTCGTCTCCGCCGTCGTCAATGCCTGTGCAAGTTCGTTGAGTTGTTTGAGCTGTTCTTCCCGACGTTTGCGCACACTGATATCCCGAACCACACCTGCCCTCCCACGACGGTCGTCGCCGATCGCGAACAGCGATATTCGAGCTTCGATAGGCACGAGGTCACCATCAGCGGTTTCGAGCGTGGTTTCGTACGCCACCATTTCTTGATCCGACTCGGCGAGTTCGGCCTGAATCCGCTCGGCGTCGTCGTTTATCAGTTCGGAGGTGACGGTCGTAGCGGGCTTGCCGAGCAGCTCCTCACGAGAATACCCGATCATCTCCGCGTACGCCTGGTTCATGCTGATGAACCGTCCGTCCTCGTCGAGCGCGTACACACCGTCAGAAACCGTCTCCAACATCGCATTGGCTTGTTCGAGTTCCCGTTCTCGGTTCTTCCGGTCGGTGATATCTTCGAAGGCGAACACCGTCTTTGTGACCTCACCGTCCTCGTTTTCGAGTGGTGCCCCATTCACGGACAACCAGCGGTGGTCCCCATCTCGGCGGCGAATCTGGACTTCTCGCTGGAGCGATTCCCCAGTATCGAGAACCTCCCGATATGGACGCTGCCGTTCGTCGAGGGGTTCTCCGTATTTGTCGAGCGTCTGTAACTCGAGGTCGTCGTATCTCGGATGGCCGTTGTGATCGGGAGGGAGACCGAGGATGGTTTCGGCGGCGTCGTTGACGTAGTCGAAATGTCCATCTGCGTCGATGATGACGATTCCGACCGGACTGGTTTCGAGGAGACGATTTTTGAGGTTCCGCTCCTCTCGAAGTGCTTGCTCGGCTTGTTTTCGAAGCATGAGACGACCGAGGCTCGCCGTAACCCCCGCAGTGGCTTCCATCATCCCCTTATCTGGTTTGCGGTATTCTGGCATCACGAACACGAGAACCGCGACGACTTCGTCGTTGGCGACGATCGGAGCGCCGATCGCTGCTTGTAGTCCGCACTCTGTTGCAGTATGGGTGCGAACGAACGTCGGTTCGGGTTCATCGGACACGTCAGAGATCCATTCGGCCTCACCGGACGCCCAGACTCGACCTGGTAGCCCTTCGCCCCAGTCGAACGTCATCGATGTGGAGGCATCGTAGAAATTCGTATAATCATCCGATGCAACGTAGCTCGCCGAATGATGGACGAGATGCGATTCGTCATCGTCGGGCACCCATGCTTCACCGTATTCCCAGTTCATCGCCTCGCCGACCTCCTCCAACGCGATTTCTAGCCCCGCACCGAACGTGTCGACGGTGGCGATCTTTCGGGTGACGTCGTGCAGGAGTTCACGTTCCGCCTTGAGTTCCTTTTGCTCGCCGATATCCCGGATGATCCCAGTAAAGAACCGCTCACCCTCGTAGGTCAGTTCGCTGAATGAGATGCTGAGTGCAACCTCGTGACCGTCTTTATGTCGGCCTGGTAGTTCGATATGCTCCCAGTCGAGTCGTTGCTCACCGGTGTCGAGATACCGTTGGAACGCAGTTCGGTGTTGCTTGGCGAGGTGGTCATCCATCAGCATCGTCAACGGCTCACCGATCACCTCCCTGGGCGTATAGCCCAGGATCTCCTCGAGAGCTGGATTCACGAAGTTGATGATGCTGTTCGTATCGATGGTGAGGATGGCATCGGGTGTCGTACGGGCAAGTGATTCCAACTGCTGTGCGGGACTCTTCAATTTGGACTGTGCGGCGATATTCGTTTCAGAATCCGAGTCGGATACGATCCGTCTGCTTTCGCAGGTTGTGGCCTATCGAGGTGGGTCTGCAGGCGTCGAGTCAGGATTTCACTGGTTTCCGGAGTGTCGGAGGTCGGGACTGCCTCGTCGATGCCTGCAGCGTACGTTTCCTGCAGCAGGTCGGCAGTGATGTCGTCCGTGAGAAGAACCGTGGTTATGGATGGATAGTCGGACAAGACCGAGGAAAGGAAAGAGATGCCATCCGTCGAATCGAGTTCGTACCGACTGATGACCGCGTCGTAAGTCGAGGTCTGTAACTGGTCGATGGCAGCCTCGGGGGACTCGACCGTCTCGACGTGAAAATCGAACGAGATCGTTCCGACCGACTCTGTCGATACGGAACCCCCGGTCTGATCGGAGTCGACGTGTAAAATGTGGATTGGCGGTGTGCTCATTGCGTAGTTTTCCCTGAAAATCACTTCCGAGGTGCGTGATTTCGTCATCCTATGTATCCCGTTTTGAAAAGTGACGTGGCCACTCGAATACACATCTGACAGACAAAAAACGACGAAAATGTGGTGCCTGAACGACGCGGTTTCCAGCAGGTGATAATCGCCGTACGGTTAAATGGGAGTTGGGAGACGATAGTCACGTATGTTCCCAACGGTACCAGAAATCGTGCCACTCGCGACCGACGCTGCCAGGACGGTGGCTCTGAGTCGCAGTCTCGCCTACATCGTTGTGGCACTCGGTTCTGTCGTCCTCCTCTATTACCTGTACGCCTACGTCCACCACGTCCTCGCTGAACCTGACAGCATACGCTGGTGGTACCTCGGTATCGGAATCGCCGCCGGTGTCGTCTACGGAGTGGCAGGACTGCTGGACGTTTTGTACACCTCTGCGGTGGCTGCGACGTTCGCTGAGGGTGCGACGTTGTTCTTCATCCTCTTTCTTGCGCTCGGTATCCGAGCGCTGTACTTCTCCGGTCGATCGGACGAGCACCGCCGCGTCTTTCCCGAGTGGTTCGACTACCTCGTGGTCGTAGGCTTCATCGCGTCGTGGTGGCTCACTTTCCTCGGCAACCGCGATTGGATGGGACTGGTCGTCTCCGTTGGCTGGATCACCGCGTCGATGTGGGCACTGTTCTACAGCGTCCTGACGGTCAAGCGCCACGAGGGGACGAGCATCGCGGCACTGACTCGACACCTGTTACCGACCATCCTCTGCGTGACGATCGTCGTATTCGTGGAACTCATCGGCCAGTACGAACACACACTTCGGAGCTTCACCGACGCACTCTGGATAATCGGCACAGTCCTCGTGGGCGCATTCCTGTTCACCACTGCTGTTGCTATCCGCCAGCAGGGTGGTGAGGTCCAACGGATGTACGACTGGACGACGTGGCGACAACAGGAGTTGTCCGTCGACGAGTAACGCCATGGCACACAGAACGAAGACGTTCACCGGTCGGAGTACACAGCGAAGTGTCTGCCGCCACGGCTGGCACGTGTTCACTTCGAGCGTTCGAAACGATCGTACTACAATCGCATCAGCAACTCAGAACTACGCCAACTAACCATGAACCACCGTTCAGAAGATATCACGCTGTCCGTCTCGGCCGAAAGTGTAGCGCTCGAACGAAACGGTCGTGTATTCCAGTTCGATGCCGCGGGTCGACTGACGACGTTCTACGACGGGAACCACGTATACCACCGCGGATTAGACAATTCGATATTGGAAAAATGGTGGGAGGATTCGACGCTGAACGGTGAACAGGTTCGAATCCGTCGCTCTCAGGCGGTCTCTCCTTCGACCCGGGATTCTCTCATGGGGACCGCGTACGAAACGGCGACGCGATATCTCCGACCGCTTTTCGATGAGTCCAGCCCAAACCTCTCGGCAGCCGAATCCGAATCGATTCGCCGTGTGTTGGACTCCTCCGTCGATGAGTTGGATCGGGAAAAGCATCACTTCGAGTCGGTGTTTAGCCCGGTCGGCATGCTTCCTCCGGATCAGTATCGAGCCATCGTGCTTCAAGCAGTCACCGGTTGTCCCTATGACTGTTCGTTTTGCACGCTCTACCGCGACTCGGAGATGAAAGTACGGTCGATTCCGGAGTTCGAAGATCACGTCGCGGCGGTCAAATCGTTCTTTGGACGTGGGCTTCGATCACGTCGAACCGTGTTCTTGGGTGATGCGAACCCACTCGCCGCCTCGGAAGAGATGCTCACTGGGATACTCGATGTCGTCGCCCGCGAACTACCGGAGCAGTACGAGAAGGGTGTTCACACGTTTCTGAACGTCCGAACGGCCGCGAACACACCCGTGCAGAAATTCGAGACGCTCGCAAACCGTGGGCTAGAAGGTGTCTATTTCGGCGTCGAATCGGGGTCGTCCGAGGTACTCGACCAACTCCAGAAGCCCCAGACACCCGACGAGATCGTCACCGGCATCGAACGGGTGAAGTCAGCCGGAATTCGAACCGGCGTGATCGTTATGGCCGGCGTTGGCGGTCATGAACTTGCTGGTACGCATCTGTCTACGACCATCGACCTCATCGACCGACTACCACTGGATTCGCACGACATCGTCTACGTATCACCCCTCACCGTTTCTGGGTCGGACGGTTCTGAACAGTGGCTTCAACAGAGTAATCCGATGGATGAGATCGAAATCGCTGCACAGACGAAGCGATTGACGTCGGCACTCCCCGAGCACACCCCTGCCCGCGTGTCCACGTACCACGTATCTGATTTCACGTACTTCTAGGGCGACTCACGGGAAATCAAGGAGAAAACCCCGCCCTTCAGGGCGGAGATGAATCCGACGATACTCTACATTAGTTAACACGCGCTCGAAGCCGGATTCGAGGAAGACGACGAACCGGGGTGTGAACCAAGTGGTCCCGAGTTCGATGCCGATGGGTCACAGGAAAACTCGTCAGGGGACGAAATACCTGGCGGCGACACGAATTCGTGAAACCACGGCCTTCGACCCACGAGATTGCTCGAATCGAGATCGATCGACAGTTGAGACAGGACGCTGGTCGCCGTCAGTCCGTAGATTCGTGTCGACTTGACGCTTTGACATCCCCCGATATATTGGAACTGGATTCGTGGATTGACGGTTCTTTTACTACGTGAATGGAACGTAGCGGAATAGCTCGTGTAACGAAGGCGATTCCAAAACGAAGTACGTTGGTAACCGACCGCTCCTTCGATACGGATCGTCGGTTCGAATGGGATTGATCGATATCGTGGTTCAGACCACGACCGACCGGGTGATCAGCGAACACGCAGGCAGCGACGGCGTAGGTGACGAAACGACCCCTAGAAACAGACCACATCAGACGATTGGCTCGAACCGTGCAGTCAGACATGACGGAACACTCCATCTCAAGTAGAAACGATGGCCTCAAACGCCTCACACGAAGAACAGGACGGATACGCTCCTCACGAACGTGACTACAGTAAGAACCCCCTCATCATCACCTGGGAGGTTACACAAGCCTGCGAACTGGCGTGTGATCACTGCCGGGCTGATGCACAGCCAGAACGCCACCCCGACGAACTGACCACTGGTGAAGGCAAGGAACTCCTCGACCAAATCACGGAATTCGGTTCTCCAACCCCAATTCTCGTGTTTTCCGGTGGCGACCCACTCGAACGAACCGACCTCTTCGAATTGCTGGAGTACGCCGCGATGAACGGGTTACGGACGGCGGTAACACCGGCACCGACGTCCGCCCTGACCGAATCAGTCCTCGATCGGTTCGTGGACGTGGGGGTACACCGCATCGCACTCTCGCTCGACGGAGCCACCGCCGACCGGCACGATGCATTTCGGGGTGAAGCCGGGTCGTTCGAGACGATTCGTCACATCGCTGAATACGCGGCCGATATCGGACTCGCGATCCAGATCAATACCACCGTGACGGCAATGACAGTCCACGATCTTCCCGAGATTACGGACATCGTCGAAGCGTTCGATGCGGTCATGTGGGAAGTGTTCTTTCTCGTTCCTATCGGTCGAGGAACTGCACTTGAGCCGTTGTCTCCACCGAAGGCAGAACAGACACTGGAATGGCTGTATCGACGACAGCGAAGCGCCGATTTCCGCTTGATCACCGTCGAAGCGCCACACTATCGTCGGGTCGCACGACAGATCGAACACGAAGAGCGAGGCACTGACCCGAAGGTAGGGTCGACCGGTGACGGGAAAGGATTCGTGTTCGTCAGCCATACTGGATCGGTGTATCCGTCGGGCTTTCTCCCGGTCGAAATCGGCAACGTCCGTGATGAGAGCCTCGTCAATCTGTATCGAGAGGCACCACTACTCCGGTTGCTTCGTACCCCCGACCGATTCAACGGTGCGTGTGGTGTCTGCCCACACCACGAACGATGTGGTGGGTCGCGCGCACGAGCATACGCGACGACTGGAGATCCGCTAGCGAGTGACCCACTCTGTACGATTGCGGCTCAGAACGACCCGGTTTCGATCGACGATTGACTCGACAGTAGCGGATGGCGACCATCGACGGATCGGGAGCGTACCATCTCCTTCATTGATATTTATTGACGTATGTGCCGAGCGATACGTTTGTAATCCTTCAGGATCGAAATACAGTCAGATGGTTCCCGACATCTCACTCACTCGCCGAACCCTCCTTGCCGGCACTGGGGTAACTCTCGGTGGTGGTCTCGTTAGCACCGGTTTCCTCGCGCCAACGTGGCTTCCCGATCGGGTGACTGACTATCTCCTCCGGGTTTTTCCTGAACCGCCCAGTCACATCTGGAGGCCGGAGATCACCGCCACCCACGCCGACGAAGCGGTCGCTCTCCTCGAAGAGACGGTCGAGCAAGCGAACAGCCTTCGCGACCGAATCGACATCGACTCGCTCCCCGACGACCTCGCGTTCTCCCTCGACAACAGCGACCCGTCCGGTGGCTGGTTAGGGTCGGCAAAAGATGAATCAGACCCCTGGGAACGCCTGTTCGCGGCGACGTACGGGATGCAGTTCGCTAGCGAAGTCATCGGTTACGCGAAGGTCGCACTGGACGAAGTCGATCCGGAGTCACTCGTCGAACGCGGCGACCAACTTCGGATGGCAGCAGACAACGTTCTCGACTCCCTGGGTGATTATCCAGTCTCGAATCCGGCCCGAGACCTCGCATACCTCTACTTCGTCGAACGCGACCTCTCGCTCGCCCGACTAGATTCACATCGTTCCGGGACGTACGCTGGCGGCGTCGCCAGCGCCGACGACTACTCGAACCACGACGTTGCGAGGACGTGGGGGTCGCACATCCAGGCCGAACAACGACTCCGGAACGCTCGCTACTACCGTGACCTGTATCGTGAAAATCTCGGAGACGACACTCGTCCGTATGCGGGGGTACTGGACGATTCGTTGACGATGCTCATGTCCGAAATAAACAGGTTCCCAAGGCGCGACGAGATGCGAACGAAAGTAGCAGACGAACTCGAACTCACCCAGGAGACGCCATATGGTGCGGCCAGGTGGGAACTCCTGACACTCTGTTACGATACCGATTTTCGAATCGGATTCGATGAAGACAGCTATCGTCCTGGACACACTGTTCAACACGTCGTCGAGGTCGCATGGGAACTCCTCGCCCGCCGAGCACACGAGTTCGCGCTCTCCGAACTCGGCGTGTCGCCCGACGACACCGACTACGATTCGGGGAACGCATTTCGTGAGAAACGCCGTGCTGCCAGGACGTTCCGCTCGGTTCGAGCGGAGCACGATTCGCCGTTCGCAGGTGTTCTTGCACGAGAGGCGTCCGACCGGATTCGAGCAGGTGACATCGGTGTTGGAAAGAAATGGGGCGACGACGACCGGCCAGCGTGGCAAGACCGCGTGGAGGCGACGACCTACTACCTCGTCGGCACCGGTCAGATGCGTGAACTCGGCGATGTACTCGGAATCGTATTCGACACTATGCGGTAACAAGTCGATAACGCTGGCCCGTATTTCATCCCATAGCAAGGAATTTCACCGCTGAACACCGACGTATCGAACGATGAAGCTCCTGGACGCCACCCTGCGGGAGGGGGAACAGCGAGTGGAGCACACGTACACGGTCGAGCAGAAGATCGAAGCAGCCAGAAAACTCGACGAACTCGGGGTCGACTTCGTTCAGGTGGGCTTTCCGGTGGCGGACGACCGAACCCAGCGCGTCTGCGAAACGCTCGATATCGATGCGAAGACGACAGGTATCGCACGTGCCATCGAAAGCGACATCGATGCCGCATCGTCGGCGGGTGTCGACGTCATCGATCTGTTCGCGCCGACGAGTGACCGCCAGCGCGAGCAACTACTCGGGACGAGCCGTGACGACCTCAGGACGAAGATACAGGATACGCTCCATCGTGCCCGTCAAACCGGATGTGAGGTTCACTTTACCGCGATGGATGGTTTCCGAACCGACACCGAGTTTCTTCGCGAACTTCTCGATTCGATCGACGCAGAGTACGTGACTATCGCAGACACGGTTGGGAGTCAGATTCCGGAGGGCGTGCGTACGACTCTCGACGCACTCGACGGTGATCTCAGCACTGTCGGGGTTCACTTTCACAACGACCTGGGCGTGGCTACGGCGAACGCACTTGCCGCCGTGAACCAAGGTGTCGGCAAGGTAGACGTGACGGTCGCCGGTCTTGGTGAGCGTGCTGGGAACACTCCACTCGAGGAGTTCGTCGTCGCTGGCGAGGTTGGCTCAGAGCAGGTCGAAACGAACGTGAACCAGGCTGATCTTATTCGCGCTGTCGAGTCGATTCTCGATACTCTTGGTGAGGAGGTCGCACCACAGAAGCCTCTCGTTGGTCGAACCGTGTTCGAGCACGAGTCGGGACTACACACGGCGGCGATGTTGGACGACCCTGCCACGTTCGAGGCGTTCGACCCGGCAGCGTTCGGTGGCGAACGGCGGTTGCGGTTCGGGGCGGCGAGCGGCAGTGGAGCGGCGAGACGGCTATTGGAACGTGCGAGCGTTGACCCGTCGGACTCGAACATAAGTGCATTACTGCAAGCGTTCGACGACGCGAACGGCGATTTGACGTTGTCGGAAGCGATCGAGTTGGCGAAGCGAATCGAAGACTAGATCGCCCCTGCGTTCCGAAGCTCTGCGATTCGTTGGTCGGAGTAATCGAGAGCTCGAAGCACCGCCACCGTATCCTCGCCGAGTCGGGGAGGATTCTTCGAGTCGATCCGAGCGTACCCGGACGAAACGACCGGGAATCGCGGCACTCGAACCGTCGTCTCTTTCCCTTCGACCGTGGATACTTCCGCGAGCGCGTCCGTCGCGTCGAGGTGCGGGTCGTCGCACACATCCCGAGTATCATTCACTGGCGCGACAGGGATACCCACCTCTCGGAGCCGGGTCACGAGTTCATCGGCTTTGAAGGTGCTGAACGCTTCGGTGAGACGTTCGTTTAGTTCGTCGTCGTGGCGTCGACGCGACTCCGGCGATGCGAACCGCTCGTTTTCGTGCAGCTGCAGGTCGAGCGCGTCGCACATCGTTTCCCACTGACGCTGTGATGATGGGCCGACGAACACCCACGAATCATCGTCTGTCTGGAACACGTCGTAGGGAGACCAGTTCGGGTGACTCGCCCCGAGCGGTTCCGGGACGTCGTCGTACGACTGGGTGTACGCGAGCCAATATCCCATGAGCGCGACCGTGCTCTCGAACAGGGGTACTGTCAGCTTCTGCCCTTCTCCGGTGTGTTCGCGCTGATACAGCGCGGCGATGATGGAGACCGCTCCGTACAGCGCAGCGACCATATCCGCGACGCTGGTGCCGACGCGAACTGGGGGCTGACCGGGATTGCCGGTTACGCTCATCAGACCACTCAGCGCCTCGGCGACCGGGTCCAACGCCGGGTAGCCCTCGTAGAGTCCGTCGTTGAATCCCTTGATCGAACAGTAGACGAGATCGGGATTGTGTGACCGCAGGTCGTCGTACCCGACCCCGATTCGGTCGACCGTTCCGGGCGCGAAGTTCTCGACCACTACGTCGGCACGAGCGACGAGGTCGGCGAAGACCGCGGCACCATCCTCTGATTTCAGGTCGATGGTAACGCTCAGCTTGTCCCGGTTGACGTAGTTGAACGAACTGTTGCCGACGGGGCTCGAATCACGGACGGAGTCACCACCCTCGGGGTGTTCGACCTTGATAACCTCCGCGCCGAGATCTGCGAGCAGCAGCGTGCAGAATGGTCCCGCGATGATGTGTCCCAGTTCGACGACCGTTACGTCCGTGAGGGGCGGTTCGTCCGTCGTCATTGCAGTGACTCCGTCTGCCCGTCGGCGTGAAGCGTGTTGCCGAACAGGATCGTTTTCCCACTGCCGTCGAACACGAAGGTGTGCCGCCGGTCGAATCCGACCGTGAGTCTGTCACCGGGTTCGATTCCTGCGACGGTGTCAGAGACCACGTCGATTCGCGTCCCATCTTCGGTTCGAGCGTGGACGACAGATTCGGTGCCGAGGGGTTCGACCACTTCGACCACGACCGTCAACTCGTGTTCTCTGCCAGAACTCCCGCGCTCGCTATCCGAGGTTTGCGACCCTCCTGCTCGCTCGCCACCGACGGGCGAGAGATACTGTGGACGGACGCCGAGTTTGACATTTTCTCCCCCTCTGTCCGCGAGTGCGTCGTCGGGGAACGGAACAGACAGTCCATGTCCTACGAGGGTGACCGATTCTCCCTCTCGAGTGACCGTGCAATCGATTACGTTGGTCGACGGCGTTCCAATGAAGCGAGCGACGTACTCCGATACGGGCTTGTGGAAGAGGGTTTCCGGCGGATCGAACTGCTCGATGCGACCGTCGTTCAGCAAGACGACGTAGTCACTCATCGTCATTGCCTCCGTCTGGTCGTGGGTGACGTAGACGACGGTAGCATCCAGTTCCTGGTGAAGGCGCTGGACTTCCACCCGCAGTTCCGATTTCAGCTTCGCATCGAGGTCGCTCATCGGTTCGTCGAGCAGGAGGACGTCGGGGTTCTGGACGAACGACCCACCGAGTGCGACCCGTTGTTGCTGACCGCCGGAGAGTTCGGCCGGTTTCTTTTCGAGCTGTTCGGTTATCTGGAGCGTTTCGGCGGCTTCCTCGATACGGCTGTCACGTTGGTCTTTCGGAACACCCCGAATCTTCAGGCCATAGCCGATGTTCTCTCGAACGGTCATGTGTGGGTAGAGTGCGATGCTCTGGAACACCATCGCGACGTTTCGTCGCTGCGGCGGCAGGTCAGTGACGTCTGTTTCTCCGAACGACACCCGGCCACTCGTCGGCGTTTCCAGTCCGGCGATCATCCGGAGCATCGTCGTCTTGCCACAACCGGACGGGCCGACGATGGTCGTGAACGACCCCGCCGGGATGTCGAGCGAGATGTCGTCGACGGCGACGTGCGTCGTGCCCAGTGTTCGGAACTCCTTACGAACGCCACGGAGATGGATCGGTTTCGCCATCAGTCGAGCCCTCCGACGCTGAAGCCCTGTAACAAATAATTCTGCAGGAACAACGCTATCAGGAACGGCGGGACGGCGATGAGCAGCGAGACGGCCATCGTCTCCCCCCAACCGATGGTCACGCGGTCGAGAAACAGGCTCGCACCGACGGTGATGGTGTACATCTCGTCCTCGCTCATCACGACCCGCGCCATCGTGAAGTCGTTCCACGCCACGGCGAAAGAAAAGATGGCCGCGGAGATGTACCCAGGCCGCGCGACCGGTAGCACGACGTCCCAGACTGTTCGCCACCGTCCCGCGCCGCGTACCCAGGCTGATTCCTCGAGTTCGATGGGAACTGTCTGGAAGTACTGCCACAGGAGCCAGATGGCGAACGGTGTCGAAATCGCCGTCAGCGCGAGCGTGAGGGCGAAGTAGCTGTTCAACAGCCCAAGCGCGAAGAAGATGACGTAGAGTGGTATCGCCAGCACGATTGGGCTGAACATGTAGGAAAAGAGGACTGCCCGCGCGGCGATGCTTTTGCCACGAAATTCGAAGCGAGTCAATCCGTACCCCGCGGCGACGGCGATGGCCGTCGAGAGAAGCGTCGAACTGATGGTGACGATGAGACTGTTCGTGAAGTATCGGACGGTGCTGGTTTCTGTCAGCAGAACGCGGAAGTTCCGTACGGTGACCTCGCTCGGGACGAGGTTCACCTGTCCGCCAGCGAACGTCGTGGCGGGCGACTGGACAGCGATGACCGCCATCACGTACACCGGTACTGTGACGAAGATCGAGATCAACAGTGCGGTGAGATACAGCACGATTCGGTTGAGTCGCTTCTGTGTTCGATACGAGAGGAGGTGGCGCGCGGACGTGACGGCCATCAGGCGGTCACCTCCTTCTCTGGGGTGAACGCCCGGAAGTAAACTATCGCCGTCGCGGCGAGCAGGAAGAACATGATGCCAGCGAGCGCCGTCGCTTGTCCGAAATCCACCTCGTTGAAGGCGATCTGGAAGACACGAATCGGGAGCGTCGTCGTCGCCTCCAACGGGCCGCCCCGCGTCGAGAGATAGATGATGTCGAACTTGTTGAACATCCAGATACCCCGGACGAGCAGGATGATGAGGATGGCTCCCCGGAGGTGCGGGAACGTGATGTCTCGGAATGCCTGCCACGTCGTCGCGCCTTCGACCCGGGCCCGTTCGTAGAGGTCGGTGTCGATTGCCTGCAGACGCGCCAACAGGATGAAGAACGCGAACGACGCGAACTTCCAGACGCTCGTGACGACGACGGCAGGCATCGCCCACGTCAGCGTCGAGAAGAACGCCACCGGTTCTTCGATGAGTCCCATCTGGAGGAGTATCTGGTTGAGAATGCCGATGTTCGGGTCGAGGATGAACTTCCACAGGAAGATGACGACGAGCGTCGGGAGGAGATAGGGAAATATCATCATCGTTCGGAGCGCGACACCTCCTCGAATCCGCTGATTGACAACCAGGGCTAGTCCCAGTCCGATGAGGAGGCTGAGAACCGTGGTCGATACCGCATAGACGACGCTGTTCCAAAGATGTGTCCAGAAGGACGGCTCCGTGAGGAGACCAGTGTAGTTTCCGAGGCCGACGAACACGGGGTTCCGAACCGGGTTCTCGAAGAGACTCATGGTCAGCGCGTAGACTATCGGCACGACCCAGACGATGGTGAAAAACCCGAGAAGTGGGACGAAGCTAACGAGTAACAGTAGGGTCGTACCATCGATACGTCCCACCGAAGATCGAATCTCGTGTGCCGTACTCATCGTCATCGACGGCGAGTCATCGCTGGAGTGCGCGTAGGCGCTGGCCGAGCCAATCGACCGTCTCCTCCGGCGACAAGTCCCCCACGAGCAACTGGTCGGCCGCCTGTCCGAACACCTGATTGCCGTAGGCGTCGGCGGCGACGATGTTCGGTGCCCCCTCGTCACCGGTGGCGAGTACGGAGGTGAACACGTCCCAGTTGTTCCGAACCATGTTCAACACCTCGGGGAACTGCTGGAGCGTCTCGTTGTTATTCATGGGCGGACTGTCGAGTTGCTGTCGGTTCGGCGGGAACTGGAACAGCGGCGCTGACAGCACGAAGTCGAAGAACCGGTCGGAACTGTTGAAGAAGTTGACGAACTCCTGAGCACCCTCGGTCGCGTTTCCGTCGTTACGGACGAGGTGGCCTTCCATGTACGCCCACCACTTATCCTGCTCTTTCCCCTGTGGAACCGGGAACGGCATCGGACTCAGGCGTTCGACGAGGTCAGGCCGATTTGCCATGATCGTGAGCACTGGCAACCCACCGACGCTGACGATGGCGGCGGCATTCTCCTGTTGTAGTGCCGCGATGGCGTCACCCCATTCCCATCCACTGCCGTTCGGTGAGTACTGGGACATCTGCTGTACCCACTGATACGTCTCGATAGCGAGTTGTCGATTCTCGCCCTGGTCGACGGTCACCTCGATCGCGTCCGAGGAACCACTGTAGATATCGACGTCGTTTTGCCAGAGATACTGCGTGTGCTGCGTATCGGCGTTGTTCGTCTGCCCCGATTGGATGACGTAGCCATTCGTCCCCTCCTCTTCGGTGACGCGCTTTGCTTCGGTCAGCCAGTTCTCCCACGTCGTCGGATTTTCGGGATAGAGGTCGTTGCGATACCAGCCCATCAGCGGTTCCACCATCGTCGCGGCGAAGAACGACTCGCCACCGATATTGACGGGATCGGGAAGGTCGTTCCCCTGAACGGCCCCAGTCACCGGGGCGAGGACGCCATCACGCTGGAAGCGGAAGGCGTCCGTCGAGGTGTCGAAAAAGAGATCCGGCGGATTGCCCGCCGCGACCATCTTTTGCATCTCCTGGTCGGTCGATGTCCCTTTCGCGGTGAACGTGACGTCGACGGTGTACTGTGAGAACTCCGATTCAAAGTCAGAGATGATCTCATCTATCACCTGCTTGGAATCACCACGATCCGTGAGATACCGGATCGTCGTCGTTCCCTGACCGCTGGCCATTCCCCCGAGTCCTATTGCAGATACCGCGCCAGTCGTTTGTAGAAATCGTCGTCTGGTGAAATTCTCCCAACCCATGACAACTAGTAACATAGATTTCGGGGGTTGATTGCCTTCCCCCTACAAGTGTAGGTTCATTATACTACAACAAGGAGAATACCCACGCCTTGAGGCGCGGGATGAATCCGACAACCCGTTCCACAATCTACTGTCGATAGCAGGGCCGGATATTCCACCGTCCTCAATCCGAATTTTTACAAGAGACGCGAATATAAGTGATTATACAGACGTTCAGAATGCTGGAAGTCCACCGTACTCATCGAGCGAAAATCCTCAACCACTCACAGGTAGAGGACTTGCTCGACCGGCATGGGTGGTCGGCCAGCAAACTCTGGAACGTCGCCAACTACCATTCCAGAGAAGTCTGGGATGAAACGGGCGAGATTCCCGACCACGGCGACCTCAAAGACAAGTTGAAAGGTCACACCAAATACAAGGGAATGCATTCGCAGTCCAGTCAGCGCGTTCTGGAGGAACTCGCTGAAGCCTTCAACTCATGGTACGGCAAGAGGAAGTCCGACGACCGAGCGAATCCGCCCGGCTACCGCAAGAAAAACTACTACGACGATGCTGGAAACCGCGTCCACGAAGAACACCCCCATAGCACGGTGACGTGGAAGCAAAACGGCATTCGGCACGACACCAAGCACAACCGCGTCAGGCTCTCGAAGGGTGCAAATCACAAGGAACACCCGAGAGCGTTGGAATACATCCTTGTCGAGTACGAGACCCGGCCCGGTGTCACGGTCGAAAACCTGCAACAGGTTCGGGCTGTCTACGACAACGCGAAGGGTCGGTGGGAACTGCATCTCGTCTGCAAAGAAGAAATCGAGCCGCCCACTGCACCCGGTACCGAGACAGCAGGTATCGACCTCGGTATCTGTAACTTCGCCGCCGTCGCGTACAGCACCGAGGACGCCGACTTGTATCCCGGCAACCGCCTCAAACAGGATGGCTACTACTTTCCGAAAGAAATTGCCAACTGCGACGACTCGGGCGGTGAACGAGCAACCCGCCTCCACCACAAGTGGTCGGAGCGCCGCACTCACTTCTTCCATTCCTTAGCGAAGCACATCGTAGAACGGTGTGTGGAGCGAGGAGTTGGGCGAATCAACGTCGGGAAACTCGCTGGCGTTCGAGAAGACGAAAATGGCGACTCGAAGAACTGGGGTCGCCACGGGAATCTCGATCTGCACGGGTGGGCGTTCGACCGTTTCACATCGATTCTCACGTACAAGGCGAAGGTCAAGGGTATCGAAGTCGTGGGAGTGTCTGAGCGAGACACGAGTAAGACGTGTTGCGTGTGCGGTAGGGAAGACGATAGTCAGCGTGTCGAACGTGGTCTGTACGTCTGCGAGGAATGTGATGCGGCGTTCAACGCCGACGTGAATGGGGCGGAGAATATTCGTCTCGACATGAATCAAAGTAACTCCGAGTCTTCGTCCAGTTTGGGTGGAGATAGGAGTACCGGCTGGTTGGCACAGCCCGGAGTCTACCTTCACGACTTGTCTCACGGATTCTCACCGAGAGAACAAGTGGTCGACTGCAAACCCTAATATCCCAATCCAGCGGTGCGGTGCCGTGGGATTCCCGCGTCTTCAGGCGCGGGAGGATGTCAATATCGACGATCAAGGCAGATATCTCGCCTTCGTGCCGCGGTGGTCGTCAAATCGGTTCGTCGATGACGAACTTCCGCTCATCAGGCGTAGACATCTCTGGCGTACGCACGTCGCTGACCGCCACCTCGATGAGTTTTTTCTCTGCCTTTCTGAGATGCTCGAGCAAAGTCGAGTGTGCGATCCCGAGTTGATTCGCCAATGTTTGGGCGTCTGTTCGGCGCGGCCAATCGAAGTAGCCAGCATCCAGCGCCGCCTCGATGACCTCCGACTGTCGTGCCGAGAGCGACGCAGTCCGATCCGTGTGCGGCAGGAGTTTCCCGAGTCGGACGCTTCCGATTTCGTCCAACTCGTTCATGATCGTACGAAGGTCTTCCCGCCGGAAGACGACGACGTTGAATACGCGTTGGCTCCCGTTCACCATATCCATCCCCTGAAGCATCCCGTGATTCGATCGAATGACCGGCAGCGCCCCGCACGAACGTTTGGTGAGAAGCAAGCGGGTGTCGTCGATCGCCTCAGCATGTGTCACCTGGTGGGACTCACGTAACCGCTCCAGGAAGTGTCGTTGCTGGTCGCCCGCGTCGATAACCAGTGTGATCATCTCGTCGTCGTGGACTTTCTCCTGCGAAACGTAGAACGGCTCGACCGAATTTTGGGTGAGTTCACTGAGGATGCAATCCCGATCTAGATCAAAATAGATCTTCGCGAAGAGCATCGTGTTCTATGTTAGCATCGAACAATCATTATAGTTCTGGTACGAACACCGAGGAGCGTGGGGGAGAACTCGTGGTCGCGGGGTAATTCGTCATCACGAGAGGTTCGCTGGTTTCAGTGCGTCGCTATCCGAGAGGACTGGGAGTGTCGGTGAGCCGTTACGGGGTTGTGGCCGAATCCAGTCGTGGGTATTGACAGTCCCCTCAGCGACCGGTTCGCCGTTCACATCGACGACTTCGATACCGTCCGCGCGAAGACGGGCGACAGACACCTGCGACCCATCTGCTCGGATATCTCTACAGGCGATGAAGCGCCCGTCATCATCGGCAGCCGTCAGCCCAACTGCCCCGAGCGCACCGATAATCGTCCTCCCCGAATCCTAAATGACGGCGGCTACCCAGTCCGAGGTGACGAACTTGTAGCGACACCCCTCACAGAGAACTAGCTCTAGAACCTCGCCCGTGGAAAGATGGACGTGGTACCGTTGAACCGGGAGATCCTCCTCACAGTTGTAACACGTTACGGGCATATCCCGTTCCAGGTATGTATATTACAGAAAAGACGAATATAGCTATTTCCCCGATTTTCTGTCATCGGACTGTTTCAGATTATTTGCGGGCTGGGTTTCACTCTGGTTGGCGGAGATTTAGGTTACCGACCGTCGTCTGTTCGCCAATGATGCAAGGGACGCCGTTGTTCGACAAGCTGTTCACCGAACTCATGACCGTGCTCGACCGCCATCGCACCGTCGATAGCGTTCGCATCGTGACGACACTTCTCGAACACGAGACGGGGACGCAGCTGATCGGACTTCTCGAAGGTGGGGAGGCAGTGCTCAGTTACGACAGTACGACGGGGACGGTGACACGGACACCAATTCTCACGGACAGTCTCGACGGAGCGAATAGCGAGGTCGTAGATCGACCCAGAACTGAAGAACAGCTGTGGCGCACTATTAGCGGATTTGGCGAGGATGCGTTCGTCTGGGTTCATCCACGATTTCGCTGGCTCTTCGATGCACCGTATGCCGAGTTGCTTTCCTGAGCAGTTCGCGTAAAAAGGTCGAACCTCCCCTGCATCCCGCCGAGGAACCGTTAAGTTCGTCCAGACCATCTCATACCCAGTGTGACGACGGATTCGAAAACCGTCGAGAACGCGATCGCCGTCGAGGGTCTGACGAAGTATTACGGCGACGTTCGGGGGGTGGAAGACCTGACGTTCGCGGTCGAGACGGGAGAGATATTCGGGTTCCTCGGGCCGAACGGCGCGGGGAAGTCGACGGCTATCCGGGTGTTGCTCGGACTCTTGAAGCCGACACGTGGAACCGCGAGGATACTGGGAAGTGACGTGACCGACCGTGATGCTGCCATCGCGGCACGGACGAACGTCGGGTACGTCCCCGGCGATGCAGCGTTCTACGGTGACGCGACTGGCGAACGACTGCTCGATTACTTCGGGTCGCTGGCGGGTGACGAACGCCGCGAGGAACTCCTCGAAAGGTTTCCAATCCCCCGCAACCGAAAGGTGAAAGCCTACTCTCGCGGGAACAGACAGAAGCTCGCGCTGGTGCAGGCGTTCATGCACGATCCCGACCTCGTCGTGATGGACGAACCCACTGCCGGACTCGATCCGCTGGCACAGAACGCGGTCTATGAATTCCTCGAAGCAGAACAGCAACGAGGCGTTACCGTCTTCTTTTCGACACACATCCTGAGCGAGGTTCGGAAGCTCTGTGACAGGGTCTGTATCATCCGTAACGGTCGACTCGTCGCACTGGAGCAGATCGACGCCCTGTTAGAGAAGAGCGGGAAGGTCGTCCGCCTCGATCTGGCCGAGTCCCCTGCGCCCGACGACCTCCGCTTCGAGGGCGTCGCGAGTGTGAGCCACGACGAAGACGACTACCGGCTGGTCGTGACCGGCGACGATTTCGAGGGGTTCGCAGACGTTCTCGACCGGTACACGATAGAAGATATGGAGATACGGGAGACGTCACTTGAGGACGTCTTCATCGAGTTCTACGCCGATGACGTAGAAATCGAGACGGAACCGGTCGAACCGTCGCCGGAGGCGGACGTCGTAGCGAAGGGAGAGAGAGAGTGATATGTTCGAGATAACGCGGTTCGAGATCGGCAAGCGCGTCCGTGGGACGATGGTGCTGACAGCTGCGTTGGTCGTGCTCATCGCACTCCACATCGCCTTATTCCCCTCGATACAGGACGCTGGTATCGACCTGGACGCCTACGTCGAGAGTCTCCCCGAGGAGACTCAGCGCGCCTTCGTCGGGAACGTGACGACCATCACCACCATCGACGGCTTTCTCGCCTCGCAGTTCTACCAGTTGGCGTGGCTGCTCGTCCTCGGCGTCTACTACGCCTACGCTGCGGCGTCGAGCGTCGCGAGAGAGGTGGAAAACGGTACGCTGGAACTGGTGCTCGCCCACCCAGTCAGTCGGTCGCAGCTCGTCGTCGGGAAGTTCTTCGCGCTCGTTCCGAGCATGCTCGCCGTCAACGCGCTCAGTTATCTCGCTGTCTACGTCGGTGTCCGCTACATCGACGAATCGCTCGATCTCCTGGATCTGTTCACACTCCACGCCTACTCTATCGGGTATCTCCTCGCCTGCGCGGCCGTCGGGATGGTCGCCTCGGTCGTCTTCGACTCGGCACGGCGCGCCCAGACGGTCGCTATCGGGGGTATCTTCGGCATGTTCCTCGTCGATTCGCTCACCTTCGATACCGACTACGAGTGGGTCGGCGACTTCGCCTTCACTCGTTACTACGACGTCGGCGAGATTCTGACGGAGGGGACGGTCGCGTGGAGCGACCTCGCCCTGTTGGTCGTCGTCGCAACCTTCCTGCTCATCGTCAGTGCGGAGCTGTTCGAGCGCAAGGATGTCTGATCATCCCCCACGAAACCGCCACCAGCCAGCCGCCACGAGCAACGCGGCGACGACGGCGACCGTCGCGATGAGCGGGAACCCTGGCCCTTGTTGTCGTTCGACTCGCACTGCTACCTGGTAGGGACCGGCGACGCGGCGCTCGCCATTGGGTGTTTCGTAGGTTATCGTCACGGTCGCCGGGTGTCGCCCAGGTATGGCCTCGTCTTCGACCGTCAATTCGAACGCGGCGGTTCTGGATTCGTTGGGTGGAAGTTCACCGACGAACGAATTCTGGTCGTCGCTGGTCAACGGCTCATCTACCTGCAGTCTCGCCGTCACGTTCGACAGCATCTGGCTGGCGTCGTTCGTCACTTGAACACGTAATACTCCACTTTCGTCGGTCCCGAACGACGCCGTGATAGGGTCGACGTCGAACGGTTCGCGTTTGTCCCCAACTCGTACCGTCGCCTGGAGTGGATCACTGGTCGTTCGCCTTCCTTCTCTATTCTGGTAGACGACCCGAAACGTGAACTCGCGCGGCCCCGCGTTCGTGACGTTGAGCGCGTCCAAGTCGAATCGGAACGACCGCTGTTCACCCGCCGGAATCGTCCCAAGCGGGTAGCTCCGCTCCTCGGGGCGCAGCGTACCCGTACGCCTTTCGAGGACGAGTGTCGCATCCTTGGCATTCCTCGGCCCAGCGTTGAAGATCGTCCCTGTGACCGTTCCCTTGTCGCCGACACGCACTGTACTCGTCACGTTCTGGAGTGCGAACGTCTGCTTGGGGGCTGGAATCACCCCGAACGTTTCCAGTCTCGTCCGGTTGCGCGTCCCGTTCGCCCGATAGGAAATCGTGACGGTGAAGGGGTAACTCGTGACGACTGTGTCGTTGGTCGCCGTCGCTTCGAACTCGAACGTAACGTCCTCGTTCGTGGCCCATTCGCCGACGAACTGGGTGTCTTTTTGTGTTCGTCCGAGACGAAGGTTGCTGCTCTGCGACCGCAGGGTGACGATAGCGTCGCTGACATCCGGCCCCGTATTCTCGATCGTGACCGCGATCGTCCCTGTGCCCTCCACCTGAACGTTCGAGGAGATCGATGTGACCTCGAACCGATCTAGAACGATACGCTCTGAGGGTTGCACGCTGAAGAAGAACGGATTCGTGCGGACACGCGAACCGTTCGCTGCGGTGTAGGTGATGACCGCTCGGAACGGGTAGCTGCGTATCTCGGCGAACTCTTCGGCGACGATGTCGAACGTCACCGTTCGCCGCTCGCCGCTGGTCCACGGGCCGACCGACCGAGTGGCGTTCTGGTTCGGGCCGAATCGAACGCTCTCGTTCGGCGAGATGACGAGGACACTCGCGTTATTGACGGCGTCGCCAGTGTTGACGAATGTCAGTGCTAGCGTCCCTGTACCATCGACCGGGACGTTCGACGTGGTCGAGACCAGCCTGAACTGTCCATCCGACCCTGTTGTCGTCGGTGTCCCGGTCTCCTGAGCCGCGACGGATGCAGTCGATCCAGGAACCACTGCGACGGACGTACCCCCCGATACGAGCACGATTACGAGGAGCACCGAAATCCGACCGATCGTCATCTTCGACATTCGCCCTGGCTATCGTCGCCCGATCTCGTGGCTAATCTTCCTCGCGAGCGTCGTTGACCCGTCTTCCAACGTCCACCGCCAGATTCGACTACGTCACGTGTTGAGAGCCGTCCTCCCCCCTCGATAGGTGACATCTGTTTCTCCCCCGTCACGCCACACGACGACGAAGCCTATAGGTCTGCCTCTCGACTGTTCGGACGACGACAGTTGTGACTCCCGCTCCGATGCTAAGACGATGAGTGTCGACTGCGACGACGCCGATTTTCTCCCAGTCCGACCGTAATGGTTGATGGTGCGCCCGCAGTTGAGTTTCGTGGTGCACTTCCTCGTGCGCGGGGCGAGGGCATCGGTCTTCGGAATCTTTCCGAACATATCCGGTGGATGTCAAACGCGCACCACCTGGCACGGAGTTCGGAGAAAGAGAGAACATTCGTCGCTTTATAGTCGGGATTGGTAATCCTCTCGAAAAAATCAATCCAATAACCCGATCGTTGGTATCGGACATAACTGAGTGGACGAACCTGTTCGGGTGGCTTCCTATTCGTTGGGAATCTCCTTTGCTATTGATTAGCAAAGGTTCGTGATTCGTGCACGCATGAGACGAGTAACGATTTCAGAATTATCAGTTGAAGGGGGTGTATCGGCGTGAGCCTCACGCGGCGCGACTTCATCCACGGTGCTGGAACAGGCGCGGTCGGTGCACTGCTCACCAGTGGATGGGCGGCAACGCAAGGCGTCGATCCCGTCACTGACGTTCCCAACCCGCTCAAATCTTACCCGAATCGTGACTGGGAGGAGGTCTACAGGAACATCTACGCATACGATGAAGTAGATTGGTCGGTCTGTCACCCCAACTGCACGCAATCGTGTTCACTGAACTTCTACATGAAGAACGGAGTGCCGATTCGAGCCGAACAGATCTATCACAACGAAAAGCCGAGTGTCGGCCCTTCCGGCTACGAGGACGCAAACGTCAGCCAGAACTGGAACCCCCGTGGTTGCATGAAGGGGTTGACACTCCACCGTCGTACTTTCGAGCCCAGTCGGATCAAGTACCCGATGGTTCGGAAGGGATGGTCACCCGACGATCCCAATCCCAAAGGCCGGGGAGAAGACGAGTTCAAGCGGGTATCGTGGGACGAAGCCGTAGACCTCATCGCTGAAAAGATGGCAAGTCTCGACGATCGGAAGCGGTTCCACGTTTTCAACGCCATCAAAGCCGACGGACTCATCACTCGTCACGGTGCTGGGCGACGACTCGCATCCATCTTCGGTGGATGCGAGTGGACCGAGTACGACTGGTACGCCGACCTGCCGCCGGGCCACGTGATGACCACTGGCTATCAGACCAGCGATTCGGACGCCAACGCGTGGCGGAAGGGCGATTACACCATAATCCAGGGCAAGAACCTCATCCACAACAAGCTCGCAGACAATCACTGGCTGCAAGAGGCCCGCGAGCGCGGCGGCAAGATGGTCGGTATCTATCCGGATTACTCGCCGACGGTGCAGAAATGTGACCGCTGGCTCCCAGTTCGTCCCGGCTCCGATCCGGCGATTCCACTCGGGTTCGCCTACGTCATCATCAAAGAGGAGCTGTACGACGCCGACTTCATGCGGAAGTTCACCAGTCTCCCACTGCTGGTGCGCGATGACGATGGAAAGTATCTCCGCGCGCACGAGGTCTTCTCCGATCACGAACCCCCGAGCGAGGGCGACGAGCACGACTGGGGTGACTTCGTGATCCTGAATCAGAACGGTACCCCGGTGCCTGTCACGCGGGAGGATGTCGGCGACAAGATGCCCGCGACCCCGAGGTTAGAGGCCGATACCAAACTTTCCTTGGCCAACGGTGGGACGGTTCAGGCACGTACCGACTTCACCAGACAGAAGCAGAACGTCATGGAGAACTACTCGCCCAAAACGGTCTCGGACATCACCACCATCCCGGCCAAAGCGATCCGCCAGACTGCGCGGGAATTTGCGGCAGCCGAGAATGGGCAGTGGTTCACTGGCGAAGGGATCAACCACTGGTTCCACGCCAACAGCGAACTCCAGCGGTCGATCTTCTTCGTCCAGTCGATGCTCGGCAACATCGGTGATGCCGGGAAGGGTTACTACAACTACTCGGGACAGTACAAGATCGAGCTGTTGGATGGCTATCCTCACTACGTCAATCCCGATGGAATGTCGGCTACTGGGATGTATCCGGGGTACGCGTTAGCATTCTTCGGCGGCAAGCAGCTGGATCCCCACAGGATTCGCGGTGACTTCGACCGGGAACTCGATCTGGTACCGCAGGGTGACGCCAACGAACCCGTGATGCCGAAGGGAGCAAAGTCGTACACGCTGTCGAAGCCGACCATCCTGTGGACGATGAACTGCAACCTCCTGAATCAGACCAAACATCAGGAGCACGTCATCAACAACTTCACGAAACACCCCGACACGAGCAACGAGCTGTTCATCGTCTCGGACATCCACATGACCTACTCCGCCCGGTACGCCGATATCGTGCTCCCCGTACCGTCGTGGCTGGAGTGTGACTATCCCGACATCACAGTAGGGCCGGAGAACCCATTCATCACGATGGATCACGGTGTGATGGATTCTATCTACGACACCATGCAGGATGGGGAGATCATCGCTCGCGTCGCAGAGAAACTCGACGAGAAGATCCCTGAAAGCGAACGAGACATCTCGTACCGGTCGTACTTCTCGGAGTTCCTCGACAAGGACGGCGACGTCCGCAAGTACATTCAGGAGACCCTCGATGCAGGAATGACCACGCAGGATATCGATGTTAAAGACCTCGAAAAGGGCCCACAACGCCTGAACCTCAAGACGTACCCGCGGATTCCCTTCTACTCCCAGATCCACGACGACCGACCGTTCTACACCAAGACCGGTCGAATGGAGTTCCACAAGGAAGAAGACCGGCTCATCGAACTTGGTCGCGACGACTTAGACCACATCGAGAGTGTCGAGGGAACGCCGTACGGCGTCAATAAGAAATGGGACAAGGCCAAGAAAGAAAAGAACCCGCTCTACCACGACGAAGGGTACCAGTTCTACTACAACACGCCTCACAGCAAGTATCGGACACACTCCTCGTGGGGTATGACCGATTGGAATCTTATCTGGTCGGCGAGGGACTTCGGTTCGACCAGTGCAAACCCCGAGGGTACCGAACGACTGGTGGACGACTTCTCGTTCCCCGAGGGTGATGGCGAGACCAGCGAGGCTCCGCCGCTCGGCGAGGCCTTCGTGGAGATCCACCCAAGCGACGCTAAGGCCATCGACATCAAGAACGGTGATTACGTCCGAATCAAAGGTAAGCGAGGGGATACCGTGGTTCGAGCGATGCTGAGCGAGCGCCAGCGTCCCGGCAAGGCGGGCGACATGGGCCAACTTACCATCTGGCACGGCTGGTGGCCACAGCACTTCCCCGACGACGAAGACGCAGCGGGCGACGACAACGTCAAGGGATTCAACGTGACGACCAATATTTGGCTCGACCCCGGCCAGGAGATCGACGAACTCGTCCACAAGGGGGTGTTCGGGGATCCAAACGTCTCTGATGTCGTTCCAAAGAACATCGCGTGGCACGGCGCGGAGCTCGAACACGGCTACGAGGAGACCGTGTGGGCACCGACCGGGGTGAACCGCGACGACCTCGTAACAGTCGAAAAATACCGCGAGGCCGACTGGTGGCCCGGTGA
Organism: Haladaptatus rarus; assembly: GCF_054177585.1. Taxonomy (NCBI): domain Archaea; kingdom Methanobacteriati; phylum Methanobacteriota; class Halobacteria; order Halobacteriales; family Haladaptataceae; genus Haladaptatus; species Haladaptatus rarus. Next base: position 219,057 of record NZ_JBPEHG010000006.1, on the reverse strand, counting down.
TGCCCGGCGCGACGATCTGATTCAAGACTACATCGGGGGGTCGCTCCAGTCGAAGGGTAACTCCACGACGACCACTGGAGGTGGGAAGTGATGCCAGAAGTTTACAATCCACAACTCGGACGCAAGCAGCAATATCCATACGAGCATCGCAAGCAGGAACGTGATTGGCACTGGGGGATGATCATCAACACCAATCGATGTATCAATTGCAACACCTGCTCGTTCGCTTGCAAGTCCACGTGGACCAGCGGGAGAGGCGAGGAGTACATGTGGTGGATGAACGTCGAGACCGAACCGTACGGCGGCTACCCGATGGGCTGGGACATGCGCCTGTTGAACGACCTGAAGGAAGGCCAGACCATCTTCGAAGCCGCGGAAAAGGGTGAGAAGGTCAAAGGGTACGTTGCCCAGAAGGAGGCGTGGGAGTACCCGGCCCTCGGCGACGACCAGGTTCACGGCGAGTATCCCGATCGGGATGAGGTAGTCGAGAGCAACCCCGACGCAGGCAAATATCACGACATCTGGCAGTTCTACCTGCCCCGCCTGTGCAACCACTGCAAGAATCCAGCCTGTCTCGCGGCGTGTCCGCGGAAGGCCATCTACAAGCGCAAAGAGGACGGCATCGTCCTGCTCGATCAGGAGCGGTGTCGGGGGTACCGCAAGTGCGTGAATGCCTGTCCGTACCACAAGCCGATGTACAACCCCGAGACCGGCGTTTCGGAGAAGCCCGTCGGCTGTTTCCCCCGCATCGAAGAGGGTCACGTCCCTCGGTGCGTGAGCAGTTGTATCGGGAAGACTCGACTCCACGGAAACATCAACCGGGGGCCTAAGGCTGGCCATCCAAACGGGAAGAAGTCGGCAGCGAAGGGCCGAAGCCCCGTCAACTATCTCGCACACTCCGACGAGAAGGTCGGGCTTCCGCTCTACCCGCAGTTCGGTACCCGACCGCAGGTGTTCTACATGCCTCCCTATCACGTGCCGCCGGAGTTCCTGACCCAGATGTTCACGCCGAACACGAAGCAAAAGCACAACGACTGGCCCGGTAGCACTTACGAGGAGTCGGTCAAGATCATCCAGAAGCGAGTCCGGAACCCGAGTCATCACCTCCTCGGCGTTCTCCAACTGTTCGGAGCAACGACCCGACTCATCGAGACCTACACTGTCAAGGAAAACCGCGTGAAGGGCTGGGATCGGAAAGGAAAGAAAGTCGTCGATATGCCCATCGAAGAGGACATCGAGGTGCGCGAGGGTGAACAGTGGACCAACCAACCGTGAGGTGACAGAATGGACGAAACAACTTCGAAAGACGATCTAACACCGACGGAACGCCACTCCGCTCGCGCCGCACTGTACAGTGCGGCGGCGGCAGGGTTCTGCTACCCAGACGAGACGGCTGTTGCCGAACTGACGCACGAAGACACTGCTGAGGGACTCCGGTCGGCAGCCGCGAAACTCGGCTTCGAGTCAGCGGTGGAGGAACTGCTCAGCGCCCTCGAATCGACCACCTACGACGACCTCGAGTCGACGTACAACCGGCTTTTCGGACTCCCCGGTGAGGAGGGAACCTATCCGGTGATCCCCTACGAGGCCGAGTACACTGTTGGCGACGAGGTGGGCCGCCAACAGCGCCGGATAGCGACCGTGGTCGGCCTGCTGGAGACTTTCGGCGTCGAACCATCTGCGGAGTTCAACGAGCGACAGGATCACGTGGTCGTGGAACTCGAACTGATGCAGGTACTCGCGGCCCGTCGAGCGGTCGCTCACTACGAAGGTGACGAAGAAACTGCCGAAAACGTCGCACGCGCCGAGTCGATCGTCCTCGGTGAACACCTCTCTGGGTTCGTTCCGGCGTTCGCCCACGACCTCCGCCGGATCGAAGATGAAGGGGTTTACCGCGCCGTGGCCGACCTTGCGGCGACGCTCGTCAGCTCCGACGAGGCCAATCATCCCGACCCGGACGTGGATTTCGAGACATCCACGGAGGTGAGAACCCGTGCTTAACCGAGACGCAGCGCGACGGGCCACCATCGTAACCGTGGTCGTCGTCGTCGCGATGGTCGCCGCTCAGGCCGCGGTCACTGCCGCAGTCACGAACGGAGATCAACCGGCAATGGCGGTCGAGACGGTGCCCGACGACCCCGATTCTGCACAGTGGAACGACGCTCCGACCCGAACAGTCAATCTATCGAAACAACAGATGGCTCTTCCCTTCGGTGGCGGGAGCGTTGACAAACTGAAAGTTCAAACTGTCCACAACGGTAGCCACACCGCCTTCAAGTTGACGTGGAAAGACCCTACCCGGGACGCCAACATTCGTGCACCACGCAACTACAGCGACGCCGCCGCGGTGATGCTTCGAACCGGCAACAAGCCACCCATCACGATGGGTGCGGTCGGAAAACCGGTGGACATCTGGTACTGGCGAGCGAGCTGGCAGTTCGAGAACCAGCCGTCGTTCGGTCAAATGTACGTTTACCCCCACCCGAACGAGGAGACCATGCCCGGTATGGCAGCTGGAAATCCGATCTCGAAGGATCAGTTCGACCGGTTCTCCCAGAACTACTATGCCAAGGGCTTCGGATCGCTGACCCACGCGCCCAAACAGAACGTTCGAGCGAATGCCAAGCGAACCGATAACGGCTGGTCGGTCGTGTTCACTCGGAAGCACTCGACCGAAGGCAAGTACGACGCCGACCTCGCCGGGTCGAAGAACGTCTACCTCGCGTTCGCAGTCTGGAATGGGAGCGCGAACGAGGCGAACGGTCAGAAATCTATCACGCTCCAGTTCACCAAACTCGACACTGATAAGTGGGCGATGACCGATGCGAGTAGCCAGACCGGTTCCGGTAGCGGGAGCAATAAGTCACCCGCCGGGCCGAAGGGCTTCTGGCTGACGCGTTCGGTCGGAAACTTCATCTTGAGTCTCGTGGCGATTACCCTGGTCACGTGGTCTGTCGTCTACTGGAGGGCCAGCCAGTGACGAACGACTACTCCAATCGAAGTGCTCGTGCTCGCTCGCCCGCCGACGACGAGGCGGAGCTTCGAAGCCTGCTCGAATCTCCTTTCGCAGGCGAACGCCGCGACGCCGCACTCGCCTTGGTAGATCGCGCCGAAGATGGTCTGGATGACGGCACCGTGGCCGCACTGACCGATCACGTCCAAGACGAGGATGTGGACGTCCGCCAGTTCTCGATCGAGGCACTTGGTGTTGTACGGGAGGGCAAAAACATGATTCGAACCGCGCTTTCGGGCGACGACGACGAATGGGTTCGGGCAGAGGCCGTGGTCGCGCTGTCGCGGATCGACCCCGACGACGACACCCTCTCCGAGGCGCTTTCGGACGAGAGCGGGTGGGTTCGGCGCAACGCGATCATCGCGCTGGGCAAGACCGCGCGAGTCGACCAGGAAACATTGGCCGACCGAATAAAGGACGATCCTCATCCCGCAGTTCGGGAGTACGCCGCGCTCTATCTCGGTGACCTCGCCGACGATGTACCAGAAGCGGTTCGCCTACTCGCGGCGGTGTTGGCCCGTGACCCCGAAGCATTCGTCCGGGCCAAAGCCGCCGAATCACTTGGAGAGTTGGCGACCGACCGCGCGGAGCAGGCTCTCGAAATCCACGGTATCACCGACCGAAGTGACGACGTAAAGCGAACCGCGAAGCGGGCACTGGCGTCTGCCCGGGGCGTCGATCCCGACCAACTCGACGTGGAGATTGACGACGGGCCGCCGGGTGGCGGCCCCCAGTCGTGGGACGAACTTCCAGACGGACCGGTTCCGGAATCGAGTCCGGAGTCGAACTCCGCGCTCGACGGGACGTCGACGTATAACCCCCGAAATCCGCCCGAGAGGTGACACACATGGTAGATTCAGAATCACACGATCGACCGGCATCGAACGACTCACTCGGAATATCGATTCCCGACGAATACGTCGGGGCGTTCGTCGCGGAGGTGTTCGAAGACGTGGAACGAAACACGACGTGGGAGGAAGTCGTCGCTGCGTTGGTCGCCGAGGAGGCCCGTGGAGCGTGGGATGCACTCGACCCCGAAGCGCAGGTCGCCGAAGTCCTCTCGGCGACCGCCGACTTTGACGAGCGAGCGGTTTCCCACCTCGCGGAGATTTCCACCGACCACGACTCGCCGACGCCTGAGATTCGTCATCAGTTCGAGGAGGCGAAACGATGTCGGCGTAACGCAGACCAGTTTCGGGACGGTGTGGCTGACGCCTTCGCCGAGGGACACGTGGATGACGACGAACTCGTCTCGGCGGTCGCACGCGCCGACTTCGATACGACAATCATCGCCGAGCGCGAGGACGAGATGGAACGAGTCACCAACGTCTACGACTTCGACTTCCGGCCCTATGGCGGCACGCTGATGCACGACGAAGACGACGAAAGTGAGAGTCAATTGGACGACTTCGAGGCGTGGTAAGGCGAATTAGCTCCCGGTTGCTCTCTCACCCCGATCAAACCGTGGATGGAGCCGAGGTCACGACTCCATCTGTACTGCTGTGACACCATGGGACAAAAGTTGAGACTGGGATTCTCAATGCATACGGTCCTCGAATCTCTTCGTGGTTGAGCATGATTTCCTCGTTGACTCACTCAGCAACATCGAATGCCCAAGACGGCGACTGAACGGAGTGAGTTACTGCTCTAATTCTGACCACACGTGCCGGAACTTCCCACTTCGTTCCTCTCGTCGTGGGGGTTCGGATACTGCTTCGATGGTTATGTGGTTAATCCCGTGATTACGAAGGAACGACTGGAGTTCACGCTCGATATGTTTCCAGACCTCCTCCTCGGTTGCATCAGGGGTGACATCAAAGCGGACCTGAAGTTTTGTGGGGGCTGTGCGGATAATCTGGGTTCGATGGATACCCGGAACTTCTTCGACAACGCTTGAGAGTGCGAGTGGGAAAATCGGGACCTCCTCTCCCTCGTCGGTTTCGAACTGGAGGACGTCTCCTTGCCGTCCGCCGACCTCCATGATGGGGAATGCGCTCCCGCATGGACACCGTTCTTCGTACATCGTGATGCTATCCCCGAGGTCGTACCGAATGATCGGTTGCACCCGATTCGAGAGGCTCGTAATGAGAACGGTTTCTGACGGCGTCCTTGGTTCGACCGGCTGATAGTCCTCGTCGACCGGTTCGACCACGACCCAGTCTGTATTGGCGTGGAGATTTCTGTGTTCGCACTCGACGGCAATCGGGACGAATTCTGTCGCCCCATAGAGTTCTCGGACGACACAATCGAAGGCCCGTTTGAGGACTCGCTTTTGGGCCTCTGAGATGGGTTCTGCCGTCGGGGCCACGAGTGCCGGGCTGATGTCGAGACGACCGTCCTGCTGGGCTCGCGCCAGTTCGACGAGGACAGTCGAGTAGCCCCAGAGGATAGCGGGCTGATACTGGTTCAAGTCCGAAACCAGGTCGCCGATCGGCCGTTTCGGAGAGAAAAGCTGGCGACGCCGTGCTCCGAGAGCGGATTCTCTGCGCATCATTTCGATGCCCGCCGCACCGGCGAAGTGTCCGCCAGAAACGGCAACGAGTGCGGCACGGAGATTCTGCGTGAAGAGTCTGGAGAGTGGTGAAACGCTGGCCATTGCGGGCATAATCCACCGATCACCCAGCACGTCTGCAATGGTCCATGCGGTCTCGTCCTGGACGAACACCCCCGGTTCACCTGTCGTCCCAGATGTCGTCCAAACCGGATATGTGCCGAGGAAGCGCTCGCCGATCTTCGTCTCGTCGGCGACGAACGCGTCTATCTCGGCTTTGGTAATCGCCGTGTCCGTGACGAGATCGTCGAAGTGCTCCATGAGCATCGACTTCGTCACCGGCGGGTACTGTGTGAGGTCGGTACTGCCCTCGGGCACGTCGGCGTAGTGTCGCTTGTAGAATCGTGACTGTCGCTGGGCAAACGAGAGCATCTCAGTGACCCGTCGTCGCTGCCGAGCCTCTATCTCTGCACGGGTCGCTCCTCTGGCCCGCCACACGTCGAGTGTGATCTTTCCTCTCTCGATTGGATTCATCGGACTGGTGTTGGAGCACGGGGGAATTCTTCCGAGCCCCCTCTCGTGTTCCCACTAGACTTCGCGGCGAACGGACTTTGTTATTGGCCCGCCGAGCCAGCTGTTACCCGACGGTCCTCATGTGGCCTTCCCAGGGCTTACCATGTCCGGACAACAGTACGACCTCGCCACAGGAATCTAATTTCCGTATTGACGACCGCGCCTTCTCGGTGTCGTAGTGTATCGGTGGCAACAGCGCTGGTTCGGTGTGCCGGCCGGTTCGAACATTGTACGTCATCAGGGCGTCACCGCAGAAGAGCACATCTCGATCGGGGAGATAGTACGCGGAGGATCCGGCCGTATGCCCGGGGACATGGATTACTGTTGGATGCCCAGGAACGTCGAGTTCGTCGCCGTCCTCGAAGATTTCGAACGCCGTGAGTTGCGGCACCGATCCGACCCCTGAACGGACGACTTCGACGAAGTACGAAAACACCGGGGGCTTCCAGAGTACCTTCACGAAGTCGAACGGTGGGAGCGACCGGGACACCGTGTTTGCCCGCTGCACATCGGCCGGGTGGATCCACACCGGCGCGTCAGCGGCTACTCGAAGCCACTCGGCGAAGCCGAGATGGTCGAGGTCGCCGTGGGTGATGAGAATCGCCGCAACGTCGGATATCGTGTATCCGAGTACCTCGACACCTTCGACGAGGAGGTTCCAGTGTCCGGGGAGGCCAGCGTCGACGACAGTGAGAGCATCGTCCTCCTCGACGATGTACCAGTTGATTCGGCGCGTCCCGAATCGATACACTCTGTCGGCGACCTCGACGCCACGAACGAATTCCATAGCGGACGTACGCACTCGACTGGGATATCCCTGCTAGCTGGTTTGAGCGGGTAAGCGCCTGCTTCCTGGATATCGTGCCTTCTCCGACCAGCCGCGTCGAAACCCGTCGTCAGCCGACGAGCGTCACCCCAATCAGGCTCCCGACACCGTAGGTGAGGACCGCAGCAGTGAGTCCAATCCCGACCTGCCGAAGTCCAGAATAGAGCACGGACCGTCCCGTGAGAAGCGTGATACTGGCCCCGATGACGAACAGGGCGAGCGCACTCAGTACGAGACTCACGCCGACAGCGACCAGTCCGCTCAACACGAAGTACGGGAGGACGGGGACGATGGCTCCGAGCGCGAAGAGCACGAACGATGTCGCGGCCGCTTCCCACGCCGAGCCACCCAGTTCTTCCGGGTTGATGCCTAGTTCCTCACGAGCGAGCGTGTCTAGTGCCATCTCCTCGTCGGCGATCAACTGCTCGGCAATCTCTCTGGCGCGTTCTTTCGAGAGCCCTTTCGCCTCGTAGATGAGGGCTAGTTCTTCTGCTTCTTCTTTGGGAACCTCGGCGAGTTCTTCGGCCTCAATGCCGATCTGGCGTTGATACAGTTCCCGAGAGCTTTGGACGGAGAGCCACTCGCCCATCGCCATCGACCCCGATCCAGCGAGGAGCCCGGCGAGACCCGTAATCAGAATCGCCGTCGAATCCAGTGCCGCACCGGCGACGCCCATCACAAGACTGAGATTGGACACGAGACCATCGTTTGCACCGAGAACTGCGGCACGGAGTGCGTTGCCGCTGGTCGCCCGGTGGCGACCTTCGAGCTGGGCGAGGACTTCCCCCCGTGCTCCCTGCCCGGGTGTTTCCGCGATCACCGTCAGGAGACGATCGTGCGAGCGTTCGTCGTCGGCCATCCCGGTTCCCGTGACCTCCGGTTGGGTCGCGTAGTCACTCCCCCCGATGGCCTCCCCGGCTTGCATGGAGGATAGTACCAGCCCCGGCCCGAATCGACGGGCAAGCCACGCCAGCACCGTCGCTCGCCGAGACGGCTTGGCGTCTCCTGGGTCAGAACCGGCTTCTCGAATCTTCTCAGTCCAGAAGTCTGCATGGGTTCGCTCCGTGTCGGCCAGCCGGCGGTAGACTTCTGCGACCTGTGGTTGCGATTCGGCGTCAGCCATCGCGGTATAGACCGTCGCACTGTCGATTTCGTCTTGCCGATTGCGACGGTATCGTTCGATATCCTCTGGAGCAGTCATATATGGTGTAATTGCGACGCAAGGACTTAGTGGTGGATTCAGCGCATCACACAGTCGCCTTGACTGCTGCCTGCCCCCTCATCCAATACACGGTCAGTGGGAGTCGAGACCGTCGCTCTCAATGCATACGGTCTCAACTTTCCCGGGCTCAGAATAGTTGAGACTGGTGCCCTCAATGCATGAGCCAATAGTCCATCGTATCCCTCGTCCTTTCGATCCTTCGAAAGTCAGCCTACCGATATGAATATCGACGTGCCAGTTCTCTCCCCTACACCCGCTTGCCGAAGCGAAGCGAGCGCCGGTATTCCCTACACTATGTGGTACGATAACTGCTGGCATGGAATCTCTGTATATCGATTCAGTCAACACGCGAGATGGTTACAACGGTCTGACCTGTATGCAGTATCCATGGTGAGGCCTCAACGAGTACCATTTCATTGTGTGAAACATTTGCACTAAGCATCGTTATCGTTATTCGTACCGATTGGGCGGTTGGACATGTACTCAGATAGAGAGACAGTCAGCACGTCCAGCTCCCGCCGAGAAATACTGAAGCGCGCCGCTGTGGGGTCGACCGTCGTGGCCTTCGGGCTGCCCGCCCTCACCGCGACCGCTGCGGCAGATCAACCACAGAGGGACTCGCTTGTGGGGACTGTAATTCCGAATCCATGTACCGGTGAGGACATGGTTGTCACCAAGGGACGCTCCCTGTTTGATCTAGACACCCGTCCAGATGGGAGCGGTGGCGTCCACATCACCCTCCACTTCAATACACAGGGAGCCGAAACCGAAGGGACGGAAAGTGGCCGAACGTATCTGTTGAATGGCGCTGCAGCGTTCAGCCAGAACGTGAAACCGCCGTTCCCAGTAATCGTAACCGACACTGTCAACGTTCGTGTCATCAGTCAAGGGTCTGCAGATAATCAACTCATCAAGGGTCGGATGCACTTTACGGTAAATGCCAACGGGGATGTCACGGTGGACCGAATGGAGGGTACCGCAGAGTGTGTATAAATCGGCAATTGTGATAATGACTCTAGGGATCACCAAGTAGCATACGGATGGGGGAACTCACGCTTCGGCGATACCAGCTAAGCGACGCGGCGGGAGTTTTACTCGTCCGTCGGAGTCTCAGGGACTACTGTTAAGCCTGCTGCAACCGTAGTATAATGGAACTGAACACTGATGCCACCATCCGACCCACTGGAAGACGTCGCGTTTCTCGCTCGGTCAGCCCATCGTGTCAACGTACTCGAAGCCCTCGCAGAAGGCCCCCTTTCTCGCCCCAAGCTCCACGAAGAAACCGGCATCTCCCAGCCCACGCTCGGGCGTATCCTCGGCTCCTTCGAGGACCGGAACTGGGTCGAACACCAGCGTCCCGACTACGCGCTTACCCCACTGGGCGAACTCCTTGTCTCGGAGTTTGGGGACCTGCTCGACACGGTCGAAACCATACAGAAGCTCGGTGACGTCGTCCGACAGTTGCCGACCGACGAGATGGACTTCGACATCCGAACGTTCGCCGACGCGACCGTCTGGACACCGGATCCCGGGGACACGTTGAGTCACATCCGTCGGATGGAGACGACGTGGCTCGATGCCGATCGGCGGAGACTGTTGGGCAGCACGCTCGGTCCGATCTCGTTCGACGAACGAAAGGAGCGCGCCAGACGCGACTTCGACCGGCTGCAGGAGATGGAGGTGGAAACCATCGTCTCCCGTTCCCTGCTGGAGCAGGGGATGTCCGACCCGGAAATCAGACGGATGACGCTGGAGGCCTGGGACTCGGAGCAGATGAAAGCGTACCTCTACGACGGCCACATTCCGCTGCTTCTCACTATCGCGGACGATACGGCGATGCTCGCCCCGACGGACGAAAACGGTATTCCCACTGCAGTTGTCGAAACCGAAAACGAAACCATCCGGTCCTGGGTCGAGACTCGACTCGACGAGTATCGCGAGCAGTCGGTCGAAATGACAGTAGAGGACATACTCACATCGGATTTAACCAACAACTGACTCTCTCTGTCGGGCAGATCATCCTGTGACCAGCGGATAGCCGTCTGGAGTCTCCATCAAAGGCCATCCACGACCTCTCTTCGACGGAGTTGATTGCGTCGGCTGCAACATTTTCACGAGATATCATTATTCGCCTCCCTCGCCAACAAACTGTAATGTCACAGGTACTCAGCGGGCGGATGGCCGCGGAGATCGAGGGTGATTTCGTGCTCTACATCAACGGATTTCGGCTCAATAAGCTCCGTGCGTTCCCCAAGTGGTTGCGTGCTGGGCTGAAGAGTGGGAAGATGTTCGAAGAGCTGGCCGCGGATCCCGACAGCGGGTTCCTCGGCTACCAGCCCGCCCTGCAGGGGCTCCGCGGTGGTGGCACGATCCAGTACTGGCGCTCACTGGAGGACCTTCAGCGGTTCGCCCACGATCCGAACGATATGCACGTCCCGGCCTGGAAGTGGGTCAACGAGAGCATCAACAACGGCGAAATCGGCTTCTGGGCCGAGATCTACCTGATCGAGGACGGCAACTTCGAGACGTTCTACCGGGACATGCCCCCGAAGGGGCTGGGCGGGTTGACCGAGCTCGTCCCGATGGCTGACCACACGCGCCGTCTTGGCATGACGACGGGTCGTGCGACACCGGATAGGGGGCACCAATCGGAGGAGGCGAACGATGGTGAGAGTGAATAGTCAAACTGTTTGCTTTTCTGCTGCTTGGGCTGGACTCCATCGAGTTTCCGGGTCGACAATGCGATCGAATTCGCCGCGCTATAATGGGCAGACCCGACGTGCCATCCCCTTGCAGAATCGTTCGCACCTACTGCCAGAGAACCCACAAGAGGTCGGAAGGTCAGTCACGATAATGGGCCGTCTCCAGCGGTATTCGGGTCCGCAGCAATCTATCTTTATCAACGGAGGGGCCATAGTATCGGGAACCGACCAGTCATGGCGAGTCCTACCCCACTAGACGATATTGCGTTCCTCGCTCGGTCGCCCCATCGCGTCGCGGTCCTCGACGTGCTGGCAGAGGGGCCGAGGACTCGCAGTGAGATCAGGGAGGTTACCGAGATTTCCCAGCCGACACTCACCCGGATTCTTGGTGGGTTCGAGGACCGGAGCTGGGTTCAACGACAGGGCCAGGAGTACAGCCTCACGCCGTTCGGATCACTGCTGGCCGAGGAGTTCGGGGCGCTCCACGAGACCGTCGAGACGATGCAACAGCTCGAGACGATCGGTCCCCACCTTCCGCTCGAGGAGATGGACTTCGACGTCAGGCTGTTCCGGAACGCGAGGATCACCGTGCCGCGTCCGCCGGACGTCCAGGCGACCATCCGGCGCGGGGAGGACCTCATCAGGGACGCCTCGCGGGTCCGCTGGCTAGGCGCGTATTTCACGCTCGACTCCCTGCCGAAACAACAGGAGCTCGTCCTCGAGCAGGGGCAAACCCAGGAGATAATCATCGCCAGCGACGCCTTCGAGAGCATGCTTTCCCACTCGGAGGCAGTCCCGGTCGTCCGGGAGCTACTGGCGACCGAGGGCGTGAACGTCTACCGGTACGCAGGGGAGATTCCGTTCTCGCTCGTCTTGGCGGACGATGTCGTCGGGATCGTACCGTACAACGACGAGGGCGTCCCGTGTGCGCTCGTCGACACCGAGGACGAGACGATCCGCGAGTGGGTCGTCGACACGCTCGACGACTACCGAAATCAGGCCGAGTGGATCGGCGTCGACGACCTGCCGAGCTAACGGAGCATCTTCGACGACCTGTGACGCGGACGTTCACCTGCTGAAACGATTTCACCCGGCAAAAACGTGTCAATAGTTGTGCTTATCTACGACAGGCGCCTACTACGTTCGGAAGAAGGGCCCCATCCGCGTCCGGCCGAGGGTCGACCCGTCGTCCCCGTCGGGGTATGAACGACCTGCCCCGACGTGGACCCGAACTCCGGAGATACTCAGATGCCGACAATTCAGACCAACGGAATCGAAACGTACTACGAGCGCCGTGGCGAGGGGCCGCCGATCGTCTTCGTCCACGCAGCCATGCTGGACCACACAATGTGGGGGCCACAGATCGAGCGCTTCACGGACAAGTACGAGACGATTGTCTACGACCTCCGCGGGCACGGTCGCACCGGCGGGTCGGAGGTCCCGTCCTACTCGGCCGACCTGTGGGTGAAGGACCTCCACGCGCTGATCGAGGGACTCGGGCTCGAACGGCCCGTCGTCTGCGGGCACTCGCTGGGTGGGATGGTCGTCCAGGTCTACGCCACAAAATACCCCGAGGGGCTCTCGGGGGTGGTGCTCGCCGACACGTTCGTTCCCGAGCGCCTCCACTGGAGCGAGCGGCTCAACGCCTTCGTGCTGTGGAGCACGATTCTGCCGGTCCGGCTGTTGGGCCTCGCACGTATCCAGCGGGCGATGGTCAGGGTCACCACGCTCTTCGACGACGAGGCAGAAGCCGGCGACTACGCGACGGTCGAGCGGATTCAGGCGGAGATGCCACCGATCCCGGCCGACGAGTTTGCGAAGATCGTCCGGACGATCCTCGCGTTCTACCAGAAGGGTGAGGGCGACTACCCGTCGATTCGGGTCCCGACCCTGGTCATGTACGGCGAGAACACGATGGGACTCGGCCGGCGACACTGCGAGAAGCTTGCCAGGGAGATTCCCGGCGCCTCACTTCGGGTCGTCCCCGGTGGCGGCCACGCCAGCAACCTGGACGACCCGGAGTTCTACAGCGACGCGATGGCGGAGCTGCTCAAACGGGTTGACTTCGTACGGGGTGACGCACCTGATGATTCGACTCCGGAGCAGGCCACTCCCGACGGTGGTGACGAGCACTGACTGGCTGCGATGGCTGTCGAACCGGTGAGTTTAGCTGAATTACAGGCGGGTAAGCCCCCTTCCTCAAGGAGCGACCGAAGGGAGCGAGTAGGGAGGGGATTCACCCGCCGTCTTTGGTTACTTTCACTGTACGCCATAGCCTTACTACTGCGGCGTTCGAACAGTGTAGTAAGACACTCACGCCACTGCGTCCGTTGTTCAAACGCGACAAGAAGCGTGCATCGGTCGCGGCAGTCGAGTGTCCATCCGGTAGGAGTGGGACACTCCAAACCGCCTGTCAAGGGAAGTCGCCTGCGGAGTCTGGAACCGTCCTCAGAACCATCAGTTCTGATGGGCCGCACAAGAGCGTCGCTCTTGTGGACGCTGTGGAATCGGTTTCTGCAAGTTCCGACACTGAAACAGGAACCTCCCACCTCAGCAAGTGAGGGCCGGGTAGGCCCGAACGCGGTAGGTGGGAGTAGTTCACCTCGCACATACTCTCATGCAATTTCGCAATGTGTCTCCAGCAGCGGGGAGACCCATAATAACCTCTAATACCGTCGGTACAGAATGTAAGGGGTATCGAATACCGATGGCGACCCCCGACCCACTGGAAGACGTCGCGTTTTTGGCCCGGTCAGCCCACCGCGTCCAGGTCCTCCGAACCCTTGCTGAGGACCCCACGACTCGCCCCGCTCTCCACGAGATGACCGATATCTCCCAGCCGACGCTCGGGCGTATCCTCGAACCATTTCAGAACCGGAACTGGGTCGAACGCCGCGGGCAAGAGTATGCCCTCACCCCATGGGGAGAACTACTCGTAGACGAGTTCGGTGAACTGCTGGACACGGTCGAAACCATCCAACATCTCAGTATCGTGAGTCAGGTACTTCCGGTCGATCAAATTGACTTCGACATTCGTCGGTTCGGATCTGCGACGATCACGACGTCACAGGCTGGGGATGTCCTCCGCCACGTACGGCGGGCCGAAGAATTACTGAGTGGAGCAGACCACGTCTGCATCGCAGCGGACACGATTGCGCCCCATTCCCTCGAGGAGCAGCGCGACCGCATGGTGAACGCGTCCGGGGACGGTCCCCTGATCGAATCGGTCATCACCGGTGACGCAATCGAGCAGGCACTCGCGGAGCCGCAGCTCGTCGGCTTCATACGGGACCTACTCGGGTCAGGACAGGCACCCGTCTACCGCTACGACGGGACCATTCCGATGATGATCGCCACCGCGGACGATATTGCAATACTGGCGCCCACCGACGAGCAGGGTATGCCCGGAGCCCTCATCGAAACCGGGGATGAAGTCATCCGGGCGTGGGTCGACGACCAGTTCGACGCATACAAAGAGAAGTCTACGGAACTGACGGCCGACGACCTACCACACTAATGTTCCGATAGTCCGTAGTACCGGAGCACTGAGCAACCATGTCGACGCCCGATCCATTGGACGATGTCGCATTTCTCGCCCGGTCGCCCCACCGTGTAGGGGTGCTCGAAATCCTCGCCGAGGGACGCATGACTCGCCGCGACCTTCACGACGAAACCGGCATCTCCCAGCCCACACTTGGGCGTATCCTCGAACCCTTTCGGGATCGCAACTGGGTCGAACGCCGGGGACAGGAGTACGCCCTCACCGCGTGGGGCAACCTTCTCGCGGACGATTTCGGTGACCTGCTGGAGACGGTCGAGAGCATCCAGCGGCTCAGCGACGTGGTCCAGCAGCTCCCGATCGACGAAATGGATTTCGACGTCCGGGAATTTCGCGACGCCACCCTGACGAAACCGACGGCCGGGGATGCGTTTCGTCACGTCCGTCGGCTCGAGGAATTGTTCTTCGGGGCCGACCACGCCCGACTCCTGAGTCCGACAGTCGCGACTGGGGCGCCTGAGGACTACGAGGAGATGTCTCAAGAGTTCCTCGATGGCGACCAGTACGCCGAGTCGGTCGTCCCTGGTGAGGTACTGGCCCAGGTACAGGCTGACGAGACGTACGTCGAGATGTTCAGACCAGCCTTCGAGTCGGGACGTATGCGGATGGTCGTCTACGATGGACCGATTCCGTACCTGCTCGCGATCACAGACGGAATCACGCTCTTGGCACCGACCGACAATCATGGTATCCCGATCGCGCTCGTCGAGACCGAGACCGAGGTGGTCCGTGCTTGGGCCGAGTCCACGTACGAGGAGTACCGCGAGGAAGGCACGGAACTCACTCTCGACGACATCCCCGGGTGACAGCACCGACGGACGGCAAGGTTGCGAGGGGTGAAATAGTTGCCATAAGCATCATTATCCACACAGGTAGCCAATCATCTCCTGCAATGGCAACCTACGTATCGACTCCAACCGCTGCTGGCGGACTGGCGATTCTACACAGTTCGCACGCCTCCGATCACATCTCGATTCCCGGCACCACTGTGTCGGTCCACGGGCTGTGGACGAATGTTCGCTCCAGCAGGAGAGGTGACTGACGATGGCGCTCGAGTCACTCCAGGGGAAGAGCAAGCGGTACCTCGCGCGGATGACAGGGTTCTACCTGTCGGTCGTCGCCTTCGTGTTCTTCTGGCTGCTGGCGTTCAACTTCCAGCTGGTCGCCGTGTTCACGGGGTGGTTCGACCCCGCGCTCACGGACACGATCCACTTCGTCCACAACGTCGCGGGGGCAACGTGGCTGTGGATCTGGGGACTGGCGATGCTCGCCCAGCTGTACAGGCCTGCCCGGCGCATTACTGCCATGCAGGTCGCCCTGATCCTCACCCTCATTGACGCTGGCCTCGGCCCGGTTATCCATCTTATCGACGCTGGCCCCGCTGCCGCCGTGGGTGCGGTCGATCCGGCGTCCTGGATGTTCTTCTTCGGGCCGGTGTTCGTCGCCGGTGCGTTGCACCCGGCTCGAGGCGAACTGCTCACGCTCTGGGGCTTCGACCGGGATAGCGTCGACCCCGTCCTGCTCGGTCTGGTCGCCCTCGCGGTCGTTCCGGTGGTCCTCTACGCACTCGGACAGGCGAACTACCAGCTCGTTCTCACCGACGAGCACGCGGAACTCGGCCACTACGCCACGATGACGTACGTCTCGCTGAGCATCATCGCCCTCGCCGGGCTCGCCGCCCTCCGCAACCGTGGCTGTCGACTGGCCGCGTACGGCGCCGGGACCCTGGCCGCGATGCTCGCTATCGCGTCGGTGTTCCAGCCGACGATGTCGGGCCTCGATACCACCTGGGCTGCACTGGCGGTCCTCTGGGCGCTCGCCCTCATCGGGGCATACGAATGGTCGGTCCGGCGCGAGACGATGCGTTCGACCGCAGCACCGCCGAAGCAACCGAACGTGTCGCCCTGAACTACCATCCCTCCACAAGAAGATGCCCACGAATCCCAACTTCCTCGAACGGCTACTGCTGTTTCGACTTAACAGGGGACCCGCCCCGATGCTCGATCTCTTCGGTGCCGCGAGTTTCGAGGCGCTCACGCTGGCACTCGACATGGGACTCATCGACGCGCTTGATGATGAGGCACTCTCGGCGGACGAGATCGCTATCCGATTCGATGCCGACGAGAACGGTATCCGAATTTTGCTCGACTTCCTTGCGTCACAAGGTTACGTGGTCGAGCGGGCAGGCCGCTACCGGAACACCGCAATGACGACGAAGTGGCTGACTACGGGCTCGGAGACGAACCTGGCGCCGTGGCTGTCCTTCTGGAACGAACTCGTCCTCCCCTTCTGGGAACGGCACCTCGAGCGCGCGGTCCTCGACGGAAAGCCACCGATGACCATCTACGAGTGGTTCGACGAAGAACCGACGCGGTGGGAGACCGCCCAGGACGGGTTCCGGGCGGCTGCAGCCGTCGTGGTAGACGACATCACCGAGCAGGTCGATGTCCCCGACGGTGCATCGACGTTGCTCGACGTCGGCGGCGGGCACGGTCTATACGCGATCGAACTGTGTCGGGCGCATCCTGGCCTCAGCGCCACTGTCTTCGACAATCCGGACGCGCTCGAAGCAGCCCGGCGAGAGATCACGGCCGCGGGAGTTGAGGAACGAGTGACGACGTCCGCCGGGGACTACTGGTCTGACGACCTCGGGAGCGGGTATGACATCGCGCTCGTCTTCAACGTCATCCACGCCCACGACGACGCGGAGAATCGCCGATTGCTGGGTCGCGTCGGAGAAGCCTTGCGACCAGGGGGCCGAATCGTCATTCTTGACCAGTTGGAGGGCTCCGCGAGGATGCCCGTCGGCAAATCGTTCCTCGGGTTCGAGGGGTTGACCTACCTGTCCACGTTAGGCGCCAAAACCCACCCGTACGAAGATGTCGTCGAGTGGCTTCGATCGGACGGATTCGAGAACGTCACGCGGTCCACGATAGGCTTGGGAGGGCCAGGAAGTACACTCGTTCAGGCGACGAGAGGGAGGTAGTAGATGACGATCCAAGCTGACGGGGAGTCGGTCATCGATGGGACTGTTGCCGATGGCTTCGAACCCGTACGAGTGGCGTTTGCGGAGAACTTTCGGACCCGAAACGAACTCGGAGCCGCCTGCACCGTCTATCATCGCGGCGAAACGGTCGTCGACCTCTGGGGTGGCTACCGGGACACCGACCGCGTGTGTCCGTGGGAGGCTGAGACAATGGTTCTCGTAGCGTCAGGGACGAAGGGGATGACGGCGGCGGCCATCGCCGTCGCGCTCTCACGGGGGCTGTTCATGCTTGAGGACCGCATCGCTGACCACTGGCCAGCGTTCGCTCAGCACGGAAAGGAGGAGGTCACGCTCCGGCAGTTGCTGAGTCACCAAGCGGGGCTCGCGACGCTCGACGCTCGCCTATCGCCCGAACAGATCGCCGACACGGAGTTCCTCTCTGATCTGCTCGCAGCCAAGGAACTCGACTGGGAGCCCGGCACCCGTCAGGGCTATCACGCGTACACCTTGGGCTGGTACGCGAGCGAACTGCTTCGGCAAACCGATGGGCGAACGCTGGGTGAGTTCTTCGCCGAGGAGGTGGCCGCCCCGCTCGGCCTCGAGTTCTACATCGGCCTCCCCGAGGAGATCCCGTCCGACCGCGTGGCCGACCTGGATGCGTTCGGGGTGCTGGATATGCTCCGGAACCTCCACAAGTTATCACCACGGTTCGTCTTGTCGTTTCTCAATCCGTGGTCGGTGACGAGTCGGGCGCTGAACGTACTCGCCACCAACACCCCGAGCGACCTCGACAGTCCGGACTTCCGTGCAGCCGAGATCCCCTCCTTCAGTGGCATCGGGACTGCCCGTGCGATGGCTCGGCTGTACGGCGACCTTGCGACCGGCGGCGAGGCACTGGGTCTCGACGAGGCCGTGTTCGCGGAACTGACCGCTCCACCGGTGCCGCCGTCTGGTGACCGGAAGGACGTCGTCATCGGCATCGAGACGGCGTATGCGATGGGGTACTCGAAACCGTCGCCCGACTTCCAGTTCGGAACCTCCGACGCCGCGTTCGGCACGCCGGGCGCTGGCGGATCGTTCGGGTTCGCGGACCCCGACTTGGAACTGGGCTTCGCCTACACACCGAATCAAATGGGTCTCCACCTGAAGGACGATCCCCGAGAAGTGGCACTCAGGCAAGCAGTCTATGAGTGCATCGAGGACCAGGGTTCAGAGACTGCTCAAGCTCGTACCGACCACTAACTAAATGCATCAAAATCCCATCATTATGAAAATCACATGACAATTACAGATCACCACTCCCCGATGAGTGTCCTCCTGCCGACAAGGAAGTGGACCGACAGCTGTGCGGAGCTGGCTAGTCAACTCAGAGACGAGGACGAACTATTGATTATCCACGACGATGAAAACGACCCTGTCACCGAGCGGCGAGACTACCCTGAGGGTGTCCGGCTCATCGCCGCCGGCGAGCCAGAGCGCTGTTCCGGGAAGGCTAATGCAATTGCCGTCGGGATGGAGGCTGCGTGCCACGACCGACTCGTTTGGACAGACGACGACTTCCACCACCCCCCAGACTGGCTGGCGACCCTCGGTGCGGACTATGAGGAATACGTGCCAGTGTCGGAAGTGCCGTACTTCGTCGGCCGAGATCCCCTTTCGGTGGTGCTCGAACCGCTGTACGCCTCTGCTGGCTCGCTACCCCTCTACCTCGGTAATCAAATCTGGGGTGGCGCGGTCATATTCGACCGAAGCGACTTTGACGAGGTTGCGTTTCTGGATGAGCTTCGGCGGACGATCAGCGACGATGGGCTTCTCATGGAGTACTTACAAGTAACGACGGTTGGTCGGACGCGTGCCGTCCCCATCGGGGGGACTATTCGAGAGTCGTTTGAACGCCAAGTTCGGTGGACCAAGATTCTCCGGTGGCACGAACTCGGTGGTTTCATGGGGACCTATCTTATCTCGCTGCTCTTGTTCGCAGGTGCGGTTCTGGCTCCACTCCCGATGGCGGCATTTCTGACAGTACTGCATCTCGCCGTCAACGAGTTCTTAGGCGTCCGTCGATGGACGGCTTTCTTGGCCTATCCAGCAGTGTTTGTACTTGTGCCTCTCGTTCCATACGCGTTCGCGCGCCGAACAATCGTTTGGGGTAAAAGGCGATACCGCTGGCGCGGGAAGTTCGACGTGACGGTTGTCGAGTAGCGAGCCCAGCGGCACCTGGGTGACAACATTCTATTCGATCAGCGCTCGTCACCGGTTGTCTCGGCCGGATTGCTGTCGCCGGCCATAGCTCTCGGCTCTACTCGTGAGGGTCGCAGGAACGTTGCCCAACCGGCTGTGACAACGCTTCGTGGCTGCTATGAATTGCGTCCATGAGTCCCTGGCGCTCCTGATCAGGAAGTTCAAACGCCTGACGGATTTCAACGAGGCTGTTTGTTTCAAATTCACCACATAGGAGCGGTTAGACGGATTGTTGAGCATCTCGTGGGCAATATCTCGTAGTGCCTATGGACTGTGAGTCCCAGCGTACGGTCTTCCGGCAGATTGCACGCCGATCATATACTGACTGGCCAGTATACGATTCAACGCCACTGTATGATCGCACCCCACTCGCTGGGTTAGAGTCGGACGTTCGTGTCGTCGCAGGAACGTGGTTCAAACACAACGAACACGACTCTATAGAACAGTTCGTCTGTTCCCTTCCACTGGCCTATTTTCTCTTTGATGCACACGGCTGCTACGCAGGTTCGACACGCTACGAGATGGAGACGCTCTTTCGCGTGTTCGTCCTGAAAGAGTGTTACGGGTGGGATCATGAGACAGCGCTCGTCGAGTACCTCAATAACCGCCCTGAACTCTGTGGGCAACTGGGCTTGGATACAGTTCCTGACCAATCGTCCCTCTGGCGCAGTTGGCACAAACGATTCACCTCGGATCTCCGTGAGACAGTCGAGAAAGCCGCTCGAACGATCCTCATCAAGGCACAAAACGCGGATGTCACGGTCCCGCGCGAACCAGAACGGAGCCTCCCGCTTCGGGGTAACGACGCAGACGAATCGAAACTGGACAACCGAGCCATCCTCGACAACGCTTCGCCAATCACCGAGCACGTTAGTCGCGTCGTCTTTTCTGCGTTCTCGTTAGACCGCGGAGACGGGTGTGAGATCCACGAGAACGCCTACTGGAGTTTACAGACATATCTCGGGCTTCGTGAGAACCTGGCCGCCAACGAGGGCGCCCGCAGCTTTGTACACGAGTCAACGCGGGAGCGGACACCGCTCGGGCACGCCCACCGCGACCATCTCCGTGACCTCTCGATACCGGAGATTCGAGAGATGTATCGACAGGCGATCCGGCAACTCATCGACGAGGTCGCAGAGACAGAGGAATTCTTCCGAGCAGGACCGCTACGAGACTGACCGAAAGCTCCACCTCGGCAACAACGAGTGGCACGAGACGACGCTAGTCTATCGTCGGAAAGAAGACACTGAGCACGACGACCACCGACAATACTCGGTGTTCATGACGAATCGGGGGAGCGGGCATCTCACGGAGTATGGCTACCGCTGGGAAATCGAGAGTGGCTACAGGTCTATCAAGCGGTTTATGGCCGCCACCACGTCGAAGGATTTCGGGTTACGATTCTTCTATTTCGCGTTCGCCTGCCTGCTGTACTCGATTTGGCGAGCAGTGGACCTGCTCGTGCAGGTCGAATTGAGGGGTGAATATGAACATTCATCGATCGTGACGGAGGATAATACGCTGACGCTGCTGAAGAAGGAAACCAGAATTGGGTAGAGAGGCACTGGGTCTGAGTTATCGCGGTGTCTGAGTGGCTACACTACCAGACGTCTTCGAAATTCGACAATATAGTTGGTCGTACAATAGAAAGGACGATTGAGAGCCAATCCGGAGCCGTTTTCGATTACTGATTCGGCCGGAAGCATGCATCACAGCCTGGCTAAACCCGCTGTAATCTCAACTTCCCCATGGGAAATTTGCTATAGCAATATATGGTTTAAATATTCGGATATCTGGGTTTCAGTGGCCCTATCGCTCGATTTCTACAAAATCCCGTTCGAGCCGTTCACTTCTGCTTAGTTTGATAATAGGAAGTGAATTGGGCCGGGTCGGGGCTGTCGGCGAAGCAGATTTCGTCGCCTCAACCTACGAGCGGTTTCCACGGCGCAGTTTCGGCGGTCACCTCCCGGGTTACGCGTCGAGAATACACGACAATCTATGGCTTGGGTTAGTATGATATGCCAACACCAGAGGAGCAAGAGTGACTCACATATCGAGGCTGGGGAAATCAGTGATGTGGTCGACAGCACACGGGATGGGGAAGAGGAGTGATAGCAGCCCTGTTGAAACCTCCAACAAGTGATAGAAATCACGTGCTGGAGACAGAGGGTGTAGTCGGCACGTGGTTTCTATTAGCTTCTAAGGATTCCGACAGAGCCGGGATTTTGAATTTTAAGCGGCGTAACTCTACTATCCAGGTCCGAAGGACGCGATATCGGCTCCTACTGTCGCTAGTGCGTCGGCGGGGTTTGGGTCGCTGTCGGCCAGATGCGTGTACTGGTGTTCCGGGATTTTCGATAGTGCTGCTGTGACGGCCTCGCTATATGTCTCGACACCCGGTTCCGTCGGGTCATCGCCACCCCAGACATCTCGGATGACCGTCATCGAATCGATGCGCACTTCCAGCCTGCGTGGCTCGTAACGAGCCAACAGTTCGGAGAGTCCAAGTTGGAGGGCGACGTATTCGGCGGTGTTGTTCCCCGTCCGGGAGCCGACGGGTCGGCCGAGACGAGCGAGTTCGTCCTCCGCAGCGTTCATGATGACAGCACCCGCACCTGCGGGGCCGGGGTTGCCGCGTGAACTGCCGTCGACGTAGAGGACGAATGTGTCGCTCGTCGGCTCGGGGACGGGTGGCCGGGTGAGTCTCGACGCCAGTAGGCTTTCGAGCGCGCGACGCAACTCGGACGGGGTGGTCGCGGGGTCGAAGAGACCGCCGTAGCCGGGGACAGCGTCGTCGATGGCGTCGGTGGCGGCCGCCACCTCGTAGCCGACATCCGCGAGAACTTCGTCGACGAGCGTGGCGAGCGGCGAGAGGTATTCTGCCGGGAGGCGGTCGTCGGTCACGCCACTTCCCCCATTGCGCCTCGGTTCCGGGCCCACACACCCTCGCCACCAAACGATCTCGTTAGCTGGTCGCACCACTCCATATAGGTCCTCGGTGGTCAAGCGGGATAATCTCTTCAGTGGCACCGATGGCGGGCTATTTTGAATCAGTTAGCCCCTTGGAATCCTCAGCGGGTGATACGAACGGCGTGCTGCATAGAGAAGGTGTATTCAGCACTTGAATCGTCTTCAATTCACGGCGTTCTGAGCGAATCGGCCGTTGGATCGTTCGCGCGTATCTTGCAGTAAGTTACTGAGACGTGTGCAGTCGTTTGGAGTCTGTACTTTCGTCGGAGGTGCTATTCGTGGTAACGACCGTTCGGGCTGTCTCTACCCAATCGTGGTCTGGAAATGCGGCAGGACGAACGCTGTAGGTGTAGCGAAGTTCACCCTCATCATCGTCTAGTGTGATGTCGAACGCGTAGATGATTCCGTCTTCAACTCCGACTTGGAGTGTTCCAGTGATCGCTCGTGTCCCACGAGATTTGTTTGGCTCTGGGTCGGCTAGTTGGTACGTGATGACGGAGACGCCGTGGTGAGTCGTCCTATCGGTCGCCTTCCACCTGTAATATTCAAGGATATCGGTATGCTGACCGATGTTCGTGGGGGCGACCTGCCCGTAGTGACGGTCATATCGATAGTACGCGTTGGTGGTGTTGTCGTAGACGAACGATGGGTCTGACTTGAACTGCTCGCGTTGATATTCATCGGGAATCTGTTCAGCAGATTGAACGTACGCGTATGTGTCGCCATCTCGATAGTCCTCCGCACCGTACCAGAGGTCAGAGATCACCTCTCCTGTGGAGGCGTTGATGTAGTACTCTCCTTCTACGCGCCGGTGATCGGGTGGTTCAGTGTAGACGATCGCGTATGAATTCCAGTGTATCTGAGGGATGTCCAAAGCGGTGTTGTTGTCCGAGTTGAGCGTCGAGAAGTCGATATGGTTCGGGCCTGTTCCGTTCGGATACTGTTGATCGGATTTCACCAGACCATCTGTCGTCGATCTTTCAGCACTGAATATCCTGTCGGCACAGCCCGCGAGACTCGATAGCCCGACACTGCCGAGTGCAGAGAGGAGAGCGCGGCGTTCCATGGTAAACGTCAACTGCTGGTAAATAAGTACTTTCTGACCCACCGACCGCAGAGGCGTGTACACACGCACCCTCCAGCATGATTGCTGTAACCACCACTGTCGATGGAAAGGGGCGTACTGGATACAGTCGTGGGTCATCGTTAGATACACGCTCTCCATTCAGCACGACGTTTGTGACAGGGAGTCCGCAACTCGGTGGGCCGCTGCGAGATTCAGGGCGCATAGTCAGCACGCTCTGCGACTCGTTCTCGAAGAGGCATCCTCGACATGGAAAACTGCGCCTGGATGGGCTCCCGTCACCGCAGGTGGTTCTGGTACCCTTCAGAAGGGATTGCGGTGGGACTAGTGGGAGGTGGTGACACCATCGCCAGGATCGTCTGGTGACAGGTGATCGAATTCCGTCGTCGGGATGGTGCCGTCGGTCCAGGCTAGCTGGCCCTTAGTTTCGACATCGAGCCCTTCGTACGCACCGAAGCGATCGGAGCTCGATCCGATGTAGTCCGACAGTTCGCCGCTCTCCGCCGTTTTGGTGTCGGGGTAGGTGTTTGCCCATGTCAGGTGGGTCGTCTCGCTTCCGAATCGCCACGATTTGAGCTCTCCCGTGATGACGTCCTTCCGGAAGCCACGCGATGTGGACCCGTCCATCGCTTCCGGGTAGCACCAGAGTGCGTGGGGGTCGTCGACGACCCCCATCAATGCCGCCACATACTCGTTGCCGTCGACGTACTGGCTCGTCTTCTCCTTCGATGCGTCGATGACCGCTTTCGTGTGCTCGATCGGGTCGGCCCCGCGCCATGGATCTATCTCCAGTAGGGCGTCCTCCGAGACAGCGTAGACGTACTCTGTCCCGTAGAGGTCGAACCCCTCGTAGCGTTCCTGCTTCGCCCAGTAGGGGGTCGCTGTCGTTGACTGTGTCGTCTCGGGACTCTGCGTCGCTGTCGTGGAACTCTGCATCGTCGTCGCGGTGGACGACCGGCTGTCACCGGTAAGTTTTTCGCCGAAAGCCTCCGGATCGAACGACCCGAGGACCAACTGCACATCGTCGAAGCTCAGTGCGGCATCGACGGCAGTCACATCGATGTGATCGCTCGGAATGGGGCGCAACATCTGGGTTTTGAGGCGGTCGTAGGCATTCTCGTGGATGGCATCTTGGTGGGAACGGATGCCTTTCAGGTCGAAATACAGAATCTCGTAGCCATCTCGGAGTGGGGTTTTCGTTGGATCCGGAAGCCACCGTGCAAATTCCGGTGCTGCGGTTTCACCCGACGGAGTCGATGTCGTCGATTCAACTGGACTGCTATTGTTGCCAGTGGGCGAGGAGCTGAGACACCCGGCAAATGATGCGAATGTCCCGCTACTGAGTGCGAGGCCTGTCGTCTTGAGGAGGGTTCGTCGTGAGCGGGGCATGGAGTGGACTTCTTTGAGTCGTCGAATAAGTTTTCTGCTAACTATATGGAGATTGTAATATATGCGGTATGATAGGGTTGACATCATCCCTGCGCAAAACCATGGGGAGTTCACGGTTCTGCATTTCCGTGGCCCGCGCAGCGTAACCTATGAGTGTCCACTCTACGGTGAAGCCGGCTGTACCAAAGCCCGCCTGTGCCACACTGGCGAGGAGTCCGAACACATCGTGGCGGGTCACGCCTCTCACCGACGGGTTGCTCGCGTTCTACACGCCCTGTGCGCATTGCTTCATCAGTGATGGTTCTGGCTCTGAGATCGCCGCGCTCACGGATGTTGCACACGTCATCTCGTTCCTTTTCAAGCGTCCGCTACCGTCTCTTCGAACGACGCCTCTTCGTATCTGGTGAGATTCTTTGATGATGGGAGAATCACATCCCAGGCGAAACTATATACCCTTCCTTCTCGGTATAGGTTCCCAGCAGGGGACTGGTGATGAGAGACGATTTCAAAGACGATTTTGCCCTCTCGGAGGACGTTGCGTACCTCGATGCAGCGAATATCGGGCTCGTCCCGGAACCGGTCATCGAAACGGCGACGGAGATCTTCGCGGACATTGCCCGCGGGGGCACGAGGGAACTAGACGAACAAAGGGAGGCGATGGTCTACGACAGTCTGCGAGAGGAAAGTGCAGCCCTGTTCGGCTGCACTCCTGACGACGTTGCCATTTTCAGTAGTACGACGGAGGCGCTCAACGTGATCGCGTGGAGTCTCGATTTGGGAAACGGGACGATCGTCTCGACCGACATCGAATTCCCTAGCGTCACCTATCCCTGGATGCGGATCGCCCGAACCCGGGATATAGACGTGGTGCTCGTCGAATCTGAAGACTGGATTGTTCCAGAGGAAGCGTTGCGCACCCGAATTACGGCAGACACTGAGGTCGTCGTATTGAGCCATGTGGAGTACCTCACTGGCCAGCGATTCGACCTCCAACGCATCATCGAACACGCTCATGAGATGGGGGCGATCGTAGTCGTCGATGGCATTCAGGCTGCAGGATTCCTCCCGCTAGACCTCCAGGAGATGGGTGTGGACGTGTATATAACAGGGAGTTACAAGTGGTTGCTCGCTCCCTTCGGCGCCGCGGTAGCATACATCGACGAGGGCCTTCGGACAGAACTTGACCCCGCCTTCGTGGGCTGGCGGTCGGTCGAGGAGATGTGGGATCTCGACGCCACGACCCTCGCGTATGCACCCTCAGCACGAAAGTTCGAGTACAGCACGAGTGCCTACGACGTCAAACTCGCCATGGCAGAATCGATCAAGTACTTGCGATCGATCGGGATCGAGAACATCTACGACCACAATCGAGAGTTGGTCACGATGTTGCACCAGGAGGTGCGCAACATCGACGGTACGGAAATCATCACCCCGGGAACCGAAGGGTCTCGCCTCACGTTCACTGTCGATGATATGGAAAGTGTTGAGATCGAACGGCGCCTCCAGAACCTGTCCAGGCCGATCGAGGTCAGCATCCGATCGGGGTTGATCCGGGTTTCACCCCATATTTACAACACGAAAGCCGACATCCAGTACGCGGTTGAGCAATTCTGGGAGATTCTGGAAGGTCGCTGATGGCCACCGAGCGGGACGGTTCCGCCATCGCGTATCGAGTGCTGTCGTATCATGATGGAGAAAACATTTATCAGAGTGATATTCATTGCACCCATGAACCGCCGCCGCTATCTCACCCTCCTTGCACCTGGCCT
Source organism: Haladaptatus rarus (assembly GCF_054177585.1). NCBI lineage: Archaea > Methanobacteriati > Methanobacteriota > Halobacteria > Halobacteriales > Haladaptataceae > Haladaptatus > Haladaptatus rarus. Next base: position 192,232 of record NZ_JBPEHG010000006.1, on the reverse strand, counting down.
TACAGGAATCACTGGCTGTCTCTCGTCCCGTCACTCGACGGGCCAGTCGACATCGACATCGTCCACGGAGTCACGTTACATTACCCGAAGAAAGGGCCCAGCTTTCCCCGCAGCACCGGCTTCTGTCCAATCTTCATCTTGGCAGCTATATCGCCACGACAAGACGAGTACTGGCCGTGCTGGTCGTGGGCTCGCTTCAGACGCCTTCCCACTGGCGAAGGTGTGGGACACCGAAATCCTGGATGCCGAGGCTGGCTGTCGCTACCCGGCGGTCGCTGACGGCATCGTCTGTGCTATCAGCAGTGCAGAAAGCAAAATCGTCACCTTCGAGTCCACAGATGGCAGCATCCGATGGACGTTCGACGGTGGGGAGTTCGACGGCATCGGTATGCCAACCACGCCGCCAGCCATCAGTGGCGATACCGTATACGTCGGATTTACCTATCAACGAGCCTGTCCATCCACCGGCTGTGAGGACGCATCGTTCGTTGCGGGGCGCATGTTTGCGCTCGATCGCAACTCCGGAGCTGTTCGGTGGACGGTCGAGTTCCCGGCGGAGGTGCGAACAAGTCCGATAATTGCCGATGACAACCTCGTAGTCGGGGATACGAGTGGGGCCGTGACCGTACTGGATGCAGCGACCGGTGTTCCTCGCTGGCGGACTGCTGTCGGCGATGCCCACGTTGCCGATGGACTCGCGGTCGCAGACGGGACGATCTACGTCGGTGGGACGACAGCAGACGACCCGTCACGTGGATATCTGGTTGCGCTTGATGGGACGACGGGGACAGAGCAGTGGCGAGTCGCCACCGAACGTGAGGTTGGTGATGCGGTGGCCGTCGGTGATGGGATGGTCTATGCTGGAACCGGGGCCACGAAACACGACGGCTACGTCCTGGCCGTGGATGCCGCCTCCGGTGAGGAAGTCTGGCGTGGGAAGACCGGGCGAATCGTGCGGTCGGCTCCGGCTATTGGAGACGGACTGGTGTATGCGACTACGTACGACACGGCCTACGCTTTTGATGCGGCAACGGGTGAGCAACAGTGGCGGTTTCGGGCTGACGACGCGTTCGGGGGGATGAGTAGTCCGGTAGTGGATGCACACAGCGTGTACATCGATCCGCACGTGAATCTATATGCGTTAGACCGCACGACTGGCGCCGTCCGGTGGTCGGCCACAGATGAACCAGTGGATAATTTTATCGACCCGGTTATCGCTGATGGGCGAGTCTATGTTGGCTCGGCGAGTGGCCGAGTTTACGGGTTCGAATCGGCCCCTGCATCCGACTCCTAACCGAAGTGAGATTCACGAGTGGAATCCGTACGCCGATCCGATGCACGCCGGGGATCTGTATGGGTGACGCCCCGGGACGAGTCTGACTGCTGCATTCGACCCGCTGCGCGATCGTGGGAAAGCGTCTGCCGAGCTGCTCGTCAGTGAGGGGTTGCGGTTCGGTTTCGTTATCCTTGGCGGCCTTGTCGAAATAGGCACCACGTGATAGGAACTACGTGGCGAATAGAGAGGATATATTCGGCGGCCTCCTGGTGGACGATCGAGCGACTGTTAGCAATCGGGTTCTCGACACAGTGGCCGTGTTCGTCTTTCTCGTTTTCAGTATCTCTCTTCCAACCGGAAGGGTACCACCACGTCGATAGAATCCTTCGTCGTTCTGGGAGCCGGAATCATCTGTTTCGAGCAGAGTACCACCTGTCCCCATGATACATGGTCACGTGGTCCATACTTTTCGAAACACTCCATGCCCTCCAGGCGTCAGGACCTCGCGGAGGTCGGTGTGGCAACCCTCGGCGGTCTCACCGGCTGTAGCCGCCTCACTCTCGGCGGCGGGTCGAACGAGTCACCCGCCCGGCACTGGATCTACGACCCGGGCGAGTACACCACCACCGAGACACCGAACGTGTTCGCCAGCTTCGAGGCGCCAGAGCGACTCCAGTCGGTTCGTGACGCCCTCGATCCGCAGGTGCCCTCGGAAGTGTTCGCTCCACCGGGAGACCCCGGCCTCGACCTGACCACCATAGACTGGGCTCTATTCGTTGCCGAGCGAAGGTCCGAGTGCCCGGCGCTCATGGGGTACGGGGGCAGTTTCGATGCAGACGCCGCCCGTAGTGCAACGACCGCCACGCTCGACGAGGACGTCGTCGAACCGACGGCGGTCGACACCGTCGATGACTTCGAAATCCTCCGCTACGACGACCACTCGCACGGTGCCTTCCTCGAAGGACAGGCGGTGAGCATCAGACCGGCAACCACGGAGACGGCCACCGAACTGGTCGCTGACGGAACCAACGGCTCGACGTGGTTCGACGCCAGCGAAAGACGGATCGGCGATGTCGTTACGCGAGTCGGCTTCCACGATATCCCCCAACTCGAGTTCAGTTACGACGAAAATGACACGGCTGGGTGTGAAGGATACAGCTTCGCAGTGGATGGCGAGACGACGACCATCCGGTGGGTGAGCCTCGGCGATCCCAGTGCCGAGGCGATGCGGGAGTTTGGCGACGAGGTGTCCGGCCTGTCGGACGTGACCGTCGAGACCGACGGCGAGCTGTCCGCGTTCCGAGCGAGCGCCCCGACCGACCGGTTGTCGTTCACCCACCACCTGTTCATCCGCCGGGAGCTCGCCTACGACTGACCATCCCGGTACGGAGAGGGCCGAACTCGTTCGATTCTTCAGCGCGACCCGCTTGCCTCCACCGCAGATGGATGAGGACCGATTCGCGCTGTGTATTCAGCAGTAACTGAACATCCTACCGAACTGCTGTCACAAACGGCGTGCTGCATACAGAACGTGAATGTAACACCGCAGCAGGGTGTATACGCCACCACAAGGGGTATGCTGCACTATGTAAATGCTGGAACATGGCGGTACGCTCAAAATTATTCGCTGTATTCTGCTACGGCTCATTGGCAGTTGGTGCCCTCATGGGGCTTCTTGGGGTGCGGCTTCTCGCGGTGGCCCTCTTCTGGTCGTCGGCTCCGATTGGCGCGTATGTCCCCGGGTTGATCATAACCCTCGGCAGTTCGGTTCTCGCCCTCTGTATCGGGCTGATGGGTCGATACATGTTGGCCAATCCCTACACCTACAACGCTCGCGATACCATTCGCGCTAAGTGGAAACAATGGTAGAGTGGGTGCTGGCCGTTCGCAGCTGGACTGCCGGGATACGAACGAAACCATCCGCAGAAACATCAACGAGTTCGCCGTTGATATCATCGTTGTGTCTCCGCTTGGTGACTGGGCACCACGGATGCAACAGTCTGTAGGTGTGCGCACTTCTTGGATGGATCTCGGCATTATAACAATTCGGCAAATAGTGGCTCAGGGATCGATGGCCTGTGAAACGTTCGATTGAATCCAGGCATTGGGATTCTCCGGATCCGAGATCATAGCCACGGTTTCTTCTCCGATCTGAAATTCTTCGTACAGTTCGTGGATGGTGGAGGACCTCTCGGACGACGACATCAGACTAATCGCTCCCCCCCGGTTCGACGACAGTACCGTCGACCATGACAGTCATATCCGAGCGGATTTCCACGTCGTGGCCATCGTACTGGAAGGACACGGCGATCTCGTCGGTCGATGATTCGAACAAATCGACGAGCGCATCGGGGTCGAGCGCGTCATATAGCGGTATCGGGAGGTCGTCTACGTCCACATCGTACACTGTCCCGAGAGCCTTCAGGACTGCATAATCCGGCCGACTACTGTACTGTTTTTCGTTTGTTTGGTTCACACCGTCTCTAGTACCTCGGACGGCCTGGATTCATCTTCTATATCAATAGAACACCACGTGACAGGGCTCTAACTGGATAAGTACGATTGCATGGCTATCTCAAACCAGCGTTGAGTGTCGAGCATCTTATTCGGTCGCCAAGGAGTGTATCTTGTCAGACATCATCTCGCCAGCTATCCGGACGATTGCATATCTGGACTGTTCAGATGTATCGATACCTTGGGTGATGTCAGTAAATAGTCTGTTGATTCATAAAATAATCGTCATATGGCTGTATTGTCTGCTAGTCTGCGGCACAACCTGTTCTGGACGGCACACTATCATGACGGGTTCATAGACGAATGTACTAACCCAGAAGTAATGAAATCATGAGACTAAGAGTCTATACTGCTAGAAGCCTACTATTGAGGACATGGGAGAACTCACATTTCGGTGGCTCATCCCGAGGTTTATCAGGGATAGGTATGTGGTGAAATTTACGCTCTTGATGACGGTCCCGATACTCGTACTCGGCGCGATACTAGCAACACCCGCGAATGTTGCCACCCTAACACTGGGAATCGTTTTCGTGGCGCTCATTGGATACTTCATCGGGGACGACACCGCAGATGCCATTACCAATCTCATCGAAAGCGCCCGACAACTGCAAGCGGGGAATTACGATGTCGATGTCTCGACCGACCGAGTCGACGACATTGGCCGGCTGTACGAGAGCTTCGAGCATATGGCGAGCGCAGTCGAGAACCGCGAACAGTCCCTCCAGGAGGAACGCCACCAGCTAGCTGCTCTATTCGAGAACTCCTCAGACTGTATCGCGCGCGTCGAACTCGACGATCTCGTGATTCAGGATCTCAACCGTCGCTTCGAAGAGCGGTTCGGATACGACAGTGCCGCCATCGCGGGCGAGTCACTGGCCGATCTCGTGGTGGGCGGCGAGGATTTGATCGACACTGACGACCTCCGCCAACGCGTTCAGCAGGGTGACCGAATTGAACGAGAACTCTGTATCGAAACAGACGGCGGAACGCGGGAGTTCCGGTTCCGGTTCGTTCCTGTCTCAACTAATCACAAGGACAGTGCAGAGCAGATCGAAGGGTACGTCGTCTGCACTGACATCACAGAGCGAAAGCGAGCCCAACGGATGCTCGAAACCAGCAATCAGGCACTCCGAGATCTACACGAGATCATCACCGATCGACCTGGCGACTTCGAGGAGACGATCCAGGAATTGCTCGAGTTGGGCTGTGAACAGTTCGGGCTCGACGTCGGCATCCTCTCACACGTCGACAGTGAGCGCTACGAGGTTGTCCAGGCCGTCGACCCATCGGAAACGATCGTGCCCGGCGACGTCTTCGAGCTGCAGGATACTGTCTGTGATCTCACCGTCAGAAGCGATACGGCAGATGTCGTCACACTGCCAGACCTCGAGGCGGCTTTGCCTACCAAGCTGCGGACGAGTCTCCAAGACGGCGAACTCGAAGCATACATCGGAACAAGCGTCGTTGTCGACGGCGACGTCTACGGGACGGTAAGTTTCCGGAGTCGATTCGCGAGTGTCGATGGGTTCGCCAAGAGCCAGCACGAGATTATCAAAGTGATTGCTCAGTGGATCGGTGCAGAACTCGGTCGACAGCAGCGACGGGAAGAGCTAGAGCGGAATCGAGAATTGCTCCAACGGACACAGCGACTTGCGAACGTCGGTGGCTGGAAGCGTGACCTCCGAGCCGAGGAATCCGCTGAAGAGATTTACTGGACCGACGAGATCTACCGAATTGGAGAGTTGCCACTCGGTGAGGAATTAGACCTTGAGCGTGCCATCGGAATGTTCGAAGACGAGCAGCCTATCCGCGCGGCAGTTTCCGGAGCCATTGAACAGGGTACACCGTACGATATTGAGACCCGGATCACGACAGCCACTGGTAACGAACGCTGGGTGCATGTCATCGGCGAGCCGATTATGGAAGACGGTAATGTTGTCACGATTTACGGGGTAGTTCAGGACATCACCGAACGAAAACAGCGTGAACGGGAACGACAGAAGACGCTTCACCAACTCAATGCACTCATTGAAAACACCTCGGATGCAATTTACTTTAAGGATACCGATGGAAAGTACCAACTGATGAACGAGGCCGCAGCCGAATTGGTCGGGCTTGATCCACAATCAGCGGTCGGGAATCGAGACGAGGATCTATTCGAGGCCAGGGATGCAGCGGATATTCGGAGGGTGGACGAGTTCATCATTCGGACTGGAGAGCCAGTCAACAAGGAGACGGAGTTGTTGATTGACGGCGAAAAGCAGGTTTTCCTGGACAACAAGTTCCCCTATCGCGGGGCTGGCGACGATATTGTGGGTATCATGGGTATCAGCCGTAACATCACGGAGCGAAAACACTATGAATTAGCCCTCGAATCTCTCCACGATGCAACCCGTGAGTTGCTTCACACGGAATCTGAAGAGGCAGTCTGCGAGGTTGTCGTGGACATCGCTACGGAGACCATCGATGTCCCCAGCGTCGGTATCTACCTGCTCGACAGTGAGAACAGCCAATTTACACCGACAGCGCTCACACCAGCGTTCAGTGAACTCATTTCGGAGACGCCACCACTCTCGGTAGGCGTTGACACACCGGCTTGGAAGGCGTTTGTCAGCGGTGAAACAGTGATCACCGATGATACCACCACCATCACGTCGACGCTCCACGATCAGATGCTTGAGGACAGGTTCGTCACGAGAATGGAAACAGCTCGTGACAGTCCGGACGATGATATCCGGACAGGATTGTTCATTCCAGTCGGTGACCACGGAGTTGTCACGATCCTCTCGCCCAAGGAGGTGATCGACAGTCCCACCCGTCAACTCGTCGAGACGCTTGTCGCAACGATGGAAGCGGCGTTCGACCGCCTTGATAGCGAGTCGAGTCTCCGCGAACGAGACCGGCAACTCATGGAACAGAACAGACAGTTCAGACGCCAGATACAGATCACTGACATCATCCGGACTGTTGATCAGTCGCTGCTTGGGCGAACCTCCCGCGAGGATATTGAGACAGCAGTTTGTGAACGACTGGTCGAAAGCGACGTGATACAATTCGCTTGGATCGGGGACTATGACGCCACTGACGAAGCGGTTCGTCCTCGGTCGTGGGCGGGTGACGGACACCGCTATCTCGATAGTGTGTCGCTCACAAGTGACGACAACGAACCGGCATGGTTGACGGCCGAGACGGGGTCAGAAACAGTGATCGGAAGTGTCGTCGATCGCCTTCAGTCCGAAGACTGGCGGAAGGTCGCACTCGGATGCGATTTCCGATCGGTGATCAGCGTCCCAATCGTTCACGATGAGTACACCTACGGCATGGTGACCGCCTACGCCTCCGAGCTAAACGACTTCGGCGACCTAGAACGCGCCGTGTTCGTCGAACTCGGTGAGACTATCGGGAACGCCATCAATGCCGTCCAGACGAAGCAGGCTATCTATTCAGACACGGCCACCCGACTGGAACTCAGGTTCACCGGTACCGAGTCACTCCTCACGACCATTGCCGAGAACGCACCGTGTCGCGTCGAATTCGAAGGGCTTTCGACGGGCACCAGAGGAACCACAATGCTATTCATTAACGTGACTGATACCGATACGGACCGCATCGTATCGATCCTTGAACAACTCGTGTCGGTCACGGACTACAAAGTGATTAGTAAGACCGAGGACGGTGGCCACTTCGAAGTCACGGTATCCGAGCATCTGCTTCCGTCGACGCTCCTCTCGCATGGTGTCAGTCTGCGCTCGATGGTCGCCGAAAACGACCGACTCGATGTCGTCATCGACGTGCCACAGAAGATAGACGTTCGCGAATTCGTCGAGCTCCTTCAGAGCCGGTATACGTCCGTCGAACTCGTCGCGCGCCGTGATGTCGAACGCTCCATTGAGACGAAAGCAACTCTCGTCGAAGCACTCCTCGGAGCGCTCACCGATCGACAACGAGAGACACTTCTGACGGCGTACTACGGCGGCTATTTCAAGTGGCCACGAGAGACGACTGGAGAGGAGGTCGGGACCATACTTGGTGTCTCTCAACCGACCGTCAGCCACCACCTTCGGGGTGCCGAACAGACTCTACTCAACCAGCTGTTCGATACAAAATACCGTCCAATGATGGCCACTTCATAGCCCATCCGACGAGTCGCTGCTGGATGTTGCATCTAATTTCTTCCGATCCGGAGTTGTACAAGGCGTCATTTGGGGGAATCCCAACCGCGTGGATTATTCCTGAGTACACGAGTCAGCGATGTCCGATGTGCGGCCACACGAAGAGATAACCGCAACAAGAAGTGGTGCAAGTGTCGGACGTGTTCCCATCAAGACCACGCCGACCATGGTGCAAGCGTCAAATCACCGTGAAAGGCATCACGAAGCATCAAGAGTGGACTGTGCCTGCTCTCAACAACTCTCCCGTTGTGCGGACGGTGCGGCAGCAGGCATCGGAGGCCGTGGACGCCCCGACCGTGACCCACCCGATTGCATGAAGCTATCAGGCCGATGGTCGAATGGGAGTATCCGACATACTTTCAGTAAGGCGGCGACTCCCACTCGATGACACCGACGAGGTTGTCCAATTCGTCGGTGAGGAGCACCATGAGATCGTCGAGTGTTACGATTCCGGTCAGCCCGCCATCGTCATCCACGATAGGCAGCCGTCGAACCCCTTTTTCGTACATCGCCGCAGTCGCTTCGAGAATTCCCTCGTCAGTTCGCACTGTCGTCGGTGTCTTGGTCATGATATCTGCGGCAGTCACTTCTGACGGGTCACGACGCGGTTCGAGAACCTCCAACACGAGATCGCGATCCGTGACGATTCCCACCGGGCGATGGTCGTCCTCAATGATGACGCTGCCAACGTTCTCTTCTTTCATGACGGTGGCGATATTTCCCACCGACTGGTTTTGATGGGACGTCATTACATCCGTTCGTGCAACATCCTGTATTGCCATTCTCCCTCCCCCAACGAGAGTGACGACGACCGAGTATATAATGATCGCGAGGATTGGACTCGTGAAGTACCACGGGGTTTGCCCCGTGGCTTCGCCGTTTTGACCGTACGCGCCAAAACGGCGCGTGTGGTGAGAAATACGAACCACGAACGCGACAACCAACGGGTATAGAGTGAAAAATATGCGCCCTGCATCTTGCACGGTCGCTCCTGATCTACCCAGCTCCTGTCAGAAGTGGCGTGCTGAATAGAGAGGGTGGGCCATGTTTAGACGCCGATCAGAGCGACGAGTACTAACGAATTGCCGCAAGTGCATCACGTCGAAGAGTTCCTCAAGCGATTGTTCCGTCGACGTGGACGGCCACCACATGCCTGCGTCACGCCGCGTCTAAACACGGCCGAGAGGGTGCATTCAGCACGACCGTCAGTACGAGATGAAAGACGAGTCGCAATTCGATATTGCGGTGAATTAACGCTCGGGTCTGACGAGGTTCATGTTTTTTGAGGGTTGAAAGCGTTTGATCGCTGTATGCCCCCAGATGGGTCTACTTCCAGCGGGAGTTCTCATCTCTCTACGGACTTACAGGCGGCAGTACAATACTGGGGCCCAGCAATCGCTGTGAGTCTGACGACGTTCATTGTGGTCATCAATGCATCCCTGATGAACGTGGCAATCCCCACGATGGTGGATGAGTTTGATACCACAGTCACCGTGATTCAAGGAGCGGTTGCACTCTACTCGCTGGTGATAGCTGCGCTGGTTCTCCCAGCCGGTACGCTGCCGTCTCGGCATAGTAGTCGACGTGTAATGGCAGTCGCACTAATCGTCTATGCCAGTGGGACGTTGGTGGCGGCGATTAGCTGGAATACAACGATCCTCTATATCGGCTGGTCATTCATCGAGGGTTCCGCGGCCGCTGTGATATTTCCCCTGACACACACTGTATTGAGAGTCAGTTACGAAGACGACGATCGAGCGAAGGCATTCGGACTGTTGGCTGGCGTTAGCGGGGTTGGATCGACTCTTGGACCGATTATCGGTGGAGCACTAACCACATTCGCAAGTTGGCGGTGGGGATTTGCACTCCAACTCATCGGTGTGGGGGTTATTCTCTTCTTCGTTCAGTATGTGAGTCCGACCCCACTGTCAGAAACACGCAGTTCGCTGGATAAAGGTGGGACAGTTCTGTCCATCGTCGGTGCGACATCGCTCGTCATTGGATTCCTTCTCAGTGGGAAGTATGGGTGGTTAGTTGAACGGCGGCCGTTCTTCGTCGGTGAGATGCAGTTCAATCCGTTTGGAACATCGCCGACGATCTGGTTTCTCGGAGGTGGCCTCCTCACGTTCGCGATGTTCGTTCAGTACGAACGCCGAATGGAACGTGCTGGGAGGTCGCCGCTCGTTCCGCTGAATGTACTGACGAACCGCTCTTTTTTATCCGGTGTTATCACATACAATATTCGCTCGATAATCTCGGCTGGCTTCTTTTTTATCTTCCCGGTCTATCTCCAGGCCGTACTCGGATACACCGCCTTTGAAACTGGGCTAGCGTTGTTACCGTATTCTCTTGCGTCGATCCTTTTTGCGTCGTTTACGACCAGTTGGCGTAAGTACATCCCGCCAAAGACGCTTATCCAGGTCGGAATCGTGTGTCTGGGCGCTGGACTGGTGCTGTTGTACGAGCAGACAGGCCCCGGTCAGACGATCAGCAGGATGGCTATCCCAATGGCGATTTATGGAGCCGGTGTCGGACTCATATTGGCACAAATCACCAATATGACGATGTCGGCTGTCCCTACCGCGGACTCTGCCGAGGCATCCGGAGTCCTGAACGTAAGCAGTTCGATAGGATTTTCCCTGGGGACAGCAGTCGTTGGCTCGTATTTTCTCGGGCAGTTCTATGGTAGTGTCGTCGATAGAGTCCTACGAGCAGAACAGGTGACAGTTTCAATGGAGCAACGAAATGATCTGGTGATAGCGCTCGAAGATGCGGTAGAGACAGCGACCGAAGCCACCCAGCAGCAGTTCCTGAACCAACTTACTCCTGCACAACGACAATTGCTCGAGAGTGTCTTCGAGGCCGCGATGTTCGACGCGCAGCAGGCGGCACTCCTCCTCCTCGTACTGTTTGTGTTGATCCTGCTTATCGCATCTACGTTCTTGCCACGGCAGATATCGGAAGCCGAAGAGTGAGCTACCACGCCCTCAAGGGCGTAGAATCTGGAATCCCGATCAGGCCGCTGGCTCCGCTCTCCAGCGGTCGATGACGTCATCGACCGATTCCTCGATCTTCACGCCACCAACGTTCGCTGCGAGTCCCGTCGATTCGAACATCCGGACAACGTCGGACTCCGCTCCCGCAAAACGGAGGTCGATGCCACGCGATTCGAGGTTCCGTTGGAGTTTCTCTAGCATCTGTGCGGCCCCGAAGTCCACTGTCGGGGACGAGGTGAGGTCGAAGACGACCAGTTCGACGTCGGAGTCGCGTTTCTTAAGACGGTCAAGGAGATCGATCCGAACCGTATCCGCGTTCGCATAGAACAGTTCGGCTTCGACACGATAGACGAACACGTCTGTGCTGGTCGTCGCCGCCGGGTACACGTCGAGAGCGATGAATTGATCTGTCCCGTCTATCTGACCGAGTTCGTGTGTTGCTGGATGACTGACCCGAGAGACTGCGACCAACAACGAAAGGACGACACCGACGTAGATGCCCCAGAGCATCCCGACCGTGAGAACCCCAAGCAAGGACGCCATCGCGATGGCGAACTCGCTCTTGCTTACCTGGTACAGCTGCTGGATCGCCGGTATGTCAATGAGGCCCTTGACGGCAACGATGACGATCGATGCGAGGATCGTTTCCGGGAGACTCGTGAACACGCCAGTGAGAAAGAGGAGGACGACGACGAGAACGATAGCGACGACGGCGTTCGTGAGTTGTGTCTTGCCACCGACGGAGTCGTTGAGCGCCGACCGCGAAAGACTGCCACCGACGGCGAATCCGCCACCGAGGCCAGCAGCGAGGTTGGCGCCGCCATCGGCCAGTAGTTCCTGATTCGCATCGGTGTCGTAGTCGTGGCGTCGGGCGAACGTCTCGACTGCACCGATGCCCTGGACGTACGAGAGGAGGAACAACGCGGCGGCGATGGGGACGAGGGTACCCAGCGTCGAGACATCGGGTATCGCTGGAACCGTCAGCGAGGGCAGACCGCTCGGAATCGGCCCGACGATGTCGACGCCGCGGGCCTGCAGATTGGTCACCGACATGAGCACGATCGCGATGATGACGACGACGAGTGCGGTCGGAAAACGCGGTACGAACCGCTCACCGAGGACGAGCACCACGATGCCCGCGACGCCGACGGCTAGCGTTTCGGGGTTTGTCATACCGAGATGAGTAACGGTGTAGCATATTCGCCCGAAGAAGGTTTGCCCGAAGAAACCGCCTGCCGTGCTGCTCTCGATGCCGAATAGTTTGGTGAGTTGGGTGGACATAATGTACAACGCCGCTCCGGCGGAAAACCCAGTGAGCACCGACCCCGAAATGAAGTGGACGAGAAAGCCTAACCGGAACGCCCACGCAACAACTGCGATGACACCCACGAGAAGCGTCGCCACGATGACGAGCGATGCATACGAGGCGGTGTTCTCGGTAGCAGCATACCCGACGCCACTCGCGAGCAAGATCGCCAGTGCCGAGGTGGGTCCCACGATGACTTGCCGAGAGGTGCCGAGAAAGAGGTAGGCGATGACGGCCATCAACCCGGCATACAAACCTGTCTCCGGTGGCAAGTTCGCCAGCGACGCGTACGCCAATCCTTCGGGAATGACCGACGCCGCAACGGTAATTCCTGCAACGACATCCAGACGAAGCCACGACGTATCATACTGCGGAAGCCACTTGAACACCGGGAGGATCGACGAGAATCGGTGGCTGATTCGTTTTCGTAGACGTTCTGTTCCCGACTCTGAGTCAGCCGTCGTGTCGTTTGGTTCGCTACCCATGGTTGGTGCTTGTTTTTTGCGTGGTGCCGACAGCACTGCACCCACCCAGCTCGCACTCTTGTACGACAATTCCCTATAAAGAGATGATGGCTATAAAACATAAGTTACTGATATAATGGCGGTGGGAACTGTTGAACGACTGATTCAGCCGTTCCGAAAGCGGTTCTCTCGGCACTGAGCAAACCGACCCTCTTCTGTTCGAGATCGCGAGCCTGATTCATTCGCGCCCTATATTCATCGTGACTCCTGAAACCTATCACCGACTGAGGGTTTCAACGAGGCCATCTTTCCACCATCCCCAGCCAGCGGAAGTGACGTGCGATGTGATCGCGGTCATCGGTGCGGTCATTTGCAGAGATTACAGGGCCACGGATTACTGAGTTTTCTTCCGGACCGTTACGCCAACGGTCACGAGGAGTCCGCCAACGACCAGTCCGAGTGCAATAAGGAGTGGAAGCAGTGGGGAACCATGCCAGTTACAGCCGTCGTACCACGATAGCGACATCGTTTGAAAATCAACACCGAGTAACCGGGCACGACTGAGATCGATACCCAACAAATCGGACTCGACATCTCGACAAAGCCGCAACGTCGTGAACCGCCTCGGGGTCAAGCCCCGAGGCTTCCTGTTTCTACGACGCGCTTTGCAGACACGGACTCAAGCTGAGTCGTGTCCGTAGGGAGCGCAGTCTCCACAGGCGTGTCTTCGGGCCATCCCAGCCCTAGTTCAGCAAAGCCGCGTTGCAGAACGTTCATCGCCGCGTTCGCGTCCCGATCACACTCGAACCCGCACGACGGGCAGGAATGTTCTCGCACCCAGATGGGTTTCGCCGTTTCCACGCCACAGGACGCACACTCTTTCGTCGTCCCTTCGGGTTCGACTTGCTTGACGTGCGTCCCGTGCAGGTTGCCTTTGTATTCGAGGAGTGTGATGAACTGTCGCCACGCGGCATCTTGCTTGTTGCGGGCATTGGGTGACTGTTCAAGCATCCTCTTCACATCTAAGTCTTCAACGAACACGGTGTCGTACTCGCGGACGAGCCACGTCGTAATCTTATGCTGGTAGTCCAGCACCTTCCGTCGAAGGTGACGCTTGACCGTGGCGACCTTCCGGCGTTGTTTCTCGTAGTTGTTCGACCCCTTCTCCTTCCGCGAGAGTTGGCGTTGCTCGCGGCGAAGATGCTCGTACTCGTCTTCGAGGTCGAACCAATCCACGGTCTTGCCATCCGACGTGTGGATGTAGTTGAGGATGCCGAGGTCGATACCGACGCTGTTACTTGCGTCAAGCGAGTCCACGTCTGGTTTCTCGGGCAGGTCGGCGTCGTCAGTTTCGAGGCCGAAAGAGACGAACCAGTCTCCGGTCGCCTCCTTCTTAATGGTGACTTCTTTGATGGACCCCTCGTCGGGAATCGGACGGTGGTAACGGATTTTGATGTCTCCGATTTTGGAGAGCCAGAGGGTCGCTGTGCGGCCACTCGTGTTTTTGAGTTCGAAGCCAGACTGCGAATACGTCATACTCTGGAACTCCTTCGGTGACTTCCACGTGAGCATCCCGACCGTGTTCCCGTTCTCTTTCTGGGATTTGAGGGTCGAGAGATTCTGATAGAACCGTGTGACGGTTCGCTGAAGTGCTTTGGAGTGAACCTCTTTGAACACTGGAAACTCGTCTTTCCAGTCGGTGAGGCGGTCGTGATGCTTATACGCCGACAACATCGGGTCGGCGTCGAGATGGTGTATTCGTAGCGTGTGTAGTTGTACGCTTGGCGATGAACGTCGATGTGGTATTCTAGTTGCACCGCCCCCTCTTGTGTCGGGTACGCGGGGTAACGGTGACTATATTCCATCGCTGTCTATTGATTAAAGATAATTTCTCTTAATGGTTTGTGTCACGTGTTGCGGCTTCATCCACGGGGTCAAGCCCCGTGGCATTCGCCTTGGCCGCCGGTAAATCCAGCGAACAGAAACATCGGGAATAGTATCACGCCCGCGAAACTCATGAGGACGCCAATTCGGCGAGCGGTAAGTGTCGGCATGGATGTCTCTATTCTGGTGCGCCTCTAAACCTTGGTGTACACTCACAATCCGATTTTAGCGATCACCCTCGGTCGACCTCATACGTCGAACGGTGATTTCGTCGCTTTCGGTTCGGAGCCATTGAGGAACACGATGTTGCCCTGTCCGATTTGAACGCGCGTTATCTCACCGTCCGCTTCCATCTGTGCGAGTTTTCGGCTCACGGTCGATTTCGACCACGATGTCGCTGCCGTGATATCGGCCTGTTTCATTCGCCCTCCGGACTGGGTCAATAGCGACCGGATCCGCTCTTCGTCAGTGAGTAGTTCTTCGTCCACCAGATTCCCAATCGGAGTCTGCTCCTCCTCGGGTTCGTGGGGCAGCGGTGCGGTCGGGGGTTCCTCGATGGGCTCGGGTTTGGAACTGTCACCATTCGACGCGTCTCGACCGAAGAGTCTGGAAAGCGTCGTTCGCAACGATGACAGGCGGTTATCTCCCGATCGTTTCGTTGATTCGGTGGCGTTCGTAGGAGCACTCGGGGCAACAGTGTCCATGTCCGTCCGCGAGGAAACAGCAGGGATCGTCCGCCACTCACCACTCTCGGCGGATCGTTCGACGACGACGTCGAACAGCGACGTGAGGGTATTCGTGGTCTCCGGGTCGTGAATGTTGGGATCCATCTGGAAGAAGCCGAGTGCGCCAGCGGCCTGGATGCGGTGGGTGAGAATGTGGAGATAGCGAAATGCGGTATCGAAGTCGACGTATTCGAGAAGCACGGTCAGCGTCTGTACCGAGATGACCGGTTGCGTGTCGCCGTCTGCCCACGCCTCTAAGCGACGGCTCAGTGGGGGGATGATTGCCATCGGATCCGTCGGGTCGACAACGTCAGCAGTTACTCTGTCAAAAGGTACTTCCCCATCTGGGTCAGCGTGGGCTAACCCACTCGCGTGAATGATGTGGGTTTCTCGAGGGAGCGCGCCATTGGTTCGGCGCCAGTCATCCAGCCACTGCGCCGGTGGTTGTGTATACGTGACCGATGCAAGACTCGTGTCGGCTACAGGTGTCGACGCGACAAACTCCAGGTAGTCGTGATTACCGTCCGGTGTTATCGGCGCGAGCACGAGCACGGTCGATGCTCCTTCGAGCGGTTCTCTCTTGGGGTCGGTCATTTTGTCATTTCTACCAAGTTTGTCTTTGGCGGTTATCGTACCGTGAGTCTGGTAGTATATGTAAGTTGTCCGAATTTATATGCATGCCGTATTTTATGATCATCGAACGTAACTGCGTACGAGCACATTAGAGTGTCCGACTCGACACCCCATTCGAAGCGTCGCTTGTAAGGGTCAATGGCCTCCGAAAAGATGCGGGAGCAGATGAAGATCCTCATGGAGATCACTTGCTCGATTCCATCACTGTATCCAGGTTAGAACCCGATTTGAACCCGATTCCCGAACGCAAGCCATCGAGATACGAGACAGAGTGATCGTGACCGTCGATCAGGGCGACGGTCGTCGTGGGGACGATACTGAAGGCACTACTTCTCCGTTGGTGGGTCGATCTCGAACAGCGAGGCCATCGATTGTTCGATGATCTTCTCGTTCGCTCGGCGGAGCCGTTCGGAGGCAGCTTGATGAGTGATGCCGAGGAGGTCACCAAGATCCGTCTGTGAGATCCTGCGCGGTACTTCGAAATAGCCGTGCGAATACGCGACACGCATCACTTCCAATTGCTCGGGCGAGAGATCAAGACGCCGCCCTTCTGGTGGGTGGATGTCCGTTACCCTATCGATAGTACGGGCGATCTCATGGGTGGCGCAATAGTCGTCGAACTGAGAGATGTCGTCCTGCGTTGCGAATCGAAGGCGGAACGCCCATTCTCCGTGTTCACCATAGCCTTCGACGATCGTTCCGCGTGCCTGAAGAATCCCGTCCAGGAGGCTTTCGACCGTGGGCAACCAGTGGAGCCGATACAATCGTTTATCACCGATCGCGGTTAGTAACTCGTATCCTTCGATATCGGGACTCTCGGTGAACGCTTCTTCGATGAGTTCTGGCTGGGGTGCTGCTTTTGTGGCCATCACCCATACGAAGGGCAGGTACTCATCGTCGCGACCCATCGGAACGATGCGGTCGAACTCAACGCGTAAGTCAGGCGCTGTCTGAAACACCTGGCCGAAGGCGAATTCCTCCGCAGCGAGACGAATGTCAATTTCAACTGTCATACTAATTTATACGGACTTCGGTATCTTCTCCATTCCCTTCTCGCCTCCAACACGAGGCATCTTCCAATCGAAGTGACGCTCGTGATGGTCAATGGGCTCCGTGTGCCTGTCGTCGTTTCGAGCTAGCTATTCTGGGCGATGGCGAACGCGAGCCCGGATATCGTCGGCAGCCCGCCAGACGGTGACCGTTACCTCACGAATATCGAATTGAATGGAGACAGACCCTGTTGGTCTGTGGCTAAAGATGGCATCGAGGGCATCAGGTTCGATGAAGTCATAGAGTTGGAACTCTCCGGCGTCGATATCGATGCCATCGTACTCCTGGAGGGCGTCGATGACGACGACACTTGCCTGTGCATGCGCAGTGCGTGAAGGCATTGAACGCTGGTTTTCGACGGTCATTCGTTCTCAGACAGTAGTTTGTAAGGGCGGATAATAGTATTGGCCAATATCCACTATATTCTACAGAATGGTCGGATTTCGACTGACTGGGCAGAATTACACGAGTACAGGAGAAAGCCCACGACTTCAGTCGTGGGATGAATCCGACCAACGATGACAAAACCGCAATACTTAGGTTGGATGGGGTCGGATGTTAGCGTAACTCGCTCGGGAAAATTGGAGTTGGATTGGGGTCTCCGTCACCAAAAAGCAACCCTGCCCAAGTGAGACTTGGGCGCGAGTCCGAGTCGGGCCGATGGCACGGCCTGTAGGGTGTTAGCAGGGTAGTCCGTATGGGCTGGCGTCGCCACGCGCCCACCGCCCCGACGCATCACCTACAAACCGAGACCGACCACCGAGGTCGGGAAGTTGCCTCCGTTGGTGTCGGAACGCCCGACCCCAAGCGCGGGGAATCCCACGACTTCAGTCGTGCGGAGGATGTCAATGTTGCCAGTCGTTCATCCCTCGACGTAGATCGAGGGAACTCGACCACCACACCACTCCTGTCGAAGGAAGTCAGACTCATCGGGCATCGGCAGGAACGGGCATAGCGGAGCAGGTTCACCGCTATATTCCTGAAGACCAAGGCGCTTCCACACCATCTCTGATTCCGGCTCCTACCGTGTTCATGGGTGCGGTTCCACGGACACTCGGGCTCCCTCCCGGGCTGGAATTCACAGGCAGGAACTCGCGTCGTCTCTCCGTCTGATTCGGTCGTTGTTCGACGCATAGAAGTGGACGAGAACTCGCAGCCGATGCTCGGATACGGAGATGACCCGTGGGTTTACGACCGAAGGTATTTATATCCCAAATATTTATGCTCCTCTCACCCCCTCTCTGAGGAGATGGCGGGGGACAATCCACCTACCGACGAGTGGGAGACCCACTCTAGTCGCACCGCCGAAGAGCGTGCCGCCGAGCGCGAACTCGACGTGACCGTCTCGAAAACAACCCTTGAGTTACAATGGGTCTTCGAGGCGGTCGCCCATCCACGCCGACGCTACCTCGTCTACACCCTCGCCGAAGCGACCGAATGGTCACTCGACGACCTCGCGACCAAACTCGCTGCGTGGGAGACTGACACCGAAGAGGCGAACATCGCACCGCTCACGCAGACGGAGATGTATACGTCGCTCTATCACGCGCATATCCCGAAACTGGTCAGCCTGGATGTGATCGAGTTCGATGCCGATACTGAGACAATCACCCCTGGTCAACACGCCCATCAGGTGTTGATTGCGCTAGAAGGCGCAGGTGGATGTCTCGACAATCGGCAAGAAACGCATGCCCGGAGTGAGTTTGACCGCGACGGCGATCCCCAGTAATCACATAGGCAGTAGCGGCATCACTGCCTCGGGACCGACAGAACGTTAGGACACAGTCACACGGAGGCCGACAGATGACGTCAAGCAACGACCACACCGATGATGGTACCGATCTTGCACAGCATGAAACCGAGGACTTGACCTTTGTGACACAGGCGCACTACGACCGAGAGAGCCACCGCGATCTTACTACGGAAATCATGTTCGCAATCGCGGCCGCGGAGGATGTCAATCCAACCGATCTTATGGATCCGCCATTATACGCCTGTGTCGATATCGCCGCGATCGAAGATGGGTTCTTCGGCCCTGACCTCGATGGGCAGACACGAAATAGCGAGGGCAGTGTTACCTTCCACTATAACCACTATCAAGTTGAGGTTGCCAGCGATGGGTGGATAACCGTCTCCGAACCCGCTGTGCGTGGGGAACGGCCAGACCCCGAATGATTGTCCGTTGAGAGGAGCGAACGTGACCACAAGGTGGACGAAGCCAGGGATTTTATTGATCGGTGTCTGATTGGCCAGCAGTGGAAGCCGACGCCATCCATCCGCACGCCAAGACCGCCCTCAACCGCCAACAGTACATCCCGCTCCCGCATAGCAATCGAGGCCTGCGCTTGTTCCGCCTGCTTACTCGCGGTATCGCCAAACTGCAGAATCGCGATCCACTGCCAGTCGGTAGGACGGTCGATCGTACGATTCCCGGGCCTGACGAGCCTCCTAGAAACACGGTTATATCTGCCAGACGAGCCGGGGCCGTCTCCGACCGTCGAGTTCTTCCACGGCGGTGGATTCGTCTTCGGGGACATCGCGACCCACGACCAACTCTGTCGCCAGCTAACTCGGGAAAGTCGCTGTGCGGTGGTGTCGGTCGCGTACCGACTTGCTCCCGAGCATCCGTTTCCAGCCGCGGTCGAAGACGCCTATGCGGCCGTGGAGTGGGCCGCTGCGAATCCCGATGCGATTGGGCGACTGGGGAAGTGGCCGTTGCCGGTGATAGTGCGGGTGGCACGCTGGCGGCAGTGACGTCGCTCATGGCCGCTGAGCGAGACGGCCCTGAGATTGCGTATCAAGCGCTATTGTATCCTGCCGTCGGTGTTAAGCCGGAACCGGCGTCGATGGAGCAGCATACGGGTACGGTGTTGACCGAGCGTGACCTCGAGTGGTTTCGGGAGTGTTACTATGGCTATGTGTACAAATCCGACGGCTATCGCGTGATGGAGTCCAACTGGCAGTACCATGGCACCGATTCGAAGCGACTTGAGGCACGGGAGGTGGTCGATCAATTTTTGTGACCTCCATATCACTTAGGCGGAAGAGGACTGAGCACTAGACATGCCAGTCGAGCCAAACCTGACCGGACGAACTGCATTTATCACGGGAACGACGAGGGGTATCGGGAAGCAAATCGCACTTACGCTCGCAGATGCTGGCTGTAACATCGTCTCAACGGGGAAAACCGTCGAAGAGGATGGTAACCTGGAAGGGACGATTCACAAAACTGCCGAAGAGTGTGAAGAGCGCGGGGTGAGTGCCCACGCGATCCAGTTGAACCTCCGCGACGCCGAGAACGTCCAGAATGCGGCCGCGGAAGCGATTGATGTCTTCGGTGAGGTGGATATCGTCATCAACAACGCCAGTGCCATCCAGTTGGCAACCGTCGAGGATCTTCCCGCGAATCGGTTCGATCTGCTGACCGAGGTCAACATTCGTGGAACGTACCTCACCTCGCGGGCGTTTATCCCGCACATGAAGGAGATCGGCGGGGGTCACATCCTGACGAACGCCCCGCCAGTGAATATGAAGCAAGCGCCGGGAAAGGCCGCCTATGCATGGTCGAAGATGGGGATGACGTTCGTCACGCTCTCGCTCGCCGCCGAACTCGAATCCGACGGTATCGCGGCCAATGCCTTCTGGCCGGTGACCGCCATCGACACGCGTGCGACGCGGTACTTCGGGATGGGAACAGAAGACGACTGGCGCTCGCCCGAAATCGTCGCTGACGCGGTGTGCGAACTCCTCGACCGCGATCCCGCAGTATTCACGGGCAACGCCGTCTACGATGAAGAGATCCTCCGCGAGGCAGGTATCGAAGACTTCTCGGCGTACAACGTCACCGACGGCGATCCGATGCCACTGTCCGCACAGATGTTCGATCCCGAGTTCGAGCGCTAGACGTACCAAACCGAGGGTGATCCGTCGGTTCGTGCCGTTGCGTCGTTGCATTTGGGACCCCCTCCTCGTGGAAGTCACCGAGGGTATGTTCGAAGAGTAGTTCACTCCGATTCGGGGATGCCTCGTCACCACCTTTCGCCGACTCGCCTCGGAGTGGATGCTGGCATCGATTGTTGACCATCCTCGGAAAACAGGCGATAAGGTGAGGGGAGTCGAAGAGAAAACCCACATATGACACAGATAGATGTGTCCCACGAGGACGAGGTGGCGACCGTCACGATGTCGAATCCGGAGCGCAAGAACGCGCTTTCGCTCGAAGCCTGTGAGATGATGGCCGAATCGCTCCGCGAACTAGCCCACGATTCCTCAGTACGGTGTGTCGTCATCACGGGCGAGGGCGACGCATTCAGTTCGGGGCTCGATCTCGCGAGCGACATCGACGTGAGCAGTCCGGCCAAAGAACTCGAAGGCGGGCTGAACGCCATCGCAACCAGCCTGCTGCGGATGAAAAAGCCCGTCGTGGCGAAGGTAGCGGGGACGGCGGTCGGTGCGGGGGCATCCATCGCCACCGCCTGTGATTTCGTCTATGCCGCCGAATCTGCCGAATTCGCCTGGGGGTTCACCGATATCGGTCTCGTTCCCGATACTGGCGCGACCTACGTCCTTCAGCGCCTCGTCGGGCTCCGAACCGCGATGGAGCTGCTGACCACCGGCCGCCGGGTCGATGCCGACGAGGCTGTCGAGCTCGGCATCGCCACTGAAGCGACCCCCGATGGGGAACTTGACGAATTCGTCGAGGAACGGGTCGAGATGCTGCTCTCGCGGCCGACGTGCGCTGTCGGGGAAGCCAAACGGCTACTCCTCCGCAACGACCACCGCTCGCTGGAGGAGGCGTTAGCCGCCGAGGCGAACGCTCAAGAGCGCATCGTCGAGACGGACGATTTCTCCGAGGGAGTCCTCGCGTTTCTGGAGGGGCGCGACCCCAAGTTCGTCGGTCAGTAGACAGAACTGCTCAGGTTCGCAACGAAAACGGGATTTGGCCTTGTTCACTGCATCGGAAAAACGAGAGCCGGTTGTTGTATCAATCCATGATTCATCCGGAAATCCACCGTTCGCTACCGAACAGGCACCGTCAAAACATATATCTTTAAATACACATTATCCAGTTGTCACGGTTGTTCATGAAACGTGTGCTCGCAGCACTGACCGTCGCACTGCTGCTCATCACCGCTGGGTGTATGGGTGGTGAGGGGGCGACGGTCACCACGACGCCCATGGAGACGACGACCGCCGCGACTCCGACGACCGCGACGACAGTCGCCCCTGAGGAAACGACGCAGACGACCGCCAACGAGCCGACCACGGCACCGCGAGAAGCGCAGGCGTTCCAAACGGGGAACCAGTCCGCATCGATGTATGAGGCAATCGACGGGGATACGTTCGAGTTATACTACGGGGATCACGACGCGCGTGGGGTCGTCGAACTCGTCGACGTGAATGCGCCCGCGATGAACCTGTCAGACATCGACCCGGCGGACTTCCACTACCACGACGCCGCGACCGACGCGGAGATGCAGACGCATCAGAAGGAGCTGCGAATCATCGGCTACGAGGCGGCCCGGCGCGCGAACGAGAAACTATCACACCCGGGCGGAGACTACATTACCGTCGTCCACACGGGCGAGACGACGGCTGAGGGCGTGCCGCTCGTATACATCTACTTCGACTGGAACGGTCGGTGGACGCTGTACCAAGAATACCTTGCCGGAGAAGGACTCGGCGTGCTGACGAACCCCGACTCACCCCATGCGTCTTCCATCGAGAATGCGCAGGCGTGGGCGAAGGACAACGACGAGGGACTCTGGGCGTCGAACGACGAAGATGACCATCCCCACGATTAGGCGACTCGGCTCGCGGATTCGAGACAACGAGGATCGATGTTCGGAAGGGGGGTGAGTCGCAAAGTCAGATCATCAACTCCTGACCGATTTCTCTAAGCCACCACACATTATATTATTTGCAATAATCAGAATCTCCCGGGTTCGACTGGGGATATCAGTAGTTCCTTATCGAGGGACCGAGCGGCCACCTTTTCGCACGGGAGGGGTCAATCGGGCGATGGTCAGTTCGGCAACTCCTTGCTTCCCATTTGCACGCATGGCTAACGGAGAGTCACCGCAACCGTCGCAGTCGCAGTCTGCTGATTCGGAATCGTCTTCGTTGTCTTCGTACTTCGGGAAGAAGCTGTCATCGCTGGCGGTGGCATCGCCCAGTTGTGCCGTCCCTCGTCGATGATCTCGTCGGCCTGCTCAACTCTTGGACATCCATTCTCTTTCCCATAGCTTCTTCCCAACTAACTCCTTACAAAAAGAGTGATGGAGTACCGCTACACCGGCAACGCTCACCACAGCTTAGTCGCTGCCTACGATGCCGACGAGCCTCCCTTTCCGGTCCACGAGCCACGGACCGCCCCTGAGACCTCGCACACGAGCAGCGAACTAACCCTCCTTCACCGCCTCCTATTCCCGAGCTGCTGGAACGCCTATGCAGACCACACCGACCCAAATGGCGTTCAAGAAACCCTCACTGAACTCGGTGAGCAGCTCATGCGAGGCTGTCAATTGTATGCTCCCCGCGCTCGCCCTCAGGACTGCATCAGTGCCGTCATCGACGACCTTCCCACTATCAGAGAGCGCCTCAAACGCGACGTCGAAGCCGCTTATAAGGGCGATCCTGCTGCGAAGTCCTACATCGAGGTTATCCGAGCGTATCCAGGATTCCACGCCATCGTCGCTCAGCGTGTCGCTCATGAACTGTACAAGGAGGGCAGGCAGGAGTACGCCCGTGAACTCACCGAAGCCGCAAAAAGCGACACAGGAATCGACATCCATCCTGGCGCCGAGATCGGAGACTACTTCTTCATCGACCACGGCACCGGCGTCGTCATCGGCGAGACCGCCACTATCGGTGACTGGTGCCGGCTCTACCAGAACGTCACCCTCGGCGCCCTCCACTTTGAAGAGGAGGAGGACACCGACCACGCCCTCAAAAAAGGATATAAGCGTCACCCCGACATTGGCGACCACGTCGTCATCGGTGCCGGGACGAACGTCCTCGGTGCCATCACTGTCGGCAATCACGTCAGTATCGGCGCAAATTCCTGGATTACCGAGGATATCCCTGCGAACACCACGGTGTACGTCTCTGACCATCCCGACCAGGAACGCAAACCGAATGGCCGCGAGACCGAAGACTGATCACCCTCGCTTTGCTGTGGTGGAGGGCACCCGCTTAATCGGTACTGCGCTCACGGTCGTCGTGCCGATTGACGTGTCCGCACTCTACTGACAGACGAGAGAGCGCGATACTCGCGCGCAATTTGCAGAGGAAACGACCGACGACGATATTCTGACGGCGATACGCGAGTCGGAATTTCCGGCGGTGGC
This sequence comes from Haladaptatus rarus, assembly GCF_054177585.1. Taxonomy (NCBI): domain Archaea; kingdom Methanobacteriati; phylum Methanobacteriota; class Halobacteria; order Halobacteriales; family Haladaptataceae; genus Haladaptatus; species Haladaptatus rarus. The sequence continues at coordinate 167,863 of NZ_JBPEHG010000006.1, read as the reverse complement.
CGCTCAGTGGATGGCAGATACGGTTGGGATGGGTGACTCTCCGCGCATCGACGGCATGAAAATACATCCGTTGGTGTTATCTACTGGTAACTCTGAGGGCAAGTGTGACCGCCCCGAAATCGTCTTTTGACGAGAATTCAGGATTAACAAGTAGTGGGTACCGAATTACTGTCGATAACGGCCGTGATTCGTTTTTTGCAATTTGTATCGAAGACCCTGATACTGAGACAGCGTGGATTATGTCGGATACCGTCCGTTCACTGGAAAAGATGCAGTGACTCACCGAGAAACGCCCAGATCAGTGATTACCTTGATGAAAAGTCCAGGTTTTCGGGCATCTGGTTCAGGTGGGCTGTGTTCGGCCCGTGATCGTGCAATTCATTCATGCGGCGAGTAGTCGGCGGACGAGGTGAATCGCGGAAATTCGACGGGCTAATCGGTCTCAGAGCAGGTCGCACGTTTCGATCCGGGTTTCGTCCGCGAACGCACTGCCTGCGAGTCGAAATCGCGGAACCCGAACCTCGTCATCCTGCAGAATATCGAGTCCCGGAACCGTGCTGAATACGGACTCGAACTCGCGTTTTACGCTCGGATTCGTCGCCGTGTCTGGAATCATGAGTTCGACGCGTTCGAAATGCGCCTCGTCCCACGACCCGAGATCTGCTTCGACGTCGTTACCGTCCGGATGGAGTTCGACTCGGAACCGCCACGGCGTCATGATGAACGTTCGTCGACCGTCACGGTCGCGTACCGACCAGCCCGCGTCGTCCGCGCGATCGCATATCGCGTCGAACTCGGTCGTGCAGAGGCCGAGGTGGTCGAAATGCGGTTTTCGGCCGGGCGCGAGCGTGATGTTCACGTACCCTCGCTGCGCGTTCTGCAGTCGCAGTCGAAAATTCTCTGGAACTGGGTCGTCCGCCTCGAGCACGCGAAACTCTCCATCGACGCGGCCGAATCGTCGGTACAGCGGTACGCCTTGGTCTGTGAGTCTCGTTTCTGCACCGCTCACGTCGGGCGTGTTGAAGTGCAGGTGAAAGAGTCGCGTCGGGAATTGCATACCCGAGAGGCGACTCCGGGTGAAATAACGGTTCGGTTTCGGACTATTCTTCGATTTCGTCCTCGTCGATGTCGGCGTCTTCGAGGGCAGCCTCGCCAGCACCGCCCATCATACCGCCCATGCAGCCGCCGATGACGCAATCATGCAGCCGCCGATGACGCAATTCAAGAAGACGGGTTACTACCACCCGCAGTCGTTCTAGACTGTTCCAGTGAGGATTCTGTCGCTAGAAGTCATTCGAAAGTGATCGACTCGATTTTGACGTTTGAGTTCACGATGGCGACGAGTGTCTCGTCGCCGAGGGCGAATCGGACGCGGGCACGCATCGGATCGTCGCTCGCGAGTTCGATGCTGATGTCGGTCCCGCCGGAGACATACTGCCAGCTGGGGTCGTTGACGACATCAATACCGTGGTCGGCAAAGTATTCGATTGCTTCAACCTGATATATGACCGGGAGGGAAGGATATGATTTGACGGTGTCTCCACACCGATCGCACATGTAGCGCGCCTGGACGGGCACCGAGTTCTCGGGGTTGTCGGTCAGCGCCAAGTTGCCATCGACGCGCCCCCCACAGGTCGAGCAGAAGCCGTACACGGCCTTCGAGAGCGTTGCACGCATCCAGCGATCAAATGCATACGGAAGCTCCTCGCGGGTGAAGTGCTCGAGGCTCGCCGGCGGGAACGAGAACTCGTTCGACCACATGTCGCAGTCGTCGCAGTACATTTTCGCGTGCTCGTTGGCGTACTCAGCAATCAGGTGCGGAGAACCACACATCGGGCATGAGCCGTCGAACTCGAAGGGTTCGAGCTTTGCCTCGGTCGTGTACGCCCCGGAGATGATTGTACCGTACATCTTGCGACCCGCGAGGGAGAGCCGATAGCCGTCGTCGTCGTGGACGACCAGATGCCCGACGAGTTTTTTCAGATGGTAGTTGAACTTTCCAGAGTCGCGTTCTTCGACGGCTCCGCGAAGTCGCGAGAATGGCAGGGGATTATCCGCCTCACTGAGAGCTTGGAGGATACGCACACGAAGGCTATTCGACAGGAGTTCGAATGTATCCTCTGGGGATTGGCGCTCCACGGTCACTCCATCCTTTGGTGACATGCTACCACTCGCGTGGTGCCAGACTATATTTATATCGTCTGAATCGACGGATTCTACTGCGATACGTTTGCTGTAGACATCCTCGTAGAGTAGGTCGAAGTCACTCTATTTCTCGCCCGTTACCGGCGTGTGATACCGTCGATACTACCATAGCGATATTCGTGACCATGTTGCTATGCCAGCGAATGGCCGGTAGACGGCCTAGCGACTACGTTCAACCAAAGACTTAAGTATTTGTCCGAGGTTCATTCAACCGGATGGTTGAACAACTGCCGGACGATCTCGATCTCGACGCGATCTTCCAGGCACTGGCACATCCGATCCGCCGGGACATCCTCGAACGGGTGGCCGACGGGCCGGAGAGCGTCAGCGAACTGGCCGAACCACATGACGTCTCACTCGCCGCCGTCTCGAAGCACCTGCACGTACTCGAGGACGCCGGCCTGATCGACATCGAGAAGGACGGTCGCATTCGCCGCGCTCACCTGAACGCTGCGCCGCTTTCCGCCGCGTTTGGTTGGCTTACCCGATACCGCGTCTTCTGGGAAGACCGGTTCGACGCGCTGGCCATCCACTTGGAGGAAGATCAAGAATGATTGATAATACCAACACCGTATCACCACAGCGAAACCTGATCGTCTCGGAGTTCCTGACGCTCGACGGCGTCATGGAGGCGCCGGAAGAGTGGTCGTTCGCGTTCTTCAGCGAGGAGCAGCAAGAGTACAAACACGACGAGCTGTTCGGGTCGGGAGCGCTCCTGCTGGGACGCGAGACCTACGAGTCGTTCGCGGCAGCCTGGCCTGATCGAGAGGACGAGACGGGCTTCGCCGACCGAATGAACAGCCTCTCGAAGTACGTCGTCTCGACAAGCTTAGAGGAGGCCGAGTGGAACAACTCGACGATCATCGACGGTGATATTGCCGAGGCAGTCGCCACGCTGAAGCAGGAGGACGGACAGGACATCCTCGTTAACGGCAGCGGCGAACTCGTGGACACGCTCGTGGAACACGACCTCGTCGACGAGTACCGCCTCATGATCCATCCCGTCGTCCAGGGGAGCGGCAAGCGGCTCTTCGAGGACGCGGGCGAGCCGACGACGATGAACCTCGTCGACACGGAGGCGTTCGACTCGGGCGTCGTCGTCCTCACCTACGAGCCAGCAGAGGAGGACGACGCCGAATGAGCGACTTCGATCCGACCGAGTACAATATGACGATCAAACGTACGTTCGACGCGCCACGCGACGGGGTATGGCAGGCGCTTACGGATCCCGACGAGGTACGACAATGGTGGGGACCAAAGGGCTTCACGGTTCCACGTTGTGAGATGGATCTACGACCCGGTGGCGTCCATCGCGTCGATATGCGTGCTTCCGATGGCGCCATCATCCCACACGAAGGCGTGATCGAGGAAGTCGACGAACCCGAGCGGCTCGTGATCTACAACCGCAACACCGAGAACGGCGAAGAGACCCAACAGCCCGAAGTTCGTAACACAATCACGCTCGTCGAACACGACGGTCGGACGGAACTCACGTTCGTCGCCGAGGTCACCGCAGCCACGCCCGACATAACCGACTCGCTAGAGGGGATGGAACCGGTTTGGAGTGAGAGTTTGGACTCGCTGTCCACTTACCTCGGGGAGGTCTAAACGATGCGGAAGATTGTCGCCACGGAGTCCGTGTCGCTAAACGGCGTTATGGAATCTCCGGAGGAGTGGTCTCCACCGTACTCGACCCAGGAGCTGGACGAGGCGAACACGGCGGGAATGGCGTCGTCGGACGCGTTACTGTTGGGACGAGTCACCTACGAAGAACTCGTCGCCTTCTGGCCCACACAACCTGACGACAATCCTATCGCGAAGTTCATCAACAACGTACCCAAGTACGTCGTCTCGACGACGCTAGAGGATGTCGAATGGAACAACTCGACCCTCATCGATGGGAACGTCGCCGAAGAAGTAGTCGAACTGAAGCAACAAGACGGTGAGGGAATCGGGATCGTCGGCAGCGGCACTCTCGTCCGGTCGTTACTCGATTACGAGCTGGTCGACGAACTCGTGCTCAATGTCCATCCTCTGGTACTCGGGGACGGGAAGCGTCTTTTCGAGGCAGGTAGCGAACGGACTACGCTGAATTTGGTTGATTCGGAGACGTTCGACACGGGCGTCGTCTCGTTGACCTACGAGCCGTTCGAGGAGGTGGACGACGAATGAGCGACGACGCCGAACCGACGACCCAGGAACGGAGCATCACGGTAAGTCGCGTGATCGAGGCACCGCCCGAGCGGGTGTACCAGGCGTTCCTCGATCCCGACGAACTCGCCCAGTGGCTCCCGCCGACCGGCTTCAGCGCGGAGGTTCACCACCTAGAACCCGAGGAGGGCGGGACATATCGGATCACGTTCACCGGCGAGACCGAGGCGTTCGCCGACTACGACCACTCTTTCGGCGGCACCTACCTGGAGCTGGTTCCCGGTGAACGCATCGTCTACACGGACGAATTCGAAACCGACGACCCCGAGATGGCCGGCGAGATGACGGTGACGGTCACCTTCGAGGAGGTTCCCGAGGGAACAGAGGTCACCGCCCACCAGGAGGGAATCCCCGAAGCCATCCCCCCGAGCGACGCCAACGAAGGGTGGAACGACTCGCTATCGAATCTCGCGAAGCTGGTGGAGGGGACATCGTGACGATTGGAACCGTCGACCCGGATACTGCTTTCCCGCCCGTAACTGACGCGTCACCGGCCACCAGCAGAGGATCGAAGTGATGCTGGAAGACAAGGTCGCCGTGATCTACGGCGCTGGCGGGTCGATCGGCGGCACCGTCGCCCGCGCCTTCGCTCGTGAAGGGGCTAGGGTCTTCCTCACCGGTCGCAACGAGGCTTCGCTCGAGGCGGTCGCCGAAGACATCCATTCGCACGGCGGCGAGGCGGACACCGCTATTGTCGATGCTCTTGACGAGCAGGCCGTCAACGATTTCGTTGACGCGGTGGTCGAGGAGACCGGCCGCCTCGACGTCTCGTTCAACCTCGTCACCTACGGGGACGTTCAGGAACCACTGATGGAGATCTCGGCCGATGACTTCACCCAACCGATCACGACTGCGACGCGTACACAGTTCCTGACGACGAGGGCGGCCGCACGGTACATGATCGAGCAAGGATCCGGCGTGATCCTCACGTTTGGCGGCGGGGGACCACAGACACCGCCCGGCCTCGGTGGCTTCAAAGTCTCGCTCGACGCCCTGGAGAGCCTTCGCCGGCAGTGGGCAGTCGAACTCGGCCCCTCCGGCATCCGCGTCGTCACCCTGAAGACAGGGGGCATCCCCGAGTCGATCCCAGAGGATATTCCCGGGCGCGAGGAGATCATTCGCAAGACCGAAGCGAACGCGCTGCTGGACCAAACCGCGACGCTATCTGACGTGGGCGAGGTCGCTGCCTTTGTCGCCTCGGATCGCGCTCGCACCATCACAGGCACACCGGTGAACATATCGTGTGGAGCGCTGGTGGACTAAAATGACCGGCACTACCTCCACACGAGAGCAACCGCAGCCACGAGTTGTCGTCGATCTGTCCGTGTCGCTGGACGGGTACATCGCAGGGGCGAACGACGGCCCCGAGAACCCACTGGGCGACGGAGGCGAGTTACTCCACGACTGGCTGTTCGATGGCACGAGTGCCAGCCGCCACAACGAATTCTTCACACCGGTAGCAGGAAGCGAGGACTTCGTCGACGAATGGTTCGAAACGACCGGGGCGCTCGTGACCGGACGTCGAACCTTCGACCTCGCAAACGGGTGGGGTGGTAACCACCCACTGGGTGTTCCGGTCTTCGTTCTTACGCACGACGCACCGGAACCAGGTTCGGAGGAATCCTCGATGGGTACCTTCGTCACCGATGGCATCGAGAGCGCCCTCGAGCAGGCGCGAGCCGCCGCCGGTAGCAAAAACGTGTCGGTGTGCGCAGCGAACCTCGCCCAGCAGTACCTTGAGGCCGGACTGATCGACGTGATCCAGCTACACGTCGTTCCCGTCCTGCTCGGCGACGGTGTCCGCCTGTTCGAGGACATCGGCGGTGAACACGTCGAACTGGAACGTACGAGAGTGATCGAGTCCACCGACGTCACGCACCTGCGATACGACGTCGTGAACAGATGTAGAGCAATCGCACACGAATACCACGGAAAACATTACAATGAATGACGATACCGACATCGAAACGAGCGAATCGAGCCTGACCATCCGGCGAACCTTCGACGCCTCGCGCGAACGTGTCTGGCGGGCGTTCACTGATCCCGACGAACTCGCCCAGTGGTTCGTGCCTGAAGGCATGACAGCGGAGGTTCACGCCCTCGACCCTGTGCCCGGCGGCGAGATGTCGGTGAGTTGGACAGGCGAGGAGCACCAGATGAACAACGAAGGCACGTTCGAGGAGGTCGTCGAGTACGAGCGGATCGTAACCCGTGAGGAAACCCCGCAGGGCGTGAACCGCGTGACATACGAGTTTCATGACGCGGACGGCGGGACGGAGGTCATCCTCACTCACGAACTCCCTGACGCCCAGATGGTCGACGGTGCTAGTGAGGGCTGGGCGGGCATCCTCGGCAACCTGGAGGGCGTTGTCGCCGACGCCTGATGGCCGTCGAAACCGGTGAATCGAACCGGACGGTCCGCCAGATCTTCGTCGCCGCGAGAAAGCGTTCGGGAGGTGTGGATGGATCGAGAGCAGGTCGGTGAGTGGTGAGCCCCGAAGGAGTCACCGTCACGACCCACGAGATCGATATGCGACCGGGTGGTACCTGGCGGTTCGTCACTCTGTCTCGCTGGTACCGGGCCGTGTTCGGTTGTGGGTAGCGATAAGCTGAGCATCAGCACTCACACCAACGAGAGTAGCCGAGAGAAGCGAACGCTGGTAGGGCAGGCCGAGGAAGTACAGTCCTGGTTCACCGTCCACTACTCCTCGGTAGTGGATGGGGGAGCCGTTCTCATTACGGCTCAGCCCTGAAACCTCGATCCAGCTGAAGTCCGGGCGGAACCCTGTCGCCCAGATCACGGTGTCCACGTCGAGGAGTCGCCCGTAGTCGAGATGCGGCTCGTATTCGAATCGGATGTCGAGCTTCCCGGTGAGGTCACGACCAACGACACAGACGCTAGTCCGGCCACAGACGAGGCTGCCGGAGTGTAGCGTGGCCGGGACGAAATCACCCCCGAGGGGGCAGCACCTCTCTCACGAACCCCTGCACGAACGCGGAATTGGACGCCCCGAATCGACGCAGTTCAGGGCGGACGTCGTACGGTTACTCAGTAATACGGCAGTTGTATCGGCGTTTATCGGCTAGAAGCCAGCGAGAGGGGGAGAGCGGATACCGACCACCGTGTCTGTGGTCGGATCTGCGTGGTCGAATCACTGGTCGCGAAGTCGATTGTCCAGGCCTGTATCTAATGCGCTCTGCTGCCGTAATTGGGTGGCAGTCTTTTTTACTTCGAACCGGCTACTCTGTTATGGACTCTCCATATCCCACGATCACAAGCGTCGTACACTCCTCACCATTATCGGCGCAACGCTCGCCGGTGCATCGCTGACTAGCTGCCTCTCAGCAGCAACTCCTGGTGGTGCAGATGACGAGACGACGACCGAGAGTGCCTCGAGCGAACCCAACGCTCTCGTCCGTGTCGGCCCGGAGGGCCGTTTCCTCTTCGAGCCAAATCGACTCGAAGTGCGACCCGGTGCTACCGTCCGATGGATCTGGGACTCCGACAACCACAACATCGTCGTGGCGAACCAACCGAAAGACGCCGACTGGAACGGGTCGCCCGGATCGGCTTCCGACGTGTACGATACCGGCTTCAGCTTCACGTACACCTTCGATGTCCTCGGGACGTACGAGTACTACTGTCAGGCACATCGATCCGTGGGAGTGACCGGGAAAATCGTGGTGGACGAATCACCAACAGGAACCTGATCGTCGCCCGCAAGCGATCATCGGTTTCAGGAGTCGCGCTGAATAGAGAGCGCGTATCGGTCACGTCGTTCGCTCTGATCTCTCTAATAGGAGTGCGATGGAGCGGCTCACGGGCGAGAATCGTTCGAATCCGTGCGGGCATCGGCGGGTGGTCGTAATGGAACGCTGCATACAGCGGGTGGGGGAACGGATTCGAGCGATTCGTGACCAACCCAGTGTGGAGGGATCGACCGATGTCACCGGCGGTGCTCCGGGGTCCCCCCGACCTCGAACTGACCCGGACCGTCGCTGATGAATGTGCCGTCGAGCCACTCCGGGAGCGTGCCTTCGACGTCGAGGGCCATCATGAACCTCCTCACGTTGTGTTCGAAACCCGGCGTGCCACGTGTTCTCCATACGTTTCCATTGCTGTGCATCCTTATCCGCCCACTGCCCGCTCTGCTAGCTGTCGGTTCGATACCTTCGCGTTCAGGGAGTGGTAGTAGAGGTATTACTGGTCAGCTTCCGTACACCAGGTTGGTGGAAAAACGCCCTGTAATATCGGTGCTATCGTCATCTACGTAGCGTTGGGCCTCGTGTTCGTTATTGCTGAGCTGCACCGATGAAATTTCTCCCTTGATCTAGTTGGCTTAATTTGATCGAGAACCAGCGGTATTCCTGTAGATTTCCGGATTCAGGGGTATAATCCGGTTGTAACCGAATTCATCGGCCAAAACTCCTATTCAAGTGACTTGAGATAGATCCTCTCGATGTCCGATAAAGTACTCCATGAAGAGAAAATTTCGCGAGAAGAGGTAGCTGATCGTTTGCAGGCAATCGCAGACGAACTTCGAGGAGATGGAGACGCCAATGTCGATGTTGGCAACAAGACGGTGACCCTCTCGCCACCAAACGCTGTTGGCTATGAAATCGGCACTCGCGAATCATCATCCATTCTTCGCGGGAGTCGCGAATCAGTGACGATTAAATTGGACTGGAAACCTAAATAGCAGGGCGAATGTGGATCGTCGGTAGGACCTTGAAATCTAATCGCGTTAACAGAGCATGTCCCCATCAGTTCAGGATACCATCACAGTCGCTCAATCGGTTCGAGCCGAGATACAGCAAAACGCGTAACGTTTCTCGCAGGGAGTATCGCGTCCACACATTCATCTCGCTTCTTCCGATCCTGCTCCTTGCGGTTCTACTGTTTGCAGCGATTGGTAGCAACAATCTTCTAACTCAAGTAGTCGGGTATGCAGGGTCACTTTCTCCAGCAATCGGGAATATCGCGGAGACAACTCTCGAAAGTGAATAGGGACAAGCAAGCGCTTCTGCCGTCGGGATTGTAACCCCACATGGGGTGCCCTGAAGCTATTCCGTGGATTGGACACGGCCTTCTCCGAGATTTATGCAGCCGACGACGTTCGCAGATTTCCACCACGGCACGATACTGTACCCAAATAGTCAGCCACGGTTCCGTTCCACGAACCATTCGATAGCTGTACGAAGATTCGATAGTTGGACGCGAATGGCTTAATGAGACTATCTCCACCCTCTACCTGCAATGGCACGAATTGGCGACCGACAGATCGAGGGTAGCGATTCTCAAGTGAGAGGTCGATAATCATGCGAGTACCAGTCCCCAATAACAAACTCGTCGCGTTCACGCTCGCTGGTGCCCTCCTCACGGCTATCGTGGCCGGTGCTCTCGCCACTCCGGATGGCGGACTCACCCAGTTTGGCGAACAAGCAGACCCAGCAGGAACGACCGCTTCGGACGCGTCACAGCAACTCGCTGCCGATGCTCCGACCCCCAATCAGGACTTCACGCCAGCAGTCCAGACACAGACCGGCTACGAAGATGAGGAACACGAGGACGAATACGAAGAGGAAGACGAACACGAGGAACACGAAGAGGAGGGGTGACTGAGACGATGGTATCGCTCGCATCGGTCTACGAACAGTTCGGGGACAGTTACCGCGAGTTCCGCTGCTGCGATACGACGTTTCTCGTTCGAGTAGCGGGTGTCCGGGCCGACGCTAAGGCGACTGCAGCTCGGGACACAGCAGAGTCACTCGAAGCTCAGCTGAATGCCTTCGATAGGACGAGCGCAGTCAGCCGCCTCAACCGCGAGGGAGAGATCACGAACGAACACATCGCCGTTATCGTCCGCCGTGGGATCGAATACTACGACCGGACCGATGGGGTGTTCGACATCCACCAGGGCCGTGTCGAACACAATCTTAAAGCGTTCCTGCGTGGTGACAGCGATACACTGCCGGCGGCATTCGACACAGGAACGGTCCGCGTCAACGGCCCCCATATCGCCACTGACGTCGAACTCGATCTCAACGGTCTCGCCAAGGGATACATCGTCGATCGAACCGCCGAACCGCTCGCGGGTTTCGGCCGACGCGGGTTCGTCAGCGGTGGCGGGGATATGTCCCCACCTACGGGACCGGTCGCCATCGAGAGCCCGTACGGCGACGACACGCCGTTGAAGGTGCTGGAGACGGACTGGCACGTCGCGACGTCCGGCGGGTACCGACGCTCGCGAGACGGCACGAACCACGTCTACGATCCGACCACCGAGTTGCTCGGTTCCCGGCATGAGTCCGTAACCGTCGTCGCACACCGGGATTGCATGGAAGCTGACGCCCTGGCGACGACGCTGGCTGCGCTCCCCCTCGCTGAGGCACGCGAACTGGCAGCGGAATGGGACAGTCTGGAGGCGCTCATCATTCACGATGGCGTCTTTCACACGACAGAGGGGTTCGACACACATGTCATGGACGCATAAACAGCGGATAACCGTCGTCGCGATCGTCGTTCTGGTCGTGGCCGCGCCAGTCCTCTGGCAAATCGGCGATGTCCGTGCCACCCAGGCGACCGAGCAGAAACAGAACGACCTCGTCAGTCAGACGGTTTCGACGAGACAGGCACCAGCGGATTACGACGGCGATGGCATCGACGACTCCGCCGACAGGTGTCCAACGCGACCAGAGACGACGAATGGCTTCCAGGATGCGGACGGCTGTCCCGATGTCGTGGCGAAGACGGGGGCCTCGTGATGTCAGCCATCGTCTGGTACCTCGACCGCGGTGCCGCGCTCGTCACGTACCCGTCACTGTACCTGGCGGTTCTCACGGGCGTCCTCTACAACACCGAGTCGTTCGGTGTGCTGCACGAGGCCGCCCGACGTGTCCATATCGAACTGTCCGTGTTCGCGATGATCGTCACGTTGTTACACGCGGGGCTCGGCCTACTCGATGCGTGGTTCGTCGTCACCGGTCAGGTCCCGGCACCAGCGTACTCGATGCCGTATTTCCTCGGCGGCGTTGCCGTTGGCGCGGGGGCGCTGCTCATGCTCGTCGTCGCGGTGCTGGGCTTTACCGACGCAAAACGCTTCCAGCGACCGTGGGGGCCACGAGTCGTCCACTCGTTCGCGTACGCAGGGTTCGCCTTCGGGACGATCCACGCCGCAGCGATCGGGACTGATCTGGCGGGACTCGTCCGTCCCCTGCTGGTCCCCTCGGTAGCGTTTCTCGTGTACGTGCTCCTGTTGCGCCTGCTGGTGCTTCGTGGGATACCGTCGAACGCGACGACGAGTTAGTAGCTGTCCCAGAGGCCCAGAATGCGGTCGACGACTTTATCCGTGAACGAGCGCCGGTGAATCGTGTAAAGGTACTTGACGCGGTCGGGATCACTGACATCGTAGACGACGCTCCGGCCCTCTCGCTCTTTCGTGACGAGGTCGGCCTCGGCGAGTTTCGAGAGGTGCCACGAGACGGTCGATTGAGCCTTGTCGAGGCGGTCACTCAGCTCGGTCGTTGAGAGCGGGCCGTCCGCAAGAAGGTGCGCGAGAATGCGGCGACTGTACTCTCGTCGCAACGCATTCATCACTGCCCGATCGGTTTCATCGAACTCGGCGGCTGGGTAGTACCGCGTATACTTGCCGTCGTCCGAAACCTCGACGATCCCCTCGTCGGCGAGCCACCGAAGGTGATACTGGAGCGTCCCCTGCGCGTACTCGAGTTCGCCGAGGAGCCCGCGAAAGTGAACGCCCGGGCTGTTGGCTATCCGCTGGTAGATTTCCCGCCGAGACGCCAGTTCGAGGTCCGGGTCCGACATTGCTCAGTCCCGCGTGAGAGCGAAGAAGAACGCCAGGAGTCCACCGAGGATCAGGATTGCACTCCCGTGTTCGAGCAATTCGAGCGTGGCGTACGGGATATACGGACGCAGCGGATACTCGAGAAACACGATGAGCCCGTAGACGGCGAACATCGCGTACCCGAGCGTGACGATTCGCATACGACGATCACGTTCCCTCCGCCACGCGAGGAAGCTGAGTCCACTCAGGCCTGTAGCGAGGACGAAGATACCGAGACTGACGTACTGTTCGAGGAGTTGAGCGAGTGGCATACGTTGTTATCTGTGTACACAGCCGGTGCGACGTGCTCGGCGATCGATACAACTCAATCGAAGGGGGTGTCCGGGAAAACGGTTGGCGTTCAACCGTCGAATCCAATCGAATGAATTTCTAGATTCTAAATTATTTATTTAAATTTATCCTCCATCGATCAGCTACACAGCACAGCAATGAACTCCCATACAACCACGAGCACATCGACCCAATACAGACCCACCAGCCCCCGGAACCAGGCCACCACACGGGACTGTTCGCCACGCCAAGCAACGACCTGTATCGGCTTATGTGCACTTACTATGAGGCGTACAACCACACCCAACACCGACTCGACCGCTGTAGAGCGGACCGAGCTGAGAAAGCGAAGTATTGCATGGCGACGTACTAATCGATCATATCTTCTCCATCACTATACGAGCGGACAATCTACTCCCCATAATACGCCACTATAATGAGTGGAAATTATAATCAGTCGTGTTGTGTGAGCTCACTCGTATCAAGTTCTTCCTCAAGAGACTGCTCACCACGCTCACCGAGTTGATAGAATCCATCATCAAGCCCACAGGTATCCAACACGCGATCACGATGACAAACTTCCCGACGGCTCAGCATAAACTTGAGCGAAACTCACCCCCTTCTAATCTCCGGAACTACTGCGTCCTAACACGACGAAATCGGCATCATCCCCACTCAGTCATCGGCGGCGACTGGGTCGTACCCGTCGAGACGTGCCGCGACCTCGAGGAACGGCGCAAACTCGTCGGTGCCATCGAACTCGATAGTGCCCGGATTCGACTCGTACGTGATGACGCCAGCATCGGCCAATCTCGGGAGGTGAATATGCTGGAGGGCTGTCTTCACCGTCTGGAGATTATCGTCTCCATCATCACTCGTGTCGTTCGCTTCCCAGTTGGCGATCCGTTCAGCGAGGTCGTCGGGGTCGACGCATTCGGATTCAGCCATGAGATGATAGAGGACGTATCGTCGGCGCGGATTACTTAGAAGCTCGAACGTTTCGTTCAGTTGTGGTCTGCCTTTTCTCCCCATCGATTGCTTGTTGGTCTCCACCGGAAAAACACTTTCTTTCCGTCTGTGTTCTCAGTTGAAAAAGTCAAGGGTGAGCGCGACAGTGCTTGATTTTCTCAAGACCACTCGGTAGTATTTCGGCCCTAATCGGCGACGACATTGGAGAAATTCAATTTGTGTTCCTTTCAGTGAAATGGTTATTCTTCCTCGGAATCGTCGGTCCCTGCCGACTCGTTCGCAAATCGACTGTCCTCGAGATGGAAGTGATTCCACGGCTGAACGGTTTCATGCGCCATGAGGTCGCTCCGGTGAATTGTCAGGCCGAGCTCGTCGAGGTGCTGCGCGATACGTTCGATTCTCTCGGTGGAGTCGGCGACAGCTTTGACGTGCAGATTCTGTTCACCACCCATCGTCTCCCGGATGTTAACGACACCCAGCACGTCACGAGCTTGGTCAGCGATATCTGACCGTTCGGCAAGTGGGGCTGTGCAGACGAAGAGTATGACGAGCGGATAGTCTGCCTGTTCGTAATCGATGTCGGGATGATAGCCACGAATGATACCCTGGTCTTCGAGCTTTTCGATCCGGTTCGCGACGGTTGTGCCGGTCACGTCCGTCTCGTCCCCGATTTCGGCATCGGTGGTGCCACGAGCATCGACCTGCAACAGGTGGAGGATACGCCGGTCGAGGTCATTGAGCGGTTCCCCAGCCATGCAATACTGTATCGCCGTCCAACAGTATGAATCGCTCGGCGGAGGTCAGGACACAGCCCGCTGGGTGACGGCTACTCTCGCTATCCGTCGTCGGACTCGGCAGCCGGCTGAATGGTGAGTTTGCCATCACTCTCGACCGTGACGGTGTACTCGTCGTAGGTGAATCGAACGTGACCGTTGACGTCACGGGCCACGCCGTCGAAGCGTGGCTGAAAGAGCGCGTCGAGCGCATCCGGATCTACTTAGTCGGCGAGGATGGCAAGCTCGTCGGGGTCGGCGTCGTCGAGGGTGGCGACAGCCGTGATGAGTTCCTCACTCACCGAATCCGAGACGGGGTCGAAGTCCGTCTTCGCAGACTATCTCCTCGAAACGCTGTTGCTCCGGGGCTATCTCTACGAAGTCGAAGATATCTTGCGCATCACGGAATAATTGTTTCTTGTGACGGTAACTACCCGGTTGTTGTTGTAGAGGATAGCCTGAGCGGAGAAAGAGTCTTGATAACACGAATGGAAGTACAGATGATGTTATCTAGGCGACAGGTACTCATCACCAGTACGAGCGGCTTTACCAGTGTGCTGGCTGGCTGTTCACGTCTATCCTTTGCTCCCCCACAGATTGAAGACCGACCATGCCCTCCCGGTGAGTTCGTCCACGCTCCCGTTTCGTGTTCTCACTCGGACACCGAACATGGTGTTGCGGTACACGTGTCTCCGAGTACCATCAGAAATCGATCGGAAATCGATGACTTCAGGATCGAAATCAGAAATAGGAGTCAAACGGAGCTGAGTCTCGATGCGTTTCGATGGCGAATCTGGACGAAAAGCGGCACGAACTGGGAGCGATTCGATAAGAACAGCGAGAGCAACCAACCAGAAGATAGGGTGACACTAGCACCAAATAGGCATGTGAGCTGGACGGGTCTCAAGACGGTCTTTGATGCGTTTGACGATCACTCTCCGACTGGACTCTATACCGCCGTCCTCCCCGTCCAAGTTCAAAACAAACGAGTAAACTGTGTCTGTCTATTCCGAATCTTGGGAGTAGAATAGCTGCGGAATTCTCATGCCATATTTTCCTATACAGTCGGTGGCTCTTTCGCGACCATTCCGGCCGGGGCGAGCCAACTGGATTTGAATCAGAGGAGTGGTTCTCGGGCCGCTCATCGACAGCCGTACCAGTCACTACATCAGAGGATAGTGCCTAAATTTGGCCATCGTCAGTGTGCTGTTAGTCACGATACTCAGCGTCCAACCGCTCTTGTCGGGCCTCACGACGGTCGTGAATCATTTTCATGGACGCGTTTTCTCCATCGTTCCCCAGTCTCTCACGCGAGAGTTCGTGATTGTACGTCAGTTGTACCGTAATGTAGCAGTGATCCGTCGTTTCGTGAAGCCATTCTGGAAGCTGATCGTCCGGAATACAATCGGTATACAGCGATAATTCTCCACGGGACGAGCCATGCGTGATTTCCCGCAACTCAAACACATGTGTCCGTGAATCCACGCGTCGTGTGAGCTTCAAACTCACTGGTTGACGAATCGGAGCTAATCTTTTCAGTGTTGCGACGTGACGATCTCGAGAGGGTAATCGAGACCTCGAACTTGGCCGACGGATACTGGCCATTTTCGGGCATCAACTGCTCCGAATAGGTTAGCTCTCCACCATTGATCCACTCTCCGTCACGATAGCCGACGTTCCAGTACAGCGGCAGTTGCTCTCGTATCTCGTCAGGAGACCACACTTGACCCGCTGGGATATCAGCATGGAAATCGAGTTCTGCGCCTATCATTCAGACTAGTTTATCGCGAACACTGTAACCGATAGCGGAACAGCGATAGTTCAGCAGAAATCATGGCTGGCCTTTACCACAGTGGTATCTGGCGCTGGACTTCTCTCCTGGGCCTGGAGAGATTATCTGTGTCAATTTCGACGATTCGGTACAACTTTTGTGGTTCCACTTATATTTTGTCGAATCAGACGTCTCGGAAATTGTTACAGTAGTTTCATATGGCTTTTCTTTAAATGTCCCCAAGCTACTCTCACCCTTGGATAATGGAAACGTTTCTTCGAAAATCACCTCCCCGTTTTCATCCTTGACCTCAATTTCGAGGTCATATTTGTTCTCAAACCTGCTTTCGATGATCAACAGATACGAGTCTACCTTATTATCCTGGTTACTACACCCAGCGCTCATCGCTAAGAACGTCGTCAACCCTGCTTCGACTAATCGTCGCCGTTTGATGGAGGGACACATATCATCTACGTTTGAGAGCACTGTCAAATAAATTGATACACGCTGTGCATGAACTGTTTCCTCGATGGGGAGCGGCTGATCGACGAACATGTAGCCGTCGATCAGGCCGGAATGAATCGCGGTCGTCGTAGAATCGATCATTACGATGCACAGGCAGATACATCCACAGTGTCTCGGTGACGATTCGCCGTGTTCGCACGAATCAGTTCGTGAACCGCCTTGGAGACACACCTCGAGGCACTCGCCCTGCACCCCCTGTAGATGGCGACAGCATGGAACTAACTGCATCGCGACACCGTCATCGTCCGCCGGTCAGAATTCGATTACAGGCTCGCAGACGTAAATCAAAGAGAGCAACGAGCGAGAAGTGAAAACTATTAGAGGAGCTCCAGGATCGTTCGCTGAAGATCGTCTGACGTGGTGGCAATATGATCGGTGTGGTCGGTCGCCTGCACAGTCGTTCCCTGACAAAACCGGATCACGGTACTCCCTGCTCGTGCTGCTGCTCGAACACCGTTGACAGAGTCTTCAATAACGAGGCAAGAGGAGGGAGAAACGTCGAGGTCGGCAGCTGCATGCTCATAGATGAAGGGTTCGGGCTTGCCCGGCAGGTCGATATCTTCCGCGCTCACCATGATATCGACTGGTGCTAACTCAAACCGCTCGATGACCATTTCGATCCACTCCGCTGGCGCTGATGACACGATTCCAACATCGATTCCTCGATCACGAAGTGTTTCAAAGAAGGCAGGCATTCCTGCTGTAATCGACACGTGCTCGCCATAGACTGTCTCAGCAGTCAGTTCGAACTGGCGTGCATAGCGCTCAGCTCCTCCCGGGAGACCATATGTCGTTGCAAGCTCGTCGAGACTCTCACGGAAATTGCGGCCAGTCACGTCCTCCAAACTTGGATCGCCGGTTTCTGCATGAGCGAATACGTGCTCCCGCCAGAACTGCTGCCAAAACGGTTCTGAATCAACAAGCACGCCATCCATATCGAACAGGACGGCCTGAAATTGGGCCATACACTAGCCCTTCGATTCTGAACGTATGCTTATTACGGCTGCAGAAACAACAGCCACGACTGCCCAGGACGAACGTCAGCAATGCGGCGATAACACACTCGCTGCTGGACGAATCAGTTACTTTCGATAAAATCCAGCATCGTACTCGGTCGAGTTTTTGCAAATTCCCGACATCTTCCCGTAAGTGAATTCGTCAATTGTCGATATATAGATTTATAATCGTCGAATAGACCATATTATGCGATGAAAGCTGTACAATTCGATACGCATGGAGACCGCGACGTTCTCGAATACGGCGAGTTTCCTGATCCCGAGATCGACCGTGGTGAGGTACTGGTCAACGTGAAAGCTGGCGCGCTCAATCATCTGGATATCTGGACGCGCCGGGGACTGCCGGGAATCAATCTCGATATGCCCCACATCCCGGGGAGTGACGCCGCAGGGGTCGTTGAAGAGGTTGGCGAGGGCGTGACGCGGTTCGAACCCGGCGACCGGGTCTGTGTGATCGCGGGAAAAAGCGGCGGGAACGACGAGTTCAGCCGAAAAGGCGATCCGACGCTCACACCGGACTTCCACATCATCGGTGAGCACGTTCGCGGCGTCCACAGCGAGTACGCTGCGCTGCCGGCGGCGAACCTCGCACCCGTTCCCGAGGGTATCGACTGGGAGACGGCCGCGGCCGCTCCGCTCGTGTTCCAGACCGCGTGGCGCATGCTCAGAGATCGTGGCGGACTGAAATCCGGTGAATCAGTCCTCGTCCTTGGTGCGTCGGGCGGTGTCGGCCACGCTGCCGTCCAGGTCGCAGCCCACGCTGGAGCAGAAGTGTTCGCGACGGCGAGCACCGACGAAAAATTGGCCTATGCGGAGGAAGTCGGCGCTGACCACACGATTAATTACGAGGAGGTTGACTTCGCCAGCGAGATCCGCGAGTTGACTGGTGGTCGCGGTGTCGACATGGTAGTTGACCACGTCGGCGCACAGACCTGGCAGTCTTCGCTCAAAAGCCTCGTGAAAGGTGGACGGGTCGTCACGTGCGGGGCGACCACGGGCGGGAACCCCGAAACTGACCTCAACCGCATCTTCTGGAACCAGCTTTCGGTCATCGGTTCGACGATGGCAACGCCCGGTCAGGCCGAGGAAGTGCTCGAACTCGTCTGGGACGGTACTTTCCAGCCGCGTATCCGCGAGACGCTCCCGATGAGCAAGATCAACCGTGCCCACGAGATGCTTGAGAACCGCGAGGGCTTCGGCAAGGTCGTTGTCGTCCCTGACTGCGAACTGTAGTCGCCGTCGTCCGAACAAATTTTTCGGCTCAAGTGTGTGACTGATTCTAGAATTATAACGAAATGCCACTGCCCTGTTAAGTTTCCCCCTCGACAGGCGTTCGTTCGTCGAGCGAGTGATGCGGTCTCTGATGACTATAGTAGTGGACGAACTGTTCACGCTACCGCTGGACGCTCGGCTGACTGCCTACTCATGAGTTGTGGAAGCGGTCGGTCCGTATTTTGAGCCTGTGAAACCCTTTTCGATCAGGTTTCTCACTTGAGTCAGAGGTCTTCGAGTGGAGGCGCACCCTGTCGGTGTGCGCTGACGTCAGGGACGCTGAAACTGAATGGCGAGTTCCACGCCTCCGTCGATTCGACGGTAGAAGGGGGAGTCCACTGACAAGCCCACGACTTCTGTCGTGGGTCACTGACTCATGCGGATTACTCATCTTCTCTGAACATGTCTTCGACCGTTTCCGGATCGATTCCCGCAGCGAGCTGCCGCACTTCCAGTAGGGTGACGTCCTTCGCCGTCCGCGCACCGTTGATATCGGGCGCAATAAACCGCGTCTCGTACGGCTGTTGCTCCACAATCAACGTTCCATCCTGGAAGAACGCGAGCAGACTGTCGAGCGCCGCGGTGATGTCGACACAGATGCGATACCCGTCGTCACTTTCGACTAGGAAATGCGTGATCTCGCCCGGGATGTCGGCGGCCGAGAGCAGGTCGAGTACGGGAATCCCTGACCACGTGGCGGTGTGTCTCATCCCCGATGCACAGCGGACTGTGACGGTTCGTGATTCGATAGGGAACGCCGAGAGTGCCTCGCCGGACAGCGACACACGTCGGTCGCCCGAGACGGTAATCGGCGCCGACAGCGGCGGAGTCTCTCGGGTGTGACAGTCTGGTGAATCCATCGATGTTCACTGACGGAACGTCATTCCGCGATGACGCTGTATGTAACCTCGAATAATTAATACATTTAAATGGGGGGTGACGGACACTGGTTTCGTTTCAGTCGGAGACCCGTCACGTGTCTACTTGAAGAGGCGGTGTGGCGAGCGGCGAACTCTCTCGTTTGAGCGTGTTCGCCGATGTGTCAGACTGACGTTGTTCATCACGGCACCTGCGAGCGTGTGAAACGCACGATCAGTCTCCGTCGTCTCGTCTAACACGACCGGACGCCAGCTTCGTTCATCCTTCTCTCCGGAGGTCACAGAGAGCCACCGCCGTGCCGTTGGAAGGCGCTGGACTGAGCGAGATCGTGGTCGGCTCCCAGAGATTAGTTCTGAATCTCTCTGTCATCTCATTGAGTCGGTCGAGGCTCTGTTGGTACGGGTCGGATTCGACGAACGTGGCCCAGTCGGCGAGCATTTCGAACTCGAAGCTGAGTCGAACGTCCGGACTCGTGTCCGTCACGCTCCGTTCGCTCCGGAAGCCGTCTAGATTCTCGGTCGTAATCCACTGTTCTGTTATTTTCGGAAGCCACGTCTCGTACTCCTCTCTGTACTGGTCAAGGATGTCGTATGTGACTTCGTACACGTATCGTTCGTGGGATTTCATGTCAAAAATTCTCCTGGGCTAGTGCGTTTATCCGCGACCAGCACTCCGGAGGCGGTCTACCGTAGTAGCACCTCGCGGGTCGTCCTCACCAGCGCGGCGTAGAACTTCTCGCGCGTCTCGGCCTTGACCTGCGTCAGAAACGCGTCGGTCCAGGCTCGGAGATGTTCGTCGAGGAACTGGTCGAGTTGTTCAGGTACCCCCTCATCGGCGAGGTAGGCAGCGAACTCCAGTTCGGTCGCGATGTGATCCGGCAGGTCAGAGTGGTCTGGTGCCGGGTGGACACCGAACTCCTGATACCACCGTCTGATAGCAACCGTCGCTGGCCCGTTGACCGGTCCGAACTCGTCGCCGTCCTCCCTGTCGCGGTAGACGCTCTCGTAGGGCGGACACGGTGGTCCCGCTGGCCCGATGAACAACCGGGTGTATTCGGTGCGGAGGTCGTGGACGTCCACAGTGTCGAGGGTGCCGACCACCGGTTCGAGTTCTCCCTCTTCGGCGACCTCGACCAATCGCTCGGACGGTTCTCGCCAACACGCGGCGAGGACTGCGTAGGTCGCTGCGACGTCCGACCGGGGAGCGTCAGTTTCGACGTCGATTTCGGCCGGCAGGCTGCGTTCCGTCGCAGTGTCAGTCTGGTCGCTCATGCGTTCTCCTGTTCGCCGCCGTCGGTCACGTACGATTGCTGTCCATTGAGCTGCTGAATCGGCAAGTATTTCAAGCCGAGTGTGACGATGAGGGCACCGAAGGCGACGATACCCAGCGTGACCACGATTTCGACTACCGTCGGCGCGTACGCTCCTGCCGTCGCCCAGATGTCGGTCGTGATGCCCGAGTACGTCCCACCGAGGGAGATACCCGGTGCGGCATCGATGTTGGCAACGTCGTAGCCCGTGAACACGAGCCGGATTCCCTCGAACATCGTACCGAAGACCGCCAGTGCACCGGCGGTGAAGATGACTGACACGCGCTTTCGCAACGAAGGGATCGCGAGCATGACGAGTGGGAGTGCCCCGCCGACGACCGTCCACAGCCAGAAGTACGTCGACTCACCGATGAGGAAGCTCTCCGTAATGGCCCAGAACTCGAAGTGGTCGGCCCACGCGTGTGGTAGTCGTTCAGCCGCGAGCAGGTAAACCACGTGGAACGCGAGGAAGATGCCGAGCACTTTGCCGAGGCTCACAAGCTCTTCACGATCCACCCGGAACCGAGTGAACCGGTCTGCGAGGACGGACACGACGAGCAACAAACCGAGTCCCGAGACAAGCGCTTTCGCGATGAACACAGGGGCGACGAGTGGACTGAACCAGTCGCCGCGTCCGATCTGCGTCGCGAAGATCCACCCTGTCACCGAGTGAAGCGCGACGGCAGTCGGCAGGGCGAGTGCCGCCGTCCAGAACATGAGCGTGCGGTCACGCTCACGGCCGGCTTCGGTGTCTTCAACGCCGAGCGCCAGCTTCGACCCCTTCGCGGCCAAGTCGCGTCGCGTCAAGAGCCACAGATACCAGAGGTTGAGCAGGCCATACAGCATGACGATACCGAAGTCCCACACCATCGGCGAGCGAAAGTCCGGCGTGGTGAAGAACTGGTACAGTCGCTCGGGCCGGCCGATGTCCGGCAGGATGAGCAGCCCTGCGACGGTGATACACGCGAGGCTCACCAGCACGCCGAGTCGGGCGAACCCCTCGTAGCGGTGCGAGTGGAAGAACTTCGGCGCGCTCGAAATGATGAGTCCACCCGCCGACAGCCCGACGAACAGGACGAACATCATGATGTACAGCCCCCACGAGAAGACGTTTCGCATCCCCGTGGCGATCAGTCCCGTCGTGAGTTGGTACCCCCACGCGGCCAGCCCAGCGACGATGAGCGTCCCGAGCAGGCCGAGCCAGAGTTTCCCCTTCGCGCTGAAGGTGGGGATCGCAATCCGCGATGACTCAGCTTTCGTTGTCATCAGTCGTCACCTCCCGATGTAACGGAAGGAACGTGTGGCATTGCACCGCCGTCAAGCGAGTGGCTCCCGCCGTCCGTCGTACCACCCGCATTGTTATTTGGATCAGACGGTACGTCGTCGGAGCCGTCCGAAAACGGCGAGACGTCGTCGAGTTCACTCTCCAGTTTGTCGCTGGTCTGGGGACGGCCCGGACTCATCTCACCACGGATGTAGTACGTCTTGGGCTTCGTCCCACGGTCTTCGAGCAACTGATTCGTCTGGTACTTGTTGATATACTTCGAGACGGTGCTTGTCTCCTCGTCGAGGTCGCCGAAGATACGCGCGTCGGCTGGGCAGTTCACCACGCAGGCGGGGTCGAGTCCTTCGTCGACGCGGTGGCTACAGAACGTACATTTCTCGACGACACCCTTCGGGCGGGCGGGAACGTCTCCCGTTCCCTCCGCAGGCATGTGTTCGGGCTCGTCCCAGTTGAACACGCGAGCGTTGTACGGGCAGGCGGCCATGCAGTATCGACAGCCGATACACTTGTCGTAGTCTATTTCGACGATTCCGTCGTCTCTGGTGTAGGTTGCGTTGACCGGACAGACCTTCACACAGGGTGCGTTCTCACAGTGTTGACACGCCGTCGGCTGGTACTTCATGCCCAGTGTGCCTTCTTGACCGTCCTCGGGATAGCCGCCGGCTGGGGTATCTATCTTGTCGCCACCCTCGGTGAGGACGCGGTTCCAGTACTGCCCCATGGGGACGTTGTTCTCCTGTTTACAGGAGACGGCACAGGCCTGACAGCCGATGCACCGTTCCTGATCGATTACTAAGCCGTAATTTGTCATGTTTAGCTACCTCCAGCGGGTGGAGCAGCGGCACCGAACCCCTTCGGGTTACCCTCCGTGTACTTGCTGACGTCGACGTCGTCCGGGGCGGGTTCGACCGCAACGCGCACGTCGTAGAACGCCATCGTCTGTCCGATCTCGCTGACCTCGTTGTGGGTGAGGTCGTTGTGGTGGCCTTTGACGTAGTCACGAGACCACCACCCCTGGTCGGTGTTGACCAGTCCGGGCTGGAACGCTTCGTTGTACTTCGCTTTCACGACCATCTCGCCGCGATCGTTGTACACCCGGACGTAATCGCCGTCGTCGATACCACGACGCTTTGCGTCCTTCGGGTGGATGTCCAGCTGTGGCTCGGGATTGATCTCGCGAGCCCAGTTCACCATCTCGTACTGCGAGTGGATGCGGAAGCGACTGTGCTTCTGCATGAACATCAGCGGATACTCCTCGGCCTTCTTGTGATCTTCTGCCGTCCGATCTTCCAGTGGACGCGGAACCTCGAACGAGACGCCCTTCTCGCTCGGCGCGTCGTCGTCGTACACTTCGATGCGTCCCGTCTCGGTGGGGAACTCGCCGGTGTATTTGACGACCGGGACAGTCTGTTTCCGTTGAGTTCCCTGCGTGAACAGCGTCTCAAAGTCGATGGCGTCGTCCCTGCTGGCGAGTTCTCGAAGCATCTCACGCTTCGTCTTCGGGAAGCGGTCGCCGAATCCGAGTCGCTCTGCGAGTCCGCGGATGGCGTAGTAGTCGTCTTGGGTCTCCCAGAGGGGTTCTTGGACCTTGTGTCGGTAGCCGAGGTGGGGGTGTGACCCCCATCCCGAGATGATGTCTTCCTGTTCGAACCAGTGCGGAACCGGGAAGATGATGTCGGCATGCTGGACGGTGTCCGTGTGGTGCATGTCCGCGACCACGTACATGTCGAGACTCTTGATCGCCTTCTGGAAGCGCTTCCGGTCGGGGAACTGGTTCCCCATCATGTTCGACTCGACGGAGTAGACGGCTCTGACTTCGTGCGGGTCGCCGTCGATTATCGCGTCGGGATACTCCGGGAAGTACATCGATGGACCGAGGTCGGCGTTCTCCGGAGCCGCCCAGTCGCCCGCGCTGAGCGTCGCACCGCCAGAGTGATGCGCGTGAATGTTGCCGTGGCGACCGTAGTCGCCCGTCATCGCCAGCATGATGGCGTAGGCCTGCCCGAAGATGTGGCCATGCGTGTAGCGCCCGATTGCGTAGCTGGGCGCGATGCCACCGGGTCCGCGGGTGGCGAGCCAGCGCGCTGCGGTTCGGATGTTCTCGGCCTCCACGCCGGTCTTTTTGGCCATCTTCGCTGGCGCGTACTCCGCGGCGTGTGCGCGGAGTTTCGTCAGCGCCGTCTCACACTCGATACCGTCGACGGTGACCTCGCCAAAGAGTGCGTACGCGCCCTCCGTCTCGGGTTCGAGTGCGACCGGTTCACCACTCACTTCGTCGATTGTGACGACCTGTCCCTCGCTTCCGTCTTCGAGGACTTCGGTCGCCCGGAGCAACTTGCCGGTATCTTTGCGAACCAGTGCGGGTGCGGTCGTCCGCTTCCGGAGGAAGTCGGCGTCGTACGTCTCTTCTTCGAAGACGGTGTGCATCATCGCGAGGATGAGATACACGTCTTTTCCGGGCTTGACGGGGAGCCACAGGTCGGCTTTCGACGCCGTCGTCGTGTACACCGGGTCGACGACGACGAGTTTCGCCCCGTTTTCGACCGCGTCGAGCACCTTCGAGGCGTCCATCTGGAACTGACTGGAGAAGATATCCGACCCCCAGACGATGATCGTATTGGCGTTCTCCCAGTCTTCAGCTTCGTTTGTCGTCGGAAGGAAAAAGCCATGGCCGGTGACGCGGTTGAACCCGCGGCCGACGTTGGCGTCGATTCCCCACGCCGATCTCGTCCCGCCGAACAGCGACGCCAGTCGCTTGAACGACTTGCCTGTCTGTCCGTAGTTCCCCGACCCCTCGTGAAAGAGCACGCTCTCTGCACCGTGCTTAGACTTCAGCGCCTGCATCTTGTTCGCGACGAGGTCGAGCGCCTTGTCCCACGAGACGCGCTCGAACTCAGCGTCGGAACCCCGGCCCTCGGGATTGGGGTCGTCCGGCGACCAGTCTGCGCGTTTCATCGGATACTTCAGCCGCGTCGGGTCGTAGACGCGCTGGGTGTGCGACAGTCCGAGCACGCAGGCTCGTTTGTACTGTTCGTCTTCCGGCGGATGTGGCTCAATCTTCTTTATCTGGCCGTCTCGAACGTGGACGTCGATCGGACACTTCCCACGGCAGTTCGGCGAACAGACCGTCTGAGTGACCTCGTTCTGTCCGACGAAACTCCTGAGACCTGTGTCACGCTTCGACGCCTGCTCGTCCCCGCCTTTGACGAGCGCCTCGAAGTACCCGCCGCCACCGAGACCGAGTGCGGCTGCAGCACCGCTGGCTTTCAATACGTCGCGTCGGTGGACTCCATCCGAGTCACTCATCGTCGAATCCCTCCGGTTTGGTCGGTCGGTTGTCCTCGCCGAACTCCGCCATCACGTCTTCGTGATACTTCTCGTGGAACTCTGTGTCAGTCATCTCGCCGTTCGAAACGCGAATCGCGTCACGAGCCATTCGCATTCCCAGATCAGCGTCGTACTCAACGCCATCCAGAATATCCGATGCCTCCGCTTCCCACTCGGGGAGTGGCGTCAATCTCGGCTGCTGTGGGTCGTTCATGGCTACAGTTACTAGGTGGGAACGGAACTCGGTAGTGCGTACGCTGAATAATGAAGCCATTTATAAGCGCCAGTGTGAAGATATCCTGTAAGTAACCGTTCTCGCGGATGAAGATTCAGCATAATCCTTTCACGAGCCTCGGCCAGATATCCCCAAACGATGGCCGAAAACCTCCGACAAGTGACCGACCCGACCAAGGCGATTCTCTCGGAGTCTGCGCTCAACGTTCACGACGTCTGTGACTACGTCATCAATGTGGCAACGGGATGCCGCCACGGCTGTCGTTTCTGCTACGGATCGAACACGGCCGTCGCTAACTTCGCTTCGACAGCACTCAACCGCTGTGAAAGTGCCGACTTCGAGATGCCGAGCGTCGCTGCGAGGTCGTCGAGGTTCGTCTGCCGAGGTGTCTGATAATATCCTTCGCTCACCGCGATCGTCGCTGCCTCCCGTTGTTTCGCGGTGAGATGTGAGAGGTCTACCGTGGTCGGAGTCGACTCGACGGCCGCATCTCGTCGTCTGGCAGTGAGTCGCCGTAGACTGACATGCTCGGCCACGGATTTGAGGCGGTCGATGAGCTCGCTGATGACCTCGCGGTCTGAAACGTACGTCTCGATGAGGACGGCGTCTCCGTCAGCGCTTTCGATACGTGGGACGCACCCGACTTCACTAAACGCGAGACAGAGACAGGACCGCTCGGTGTGGTTCGTCGTGTGAACCACGTGCGCGGCATCGTTGTCGTCACAGACCGTCACCTCTGCGTGACAAACTCCGTCATCGATTTGATTGTGAACATTTTCGACCTGCGACTCCGGATTCGAGAGTGGACAGGAACAGTCATCAGAAAGTTTGACCTCGAATAGTACCTGAAGGGTTCGCTCTTTGGAGGTACTCTCCGCCGAACCCTTGAGCCCGCTCTCAGACTGTTCCATGTTAACCAACCGTTTCGCGCACTCGTGTATATAAATTTCGTCGGATATATTGAAATCTACGGCAGGTTACAAATTCACCAATTAGTGTGACCGAATGGAGGACCTCCCAAAATCGCAGCTACTGCGGTTCGTCGAGCAGGCGTTTCACTGACTGCCTTGGTAGCTTACTACCTAGTCATATTAGAAGAATCGACTGTCTCTTGGACAACTGGTGGAGTGGCTACGTTATTCTGAAGGCTGTTCTTCGGGGGTCTGATTTGGTCGTACCTTCTCGATGATGAGACGTGCAATTCGAGCATTCTCGACGTCGTCTACCGCCAGGACGTACCCCTCTCGTTCGATCCGATCACCAACTTCGGGTACCCGCCCTAACTGGCTGAATACGTAGCCACCGATCGTCTCGACGTCCTCGCTCTCGAAATCGGTGTCCAATCTATCGTTCACCTCTTGGACGGGAACACCACCGTCGACAGCATACATCCCATCTGCGCGCTTCTCGATGGACTGCTCCTGCGATCGTGTGTCGAATTCGTCTCGAATATCGCCGACGATCTCCTCGAGGATGTCCTCGATCGTTACGATTCCCTCGAAGACGCCCCACTCGTCGACGACTACGGCCATGTGTCCCTCTTGTGTCTGGAATTCTGCCAGAATCTTGTCGATGCGTCGTGTTTCGGGGACGATGAGGACGTCACGTGCGAGGTCGCGCGCCGTGAGCGAGTCGTCATGATCGGTGTCCGATTCGCTTACCCTGAGCAAGTCTTTGACGTGGATGAATCCGACCGGCTGCTCGCCGTTCTCGTCGAGGACGAGATAGCGTGTGTAACTCCCGTCGGCGGCAAGCGTTCGGATTTCAGGGAGGGACATCGAGACAGGAACCGTTTTCACGTCCGGTCGTGGAACCATCACTTCACGAGCGTTCGTATCGCCGAGATCGAAGACGCTTTCGATCATCTCGACCTCGTCGATATCGACGTGTCCTTTCTCCTGTGACCGTGTAAGGATCATTCGAATCTCTTTTTCGGAGTGCGTTTCCTCACTCTCTGAGGCTGGTGGGACGCCGACCAGTCGGGCGATGTAGTTGGCTGTGCCGTTGAAGACGATGATACCTGGGATAAACAGGTAATAGAAGAATTTCATCGGCGGAGAGACGATGAGCGAGATACGTTCTGCTTCCTGGATGCCGAAGGTCTTGGGCACGAGTTCGCCGAACACCACGTGAAGGAAGGTGATGAACCCGAACCCGAGTGCGAACGAGATGAGATGAAGCGTTCCAGCGGGAATAACCGGTTCGAGAACGGGCTCTATGAGGTTCGCCACGGCGGGTTCGCCGATCCACCCGAGACCGAGCGAGGAAAGAGTGATCCCGAGTTGGCACACCGCAAGATAGTCATCCAGATTCTGAATTGCTTCCTGAACCAATTTTGCTCCTGACTTACCCTGTTCGACAAGCCCCTCGACCTGAGTCGGCCGAATTCTGACGTACGCGAACTCCGCGGCCACGAAGAGCCCGTTCATGAACACGAGGAAAAACGCGAGGATCAGGCCACCAACGGAGATGAGATTTACCATCGGTTCCCTTGGCGCTGCGTATGAGCGTTTAGTAGTCTATTCGCACTCCATCTGAAGCTATCGTTGGTCTCCCCGACGCCTTGCGATATCGGTTCGTTTCCCGGGTCGTGGATACCCGACACGTCTCCATGTGGAGTCGATCGGGAGCGACGGAAAGCCCATTCAGAACAGCGAAGCGGAATTCTGTTCTGAATGAGAAACTCGATCATACGTTTTGCTTATAGACCGTCTCACAAAACCGTGTCGAGTACGGACGAAGCGACGTTGCCGAATATCGACAGGCGGAGCAGGCCGAGTGCC
This sequence comes from Haladaptatus rarus, assembly GCF_054177585.1. Classification (NCBI taxonomy): domain Archaea; kingdom Methanobacteriati; phylum Methanobacteriota; class Halobacteria; order Halobacteriales; family Haladaptataceae; genus Haladaptatus; species Haladaptatus rarus. The sequence goes on along the minus strand of NZ_JBPEHG010000006.1, from coordinate 139,168 downwards.
TCGGAGTTTGACTCCGAGGCGGTTCACTGACGAGCGACCGTAATCACTGGAACGGGTGCAGTTCGCACGGTTTGTTCAGCAACGCTGCCGAGTAGGATTCGATCAACCCCACGGCGACCGGTCGTGCCCATGACGATAGCATGAGTCTCGTTTGGGGCGATGCTGGCGAGGATCTCCTCCGCAGGCTTACCGTGTTCGATGTGACTGATGACATCCGTAACCCCTCGTGATTTGGCGGCCGTCAGCACGTCATCGATGGAATCCGTTGCTACCTGTTCGAGTTTGTCTTTTGAGAGCGTCGAGCGGATGTCGGGGCCAAATGAAGTGTCGTCCACGACCGATAGAACGTGGACGGTTGCGTCGAGTGACGCCGCAAGTTCGAGCCCATGGTGTGCAGCGCGTGTCGCTGCTTCGCTCCCGTCTGTTGGAATCAGAATGTTCTCGTATGGAAAGACCAGTTGCTCGTCAGGTTCCATCCTGGCAGTAAGGACGGGAACTGACGAGAGCCGGACGACCTTCTCGCTGACACTGCCGCGAAGATATCGTGCCAACCCTTCACGACCCTTGGTGGGCATCACGATCAGGTCATGGCCGTATCGCTCGGCATACTCGACGATCGTCGGGGCTGGGTTCCCTTGGACAACATCGGTCTCGTACTCGACACCAAGTGTGTCTAGTGTTTTGCGCGCGTCCGCAACGATGTCCGCTCCTTCTTGCACAAGCGCATCGACGACGGTGTTTTCGACGACGGTGACGCTATCACGCGACGTATCAGCGACAAACAGGAGATGGATGGTCGCGTCGGTCACGGTAGCAATCTCACCGGTATGATGGAGAATATCGCCAGCGGCCTCGCTCCCATCAACCGGGAGTAAGATGTTTTCGTACATGTTCACGCCCCAGTACGAACGGCAGTTGCTAAGGCGTTTCCACTCTTTGATTTCTAGATACCATCATCCGACAACCACTCGTAATGCCGGATCAAAGTGATCTCGATCGGCCGATTGACTCATTCCTGTCAATAGACGGAGAGCGTGACCCCCATCATCGTGCTCAGCGCTTCTGTTACGACGGTCTTCCGAGTGGTGGTATCTGCATCCGTACGCGACCATCGCGGTCATCGATCGTCCCGAAATCAGTTTCGTCTGAACTCGTACTTTGAAGACCCCTCGTTCACGACAAAGAGGTAACATGCCGACGCTCCTCCACTACTCCGACATCGAGAACGCCTTCGACCGCCCCGAGCACGTCGCACGGCTCGCGGCGGCCCTCCAGACGCCTGCCGACGCCGTCGTCGTCGGGTCCGGCGACGTTCTCGCCCCCGGCGCAATCGCGAACGAACTTGAGGGCCGCCACGCACTCCCGTTCTTCGAAGCCGCCAGACCTGCTGCAGAGACGTTCGGCAACCACGACTTCGACTTCGGCACCGACACCCTCCAAACCATCGTCGAAAAATCGCCCCAGCCTTGGGTATCAGCGAACGTCACGCTCCCCGACGTTGACGTCCCGCGGTCTATCGTCGTCGAACGCAACGACGAGCGCATCGGCATCACCGGCGTCACCGCGCCGGACGCGATCGGCGACTGGCTGGACGGCGTTGGATCCACCGACCCCGTGGATGCGGCACAACAGGTGACCGACCGCCTCCGACGGGACTGCGACTACGTAGTTCTCCTCGCGCACGTCGGTGACGAGACGACGACCACCCTTGCCCGGAAGACCGCGGCAGACGTAGCGTGTGCCGGCCACGTCCACTCTGAGCGCGTCGACCACGTGGACGGCACTCGTATTGTCCGGCCAGGAGCCAATGGTCAGGTCGTCAACGCCGTCGACCTCGACACCATGGAAGTGGCCCCCCGCCACGTCCCGGACTGGGCACCCGACACGGCGGTCGGCGACCGGGTTCGCGATCTCCGCGAAGGCACCGGACTCGACGAGGTCGTCACCCAAGTCGAGACCCCCGTCCCGCGGAAGCAACAGAACCTCTACGACGGTATCTCGCAGGTCGCCAGATTCGTCGCCGCGGCGACACGGTGGGTTGTCGACGCCGATGTCGGTGTTATCGACTCTGGTGGCGTCCGTGCCGGCCCACCGCTGGCTGGCGACGTCACCGTTGGTGAAGTACGCGGCCTCTATCCCTTCGAGGCCCCCGTCACAGTTCTCGAACTCGACGGCTCTCGACTCTGGACGCTGGTAGACTCCGCTATTCGCCCCGACGAATACCCCGACAATCCCGTCTGGGCTTACTTCGACGGTCTGACCGTCGATTGGGCTACGGACGGCCTCCAGGAAGTCACGATGCAAGATGGCCCACTTGTCGCCGACGAGCGGTACACCGTCGCCACATCGGCCTACGTTGCTGGAAGCGGAACATTCGATGGCGTCACCGATGCTTCGACAGAGGACGACGGCCCTCTCCACCCGGATGCCCTCATCGCCTACGCTCGCGAGGAAGGTATTGTTGGCTCAGCCTGATTCGTCTACCTCGATAACGTTGAGCTCTTCATCAAGCGTCAACTGCAACTGGGCACCCTCGTGCTGAATCGTGACTCTAACTCGGGGGGGATTCTCTGCGATAAGTTCCTGGTCATGCTGCGCCTGGAGATTTAACTCTATTCGCGGTTGGAAACTCACCCCATCCTCGTACTGGAGGGGCACACCGCGGTCGTAGTAGAAGGCGATCACTGCGGGATGGTTGATGACGAGCCGCCATGGCACCATCTGATGGTGCTGTTTGCAGACGGAACAACGAAAGCGGGCCATCGCGGCGTCTCGCCGCCCGCAGGTTGGGCACACCCCCTCGGACGCATGGTCGTCACACACGTGCAGCCAGCCGTCCATCGGACCCCAGCACGCGTCACAGACCCCTCCAAGCGCGAACTGCAACAACCCTCCGGTCCAGGCCGCATTGAGCACTTCTGCAGGACGCCGATCGGTAAAGCCGGCCGGGTCGAATTCCCCCGCCGCGAGCGTCCCCTCCGGGACATCGCCCTGTTTCTTCCCGTCGCACTCGGTGCAGACCCAGAATAGCCACTGGTCGTAGTAGGTAACCATCGTGGGAGCGCCACACAGATAACAGTCTAAGTCTATCTCGACCGGGGCGAGTGATGACTCTTCGATGCCCGTGCCCGCGATGACTGACCGCACGATCCGGTGGCCAGCGCGCCGGAGCTCGTACCCCTCGTCCGTCTTATGGGCGAAGTGCCCAACCAACTGATCGAGATGGTAGGTGAACTGACTGCCTTGAGGAATGTCGACCCGGTTGCGCAGCTCCGTGAACGAGACGGTGTTCTCCGTTGCGAACGGTTCGTACGCTTCCCAGAGCGCGACCAGGATCGCCAGCCGGGTTTCGTGCCCCAAGATGGCGAACGTTTCGGTCGCGCGCGGGCCAACAGCCGCTTCCAGCAGTGATTCGCCCCGGTCATCTCGCTTCCTCGTGTGTGTCATGAGTTGGCGTACCACATGTAATCATGTATACTCTCTGAATCCTCGAATTTCTAGCTAAAGAGTGGTTGAGACACGCATCTGGCTGAATCGAAATCCAGACACGCACCCGTCTAAAATGTTCTTCAGAAAACACTTATCGCGGCGAGTAACGACGTCCAACCTGGAGAGAATCACGATGCACACACCAGCGATGCTCCTTGGCTTCACGTTCGAGACCATCACATCCTTGCTCAGTCATGCACCGTTCTGAGCGCACAGACACCAGACTCGTTCACCACGACCAGGAGAACCAGTATGCCAGTCGAACTCTTGCTCCTCTTGCTCGCGTGGGTCGCAACCGTGAGCCTCCTCGTCGTCCTTCCATGGGCGGTCATCAGACTCTCCGTGGTAGTTCTCGAGGCCGATGTGAGCACGCCAGGAGATGACCACGAACACGGACAGCCACACCAGCCACCGGACGCACCGGCAGGACTACCCCGAAAGGTAGACGAGCCCGTCGAACCCGACGATGCAGTGTCCCCACTGACCACTCCCGATGCAGATGCCGACAGGTAGCATCGGATCGAAGCGTGGCCTCACCGACCCCACCGTCACCCGGGTCGTGAATTGCTATTTCGGGCTGGTGAGTCGATTGCATCCGGGCCTGAGAGCCACGAAAAGGCGATAACGAACGTATTCTTTGACCATCTGGTCGGCAGGGTCGTCTAACATTTTGAAGAACGTTGGCTCGTTTCGCATACGCATGACTGCAGAATTCGCGACCGGTATTCAGCAATCACTGAACGTACTACGGAACCGCTGTCAAGAGCACCGTGCTGAAGACAGGGATTGAATTTGCCAGATTGATAGTAGTGAGTACAGTGGACGTAGTCGCGAGTACAACGGACGAACCGCCGGGACAACAGATGTATGGTAACGCGGCACATGATGTAGTCACATGAGCGTTGACTCGACCGTCTCAACGCCGAATTACCGGCAACTCTCGGACGACGCCTTCGAGCAGCGGGTCGTCGGCCTCCGAGAGCGATACGCTGACTGCGATCTGTGTGCCTACGAGTGCCACGTAGATCGGACCGCTGGCCGGAAGGGAACTTGCCAGGTCGACGATACCGCATACGTCTCGACGTACTTCCCTCACTTCGGCGAAGAGGACTGTCTGAAAGGTCACAACGGAAGCGGGACGATCTTTCTGGCCAACTGTAACATGAAATGCGTTTTCTGCCAGAACTTCGAGACCAGCCACGAAGCCAACGGCGACCCCGCTACAGCCGAAGACATCGCCGAGATGGCGCTCGAACTGGAGTCACGGGGATGTCACAATATCAATTTCGTGTCGCCGACCCATCATTCGCCGCATCTCGTGGAGGCGATCAAGCTCGCCGGAGATCGGGGGCTTGATCTCCCGATCGTGTGGAACTGTGGCGGGTACGAGCGTGCGGAAATCCTCGAACAACTCGAGGGGATCGTCGACGTATACATGCCCGACGTGAAGTGGTCCGACGACCAGGCGGCAGCGAAGTACTCGAAGGCGCCAAACTACTGGTCGAACATCACGGAATCGCTTCAGGAGATGCACCGGCAGGTGGGAGACCTCCGGATGGACGACATCGGGTTGGCGACAGGGGGCCTCCTCGTGCGCCACTTGGTCATGCCGAACCACGTCGAGAATGCCAAACGGATCATGGAGTACATCGCAGAAGAACTCTCGGAGCAGACGTTCGTCGACATCATGGCCCAGTATCAGCCGTACTACAAGGCTAAAACCGAGGACTTCTACGAGGAGATCAGTCGCCCGATCTCCTGCGATGAGTACGAAGAGGTAGTGTCCCACGCCCGGGACGTCGGTCTCGTACGGCTCTATCTCGACCAGTCGATGCTCTCCGAGCGCCCCGAACTCACGGATCTCTTCTAGAACCTATCGTGGCACATGCCGTTGGTGATGTGACAGCATGTTATCGAACGATTGGGGGCGTGATCCGGGCAGTGTCGAGTCGTTCTGTTGATCGTGCCGTCGAGGGATAGTTGCGCGAACACGTCTCGAATGCCTGCTGGACATCCGCGAAGTGAGCGAGCAAGAAGCTGTATTGAGCCGGGTGTGTTTCGGAGAGGGCTGTGAGTTGGTGGTTTTGCGGTGGTGACACGACTGGAGCAAATTCACTTCACAGCTTGAATTCAATGATAAAAATATAAATTTTATATGAGATAGAAGATCCACTCCGACAGTGAGGCATCTGGCTGCATCACGAGTACTCATGCACTGGTCAGCCGCTTCCTCGTCGATGTAGTTCTCTTACCCCTGAACGATTATTTTGTTCCGATGAGTGATTCCTTATATGGCTTCCGAGGCAGTCACGGTAGACATCGAAGGACATATCTCGACGATCACGCTTAACCGCCCGAAGGCGATGAATACATTCAGCACGGGATTAGCCCAAGAGCTCGATGATGCTCTTCGGGAACTCGACGAGAATGATGACGTTCGAGCCATCATCATCGACGGTGCTGGGAACGCGTTTTCAGCGGGAATCGACCTGACCGAGCACGGCGATTTCGACACCCAACGGGAGTATAAAAAATGGGTCGGACAGATGGAGAAGCCATTCCAAACGCTCGTACACATGCGGACACCTGTCATCGCGGCAGCTCATGGTCACGCCGCCGCGAACGGAATCGGCCTCGTTGCCGCCTGCGATCTTGCAGTACTCGCGGAAGGAACCAAACTCGGCGCTACCGCCCCCAAAGTGGGATTATTCTGTATGGGGCCTGCCGTGCCGCTGATGCGCTCGCTTACGCAGAAACAGTGTCTCGAGCTCCTGCTGACAGGCGAGCTCATCGATGCCGAGACCGCACTTGACTGGGGACTCGTTAACCGCGTCGTCCCCGAGGAGGACCTCCAAGAGGAGGCAATCGCGCTTGCGGAGTCAATCGCGGAGAAGAGTCCGGTCGCCGTTCAGATGGGCAAGCAGGCCTATTACGTGATGAACGATCTAGACTATGACACCGCCCTCGAATACTCGAACGAGCAGTTCGCCTCGCTGTGTACCACGGACGACGCGAACGAGGGTATCGATGCGTTCCTCGATAAGCGAGAGCCCGAGTGGCCAGGCACGTAGTACAGTTACTCGGCGATACCGCAGTCACCATCGACGCTGTTGTGGCACTTGAGTGGAGGCGTCCACGTAGTCAGCGAGATACCCGCGAAGTATCCATCACCTGGTTTCACGGCGATCACCTCGTCTCAGTCGGTCTCGGTATCAGCCAAGAATTAATTGAACGACAGTGCGAGTTCAATCTTATTTCGTGGCGAGAATCCCACGCTTAAGGGCGGGCGTGAAGCCGACGATCAAAGATTCTTTCTCATACAAGTTGCTGAATCCGGGCATAAGTCCGTGAACTCGGTCGTCTGTTTGATACTCGACGGAACGTTTTCCCGAACCACCTCTTCGTATCCACGCTGTCGGAAAAACGCTGCTGCCGTCACAGTCAGTAAGTATAACTGCACGACCCCGTTGGTTCGCGCATAGTCTTCCAGCGCATCACACAGTGCAGTTCCGAAGCCCCGTCCGCGATTCGAGGCGGTGATCACGACGGATCGAAGGAGCCCATTGGATCCGTATATTTCGACACCACCGCTACCGATACACTTCGTATCAGAGTAGGCGATAAAGAACTTCTCCGGCTTCGTTCGTACGTCCTGATACGGAAGATCGTTCGCTTCCAACATGGCTTCGACACGGTCTATGTTCTCTCCGTCTGCCTTCTGGATGGTTACCGAAGGAACGGTCATACTGTCTCAGTGGTCTCCTGGAGCGGAGCATGGTTTCGGCGGTTGTGCTGACTCCAAAGCAACGCAAACGACTTCGATTGCCAGTCAACTCGCTTCATCGGTGGGAATCTGTGAGACTGTAATCTGCGCCTTTCCCCCCACGCTGAACGTGAATCCCTGGCAGTCGTAGAAGCAGCGGGTCAGCCGGTAGGCACGTCGTCCGCCGGTGAGCAGACCGGCGATGCTCGCAAGGGCTACGATGCCGGTTAGCGGTTGGCTTACGACCCACAACAGTATGGGAATCGCAGCCACGAGGGTATAGCTCACAAGGACGCTTCGCCACGTGGGGTGTTCGATGAGTGGACGATCCCGCGGGTCGAGTGGTGGCCTAAACATCGTTATGGTGTCAAATTTTCGGGTATCTAGTCGTGTCTCCGCCGATTGAGACGGTTGGCGGCATGTTCTGATCCGCATGACCGTGACTGTCGGGACTGGATTTCATGCTATGATTGGGACGCCGTTGCTGGTTTCTCGCCCTCTATCGTCGCTGCGACGATGTAGTCGCTTAAATCACGTTCCTCGTCCCACTTACGGATGAACTCGTCGCTGTCCGCTTTCGGCTCGATGGAAATGTCCGTGAATCCAGCTTCGGTCAACATCGTTTCGAGCGCTGGGATCGATGCGGCTCCACCGACACATGCAGCCACTGACGCTGGATCCGCCTGTATGTCGGTCGGTAACTTGGTAGTCAGGACGACATCCGAGATGGCGAGGCGGCCGCCCGGTCGGAGGACGCGGTATGCCTCGCGGAACACCTGGGACTTGGCTGGCGAGAGATTGATGACGCAATTCGAGAGGATCACGTCCACGGACGCATCAGCGACCGGCAGGTGTTCGATTTCTCCGAGTCGGAACTCGACGTTCGTTGCAGCATTCGTCTCGATGTTGCTGCGGGCCTGTTCGATCATCTCGGGCGTCATGTCGACGCCGATGACGTGGCCGGCTGTCCCGACTTCACGGGCCGCGAGGAAGCAATCGAACCCACCACCAGAGCCGAGGTCAAGAACGGTGTCACCCTCGTCCAGGCTGGCAATCGCGGTCGGATTGCCGCAGCCGAGATCCAGATTTGCGTTCCCATCGACGGCGTCGAGATCGTCGTCTGAATAGCCGAGTTTCTTCGACGTGTCTCTTGGTGAGTCACTACAAGAACTCGTGTCGTCACAACACGATGCTGACTCCGTTGCTATGCTCGAGTATCGTTCGCGCACGGCAGTGCGCTGTTCTTCGGCGTCGGGACGCTCGCAGTCCGTATCGGTGGATGGTGTGGTATCAGTCATTATCGTACGATCTCGTGTCGTCGAGGACTGTCAGAAGTCGTTCTGCGCGAGGTGTTGCGGTGTAATATCGCCATCGCCCTTCTTTTCGTCGTTCAACCAATCCGGCACTGAAGAGTCGGGAGAGGGCTTGACTGACCGCCCCCTGGCTTACTCCGAGTGCCGGTTCGATTTCACAGACGCAGACGTCATCATCGGCCTCGGCGATGAGTCGAAGCGCTTCGTATCGGGTATCGTTGCCGAGGGTTGCAAGGATATCGACGTCAGCAGCAACCTCCTGCTCTGTCAGTGAGTGTGAATGGCTGACCGAACAACAATCGGCCTTCAGCCGGCTCTGTGTCTCGGCTGACTGTTCGTCTGTCTTCTGCCCGGTCATTTTAGCACATCCTAATATTAGGCCCCGCTAATATAAGTATTCGGGTCGGATTTAGTACGCAGTGGAGATGTACCGGAGAGGGTGCTACGACTCCGACGATCCCATGTGGCGGTCAGTGACGCCCCCGAATCCTCGAGGGGCGCGATCACTCAGTCTCCGTCGACTGATCCATACTCGATTCCTCTCAAATTCACCGTTATGAACGTCCTCCCTCACGATGGCTTCTGGTACCTTCCACAGTAACTCGGCCACCCAGTCCTCGTCTCCAACTGAAGTCGTGAAATTCCTCCTCCGGCAGATCATATAACTCCTCAAAACCGACGTGAACCCGGTCGAACCCGTTGGGCAAAATTCTTTTTTACCAACCAGTGGTGTCCCTCGTGGGGGAAATGAAGATGACACAGACACGACGACGAGTCCTACGAACCATCGGGGTGAGTGGACTCACCATTTTCGGTGGGGTTTCGAGCGCACAAGAAACGACTACGACGAGTAGCGGGGAGGTCGCCCGTGTTCGGATCGTCCACGCCGTTCCCGACGCGCCGGCTGTCGACGTGTTCGTCGACGGAGAACGTGTTCTGGAGGGAGTGGAGTTCAAAGGTGTAAGCGACTACCTCGAACTCGAACCGGGAGATTACACCGTTCAGGTCGCTCCCGCAGGGCAAGGACAGGGAAGTGCGCTTATCGAAGAACAGGTAACGCTCGAAGCGAACACTGATTCCACGATTGCGGCAGCAGGCACGGTCGATAGCCCCGAGGCGTTCTTGTTCGACGACGACAACGAGACGCCATCGGGGGATCAGGTTCGCCTGCGAGCGGTTCATCTCTCACCCGATGCACCCGCAGTCGATATCGCGGCAGACGGTGACGTCCTGGTCGAGGGACTCGAATTCGGCAACGCCAGTGACTACGTCGAAGTGCCTGCTGGGTCGTACACCCTCGAAGTTCGACCTGCCGGAGGGAACGAGGCCGTCGCGACGTTCGATGTAACGCTCGAGGGGGGCATGGTCGTGTCAGCGTTCGCGGTCGGTTTGTTGGAAGCCGACGACGAAGCACAAGCGTTCGACCTCGTGACTACGATGGATGCCGGGAGCGAAGAGGCATCGACCATGACCACCACAACAACCAACTAGCGGTTGGCGGTATCGGTTACGACGACACACACGTCTTTTCGCTTCGTCCCGGTCGACTCTCTAGTAGTTCACTTGGCAGTCTGTTCGGTCCGTCGCGTCTTTTCTACCTGCAACGGATCAGCGTTCGATGCCGCAGTGACCAGTCGCAAGAACTGTCCTGCGTTCGTGAGGAGTTTGTTTTCCGCCTTCCGAAGGTGCTCTTCGTACGTCGAGCGAGCGACCGCCGTCTGGTCAGCCAACTCCCGTAGTGATGTTTTGCGAGGCTGTTCGTAGTATCCGCTCTCTAACGCCAGTCGAAGCGCCGCCATCTGCCGTTCGGTCACGTCCTCGAACAACTGATCGACCGGGGCGAGCATACTGTGAGGAATCTGTTGTTCTGTAATCGTCGTCTTCGAGAGTACCTCGATATCACGATCGGCCTCAAGATCACGAAGGAGCGCTCGGATATCGCTCTCGTCGAATGTGATGACTGTGTAGTGCTCCCAGCCCTGGCGATGAATGGTCGGCGGCTGATACAAGCAGTTGTACTCTTCGAATCGTTCGATGATGGAATCTTCCAGTGAACAGAGACAGGATTGGGTGACGACGTGGAGACCGGATTCGTCGACTGACTTGTGGAGAATCGTCCCTAAGTGGTCGATCTCTTCGAGTAGTTCGTCTGTTGGCGATCCCGGAGCTGTGATTTCGATCACCTGGCAGTCTCTCAGATACCACTCACGGATCGTGAGATCCGGGTGGCGTTCAGATATTTTTCGATACGGACACTCGTGTTTGACCCGGAACGAGGCCTCGTAGAGACTCATATTGGTGTATTCGAGCCGAAGTCGATTAACGGTGCCGGTCATGTCCGGCAGTGCCTATATTCTAGTACTTCTCGTATCGATGAACACTGATGTCGGAGATCACTCCCGAGGAAAGCGGTGAACGACCACAGGCCGACGAAGACGACCTACTCGTACTTGATATTCGTCACAGAGAGGATTTCGACGAATGGTACATCCTGGACAGCACCAATATCGATGTCTACGGAGAACTGACCAACGACCCCAATGCGGAGTAATCCATGAGCAAGGAAACTGATCTCACACAGGGAATCCGCGAGCACCTCGGGCAGTTCTCGCTGCACGTCCTGTTAGTGTTCGCTACCGGGTTGACCATCGGATCCGAGCGCGCTGTCGTGCCCGTGCTGGGCCGCGACGTACTTGGCGTCGAATCGCTGTTCGTCATCAGCTCGTTCGTCGTCTCGTTCGGATTCGTCAAGTCGCTGCTCAACCTCTACGCCGGGAAGTGGGGTGAGGAATACGGTCGGAAGCCAGTGCTCATTCTTGGATGGGTAACCGCATTGCCTCTTCCCCTCATCCTTATCTTCGCGCCGAGCTGGGGCTGGATCACGGTCGGGAACGTCTTGCTGGGTATCAACCAGGCACTGACGTGGAGTATGGCGATCAACGCAAAGATTGACCTCGCAGGCCCTGACCAGCGCGGGCTCGCGGTCGGCATCGACGAAGCGTTCGGCTACACTGGTGTCGCTGTCGGCGCATGGATTACGGGCGTCATCGCTGGCCAGACGAATCTCAGGCCCGAACCATTCTACTTCCTTGCAGTGGTCGTCGTGCTGGCGTTCCTGATCGCGGTCTTCCTGATCGAGGAGACCGTCCAGTACGCCAAGGCTGAAGGCGATGACGACCACCACGACGCGAACCTGCCGTTCAATGAGGTGCTAAAGCGGGCGACCTACGGTGACAAGACGCTGTTCGCCGCTGCACAGGCTGGCCATATCGAGAACTTCGTCGATACATTGTTCTGGATTGCAGTGCCGCTCTATCTCACGAGCCAGGGGCTCGGTATCGCAGCAGTCGGTGTCGTTGTGGGAGTGCACAGCGCGATGTACTTCCTTCAGATCGCGACTGGCGGGCTTGCAGACCGCATCGGTCGCCGCCCGCCGGTGATCTGGGGAATGTTCCTCGCAGGAGTCGGCGTTCTCGGGATGGTATTCGTCGAAGGATATCTTCCGTGGGCTGTGCTGGCTGCTGTTTCTGGACTCGGTATGGCGCTTCTCTACCCAAATCTGATGACCGTGCCTGGCGATGCGGCACACCCGACGTGGCGGTCGGCAGGGATGGGTGTGTACCGGATGTGGCGTGATTCCGGCTACGGCGTCGGTGCAATCCTCATCGGACTCTCGATGGAGTTCGTGAACGCCGAAGCTGCCTTCTACATGACTGCACTCTTGATGTTCATCTCCGGAGCAGTCGTATACATCTGGATGGAAGAGACGCACCCTGATTTTGGCTCACACGAGCCACCCGCCCCTGCTCCGGAACCACCCACTCGGGCAGCGTCTGAAAACTAACTTCATAATGGACGCAAGGCGAGGACGTGAGCTGCGGTATAGCACTCCATGTTGGACCGTATCATCTCGACTGGACGAGGGCGATCGCTGACTCATTTCAGTGTTTATTTTCCGCAAACCACACATTTCATCTCACACTTGATGTAGTGAATATACCAAGGGGATGAGCGTGCGAGTGTACCACTCTGGCACAAAGGATATACTATTGGTGATACAACGGCTTGCTACGGTGATCACACATGAACCTTAAGCCTCTCTGGAAACCGTTTCTGCTCTATACATGTCTCCTCGGTCTTCTCACGGTTGGAACAACATATCTCGCCACACATGCGGGAATCTTCATGCTCATTTTAGCAGGGGGCGGACTTCTGCTCGTTGTTCTCGGCGGAGGAACCACGGGGCCGATGAATGCCAGCGGAGCCGAAAACGCGGAAGAGGCCTTAATGGGGGTTGAAGACACGGGTCTGTGGCCTCACACGTATACAGATACCTCACTCCGTCTCATCCTCCTGTTCTATGGATTCGGCGTATTTCTGTGGAGCCTCATCGTGTTGGTCACGTTGCGCGACACGCTCGTTTGAGCGGTACATCGTTCCTTTGTGTCTATCACTCCCGGTTCCCCGGTAGATGACGGATGGCCAGTGACCGAAATGCGCCTTCTATTCAGCACGGTAACTGAAACCTATCACCGCTTGGGGGTTTCAATAGAGCCGAATTGGTCGTGCGTGGCGCTAGAAAGAGCGGCTAAATATTGATCTCGGAAGTGATACAGAAGAGTTGTTGTGCCAATCAGTCTATCCGCCTGCCATCTACCCAGTGTTCGCTCGACACCGACCAACCACTCGACACCCCCTCGCGGGGTGAAGTACCCGACCTACCGTGACCCCCGTCAGTGCTGTCTAGGATTCGACAACCACAGGAGGCAAATCGACGAAGAAAAGGCACCAGACCGATGACGAGCGACCGCTCTACCGGGGCATGGTCCCGAGGCATCGTATTCATCGGCGGGAATTCCCTTCGACGGAGACCCATCAGTATACCACACGATAATCCTGAGATTCGACGTGTCCGAAAAGAACAGCATATTGATCCCCATAATCGATCGTCTCAGGCCGGTATTAGCTAGTGGTCTGCATTGTTGTGTCACGGTACCATCAGAACTATATACGGTGTCATCCACACTTTGCATGAAGCGTTCTATGACCTGCCGGTTTGCGTGTCGTCCGGTGTTCGATCCGCTCGCGCCCCCCGCTGCGAGACGGGCCCGATAGCCGCAGCACTCGGGTTCGTTTTGCTACGTCCTGTAGCCGCAATTCTCCGATCGAACACACACGCAAATGTCGATATCAGATGAGTCGCTGGCACATAGCCAGAACTCACCCGACCACGCATCGTCCTTCGAACAGCAGACCGACCACCCAATCCCTCTCGAACAGCGGCTGTATCGCTCGCGGTCGAAACGACCGCTCGAACCACGATCGACGACCACAGGGGGTGGTCGTCGATGACCACAGCCGACGCCGCCGGGGAAGAGCCATTGCTGTGGCGGAACCGCGATTTCCGGCGCTTCTTCACCGGGCAATTCGTGACGAACGCTGGGGACAGCCTCTACACCGTCGCCGTCCTGTGGCTCGTCTTCGAACTTAGCGGTTCGACCGTCCTCACCGGAATCGCGAACGCGCTGCTGTTGCTCCCGTGGCTCTTACAGATACTCGCCGGGCCGATCGTCGACCGCCTTCCTCTCAAGCCCGTCCTCGTAGGCTCACAAGTTCTGCAAGGTATCGTCGTCCTCGCGCTCCCACTCGCCGCAGCGATAGGACGGCTGAACGTCGGCGTCTTGCTCGCGGTAGTCCCACTGCTGACGCTGGCGACGCTGTTGATGGCACCGATGCAGACGACGCTCGTCCCCCGCATCGTGGCAGACACCCGACTGTCGCGGGCTAATTCCGCACTTGCGACCGTCACGCTCGGACTGGACATGGTGTTCGACGCGCTGGGCGGCGCGTTCATCGCCGTCTTTGGCGCAACGACGCTGTTCCTGTTCGACTCGGCCACATTCGCCGTCGCTGGCCTGCTGTTCGCCGGTATCGCCGTACCGACCTCCGACGCCACGGACAGAGAACCGGAGGGGTCTGCCGAGTCAGTGTTTGGCTCGTACATCAGCGATCTACGGGCAGGGATCGACGTACTCCGTGGGACCGTCTTCGTCGAACTGGTGTTCATGACGGCGGTGTCCAACTTGGCGATCGGTGTGACCCTCGCCATTCTCCCGGCGTTCGGTGACTCGCTCGGCGGCCCCGCCGTCTACGGCCTGTTGCTCGGTGCGCTCGGCATTGGCCGACTCGTCGGGTCGCTCGTCGCACCCTATCTCGAACGTGTTGCGTATGGATGGCTGGGAGTCGTCGGTTTTTCGCTGGCCGCGTGCTGCTGGCTCGCCGCAGTGTACTCGTCGTCGACGGCGTTCACTGTCATCTTGTTCGGGATCGCGTGGGTACCTGCAGGCATCAACGGTGTGCTCACGTCGACACTGAATCAGACGGTGTTTCCGGACGACCTCCTCGGTCGCGTCTCGTCGATCAAGGGGACTGCCTCGGGGGCCACACTGCCATTCGGCTCGCTGGTCGGCGGCATCGTCGCCGAGGTACTGGGAACGACGACGATGGGGCTTGCCGCGTTCGGCTTCGGATTCACGGGTCTGTACTTCCTCGTGCGTCCCCGGCTCCGACAACTTCCTGCGGTCGCTGACGCCGACCCGGCGGCGTTCGACGTAACGGTGACATCCGGCCACACCAGGGAGTAGCACGACTCAGCTCCACAAGGTCTTCTCTCGGTATCGGTCGTACGAAGGGTTTATTACTCAGATTTGAACTATCACGTGTATGAATCGTCGCTCATTTCTTGCGCTGTCTAGTGCTGCAGCTGCTGGCTCACTAGCAGGGTGTTCGGGCTCACAACTTCCAATCGTCGGACGAAACAGCGCGCAATCAGCAGCCGGTGCACCAGCGGCGTTGCCTGCTCGCCAGTCGACACCCTACAACACGATGTACCCAGATACACGTCTCGACTACACACACGATGCGAGCACACGCGCACTCACGATCTCGAATACGGGTGGCACAGCCATCACACCGGAAAATACCGGCTGGGTAGCACTCTACACCACGACCATCCCGCAAACGACCGATGAAGAAGGACGTGCACCAGATTTCGTGACGGCATGGAACGTTGCTGGCGGCGACGCCGATTTCCCGACGACCGCCGGGCAAGAAACGGTCGTCGAAGGGATAGACATCGATCAGCGCGTGATTCTGGAATGGTGTGAACCGGACGGAAAGCTCAGGAACTGGGAACGCTGGGATTTCTGGCGTGACTACTACCAAATCGGCTATTTCAGCATGGAGCTCGATACCAGTACTGACGAAGTCGTGTTCGGGCGTCCGGCCGACGAATTGACGCTGAAGGGGACCGGCGGGTATTCGGTTACAGTGACGGTCAATCGGGACTACAGCAGCGAATACGTTCTCGCCAGCCCTGATGGCGGTGCGTGGGGATTCCCGATCGAAAACGGGTCGTCAGTCAGGGTTCCAGTGGATGAACTATCTGGAACGGGTCGGGTAGAGCCGTGGTGGGTCGGCCCTAACGGGTACCGGGCGATTCAAGGCACGACGACAGGTGCCATCACCCTCGAATAGATACTTTTCGAAGTATAACTCGAATATATTCCTTTTCCGGTGATAGAGGCTCTTAATCGAGAGGATTGAGCGTTTTCCCTTTTTGATTTGACGCTCTCTTCTGTCCTTCCTGACCTTTTTCTGACCCACTATCAGACTTTCTACAAGGTTACATAGTCACTCACTATTTAGTTAATTACTTCAAATTCTGGAAAATACGGCCGAATGCATATGGCACGACAACAACTCACAGACTGGCTCGCAGAGAACCGCCGAATGATCGGCGTCCTGTTCACGATGACGGTTTTACTGATGCAAGCAGGAAATGTCGTCGCAAATGCTGCAGTGGCCAAAAATGGTCCGTAATTATTATTTCCCCAGTGACAGCTCATCGCTCCAGAGGAGTTTTCCTTCGAATTCAACTGGTGTGATCTCTAAGTCAAGATATTGACGTAATTCCTCACTAATCATTGATTGTGTGTAGATGGCGATGTGTCAGTGATGGCTTTGTACGATATCACACGGTACTCACGACGAACGTTCCTTGGAACGCTTGGGGCGACAATACTCGGATCCGGGCTCACGGCGGGGATAGAAAATGAAGGTCGCCTCTCCGGTCGAAAGCCGCAACCCGAACTCGTGACCCTCGATCATATCGACCGACTTCACGACACGGTGGAGACGCCCGAGTGTGAGACGCTTCACTATGGTCGAGGAGGTCACATCGAACCGTTTTCGCACCAGATACATCACAGGAGAAGACGATACAGTCTGCGACACCGTCCACTTCACCGCCGTCCCGACCAGACCGTCACTACCGCGACCGCGAGTGAGCCACCGAGCCAGAGTACCAGCCCGAGAAGGCTTGCGACGAGTGAGGCAGCCGGTGCGCCCGAATCGACGCCGCCGACAACGGTCTCTAGCACGAGGCCGCGGAAGGCGCTGTTCGGGCTTAGGCCGAGGAGTAGACTGAGCCCGCCCTCGGAGACAACGCCTCCGGCAAGCCCGGCGACGATTGCTGCATCGAAGCCGACTACGAACGCCACGCCGAGCGCCACGCCGAATGCGAGGGCCGCCCAGGTCGATTCCGTGGTCGTGGAAACGGCTATCGCCGCGGCCGTCATTACCAGCACGAACGCGGCCGTAAGGACGACGAACCGCAGATAGAGGACCGGCGAGTCCGACGCAGCGTGGGAGGCGATGACCGTAGTCCCGACTCCGCCGAACAGGGGCACGAGCACGGCGACTGCGAGCAGTGGCGTGACGACAGCGACCAGCAACGCCGCCGCCCGTCCGAGGTACGCCCCGACGACGAACGTCTCCCGCGAGACTGGATACGTCCGGATCACATCGAGTTCGCCGCGCTCCTCGTCGGCGAGCACCGTCCGGTAACCGAACGCCAGCGCGAGCGCAGGCACCAGCACCTCGACCGGCGTGAGCAGGTCGAGCACCAGCGGAACGTAGCCGACCGTGCCGGTGGTCCACGCCAGCGCCGCGACGACGAGGGCGAACGCGAACGCGAGCAGAAGGAACGCCCGTGTTCGGACGACTGTGGTCAACTCCCGGCCAGCGACCGCGAACAGCCGGTCTAGCGACTGGCGGTTCATCGTTCATCATCTCCCGTCCGGACGCTGACGGTCGGCGTACCCTGCTCGCCGTTTTGATGTGCGGTAGTCGCACTTGCCGCGCCACTCTCACAACCCGCACTGCCCTCTCCGCTTACACCGTCCTCGACGCTCGTACCGCCAGTGAGCGCGAGGAACGCCTCGCGGAAGGTGTCCGTATCAGCCCGGTTGACGAAGTCGGCGGGCGACCCCTCAGCGACCACATCACCGTGGTCGAGCAGAAGGACTGTGTCGGCTTCCTCGGCTCCGGTGAGGTTGTGAGTCGCCAGCAGAACCGCCATCCCAGCGTCGGCGAGGTCGCCTACGAGTTTGAAAATATACTCGGTCATCCGGGGGTCGAGATCACCCGTCGGTTCGTCGAGGACGACCAACGGCGGGTCACCCAGTATCGCCTGTCCGACACCGAGCAGGCGTGTCATCCCACCCGAAAGGGCGTCCACCCGTCGGTCGGTCGCCTGCGACAGGCCGACCCGCTCGAGGACCGCCGACACGTCCACCTCGCGGTTCAGCAGGTCGGCGTAGAATTGCAGAGTTTCCGACACGGTGAACGCCGGTCGGAAGGCGGGGTTCTGGGGCAGGTAGCCCACCCGTCGCCCGTCGTCGGACGAGTTGGCCAGCGTGACCCTGCCTTTGTCCGGTCGCATGAGACCCAGAATCCCCCGCAGGAGCGTCGTCTTCCCCGAGCCGTTCGGGCCGACCAGCGCCGTGACGGTTCCGGCTTCGACCGAAAACGACAGCTCCGAGAACACGTCCACCTCGCCAAACGAGTGGCCGAGGTTCTCGACGGTCAGAACCTCGGATCGAGTTTCTTCGAAATCTTTCTCTCGCTCTTCGGCCTCCCGTTCGCGTTCGGAGTCGGTTCGGTCGATCACTTCGTTCTCCTCGTCGATGTCGGATTTGGGTCGGTCGTTCATCGCTCACCTCCTGTTCCATTCGCAGTCACGTTCGCCACGACGGCTGGACGGACAGGCTCGGCCAGTGGTGCCTCGTCCACGATCCCCGTGGGTCTGAGACCGGGGACGGTTCCCTGAAGCGCACGAATCGCTGCCAGCGCGGGCGAGTCGGCCAGGGTTCGCGCGCCGGTCACGTCGTTCACCCGGCTATCGACCGGGCCGGTCGGCTGGTAGGCTCGCTCCAGTACGCCGTCGGCGTCGGCGTCAACGTCCGGTGCGTCATCCCAGTAGTTCCCGCGACCGTCGGCGGTCCAGACCCTGAGGGGCCCGAGGTACGCCGAGGCGGAGTGGTCATTTGCCACGAAGTCATTGGAGACGACCCGATTGGTCGGGATGAGTGACGACGCCCGGAACCCCACGTCGTTGTGGGCGACGACGTTGCGCTCGTAGATGGAGGTCTTCGATGGTGATTCGAGGCCGTAGTGATTGTTCACGACCACGTTCTCGGCGATGTAAGAGGCTCGACCGCCGACCTTGATTCCGGAGTAGCTGCCCCGGATGTCGTTGCCGACGAGGAGGTTTCCGGTGGGTCGAGTCATCACGACCACGCCGATACCGGTTCCCGTGACCGTGTTGTTCGCCACGAGCGCATTCGAGGTGTACATCTCGTGGACGCCGAATCGCATTCCGTCTTCGCCGACCATCCGATTGTCCCGGACGACGATTCCGTCCGCGAGATGGGTGTAGACGCCATCCCGCCCACCGATGAACGTCGAGTCCTCGACGACCAGCCGCGAGCGCATCACCATGACGCCCATGAAGCCGTCCTGCCACTCCTCGCTCCCGTTGACGGTCACGTCGTCGACCACCGTGTTCTGGCTCCATCGAACCACCACGCCGTTCGCTGGCGTCTCCACCGAGACGTTCCGAACCAGCGAACCGTTTGCCGAGTCGAGCGTGACGCCTGCGTCGCCGTAGCCATAACCGAGCTGAACTCGGTAGTCCCACTCTTCGCTCCGGTTCGTGGGGACGTTCTCCGGCGAGAAGGTGTCACCCACACCGGAGACACGGAGGTCTGCGACCGCCGCGTTCGGGGCGGTCACGGTTACGACGCTCCCGTTTCCGTCGCCCTGGAGGTGGGTCGAATTTCCGGCACCCCGGAGCGTTATCGGCTTGTCGATGGTCAGGTTCGCTTCGTAGGTTCCCGGCGGAACGAGAACTGTGGTGTTCGCAGGCGCAGCCTCGACTGCACCGGCTATCGTCTCGGCGTCTTTGCCGACCACAACCGAGACCGGGCGGTCGAGCAAGCGGTTAGCGTCGGTGACTCGCTCGTCGGCCCACGAGTGGTGCTGGCGAACCTTCCGTTGGAACGCCTCGCGGGTCGCGGTTCCCGTCCCGAACGTCATCGCTCGAACCGCGTCCCAGCGCCGAACCTCACCGCCGTATTCGTCGGCGAACTGCTCGGCGGCGGATCGTGAGGAGAAGGGGACGACTGCCTCGCCTGCCGGGGTTCGCGCTCGACTACCGACGACGAAGTAGGCTTCATCGGCTGCGACCCAGTCTACGTACGACGAGGTGGGATTCGCCAACCGGAGGAAACCATCGTTGCCGACCTCCAGTTGGGCGGCGTCGTAGTCGCTCACGTACACTGTGAGCGGAAGCCCGAATTGCCGTCCGTGGCCCTCACGACCGAGTTCGTCCACGAGTGAGGTGACGCCGTGATAGCCGACGACGTAGCGATACTGGGAGTAGAACACCTCTGCTCGCGGAATCACGATCCCCTGGGCGCGGGCCTCGACCGTCGTGGCGGCTGTCATCCCCATACTGATAGTATCGTCGAAGGGTACTGGGTCGGATCGGTCTGCGCCCACGTCCACTACGAATGCAGTGCTACTCAACAGCAGGAATGAAAATACGACGGCGAGGACGGGTTTCGGGTTCATTCGTAGCTATCGGGATGGGGTGCTTCTGGAACGGTAGGTGCGGCACACATTTACCTCTCCCCTCGATTTTTAGTTTCCGAGAATCAGACCAGGGACTACGATGAACCACGACCGAGAACAGGTATCATGTGTTCTCGGGAGCACGGCAGCGAACGCCACCACTGCGCATCTCACGCACACGAAAATAGAGCCGACGAGCGACGACGCAACGTCCTCCGGGTCGGCGCCCTCGGAATCGCGACGTCGCTCGCGGGGTGTATCGGTAACGTCCTCCAGGGGAACGGCGACGTTCCCGAACCAGTCGCAGTCGGTGGTGGGCTCGACTGCGACGCTTGCGGGATGATGATCAAGAAGCATCCCGGTCCTAACGGTCAGATATTCTACGAGAGCAACAGCCCCAAAGGCCACGACAACCCTGCGCGCTTCGATTCGCTGAAGCAGTGTTTCTTCCCCTTCAAGTTCGAGCACGAACAGCAGGGATGGAATCTCGTCGCTGGCTACGTCACCGACTACTCCTCGGTCGACTACGACGTTTCGACGCAAGGCGGGACGACGACCATCTCCTCACACACCGAACCAGAATCGTTCGCTCGCGCCAAGGAACTCCAGTACGTCGTCGACAGCAAGGTCGAGGGTGCGATGGGGCCGGACTTCATCCCATTCTCGAAACAGAGCGACGCCAAGTCGTTCGCCGACGAGCACGGCGGCGAGGTCATCGCGTTCGGTGACATCGACGAAGGCGTCGTCGGGAAGTGAGCAGTATCGACGATGACGTACCGTGACGCGCTACCGCCCGCTGACCTCGTTCTCCCTCCGATCGTAGCTCGTCGATGACCCCGATTCGGATGCTGGATTTGATTCAGTCGAATGTCGGTACCCCATCGAACTCCTGAAGGGTCTCACGGAGGCCTTCAGCGAAAAATGCAGCGCCCTCCGCCCGTGAAGAGCGAGCATTCCACCTGATGGGCCCGTCTCCGGGTGGGAGTTCCACGTCGAACGTGGCCCACGCACAGCACTGGGATTCCTTCCAGGCCACCTCAGCGACCGCTGCATACGCTTCCGGATTTCGGTCGAACACTATCGATAACCCATCGTCGTGTTTCTCGATGGCGTTCAGATGAGGCAAGAGATTCTCTTCGACCCACTCCTTTCGCTGCTCCATCTGCGCTGACGTGAGGGTACAGGCGATCTCCGGAAAGTCGCCGTCGGCCGGGTCGTTGCTCCGCGTATTTTCGCCTCGTTCGTTGGGCTGTTCGTCGAGCGTTTCGTCGAGGTGTTTTGTCATACGACGCCTTTACTTTGAATACCAAAGCTATTAAGCTGTCAAGTCCGAAGTACTGGAGTAGGTGCGGTGAACGAAAGCTATGGCAAACGATATAGAAACCCCGGATGAGACGGGCGATTCGAAGGATGACTCCCCTACGTGCTACTGCCCCCTCGGGGGCGTGATGGATCTTCTCAGTCGCCGGTATGCGATGCAGTTGATCTGTGTCGTCGGTGCTATCGGACCAGCAAGGTACGGGGAGGTCGAGAAGACGTTCGGTGACGTGAGTAGTTCGACGTTGTCGACGCGTCTCGACGAACTCGTCGAAGCAGGCTACCTGTCGCGGGAACAGTATGCGGAGATACCGCCTCGCGTAGAGTACGACCTCACGTCTACTGGTGAACAACTGTGTCCCCATCTGGAACCCCTCCTCGAATGGGCCGAAGAACACGAAAATCGACCGTAGTATCCGTATCCTAGCGATAAAACCCGGTCTGGAAGGCTAGATCACGACGAAGAGGTCGGTGACGTACATCACGACCAGCCCGACCAGGAACGTGACGAGGTTCAACGCCGACGATACCCGTCCGTTGCGGCTGATCATCCCTCGCAACTCCCAGATGACCTGGATGATCGCACCAACACCGATAGCGAGGAAGAACGCGCCGAGTGTTGGCGAGAAGGCGAGGCTTCCGAGCCACCCACCGAGGATGACTGGTGCGCCCGCGAGCAGTCCAAGACCGAGGAAATGCATGATGCTCGGTCGCTCGCCGCGTGCGACTGGTGCGACGACAGCCGGGCCTTCGGTCACGTTGTGGAGCATGAACCCGATGACGAGGAACGCCCCGAGCGATACCCGACCGAGCGCGAACGAACTACCGATAGCCAACCCCTCGGCGAGGTTGTGCAGGCCGATACCGAGTGCGACGAGATACGCGACCCATAGACCGCTCTGTGCGCGAGCGTCACCGGCCTCCGCTCGACCTTTTCGCCACGCGCTGACGGACTGAACTGCAAGAATCGACCCGATGATACCGAGTGCAACGAGTGCAGTGCCTTCGTACGCGCCCGGCACCTGCTCGCTGAATTCGAACGCCTCGAATCCCGCATCGATGGCGAGGAAGGCGAGGATACCTGCCGAGAACGCGAGTATCGCGTGGAGCCATCGGTTGCTCATCGACTGCATGAACGGGAACCACAGCATCCCGAGTGCGACGGGAATGACGCCGACGAATACGCCGATTACGGCCATCGTCACCAGCAGCTCACCCGTCAGACCGGGGGATTCGTTCGGTGCGACGATCGTATGGTGAACCGTGCTGCCATCCGAGAGCAGCAGCGCGACTTCGAGATCCCATCCTGGATTCCAGTGGTAGGGGATGACGACCCGTGCGCTCTCGCGGGGCACGAGGCTGTTGTCGCCGCCCGCCCCCTCGACGTCGAAGTTCCAGTAAGCCTCGTCGACGAGAATCTGTGAGATGGTGACGTCGTTCGGACCGTTGTTCGTGACGTGGACGACGACCGTCTCGTCGTTCGGCAAGGTCGTGTGCGTCACCGTTACGTCGGGAAGTGGTTCACCCCCCGCGTCGAGTGACGCGAACGGTGTCGCCGCGAAGAAGCCCCCTGCGATGAGACCCAGCAGGAGGATGGGGAGGAGGGCAGCGACCCACCTGGGAAGACCGAATGGGCGCTTGGATCGGTTCACGGTCGTACCGCCGTCGGTGTTCGGGTTGCTCATTCAAACCACCTCGAAGAAGCTCATCCAGCCAAGTTCTGCGAATTCGGACTGATGCGCGTGGAACATGTACAGTCCGGGGTCGTGGGTCGAGTAATCCAGTTCGATGATTCCGCGCTGTGCCTGACACTGCATGACCGTATCGACCGTCCTTAGCGTCGGTGTGAGCATCGTACCATGGTCGTAGTAGTCGAAGAACTGCGAGTGGGTGTGGAACGAGTTGATCGGGTCGAACTCGATGACGTTGACGAGAAACACTCGATGGCGCTTCGTCTTGTCCAACTGGATCGGGTGTTTCGTCTCGCCAGCTTTCCAGTTCCCGTTGCCGTCAGTCTGCCCAACTCCGTACGCGAACGCACGCGTGTTGACGGCGTACACCTCGTTGTCGCCGTCGAAATTGGTGTCGAAGCCGTTCATCACCATCACCATCTCGTTGACAGCGTCGTTCTCGGGATACTCGTGGTTCCGGCTCTTTGCCTCTGCGACGAGCTCCGCACGAAGTTCGTCGGTGATCTGTGACCGGTGGAACTCGCAGTACTCCTGTGGTTTCTTTGCGACGCGCTCAGGGTCGGGGTCGATGATGACCGCACCGTACAGTCCCCGATGGATGTGTTCTTTCAGCGGGAGTGAATGGCAGTGATAGAAGTGACAGCCTGCCGGTTGGGCTATCCATTCGTACGTGAACGATTCGCCCGTGTCGAGGACACCCGGCCCGTTCGTCGGGATGCCATCCATCCGCGGGTCGAGATTTCGCAGGTGCGGGTGGATGGTGTGGGCGTGCCGTCCGAAGTTCTCGAACTGTATGCGGATGAGATCTCCCTCGACGGCTCGAATCGTCGGTCCAGGAACCTGCCCGTTGTACGACCACGCCGAGAACTCGATTCCGGGAGCGATGGTGACCGTCGAATCGACCGCCGTGAACGTGAACTCACGAACCGTTCGTCCGTTCTCCTCGTACGTTTGCTGTGGGACGTTCTCCTGCTCGCCGCGCCCAGTATTGAACTGGGACAGGTACTCGTGTGGGTCGAAATCCAGATCACGGTACTCGCCGACAGCCCCGAAGTTTCCGTGAGAATCGCCGCCGTGGCCGCCTGTTTCGTGGGATTCGCCGTCGCTACGACTCATCCCCGCTAGCGCCGCACTGCCAGCCAGACCGATTCCGCCGAGAACCGACCGACGTGTGGTCGTGATGTCCGATTCGAGTGACGCGACTAATCTATGCTCCAGTTCTTCCGAGAGCGCCGTTGCTCGTGAATAATCTATCGATGGCATTCGACACACCCCGCTGAATCGCCGTCGCGGGTGGATGTTCGACCCCTGTTGCAGTCGTAACTGTGGATGACGCAACTCGCACGACGCCATCCTGACTTTCGAAGATCGTCTTCGGAGGTTCTACGACTTCTGGGGTCTCCATGAGTGGAGTTTAGGCTTATCTAATTAAAAGCTTTGTTACTATCTATTCTATTATTTGGTTAGTCAAACCAACTCTGTTTAGCATGCTTTGACTTACCGAGGCCCCTCCTGGTCGCTCCGCCAGATGACCGTCCGCTTTCCGAGTCGTAAAACTGAGTATGGCGCTTATCCTACGAACGACCTACGGTCGGAGGCCGTACCTACCACCTACCGATGATCTCTGTCGATTCCCAGAAAGAGCAGTCTACCGAATGGTATTCCGAACCGATCGAAGCCGTCTTCGAGCGGTTGGATTCGAACGAGCGCGGTTTGACCACCGACGAAGCGACCGACCGGCGAGACGAGTACGGCCCCAACGAGATCCGACAAGAAGAAGAGATCTCGCCGTACGAGATCCTCCTCGCACAGTTTCAAGATTTCCTGATCTATCTGCTAATCTTCGCGGCGCTTCTTTCGCTCGGCGTCGGACTGCTTCCGGGAACCGAACCTAGATACGAGGAAGCGACCCTGATCCTGTTGATATTGCTGGCCAACGGTATCTTCGGATTCGTCCAGGACTATCGCGCCGAGATGTCGATTCAATCCCTCCGGGAACTCTCCACGCCGGACGCGACCGTGCTCCGAGATGGAGAGAAGATGATCGTCGACGCCGCGGATGTCGTACCGGGCGATGTCGTGGTCATTGAGCAGGGCGACGTCGTCCCTGCTGATGCTCGACTCGTGGAAGCGACGTCCATGGAAACCGACGAGGCGGCACTCACTGGCGAAAGTGCCACCGTCACGAAGGAGACGGGAACCGTCGATTCGGAGACGCCCCTGGCCGAGCGAGACAATATGATATTCATGAACACGACGGCGATCAAAGGCCGAGGGCGGGCCGTCGTCGTGGAGACCGGGATGGAGACCGAAGTAGGGGATATCGCAACCGAGATTCAGGCGGCAGAAACGCGGGAAACTCCCTTTCAGAAGGAGATCGACGCTCTCGGGAAACGGATCGGCGTCGGCGTCGTTGGATTGATCTTCGTCATCGCAGCAACCCAGTTCGTCTTCACCGCAGCGGGATGGCTCTCGATCCTGTTGACCGGTATCACGTTGGCTGTTGCAGCGGTACCCGAGGGGCTCCCGGCAGTCGTGACGCTGACGCTTGCGCTGGGGTCACGCAATATCCTCGACCGGAATGCGCTCGTTCGTCGGCTTCCAGTGGTCGAGAGTCTCGGATCGGTCGACGTCATCGTGAGCGACAAGACGGGGACGCTCACCGAGAGTCAGATGACCGTCAAGCAGGTGTATTTCGCCGGAGCCTCCTACGAGGTAACTGGTACGGGTCTTTCGACGGACGGCAAATTCGAACACGAGGGCGAAACCATTGACTCCGAGAAGCTCGAACCGCTTCTCACTTGTGGAGCGTACTGCAACGACGCCGAACGGGCACCGGAATCCGCGGACGAGGAGTACTACGGTGACCCAACCGAAGTTGCCCTTCTCGTCTCGGCAGCGAAACAAAAAATCGATCCCGACCACGACCGTCTCCGCGAGATACCGTTCACGTCTGAGCGCAAGCGGATGACGGTCATCGCCCGCGAAACGTCATCGGTGCTGTCGGAAGCTGCTGCCGCTGAGGCGGAGACAGAAAGTACTGCGTACATGAAAGGAGCACCGGAAGTGGTGCTCGACCGGTGTGACCGTATCCTGGAGGATGGTGCGATTCGAGAACTCACGGAGTCGAAGCGTGAGGAGGTTCTCGAACGGAATCGGCAGTTCGCCTCGGACGCACTTCGAGTGCTCGGTTTCGCCGCCCGGCCAGTTGCAGACCCAGAAGCCGACCCCGAGGAGATCGAACAGAACATGATATTTCTCGGTCTTCAGGGGATGATCGACCCTCCGCGTGACGAGGTTCTGGAGGCGATCGAAGACTGCCGAGACGCTGGAATCCAGGTCATCATGGCGACCGGAGACAACATCGAGACGGCCAAAGCTATCGGCGAGGACATCGGCTTCGATGCGGAAAGGGCGCTCGAAGGAGCAGACATCGAAACACTCTCAGATGGCGAACTACGCGACGTCGTGAAGGACATCGAGATCTTCGCTCGCGTTTCACCCCAGCATAAGGTTCGAATCCTGAAGGCACTGCAAGAGAACGGGCACAACGTCGCGATGACTGGTGATGGGGTCAACGATGCCCCTGCACTCCGGAACGCCGACGTCGGAATCTCGATGGGAATCCGCGGCACCGACGTCGCCCAGCAGGCCTCGGATATGGTACTACTCGACGACAATTTCGTCACCATCCGCGACGCGATCGCAGAGGGACGTGCGATCTTCGACAACATCCGAAAGTTCGTGAACTTGCTGTTGTCCGCGAACGCGGGCGAAGTGCTCACCGTCTTTCTCGGCGTCTTCGTCGGGAGTTTCTTCTTCCCGCAACTGTTCGCGTCCAGATCTGAAGCCCTCATCTTAACCCCCGTGATGCTACTGTGGGTCAACGTCGTGACCGATGGTCTTCCGGCGCTCGCACTCGGAACCGACCCGAAGGCTCCGAACATCCTCGACCGACCGCCACGCTCTAACGATGAAGCAGTCATCGACCGACCGATGATCGGTTCCATCCTCACTATCGGACTAACGATGACGGTCATCGGACTGGTCATCTTCTTCTATGGACTGCAAGCCATCCAGGATATCATCACGGCACAGACCCTCCTATTCACGTTCATCGTCACGGTGGAGATGTTGGTGATCCAGGTCATTCGATCGCGGTTCGACCAACCCTTACTCTCGAATCGCTGGTTGGTCGCCGCCGTCGCGGTGTCGTTCGGTCTCCAACTGGTCGTGCTCTACACGCCACTGAACTCCCTCTTTGACGTCAGCTCCCTTTCGATGACTGGCTGGGGATGGATCGGACTCGGTTCGATCGTGTTCCTCATCGTCACGGTGTTCGCTGAGCGCAATTTAGAATGAACCTCGTTTGGACTGGATTGTAGAGCCCATTCTCGCTATCGCTTATCGAGGTAGACGTCGTACCACACGTATGGGCAAACGAGTCCTCGTTCCGATCGATGGCTCCCCACTGTCGTTGAAGGCGCTGGAGGTCGCACTCTCGGATTATCCGGATGCCGAGGTCACGGTGTTGTACGTCATGGATCCGGTCGGATCCGGATTCAACATCGTCGAGGTGATGCGCCCGAGATTCCAGGACGGTGCCCCACCAGGATCTGTCTCGATAGAATACTGGAAGGAGTGGTACGAATCCGCTCGAGAACAGGCCTCAGAACTGTTCGACGTGGCGCGAGAAGTCGCCGATGAATCCAGGAGCACACTGAAGACCGAGATCGAATTCGGCGAACCCAGACACGTCATCGTCGAATACGCCGAGGAACAGCAGATTGACCGTATCGTTCTCGGGAGTCATGGACGGTCAGGGGCCAGTCGTCTCGTACTCGGAAGTGTTGCTGAAACAGTTACTCGAAGAGCACCAGTACCAGTCTTGGTCGTCAAGTGACCGCTCACTACTCGATACGTCGAAACATCCGGCTGGTCGACGCCATCGATCGATACTACAAGCGAGCAAGCGCCATCGTACTAATCAAGAAGTAGCACCATGTCGTATACTGCCCCATGGGAGATGAGAGGGCGTGGTGGAAGGAAGATGTCGTTTACCAGATATATCCGCGAAGCTTCTACAATTCGGACACCGATGGCATCGGCGATTTGCCCGGCATCTGTGAGAAGGTCGATTACCTCGACGATCTCGGTGTCGACGTAGTCTGGCTGAATCCCGTGTACGATTCACCACTCGTCGATGGCGGCTATGACGTTCGTGATTATCGTTCGATCCACGACGATTACGGGACGATGGAGGACTGGGAGACGCTGCGCGACGAACTCCACGAACGGGACATCCGCCTGATCATGGACATGGTCACCAACCACACGTCCGATGAACACGAGTGGTTTCACAAGTCACGGCGAGAGGAAGGAAAGTATCGAGAGTACTACTGGTGGGTCGACGGAGACCCTGACAGGCCGCCGAACAACTGGGAATCTTTCTTCGGCGGGCCAGCGTGGAGTTACGACGACCGGCGTGGTGCGTGGTATCTCCATCTGTTCGACCAGAAGCAGCCCGACCTCGACTGGCGAAATCCAGCCGTCAGGGAAGACCTCTTCGAGATGATACGCTGGTGGCTCAAAAAGGATTGTGACGGATTCAGGTTCGACGTCATCAA
The DNA here is from genome assembly GCF_054177585.1 of Haladaptatus rarus. NCBI lineage: Archaea > Methanobacteriati > Methanobacteriota > Halobacteria > Halobacteriales > Haladaptataceae > Haladaptatus > Haladaptatus rarus. The sequence continues at coordinate 109,992 of NZ_JBPEHG010000006.1, read as the reverse complement.
CCTCATCTCCAAACCGTCGGCTCTCCCGGACGGCGACCCCGAGTCGAACCAGAGAGGGCGTGAACACTTCATCAACGGCCCACGAGTGCACGAGTACATCCAGGAGATGTACGAGCAGGTGCTCAGCAACTACGACATCGTGACCGTCGGAGAGACGTCCAACATCACCATCGAGGAGGCACGACGGTTCTACGAGGACGGACTCGATATGGTGTTCACGTTTCAGCATCTTCACATCGACAAGGGTGACCAGGGGCCGTGGGATTTCGACGAGTGGGATCTCGACGAACTCCGTGACGCGACGACGACGTGGCAGTGTGACCTGGGCGAACAGGCGTGGAACAGCATCTTCCTCAGCAATCACGACCAACCACGGATGGTCTCTCGATTCGGCGACGACGGCACGTATCGAATCGAATCGGCAAAGATGCTTGCAACCTACCTGTTCACCCTTCGAGGAACGCCGTTCGTCTACCAGGGCGACGAAATCGGGATGACGAATCCGACATTCCACACCCTGGACGAGTACCGGGACGAGGCGACCATCCAGCGAGTCATGCTCGCGTTACAGACTGGCGATATCTCGACCTTCGACAAGATTCGGGATGCGGTCGACTTCTGGAGCAGAGACAACGCTCGCACGCCGATGCAGTGGTCTGCCGACGAGAACGCGGGATTCACGGATGGTGAGCCGTGGCTCAAGATCAACGAGAACTATCCAGAGGTCAACGTCGAACGAGAACGACGTGACGAAGACTCGGTTCTGCACTACTACCGCCGCCTCGTCGAACTCCGCCATTCCCACCCGGTTCTGGTGTACGGCCGCTACGTACAGCTCCTCGACGACCACCCGGAGATCTATGCGTATCTTCGGACGCCGACCGATGCATCGACTCGACTACTGGTCGTCTTGAACTTCTTCGAACGAGAACCGACGTTTCGACTTCCCGATGACGTAACATACGACCGAAGCGAGCGACTCATCGGCAACTACAGCGACTCCGCCACCGATTCGATCGACGATATCGACGGGATCGAACTCCGACCATACGAAGCACTGGTGTATCGATTAGAGTGAGGATGTGCGTGCCACCACGACTTCTAATATCGTCGCTCCCGTCCCCGCGTTATGCGGTTAGTCGAGATCGCCATCCCGGTCGGGGAACAGAAAGCAGTGGTCAACACGCTCGAAGACGAGTCGATCGATTACTACCTGACCGATGAAACGAGCGCCCGGCGGGGGACGGACGATTATGCTGCGATCGTCACGTTTCCACTCCCCCGAAATGCCGTCGAACCGGTCATCGACGACCTTCGTGACGCCGGACTGAGTCGGGATGCACACGTCGTCATCAGCGACGTCGAGGTCGACCTTTCTCGGCGGTTCCAGCAATTGATGAAACGGTACGCCAAAGAGACGAGTTGGCAGGTTCGTATCGCCCGAGAGGAGATCCTCATCCGGGCGCGTGAACTCTCGCCTGGCATCCAGACGTTCCTCGTATTGACGGTGGTCAGTGCTATCGTCGCCACGGCGGGACTGCTCCTCGATTCCGCCGCAGTCGTCGTCGGAGCGATGGTCATCGCCCCACTCGTCGGACCGGCGTTGTCCGCCAGCGTCGGTACCATCCTCGACGACCCTGCGATGTTCCGACGTGGCATCTGGCTGCAGACGGTAGGCGTCGTCCTCTCGATTCTGAGTGCCGCTGCGTTCGCACTACTTGTTCGGTCGATACCGTTGTTTCCACCGGGAACGAACATCACCCAAATCGCGGAGATAAGCGGTCGTATCTCGCCGGATTTCCTCTCACTCATCATCGCACTCGGAGCTGGTGCAGCCGGCATCCTCAGTCTCTCCTCGGGAGTCTCTGCCGCACTGGTCGGCGTGATGATCGCCGCCGCCCTCATCCCACCTGCTGCGGCGGCAGGTATCAGCATCGCGTGGGGAGAACCGTTCGCTGCGATAAGCGCAGGCGTGCTCGTCCTCGTCAACGTGCTTGCGATCAATCTCTCGGCACTCGTGACGCTCCGGTACATCGGCTATCGTCCGAAAAACTGGCTCAAACTCGAACGCTCGCGGAGTGCGACCACCAAGCGTGTCGTCGTGCTTCTCGTCCTGATTGCACTGTTGTCGGTCTTTCTTGGTGGCATCACCCTCTCGTCGGTTCAGGATGCACGGTTCGAGCGAACTGTTCGAAATAATACCGACCAGATACTCGACCAGCCACGGTACGAAGGCAACGAACGCATCGAGATCAACTTCTTCTACGAGGGAACCTCGCTCTTGCTCCCGCAGGAGATTCGTCCGTCGAATTTCCCGGCGCATCGACCGAGCAGTGTCGTCGTTACCGTCGGGACGCCATCCGACCGGACGTATCCGGCCCTCGCCGAACGGCTTCGTACCCGAATTCGGGAGACGACCGGATACGATATCTCAGTAGAGGTTCGATACGTCGAGATCGACGAATCTAGAGCAGGGACGTGAACGCCGCCGGTCTCCATTCACTCGTCGGAATCGGACATTCGAGCCGTCAGAACAGGGACGTCGGCCGTGCGGACGACCTTCTCGGTGACGCTGCCGAGGAGATAGCGGTCGAGTCCCGTCCGACCGTGTGTCCCCATGACGATGATCTCGATATCGTGATCGTCGGCGTAGTCGAGGATCGCTTTGTGCGGGATACCGCGAGCGAAGTACGCCTCGGTCGTCCTGACACCCCCTTCTTCGGCCATCTCGACCACCTCGTCTATCGCGTTCTGTGCGGATTCTTCGAGTGACGAAATCACGGACCCGAACTCGTCTCCCGACGAGAGCGTGTTTGCGTCGATGACGTAGAGCGTGTGCAATGCGGCGTCGTACGTCTTCGCAAGGTCGATGGCCAACTCGATGGCTCGGTCAGAGCCCTCGCTCCCATCGGTCGGCACGAGAACGTTCTCGTACATGCAGGCCACGGTTCGGTCACCTCACATAAATCAGTTCGTCCCAGTTCCATCGTCCGAACCAGCACGATGAAATCGTCCACCTTGCCAGACTACAGCCACGTCGGCAGATGCCCGAACCAGAGTCGGTATCGAAGCCGACCGTTCCCACCCCAAAATCCAATTGTCCACCCCTCGTCTCATCGGTAGATGGCTTCACTACGACGGATCGTCCTCGACTTACTGAAACCGCACGAGCCGACGATTCTCGAATTCGCACGGCTCGTCGGGGAGAGTGATGGTGTGGAAGGCGTCGATGCTACCCTTCTGGAGACCGACAAGAAAGTCGAGAACGTCAAACTCACGATAGAGGGAGATGGCATCGCTTACGACGATGTTAGCGACGTGATCGAAGAACTCGGTGGAACGGTTCACTCGATCGACAAGGTCGCCTACGGGGAGTACATCGTCGAAGAGCGCAAGACACCACAGGATTGAATCGTGCGGCTGAGTCGACTCCGACGACTGTTGAAGAAAGACGATGTTCGCTCCATCTCACGCCGATACTTCATCTCGAACGGTTTCGACGGCACGTTGACGAGCGTCGGTATCGCAATCGGGTCGTTTCTGTCGGGCGTGCCGGATGGAATCACCGTCTTCAAGATCGGTGTCGGGGCTGCGATCGGCCTCGGTACGTCGGGTGTGTGGAGCGTTTGGGAGATCGAACGTGCCGAGAAACGTGCTGAACGACGGCAGATAGAACGGGCCATGCTGACGGAGTTGGACGATACGCGGATGCACCGAGAACAGGAAGGGGCTCGCATCATCAACGCTACACTCAGCGGATTCGGCCCACTCATCGGGATACTCCTCCCGGTGAGCCCATACCTCCTCGTGGGAACGTCACTGACGCTTTTTCTGGCGACCGTGCTGGCGGTGGGGATCGGCGTCGCGTTGCTCTTCGTCTTCGGTGCCTACATGGGGTCGATATCAGATCAACGCTGGTACGTAGCCGGTGTTCGGATGGCGCTCGCTGGGCTCGTCGTCGCGGGGCTGAACATCGTCTTGCCAGGGTAGTTCGTGACGGTCACTCGGCATCGACGCGGGGGTCGAGGCTCGAATACGCGAGATCCTGTACCAGGTTCCCGACGATACCTGCGAAGGCGATGGTCAGTGCGATGCCGATGATGAGCGGCAGGTCGCGTTGTTCCATCGCAAACAGTCCTGCACGTCCGATGCCGGGGATGCGGAGCACGTGTTCGAGGACGAATACGTTCACGATCAACACACCGATGAGATCCGCGAAGAACAGCGAAAGCAGTGGGATCGCGGCATTTCGCAGGATATGTCGAGCGACTCGCAAGTTAGACGCTCCTTTCGCCCGCAGGAGTTTGACGAACTCGCTGTAGACGTACTCGTGCGATTCGGCCCGAGCGTACCGCAGTTGTCCGGCGAGCAGGGACGTGCCCAAGATGGCCGCAGGGAGAACGACGCTCATTATCGTTCCGTTAGAGATGAAAGGGACGACGAGCGTTCTCGCGCCCAGGAACGTGGCGACCGTGGCGAGCCAGTAGTTCGGGATACTGAACCCGAGGTAGGAACCGCCAGTCACCAATCGCTCCATCGCAGTTCCCGGATTCAACGCCGAGTAGACGCCGAGTCCGATCCCTCCGAGAAGCGCGAACATCATCGCCGGAATAACGTAGGCAAGTGTCGTCGGTATCGTTCGACTGAGAACAGCCATCACTGGCGCGCGATGTGAGTACGATGTCCCCCAGTCGAACGTCGTGATGTCGATAAGCCAGCGGGTGTAGCTCTGTAACAGTGGCTCGTCCAGATTGTGTTCTTCCTTGTACTCGTCGATGACTTCCTGTACCATCTGCTTTCGTTCGGTCTCGTTCGCTCGTTCGTTTCTGGCCTGCTGTGCGGCCCCGTGGGCTACACGAGCGACCATCGGGTTGGCAGTCAACATGATGAACCCGAACGTAACCGACATCACGAGATAGAGGGCGAAGATGGTGAACACGATCCGTTTCGTGACGTAAGTGCGGCGACTCATTCCTCAGTCGTTCTATCATCATCCGTCACTCATTTATTATTTTCGGAGCTAGAATTTTTCTCATCCAACAATTTTTAATATGGTAGTGTAAAACAAGGGTGTAGATGATGTTCGCGCCCCGAATACACCTCCTCGCAGCAGTACGCCCTCCCGTTTGCAAGTCGAGGTGACTGGTCGGATGGGTACCGATACGCCTCCAGCAGACCCCCCTCTGGATCCGATCGATTGGGACGTACTCGATAGCAGTGACCGGACGATCCCGAGAAGGATTCTCGTGTTCGTTGCCGGACTCGTCACGCTGGCCATCCTTTACCGGTACACGAACGACCACTCCGTCGGCGTCTTCATCTCGTGGGAGCCGACGCTCCTCACCTGGTTGTATCGGGTGAGCCTTCTCGCGGTCATCTGTTTCGGGTTCCCACCGCTCGTCCGGAACCGAGAACAGGTTCGCCAGTACTGGCGACGATTCCGGTCGAACACACTTGCGACGATCTCTCTGGGCTATCTCGCGGTCGTTTCAGTGCTCGCTATCTTCAGCCCCATGGTATTCGGCCACCCTGAGACGAACATCGGCCACTTCCGTCAGCCACCGCTGTTCTTCTCCGTTCGGCAGGGATTGGTCACGAGTACCTGTGTCGGCCCAGTCATCGATGGGTACTGTCACGGAACGTTACAGCACCTATTGGGTACGAGTACCGTGGGTCAGGACATGGTCGAGCTCGTTCTCTCCGGCCTCCACGTGAGTTTTCAGGTAGCCGTTATCACGACCGTGCTCATGATCCCGCTCGCGACGACGGTCGGTCTCCTTTCGGGATACGTCGGTGGGCTCGTCGACGAAGTCCTTATGCGCTACGTCGATTTCCAGCAGGCAGTCCCCGCGTTCTTCGTCTACATCATCGCCGTCTTCGTCTTCGGGTCGAGTCTCTTTCTCTTCGTCGTCGTCTTCGGCCTGTTGAACTGGGGAAGCACCGCCCGGCTCGTTCGAAGCGAAGTTCTCCAGCGTCGACAGGAACAGTACATCGAGGTGGCGAACAGTGCCGGAGTGAGTCGACTGACGATCCTTCGGCGACACGTCTTACCGAACGTCTCGAACACGGTCATCATCGGTGCAGCACAGAAGATTCCACAACTCGTCCTCCTCGAAACTGCACTCACGTACATCGGTCTCGGTGACATCGGTCGGTGGTCGCAGTCGTTTGGCGATACGATCGCCAGTGGATTCTCTCCCGGCTACACCGTGCCGACCAACCTCTGGTGGATATGGACCATTCCCGTCGTCGTCCTCGCAGTGACCGTCATCGCGATGAGCATCGTCGGCGATACGCTCCGCGACGTGCTCGATCCACGGGGGGACGTGTAGATGGCACCCCTTCTTTCCGTGGACGACCTCCGCGTGACTTTCGATACCGAGCGCGGTCTCGTTCGGGCACTGGACGGCGTCTCGTTCGACATCGACCGTGGTGAAACCGTCTGTCTCGTCGGCGAGAGCGGGTCGGGGAAGACCGTCGCCTGTGAGTCGCTCACACGCTTGCTTCCGCCTCCGTCCACGCGATTGGAGGGCAAAGTTCGATTCGACGGGCACGACCTGCTTTCGGTGGGGCGTCGAACACTCGATTCGATCCGCGGTGATCGCATCGCCTACGTCTTCCAGAATCCACAGGGGGCACTCGACCCCGTCTATACGATCGGTGACCAGATCGTCGAAGCGATCGGACTTCACCGCGACGTGTCACGGACTCGTGCGAGAAAGCGTGCGATAGAACTCCTCGACAGGGTCGGGATTCCAGACCCTGTCGAACGATTCGACGACTATCCACACGAGTTCTCCGGTGGGATGAAACAGCGCGTCGTCATCGCGATGGCGCTCTCCTGTGACCCGGATCTCCTCGTGGCTGACGAACCGACGACGGCACTCGACGTCACCACGCAAGCCAGCATCCTCGAACTGCTGCAAACACTCCAAGAGGAACGCGAGATGGCCGTCCTGTTCGTTACCCACGACCTCGGCGTCGTCGCCCAGATCGCCGACCGCGTCGTCGTCCTCTACGCCGGGAAAGTCATGGAACGAGGGGACGTCTTCGACATCTTCGACCGACCGGCCCATCCCTACACCCGCGCACTGCTCGAAAGCGTTCCCCGGCGGGGACGCGACCCGGAACCCATCGGCGGGTCGCTTCCCGACCCCACCGATCCGCCATCGGGGTGCCGATTCCACCCACGCTGTCCGCACGCGACGACCGACTGTCGGAGGGATGCACAACCTCCCATTCGGGCAGTCACGGACGACGACCATCGAGCATCGTGCGTCTACTACGGCGACGACCACGATGCCACTCGCCTCGACCCAGATACAGCGACCGATTTCGTGGGGGAGAACCGATGAGTCACGATACTGATAAAAGGAGAGAGTCCGTCCTCTCCGTTCGGGAGGTCGAGAAACAGTATCCGATAACGGAGGGATTGTTGCGACGAGAGACAGGTCGTGTTCGTGCAGTCCACGGAATCTCGTTCGATCTGCGACGAGGTGAGACGCTGGGTCTCGTCGGCGAGTCCGGTTGTGGCAAATCGACGGTCGCTCGCATGATACTATCGCTCGAATCGCCGACGGACGGCCAGATACGATTCCGGGGTCGAGACGTGACGACGCTTCAGCGAGACGAGCGCAAACGGTATCGCCGACAGGTGCAGATGGTGTTCCAAGACCCCACGTCCAGTTTCGACCCACGGATGACCATCGGCGAGTCCGTCGCCGAACCGATGGTCACACACGGTCTCACCGACGCGGAACGCCGAACGAAGCGCGTCGAGACGCTGCTCGAACTCGTCGGCCTATCGGCCTCAGACCGGACTCGCTACCCACACGAACTGTCCGGCGGGGAACGACAACGTGCAGCATTGGCACGAGTGCTCTCGTTGAATCCCGATATCCTCGTCCTCGACGAACCGGTAAGCGCACTCGACGTCTCCGTACAGGCGGAGATCCTCGCGCTCATCGGTCGGTTGCAGGATGCGTTCGATCTCTCTATCCTGCTCATCAGTCACGACATGAGCGTCGTCCAGCAGCTCTGTGACCGCGTCATGGTCATGTACCTCGGTGAACTCGTCGAACGCGGTCGAACGAATCACCTGTTCGACGACCCGAAACATCCGTACACACGGGCCCTTCTCGACGCGATTCCACGACCTGACCCGCACGACCGAAGAAAGCCAGCCCCACTTTCCGGCGACGTGCCGGATCCAGCCTCACCGCCACCGGGATGTCGCTTTCACACTCGCTGTCCGAAGGTCATCCAACCGGTCGATCGGTCGCTTCCACGCCCGATGTGGCAGGGTATCGTTTCGCTCCGTATCGCACTCCGTGACGAGGAGTTCGGTCTCGAATCCATCCGAGAGCGACTCACGTCCGATATGGAGCCTGAGGATGGTGCCGAGTCGGTCGACACATCCGCCCTTCGAACGGAGATTCGTCGCGAGTACGGCCTCCCGTCGGAACTCGACGACGCGGATGCAGAGCGCGTTCTCTCGAACATCCTCAAACTCGTCGTCGACGAACAGTTCACCGCCGCCGCGGCCCTGCTCGCCGACACGTTTTCGACGGTCTGTGAGACGAAGAATCCAGAACAGCGGAACGTCGAGGGGCGGTCTGTGGCGTGTCACCTGCACGAGACAGGACGGCAGATGGAGGACTCCGCCGTCGCCGAAACCGGTTCACACGAACGCCCACGTGACCTCGACTGAGTTCTCCCGCCTCGGATATCTGAGTCTCCTTCACCGGATATCGCTGGAATTCACCTCTAGCCATCTCTGGAACTACTCTATAGTATTACAGCAAGAGTGCCTCGGGGCTTGCCCCCGTGGTACTTCACTCCAGGTATAGCTGAGGGCTGATTCACGCTGAGCGATGCGTCGAAAAATACGGTCGAAATCCGCTCGTCCTGAGTTCGTGCCGGTCAGTTCACCCGCTACCGTTCGAACGAGCTTTGTCGGACGGATGAGGTGGGAGCCTGAGTTCGTCGAGGTCCGGCAGGTGTTTGACGTTGTAGACGATCTTCAGTTCGTCCGTCGTCGGAATACCGTTACACGAGAGCCGGATGTTTCGATCCATCATCTCCGGTGGGAGGATGTGGTCGACGGGCATCGACAGCTTGCCTTCCATCACCGCGACAGCACAGTTCGCGCACGCTCCACCGCGACAGGAGTACGGCCAGGTGAATCCTTGCTCTTCTACGGCTTCGAGCAGGCATTCGTGGGGCTGAACCGATATCTGACCGTAATCGGCCGGGTCAAGTCCCTCGGCAGATGCTTTCTCGAACAGGTCGTCGTCGTCGAGATCCCACTGGAAGTCGTCGAGAACCTCGTAGTTGAGATATTCGACCTGCGATGTCTCTGGTTGCGACTGCTCCCCGACGCTTTCAGGCTCGGTTTCCCATTGCTCGCCATCGTAGCCCGCCTGTATCTGTTCGTACGCCAAGCGCACGACCTGAAACTCGCTCATCGAGCCGTCGTGGTCGGGATGGGCCTCCTTGACTCGTTGTCGATAGGCTTGCACGATCTCCGTGTCGTCTGCATCCGAATCGATCCCGAGGATCTCGAACGGGGAATCCACATCACTCGGTAGGGGCATCAGGCCAATAAATCCTCTCCCAACGCTCGAAAATGACTGCTTCCACCACGGAGAGCTGTCTCGATTGCTCTATCGAAATACACCATTCTTCAGATACTTATTCTCGTGGAGCTGCTGTTCACTACAGCTGCGTATCTTTCGTCTATACTTTCCGACTACGGTCACAGCAACCCCGATTTCCATGATAAAAATTGAAGGAAGCACCGATACGGAGAACCCCTGAGTTGTCGCTACTAAGCCACCAGTGACACCTTCCACTCTCGGGCGACGAGAATCATCACGTTTCGGTAGGTCGTCGATGATATCACGTCGGTACGCAACCGAATCGATTCCATCTTCGGGCGTCGTTCTGCGTATTATTCCCAGTATCAAAGAATTGGAGGCGCAAATTACGCTCTTTCCCAACTAATGGTAGTAGTGATGACTAAATTTCCAATGGATGATGTGGACATGGGTTCGATCGTCCCGACGAACCTGTTGGTGGCCGTCCCTACCCTTCTCGATAACAGGAATAGATTCCAGTTAGAGGGTGACCAATCGACGGAGCGGGGTGACCGATGACCCGAAAAGTCGAACGTCGACGACTCGACGCATTCCAGCAGCGTATCGAGATCCCACGTTCCTGGGCGCTCACCATCTCCGCGGTGGTCATTATCGGTGTCTTCGCCGCAACCTGGCTCGCGGGCAGTTCACTCTGGCTCGTCGCGATCTATACGCTCGTGGCGGCACTGGTCACACCTGTCGGGTTGGCTATCCTCGGGACAGCCTTCAGATTCCGCACGTTCGATATCCTCGCACACGTCCTGCTCGGACTGTTCGTATCGGCAGTCGCCCTCATCATCACGTTACTTAGCGTCGCCGAAGGAGCTCTCGGGGCATCACTGTATTCTGTTGTACTCGGTAGCTTCTGGGCTATCGGGATAGCACTGGTAGTTGCCGGTATCTTGGTGTTCGCTGAGGCCCACCGACGACTCCGTCTGGTCGCGATCTTCGGACTCACGGTCGCGGTCATCTGGGGGCTTATGCTTGCCGTGTTCCTCGGGGGACTGGTCATCGACATCGCTCTCGGGGGTATCGGCGATGCACTCGGACACGATCTCCGTGATGACCTGATTCCGTTCCTCGTCATCTTCGGATCTCTCGTCATCTTGCCATCATTCGTCTTCTTCCGAGATCTCCGGGAGACGCGGGGGCAAAGACAGAACGACGACTGAATCACCAACTACCCGACAGCCGACTATGAAATCTGACTCTGCGAACGTGGGGCGTCTGATCGGTCTTCCCGTCGGATGGTACCGATGTCAGAGACGCAGGCACGACTTGCCGTTACGTCAACAGCGAAGCTCCGCCATGTCATAGCATACCATATGGCAGAAGCTCCTCAGGAGACGGAAGCCGAAGAAGGACAGGTCTACGAGTGGGTCGAAGCTCGAATCGATGAACGCGATGACTGGGCGCGGCGGCGACGCAAAGAGATTCCGACGGACAAGCAACTGATGGTCGTCGCCTGCATGGACGAACGCATTCCGGTCGAGTCCGCACTCGGGCTCGACCTCGGCGATGCTCACATCTTTCGGAACGCTGGCGGAAAAGTGACCGCCGACGTGATTCGAAGTGCTGCGTTGAGCACGAACTTCTTCGATACGACGGAGATCATCGTCGTCAATCACACCGACTGCGGGATGATGAGCGCGCCCGATGATGCAGTGGTCGAAGGGCTCGAAACCGCCGCCGGTCAGAGCCTCGACGATGTCGATATCGATCCCGCGCTTCCCGAGTTGGATCTCGGCGATGCGTCGATCGCCGACTGGGTTCGGATGACAGACGACATCGACGAGGCATGCCAGGCGCAGATCGAGTATCTGAAAGCCCACCCGCTCATTCCAGATTCGGTCACCGTTCACGGCTACGTCTACGAAGTCGAAAGCGGCACACTTCGGCGACCCGGCGAGCGCATCGGCGAACGAATCAGCAGGCGAGTTTCTCAGTGAGTTCTCGCTATGGAAGAATCGGTTCGATTCTTACGGCTGTGCTATATCCACTCATCATCCCGGAAAGCATGACAGGAAAAGGGTGGCGCCAGCCTTTTGCGGTCGGTGTCGACAGCACCGACAGTGCACTTCCCCCTTTCCCAGAGCTATATTCACGCTCCTTCGATAAAACTGATTTTGCCGGTCGAGTAGACATATTGCCTCGATTCGAGTTCAAGACACCGAACAACTCGATAAATGGAAATTGCCCGGATGATATGAAAATATTCACAACTTCTCTTCCACTCAAGTAGACAGAGGTGTCTGTCAGACCACGTCCGTTGATGTGCTCCCATCGACCACTACCCGGTGGTAACGCATGACCGGTGACCGATTTATTCGGGGGTTCCCCGAATACAACCACAGCGTTTGAGACTGCAGACGTACAGCTTCTCGATACGACACTCCGAGATGGCGAGCAAGCACCAGGTGTGTCGCTTTCACCCGACGAGAAAGCAGCCGTGGCGACCGCGCTCGACGCAGCGGACGTCTCGGTGATTGAAGCAGGAAGCGCATGCACGAGTGCAGGTGAGCGCGATGCGATTCGCCGAGTGACGGATCTCGGTCTCGACGCTCGTATCACGAGTTTCACACGTGGTATCCAGGCGGATATCGATCGAGCACTCGACTGTAACGTCGATGGCATCAACCTCGTCGTTCCCGCGAGCGACAGGCATATCGAACGAAAAGTCGGGGCGACACGGGACGACATCGTCGAAACGACGGTCGGACTCGTCGAGTACGCGAACGCTCACGGGTTGTGGGTCGAAGTCCTCGGCGAAGACGGAAGCCGCGCAGACGCTGACTTTCTCGAACGACTGCTCGGTACTGCACTGGACGCTGGTGCCGACCGCATCTGCTACTGTGATACGGTCGGCCACGCAGATCCGACCCGAACGAAGGAGATCGTCAGCCGTCTCACGGCCCTCGGGCCGACGAGCACGCACACGCACGACGATATCGGACTGGCCCTCACGAACGTGCTCGCAGGCATCGCCGCCGGTGCGGACTTGGTTCACGCGACGGTCAACGGTGTCGGTGAACGCGCTGGAAACGTCGCATTGGAGGAGGTAGCGATCGCACTCGACCACGCCTACGATATCGAGACCGTCGATATGACCGAACTCTACTCACTCGCACAGACCGTGGAGAGGGCGACCGGAATCCCGCTCTCGCCCAATAAGGCCGTCGTCGGAACCAATGCATTCGCCCACGAGAGCGGGATCCACACGGACGGAACGCTCAAAGACGAGGCGATGTACGAACCGTATCCGCCGGAGAAGGTCGGTCGGGAGCGACGGCTCGTACTCGGCAAGCATTCGGGTCGAGCAGGGGTTCGAGCGGTACTCGATGACCACGATATCGAACTCGACGATGACGATCTCGCGTCCGTCGTCACGCGGATTCAAGAACGCGCTGAGCGAAAGACTCCCATCACCGACACGGACGTCCTCGCGATCACAGCAGACGTGCGAACCGAGTAGGTCACGACGAATTCGTCTGCGAAGACGGAAACATCGTGAAATTTCGTTTCGACCATTGGGTCGTTCCGAATGAGCGGAAAGTCAGACAGGGCGGCGATGGCACGCCATTCCTTGCTGAAAATACAGGAGTGTTCACCGCCAGCGGCGCGGGCTCTCCCGGCCTGCTGACGGTGAGTATGACGGACACACACGAGGACGCACAACGCGTCCTGGTTGGAGCGTCACAGGTCGGTTCCAGGCGGCCGTTCGGTGTGACGCTCCGTCTTCGTCGAGGGGAGCATCGCCCATTGTTATACACTGCCTGGATGTGAAACAAATGTGGTGACTCTAACTCGATGACGATTTCGATCGTATCATCCGACACACGTCAGTAGTTGAGTGATCGAAATCGGCCTCACTAGAACTGGCTATCTCGATCGCTTGGTCAGTTCGAACGTGTAGAGTCCCGTGAACGTATCACTTGCAACGACGAATTCGCGCTCACCTGTTGAAGTGTGTGCCGTCTTCCACGCCATCGGCGGCGAGCCCAGTCGCGCAACTTTGTCGTTCGGTGTCATCGTATCCGCACCGTCATCGGTCTGGTATCGATCTGTCGGCTGCGGCTCTGTCGGGTCGGTGATGTCGTACACCACGACGCCATCGTGCCAGTCGGCGCTGACGATGAGTGTGGTCTTCCCTTGCGGAACGATATTGAAGTGATGACCAGTCCAATCGAAGCGGTCTGCGTAGTCGCCTTTGTCCATTCGCTGTGCATTCGGCGAGACGGTGAACCCGACCGGAATGGGGTTCGACAGTGAACCATCCTCCCATCCGATGTCGAAGACGTGCTTTCCGCCTGGGATTCCTTGCGGACGTTCGTCACCGATGACGAGCAACTCGCGCCGCGGGTCGAAGTGGCCATGATGTGCACTCCCGAACGCTTCTTCGCCGACTCTTGCTTGTGAGTAGGATTTTTGCTCTGAGTAGTCGAAGCGCCCGATTTCGATTGGATCGCGTGGCTCGCTGATGTCGTAGATTATGAAGCCAATGAACTCCCCTGACTGATAGGCACAACAGAGCAACTCTCGTTCGGGATCAACGGAGATATCGTGACCCGCCCCCTGTGGGCCGTGCTCGCTCAGTTTACGGGGGGCCGTCGGGTCGCTGGTGTCGTACACGTCGAAGCCATTCTTCTTCAGGCCGTAATTTACCGTATAGAGGACGGGCTTCCTCGGGTGCGGTGTCACGTTATGCGACTTCCCCTCGGCGACTGTACTCATAACAGTCGGAGAAGTCGGCGTCCCGGTCGCGTAGCCGTAGTCGATGATTTCGAAGTTACCCGGCCATGTCTCTTCTATCGCTCGATAGTACAGCCCGTTCCGATGGTCGAACTTGACGTCCAGGTTCGGTGCGTCGTTCGAACTGTCCAGATAGTGAACCTGCTTCAGAGTATCGGGGTCACTGATATCGACGAGATAGGTGCCGTCGATGCCCCACTTGGTTCCGACGACGGCATAGCGGCCATCGGCTCGGACTGCCACTTCCGAGTAGCCGCCAGTGGGTGAGGACTGCGCTGCGGGTCGTATCTGGCCCAGCTTTCGCAGCGATTGCTGTCCAGAGTCGACCGTCTTCTTGTCGGTGGTCGTCGTTCCTTTCTCGTTGTCTTCATTCGGTGAACTGGAGCAGCCAGCGAGCAGCGTCCCTGCAAGGACGGCGCCGGTACGTCCGATTACCTGTCGGCGGGTCTGTTTTTCACGAGGAGGAGCCATCGATGTTACTCGGGTATCGACACACGAACAGCAGTCCATTTGTTATAGCCTGCCTGAAAAGCTGGAATTCGGTAGTAATCATCAGCTACTCACCTTTCGAGGTGTTTACATTGGGGGTATTCGAACGAGACGAATATGGCTCCCGATCCTCCAACGAGCGTCATTCTCCCCACTGTCGAGTGGACGGTTGCCTGTGATGAGATCGCCGACCAGCTTGCTCCCGAAGACGAACTCCTCATCGTCTGTGACGATGACACCGACCCGGTCACAGAGCACGTCGAAGCGCTCCCTGACGGGGTTCAGATCGTCGTTGCAGGCGAGCCACGAGGGTGCTCGGGGAAGGCGAACGCTATCGTCACTGGGATGGAAGCAGCTCGGCACGACCGTCTCATCTGGACGGACGACGATTTCTACCATCCATCCGATTGGCTCACTGGACTGCACGCCGACTACGACCAGCATGGTCCCGTTTCGGAGCTTCCGTTCTTCGTCGGACGCGACCCGCTTTCGATTCTGTTAGAGCCGGTCTATGCGTTGGGCGGTACGCTCGGTGCCTATACGAGCGAGAAGGCGTGGGGTGGCGCAGTGATGTTCGAACGCGACGACCTCGATTTCGATGCGTTTCTCCGAAACCTTCACCGCACGGTGAGCGACGACGGCCTCCTTTCCGAGTATCTCGACGTGACGCCTCTCAAACGAACGCGGACGGTCGAGGTTGGCGGTACCATCCGTGAGACGGTCGAGCGACACGTCCGATTCACGCAGATTGTCTGGCGACACGAACCACGTGATATCGCAGTCATGAGTGTCGTCGCCTCCGTGATCGCTATCCTCTGCCTCCTCTTTCCCCTTCCCTCATTGGTCGTATCGACACTCTTCATGACCGGACTCTATGCAGCGTTCGGTGTTTATCGGTGGACAGTACTGCTCGCGTACCCGGCACTACTGGTTCAGGTTCCGCTCCTCGGCTACGGACTCGCACGGCGTACCTTCGTCTGGGGCGGTCGACGCTACCGCTGGCGTGCGAAGTTTGACGTGCAGGTCGTCGAGTAACCTTCGAAGTCGTATCCGCGATTACTCGGTTGCCTGTTCTTTGCCCGAATCCATCGCCATCTTCGCATCGAGCCATCCCGCCAACTGATGGCGGAGACCGAAGATACGAAGCCCCATCGTGCGATGTCCTGCTGGATACCGAGTCGAAGAGACGCCCGACCACTCCGCGAGCAGTTCCTCGATCGCATCTGCAGGGGCCTGTCGATCCCACTGCCCGTAGATCACGTGGATATCGGACGAATCCGGAACGGGTGGCCCGAGCAATCGTGGTGTGATCGGTCGTATCGCCGCTCGAATATCCGATTCTTCGAATCCGGCGCGTATCGCTTCCCGTCGGATACCCTTCGCTATCGGTGCTCGCTCTATCGTTTCGAACAAGTCGACTGCTGGAATCGCAAGGACTGCACCATCCACGTTCGTCATCGTGACCGTCTGGGCGGCGATATTCCCACCCAAGCTGATGCCGAAGAGATAGATGGGGTCGTATCCCTCCTCTCGAAGCGTGGCCACGAGCGTTCGGATATCTGCCACTGCCTGGATCATTCCCTCGATGAAACGCGGGACATCACCCGAAAGAAGATACTGCCCGGAGTATTTGGATTCCGGGGGTGCTCGCTCCATGTGATACGGCGTCGCGGGGGCGAAGAGATGGATATCCCGGCGGAGTAATGGAACCGAAAGGAAGCGTTCGGCGGTGAAGTCAGGTGCGAACGCTCCATGAAGCATGATTGCTGCGGCAGATGCGGACTCACGTTCCTCGCCGTGCCATCTGACACCGGTTACGATGTCGTTCGCTATCCGTGAGGACTGAACCGGTGACGGAAACTCGAACGAACGCTCGATTCGAGGAACACGGCTCGGAGGGAGGAAGCCAAACACGGAACGCGACCGTTCTGGTAGTCCGAAAGAAAGACTTGTGGGTTCGACGTTCGGATGGGGTTCTCGTGGCTCGATATTCGTGAACCGTTCGAGATCCTCCATCGTGGAATCGACGGGTGCTTGGTCCTGTCGTGACCGAATCCATCCTTCGAACCCATCGATAATCTCGTGACTATTCATACCGGTACTCCACCCCGACATCTGATAAAATAGCGGGCGACCCCTCGCCATGTCGTCTGGTAGACCGACTACGTCAAGTGTTCACAGAGATGGACAACTCGCGTCCTATTCGGCGTCTTCCGTGATGGTCAGTGTCCCATCACCACCGATTCGAACCGTGTACCCTTCGATCGAAAATTCGACCTGAAGCCCGGCAGATTCCGCCGTCGAATCCGTGAGCAACGCATCGAGTGCATCTGGCTCGGTGTGATCGAAGATTCGAAGTTCCAGTTGCTCTGGCGGCAACGCTGCCACGGTTGCGAGCGCCGTGACGATACTGGTGCTCGGTGGTTCATCGTCGACGAGGGGCCAACGGAAGGCGTAGGAGAACGTCGAGCTTTCTCGTGGTCGTGCGACGCTCTCGCTCATCGGTTTCGACTCCGCGTTCGCCGAGGAACTGGTCATACTGCATATCGCAACTGTAAACCAATAAGTAATGACAAATTATAACCTTAATATGAATGTAAATGAGAGAAGAGATGCGCGCTCTGGGAAGTCCTTCGGTCTTTTCGTAGTGTGAATTCCACCATTTCACTGGTGGTCGATGGCACAAATAGTAATCCTTACTCACGTGGCCGGGAGATTGAAAACTGAACTCAATTCCATTTCAGGATTCGATCGACTCGATTCGAACGCTCGTCACTTTATATGCCGGAATGTAGGAGGTTGGGTCGAGGTCATGGTGTGTGAGTTCGTTCACAGCGCCGTGGATAAAGTGCATCGGGATGAACACTACACCTGGACTAGACGTTTCTTCGATGTTGGCTTTCACCACGATTTCGCCCTGCTTCGACTCGACGCGAACATACTCGTCGTCTTCTACACCGAGCCGATCGGCCATATCCGGGTGAATCGTCACGAAACTTTCCGGCACGTGATCCATTGACGTCCGCCCTCTACGAGTCATCGTTCCAGTATGCCAGTGATAGAGCACTCGCCCAGTGGTGAGCATGAGTGGATGCTCATCATCGGGTAAATCTGGCGGTTCAGCGAAGTCGGCAGGAACAAATCGTGCCAGACCGTCGTCGAAATTGAATTCGTCCTCGTAGAGGTATGACGTACCAGGATCGTCCGTGTCCTCACAGGGCCACTGAAGGCCCTCCGGCGTGGTTTCGAGACGGTCGTAGGTGACACCACCGTAGATGGGAACGAGGTCGTTGATCTCGTCCATTACATCTGCTGGCCCGTCGTAGTCCCAGTCGAACCCAAATCGGCCTGCAAGATCGACGAGAATATCCATATCTGTCCGAGCTTTACCCGGTGGTTCGACGGCCGGGCGAACCATCTGGATACGTCGCTCGGTATTCGTCTGTGTCCCATATTTTTCCGCTCCGGATGCAGCAGGGAGAACCACGTCGGCGAGTTTTGCAGTTTCAGTGAGGAACATATCTTGTACCGCGAGAAAATCGAGTTCGTCAAGGGCTTGCTCAGCATCATTGATATCCGGCTCCGAGAGAACTGGGTTTTCGCCCATGATGAACATTCCCTTGAGATGTCCATCATGGATTGCTGTAAACTGTTCAGGGAGACGAAGCCCGACCTCACCAGGTGGTCTGACACCCCACTTCGATTCGAATTTATCGAGGACGTCGTCATCTTCGGGGTCTTGATATCCTGGCAAATTGTGAGGGGCGGGCCCCATGTCACCACCGCCGCCTTGAACGTTGTTCTGACCCCGGAACGGTGCTAGCCCTGCACGAGGTTTGCCGATATGCCCTGTGACGAGCGCCAAGTTCGACATCGCAAGGACGTTCCGAGTCCCGTGTGCGTGTTGTGAGAGTCCCATCGCCCAACCGAAGATGCAGGTGTCAGCGTTCGCGATCGTTTCGGCAGCATGTGTCAACTCGTCTGGCGCAACGTCCGCGAGTTCTTCGACCTTTTTCGGCGTGAACGGTTCGACTTTCTCTTCGAGTTTGTCGAAGTGTTTCGTCCGCTTTTGGATGAACTCCTTGTCGTGGAGGTCGTTGGCGATGATGTGGCGAATCATGCCGTTTATCCACACGATGTCTTCGCCGGGCTTCGTCTGTGTGTACTGCGTCGCGTGCTCCGATAGTCCAATCTCACGCGGATCGAAGACGAACAGGTCTGCGCCGTCCCGAACGTTCTGCTTGATGCGTGTCGCTAACACCGGATGACTCTCGGTCGTGTTCGAACCGGCGATGAGATAGCAATCCGTCTCACCGATATCTTCGTTGATACGAACGGTTCCGGCACCATACCCGACCGTCTGTTTCAGACCGGACACGGTTGAGGAGTGACACAAGCGAGCACAATTATCTACGTGTGGAGTTTGGAGCACTTGCCGTGCGAACTTTTGATTCAGGAAGTTCTCCTCGTTCGTTGCTTTCGACGAGGACGTAACGGCGACGGCGTCGTTACCGCATTTCTCCTGAACGTCATTTAACTCCTGGGCGATTCGATCCAGTGCTTCGTCCCACGACGCTTCGCGGAACTCGTCACCGTCGCGGATGAGTGGCGTCGTTAGCCGATCGTCGCTATCGACGAAGTCGTAACCGAACTTCCCTTTCACACACGTCGAGAAGTCGTTGGCAGGCGTCGCATCCTCGTCAGCAGGTCGGACACCGAGTATCTCGCCATCTTTTCCGTACAGCTCGAACCGGCAACCGACTGCACAGTAGTTACAAGTCGTGTCCGCTTTCGTAATGCGGCCCAGTCGCGGCGTATTGATGACCTCTGCGACATCGAACATCTGGCCGATAGTGAGCGTCTCTGAGGCTACCGATTCCGAGACGTGTTCAGCCTCTTCCAGGGCACTATCTGTGACCCGCTTTGCAGTATCCTGTGCTTGTGCTTTCGCTTTTGCCATGAACTGTGCGACACCTGACTTCTCAGCGGTGTCAGTTGTCGCTGTGTCGTCCGTCTCGTGTGGGTGGTTCCTGTTCGGTGCCTCCGCTTCTTCCGCCGTTTCTGCGCGGGTTCGGTCGATGACTTTCCCGATGGAGTTCTCCTGATTGAATCCTGGTAACGGAATGGTCGCTGCATCCGTCAAGCCTTGCTCGACGAGCGACCCAGTTGGACAAACCGTCGCACAGTGGCCACAGGAGACACAGGTCGAGTCGTGCATCGTCTCCGCGTCACCCTGAAAGCCGATCCGAGTGTCTTGTCCCTGCCCCTCGACGCGGAGGACACCCTTGACCTGCACGTCGTTGCACGCTTCGACGCACCGATTACAGAGAATACACTTGTTCCGGTCGATCTGGATCGCCGAAGAGGTATCGTCGAGGGGTTCGTACTCGTCGCGGTCTTCGAAAACACCGTATCGTGGTTCTTCGACGTCGTTTTCGATAGACACGTCTTGTAGCTCACAGCGACCATTCTGTCCGCAAGTGGTACACCGAAGGTTGTGATTTGAAAGTACGAGGTCGAGATTCACATCACGCGCTTCGGTCGCGGCTTCCGTCTCAGTGCGAAGCGTCATGCCGTCCTCAACCGGAAAACTGCACGCAGGAACGAGTCCGTGTTCGTCGGTCGTGACCATGCACGTCCGACACTCCGAACGGGGGCCGATCTTCTCACTTTGCTCAGTGTCCCGATCGTAGTAACAGAGTGCGGGGACGTATCCATCCGTCTCGACGGCTTCGATGGCATCGATGAGCGTCGATCCAGATGGGACAGCGATAGCGTGGCCGTCGACGGTCAGATGATACATTCCATCATCGTCACCGCCGACATCCGGGTCGTTTGCTGTTCCCGTTGCGAAATCCTCGGTCAACGGTGTGCTCGGTCGTGGATCTCCGACGTTCGGAACACCAGGGTGAGGTGATGCTGGTGCTGTGTCTTCGACGCCGGATTTCTCGTCGGAACTCATGGATTCGCCTCCTCACAAGTACCGGTCGGACAATGGCCATCAGCGTGTGCACGGAATTCTGGTTCGAACTCATTCATAGCTGTTGTCACAGGTCGTGTTGCAGTTCGCCCGAATTCGCAAATACTCGTTTTACGCATCGTTCGTGCAAGTTCGCGG
The DNA here is from genome assembly GCF_054177585.1 of Haladaptatus rarus. NCBI lineage: Archaea > Methanobacteriati > Methanobacteriota > Halobacteria > Halobacteriales > Haladaptataceae > Haladaptatus > Haladaptatus rarus. The sequence goes on along the minus strand of NZ_JBPEHG010000006.1, from coordinate 88,998 downwards.
AGTGACGCGTCATTATACTCACCGTCGTAGAGTTCGCGTAGAAGGTTCGTCGCCTGTTTCGATCCTTCTCGGCACGGTACACAGCGACCACAGTTCTCCTCTTGTGCAAACTTCGACCGTGTGCCGACCGTGGCAACGACACAGCGTTGTTCGTTGAACAGTTCGGCAACCCCCTCGGTTCCGAGCTGTGCCTTCGAGAGTGTTGATGGACGTGGTGAGTAGTCGAGTGACTGCGTTATGCCGCCGAATTGACCACCCACACATGCCATCTTGAAGACACCATCCATCGAAACTGCGTCACGAGCGATCGCCAGCGTTCCTTCCGGTGGGATTTCGATTGTAGCTGATGCTTGAACGTCCCCCGTGACAGTCATGAGGCGAGTTCCAGGATCTGAATCTTGAGGATCAAACGCGTCAGATTCACGCAACGCGCGTCGAACGTGGGCAAGTGTCCGCGGCGTGTGGACGACGGTTGGCCGACCATAGAGACCGTGTGCCGCTGGTGATGGGGGACGCAGGCGGGCTTCTAACCGGTCGTTGCCTTCAATGGCTTCGATAGCCATCGTCGGTTCCCCCGCGATGTACATATCCGGACCAGAGAACACCTGAAGATTTACATCGGAGGCAGCATCGGTTTCGGCGAACGTCTCAATCGCCTCGCGAAGCTGGTGATTGGCGGTCGATTCGTTTGTATAGATGACGATGTCTTCTGCACCGACGACGTACGCAACCGCTGTTGCTGCGTCGAGTATCTCTATCGGGGAACCATCTAAGAGCGTCTGATCCGTGCAATTCCGAGCGTCCGCTTCGTGCGCGTTCACGACGACTACAGGTTCACCATCTGTCTCACGAGCAAGTTGCCATTCTTTGATGATCGGTTCGTCCATTTGGGCATCGCCTCGACCTCGTCCACGAAGCCCAAGAGTAACGATCGTTTCCAGCACCTCATCCGGGTTCTGCTCGCCATCATTGGCAACGAGCGTTTCGTATCCAGAGATACTCGTTGGATCGACCCATCCACATCGTTCGAGAATAGACCGTTGACCGACAGCGAGTGGGCCGTCGTCGGGTAGAGGAACTGTTGCGATTCCGCGCTCATGGTCGACGACGTAGTCGGCCTCCTCTGTCGGATGTTCACCCGATTCCAATGTTTTCACCAGGTTACGAACCGAGTCTGGCGTACAGTTCGCGTGAAACGCTGTCGTCCCATTTTCAGTGAGCAGGGCGAGTGGTTCGAGAACCTCTATCCCGGTCGTGCCAACCGGCACGACCGTTGTTCGCTCGGATACGGCAGTAGCCCGTCTCAGTATCTCGTTCGACCGATCTCCAGTCGATGACGTCGAAATTCGAAGTACCGGTTCACTCGACGTCGATTTGTTAGAGGCTCCCATTCGACTAGTTTCAGCATTCGACTTTTCGAAAGGTTTTTGGCTATTTCTTGATAACCGTTGATGGTAAATATCCCTTTTTCCACAGTAGATGCAGTCTCGGCTACTGAATCGGAGTAACGGTGTCAACCATCCTATCTCTCCGGCACATTCTATAAGAAAAAGGAACTGTAAAACCCCCTCGGAGGGACGGGCGTGAGTCGCGGAGGGTTACTTCTCGGACGAATACTCGATGGTGACGGTCTTGACGGCGTAGATGTCGTCCCAGTCGCTGTCTTCGTCTAGCAGCAACACCATGATCTGAACCTTCCCATCTTCGATGTCCGCCTTCTCGAGCGCTTCAGGGTGGACGTTGATGGTGTACTCGCCGTTCTTCTCCTGCGAGACGTTCAGTCGCTCGCCGAGTGTCCCGTTGGTGTAACTGAATCGCGACCCGTTGTTGAGCGACCCGTTGATGTAGACGAGGAAATACGGCTCACCCACCACGGTGCCGTGACTGGATGGGTCGATGTTCTCCATCTGGGTGTCGGCTGTGATCTGGAGGTCGAAGTCCGAATACCCGCCTCCACTGGCTTTGCTCTTGTTCACGACAGATATGCTCTTGATCCGATCACGATCCTCCGAACCCATCTTGTTCTGTAATGGCGTGTTCGGCGGTGTGGGTTCCGACCAACCCGACGTTCCAGTGGTGGTTTCCGTCGAACTGGTCGTAGCCGTTGTCGTCGTGGCTGCTGCAGTCGTCGTGGCTGCTGCAGTCGTCGTGGCTGCTGCAGTCGTCGTGGCTGCTGCCGTCGTCGTGGTGGCTGCCGTCGTTGTGGCTGTGGTCGACGTCGCGGCTGGCTGTGTAGTCGTGGTAGTCTGGCTGGACGTTTGATTGGTGTCTCCGCCGATCGAGGCACACCCCGATAACACCAAACAAACGACAAGTAGGATCGATAGGCTTGTTCTCGTCATTTAGTTGCAGACGACCTCGAACAGAAGTCCAGAGACGACACCCATAAAACTGCAACATTTGCTGTTTGGAGGCAATATTATTGGAAATGAATATTGAATTTGTAAACGAAATAGTAGGTTTGTGGATAATACCGATTCTCTTTATAAACGAAAAATGAATCGAATCCGTTACTCATACGCTAGTCGGGCGAATAAAAATTGTCGGTCTCTTTGTGAAAATTTTTCGATATTAGTATCTGTTTTACTACTTCGGATCGATCTTCCCGGCAAAGGTCTGAGTGACGATGGTGCCGTCCCGGATGATGAAGGTATCTGTGGCGAACTCGTATTCGTTATCCGGTGTCTCACCTTCCCAGACGATATGTGCGACGTCGTCTTCGATCGCCTGATGATGTAGTTGGATCGTCGACCCGGCCTGGGAAAAATCGGCGAACAGATTCTCGAAGAGGCCCGAGATCTCGTCGCGCCCACGGTACGTCTCCGTATCCGTGATGATGACGGACTCATCGTCGTAATCTTCCAGTATCGCTTCGAGGTCTTGATCGCCAAACGCGGTCACGTGGTGTTCTAACACGCTTCGAGTCGTGCTCATCGGTGTCACCCAACGATCGAATTCGTCGAGAGAGCGTATCAATATTATTTACGGTTCGATACATGAGTCGCAATCGTACCACGAGAACCAGCGTGGAGCGTAGTTGCCGATCGCACAGAAAGCAAAACCGAGATCGCTACTGTCCTACCGATGTACTGCCTGCAGGGGGACTCTGTTTTTTCATTCACACGCCAAAACGTGGTTCTACAGTGATGAGAACCACCATACTGTCCTTTGCAGTTCCGTGACGTAGACCAGTCGATGCTTACAGCGATCGCCAAACGAGTACGTAGTGAACCGACACAGGGCATGCTCATCGACGAACAGTTGCCGACGTACGACGCCACCCAACGTCGCCACATCGTCGTAGATACGCCTCCGGCGGAGACGTATGCTGCGATCGAAGAGCTGGATCTCATGCAGACGGGAGCTATCGTTCGCATACTCACAGAGCTCCGCATGCTCCCTGAGCGCATACAGGCACTCCGGCGTGGTGACGTGCAACCGAAACTCCCCGATTCAGCGAAGCTGACAGACCTCACTGAAAGCGGAATCTGGGTACTGCTCGACGAACAACCCGGTGAGGAACTCGTATTGGGTGCGGTCGGCGCGGTCTGGCAGCCGAATATCGAGTGGGTAGAGATCGACGCGGACGATTTCCGAGCGTTCGATCGTCCCGGCTACGCGAAGTTGGCGATCGGCTTCTCAGTACGGCAATACGGCGCGACCCGGAGTCTCGTCACGTACGAAGCTCGGACGGCGACGACCGACAGGACTGCCCGAACGCGATTCCGCCGTTACTGGCTGTTCATCGGCCCGTTCGCCGGGTATCTGATGGGACGAGCACTCGCCCGAATCAAAGCCGACGTCGAGGAACACCATCGAATCTGATCGTCGAAACACGATTTTATTCGAGAAGTGACACAGATACAGACGTCTGACGGGGTTTTTTATACAATGTCGTTGCGTAATGTGTTGTTCTATCAAGAGAACAATCATGACGTCAGACAACCAGCCACGGATGCCGGAGGTTGCACCGATACGCTCAGGCAAACCGCTACACTGCTCTGCGATACGACCGGGTGAACAGCGTAGTGAGGCAGTCGTGCGAACGGTCGCCACAGCGACAGCGGTAGATCCAACAGAACTCGATCCCCTGTACGAGTCGATCGACCCAGATGCACTGGATGCCCTCTTCTATCCCGACTCACCTGGACGAGCACGGGCCGACAACGTCGTCCAGTTCGACTACTCCGGATTCACCGTCGTCGTCAAAGAAACCGGAATCGTCGAACTACGGTGAGTCTACAGGCGGAGCAGGTCGAATGCCTCTGGGCTCGACCCCGAGGTGGTTCATCGTTTCCCCGTCGTGACAATCTGTTCCGTCCCGTAGTCGTTGCCGTTCATCAGTTTAGAGGTTCTTTGTCATGGTACGACCTCGTTGCAGTTGAAGACTTGAACGTCGCTGGAATGATGTAGTTCGATTCAAATTCACTCAACCGAGCATCCGCCGCGTGGCGGACTTTTCTTCTGATGCTCGAATACAAGTGTGAACGCGAAGGGACGAACTACGTTCCAGTGAACCCACGGGGAACAACTGTCCTCAACGCGCGTAGGCCGGAGTAGTTCACACATGCGAGTAGGTGTAGAACCGTACTGCGTGCCCCAAGAACCGTACTGCGCGTCCCATCGTGTTCCCAACTACCGTCGCTGCGTTCGAATCATTCGGAACCGAACAGTTCGGTGACGAGTCGCGATTCGGCCCGTCGAAGGAGTTCGGATGCCGTACTCGGTGAACAGTCGAATTCTCTCGCGATATCCGCTGCTGATGACTCACGCGGTATCCGGTAGTAACCGACATCGATCGCCGTCTCGACCGCTTCGCGCTGTCGGTCGGTGAGAACGGCAGTGACACCCGCAGGACGACCATCGAACGTACTGAGTCGGGTGACGGTGGGTTTCAGACCCGATGGGACGTCATCGAGTGCTGCTCGAAGTTCGTCATCGGTACCGACGATGCGACACGCGACGACACCGTCTCTGTATTCGAGCGGTGGGACGAGCACCGACCGGCGTTGGTTGAACGCTCGCCAGAGTTGCCGTTCTATCTCGACGGTCTCCGTGTAGATTGCGGCATAGAACTCGTCGTGTTCCTCGGACGTAATGTCGTATTCGAGGACGACCGGTTCAGCGTCGAGAGCGCGTACGAGTCGATCGGAATCACCTCGCACCCTGAAAAGTGCCATCGTCGTATCTCCGCGTGTAACGTTCCAATCGAGCATCCACGCAGTTTCGACGAACTCGGATTCGGCCATCACCGGGAACAGCGGGTGTATCGATCGCTGCCCTGCCGAGAGGGTGAGTTCGAGAACCCGCATCGATGCCGTATTCGGCACGCTCCCGCTTTGTGTCCGAGATATCGGATTCATCCAGCGGCTAAAGCCGCAGGTATTCTCCTTAAATCCCTATAAGTATTCCCAGATATGGGGAGTAATCGTCATCGAACGATCTCTCCTATTCCCGTTTGCGATGAAGATCTTTGTCACCGGTGCGACAGGGGTACTGGGCTCGAAACTGGTCGACGAACTCACCGATCGTGATCATACGGTCGTGGGACTAGCACGTGACGACGAGGATGAACAGACCATCCGCGAGCGCGATGGGATTCCACATCGAGGCGATGTCTTCGACCGAGAGTCACTCGTCGCGGGTGCTGACGGCGCGGATGGAGTCGTCCATGCGGCAACTTGCCTTCCGACGAAAACGAAGACCACGGAAGAGGACTGGCGACAGAACGACCGCGTTCGAGTTGATGGTGGGAAGAACGCCATCGAAGCGGCGGCGACTGTGGGTGCATCCCGATTTCTCACCCACAGCGTGGTGTGGGCGTATCGAAATGCGGATGGATCAAAGTTCGACGAAACCGCAACACCGAACACGGATCGGACGACCGAATCCGCGGTCGACGTCGAACGGCTGGTTCGTCGTGCGAGCGACGACTACGGGATCGATGCATCGATTCTCCGATTCGGATGGTTCTATGGCCCTGCATCGGGGCAAACGGAACAGATAGCGAAGAATCTCCTTAGCGGAGACCTCCCCATCATCGGGCGGGGATTCCTGGGACGTGGTGACACCGTCATCTCCTGCATCCACTCGCGTGACGCCGCACGAGCGATGGCCGATGCGGTCGAAGCCGAAGCGAGCGGGACGTGGCACGTCGTCGATGACAAGCCAGTGAGAACCGCCGACTTCTTCAGCGAGTTCGCAACACGACTACAAGCCGACGACCCACGTCGTGTCCCGCGATGGCTCGCGAGATTCGTCGCGGGTAGCGATATGGTTCGATTTCTCACGTCCTCGTTTCCGACGTCGAATGAGCGGTTCAAAGCCGAGGTCGGCTGGGAACCCGAGTTCTCGACGTATCGTGACGGCGTGGCGGCCACCGTCCAGACGTGGTTGGATGACGGAACGCTCGTCGTCGGGTCGGATGGCTATCGATGGGGATCGGAGGTGTCGACGCGATACGAGTGCCGGAGTTGTGGTCGACAGTTCGAAGCGAATACCCGAACCTGTCCGCACTGTCAGACGCCGAATCACCGACCGGTTTCGACATCGTGAGTGCCCACCGAAAACCACCGCGAAATCATAACTATCGGTGGGTCGCATCGCAGTTGGAGTGAACGCAGACGAGACGAACTACCGAAGGGAGTAATCATAACTATCATGAATCAGTACCGTTTTGCACTGAATGATGGTGTCGAGATCGCGAACGCTCTCGGGCGTCGATGGGCAGAAGATCATCGTCGCACTCGGTGGTCTGTACGTCGCCGTTGCTGCCGGATGGCCACTCACACCGGTCGTCGGGGAGCGGACACTCAACGAAGTCCTACTCATCTCACTCTTGACCGCCGCTTCTGGAATCGTCCTCCTCTATGGCGGGTATCGACTGACCCGCACCGAAATCCGACCTGCTCTCTTTTCGACCATCGCCAAGTGGTGTCTCGGTGGTCTCGCCACGATGCTCAGCATCCTTTCGCTCGTGGCGCTCGTCGCCTATCTTAGTGACCCAGTTGCGAACCTCTTCATCCTCACGTCCCTCGCCAGCGTCGCCGGTTTCGGGATGGGCTTCCACGAAGCGAAAGCCAAAACGCGGGCACTCAACGCCGAAGAACGACGGCGGGAAGCGGAACGCTACAGTCAAGAACTCGAACGCTACGAGACCATCGTCGAAACCGTCAACGATGGAATCTACGTCGTCGACGAAGACAATCACTTCACACTGGTCAACGAGGCGTACGTCGACATGGTCGGCTACGACCGTGAGGAACTTCTCGGCTCGCACACGTCGCTCGTCGTGGAATCGAATGCAGAGACCTTGGCCGACGAGATTCAACGCGACCTCAGCGTAGGGGCCGAGGAGAAAACGTACGCCGGTACGTTGAAAACCGAGTCTGGGGAGCAGGTCGAGGTCGAAGCAACCGGTGCGCTCCTGCCCGAGCAGGGGGATGGCAACCACAACCGTGTTGGTGTCGTCCGCGACGTCACCGAACGCAACGAACGCGAGCACCAACTCGAACAGCAGAACAAGCGACTGGATAGCTTCGCACGGATGGTCGCTCACGAACTCCGGAATCCCCTCATGATCGGCCAGATGTACTGCCACGAACTTCCGACGGATTCGGCTCCCGTCGCAGTCGACTACATCACGGAGTCGTTCGACCGTATCGAGGACATAATCGACGTCATGTTGGTTGTGACACAGAGTAACAAGGCAGTTCCCGAGAGGGAGCCGGTGGAGCTCGCAGATGCAGCACACGTTGCTTGGGAAAAGTAGACACACCCGATGCGGTACTCGAAGTACTGACAGACCACACGGTTCAGGCCGACGAGACGTACGTCGAGCATCTGTTTCGGAACCTCTTCGAGAACGCTGTCGAACATGGGGGAACAGACGCCACCATTACGGTGGGCGAACTTCCGACTGGGTTTTACGTCGCCGACGACGGAACTGGTATTCCAGCCAACGACCAGGAAGTGGTGTTCGATCTGGGATACACGACAGCAGCCAGTCACGGAGGAATGGGATTGGGTCTAGCATTCGTCTCCGAACTCGCCGAGGTGTACGGATGGACGTGTTCGGTGACGGAGAGTGCCGCAGGAGGGGCGCGATTCGAGTTCACGAACGTAACCGAGGGCGCCGGTAACATCGAATGAGATCCTAAGGGGAGGATTCGGTGAAGCGATCGATGTCTAAAATATAGCGTCCGTCGTCTGGCGCTGCGATGACCGGTTCGACAACGAAGTGACTGTTTTTGAGATTCCATCTGTAGCGGCCGACTGATTCAGGATGGACGAAGGCGTGGTCGCCTGTCGTCCCGACGTGCGTTCGCTCGTTGTACTGGACAGCCAAACTGCTTGCAAAGAGGGACTGAGTGACCCACTAGAGATAGTACTAGACTGTCACTAACTATCAGGTAATCTAACTGCGGTGGTGTGGCTTCGTCGCCGCAGGGAAACGATGTCAAAAGACAATACGCCCGGCACGGCAGATAGACGAGCGTTCCTCAAGGCGGTCGGAGCAGGGACAGCGACGAGTATGACGATCTCAGGAACTGTTGGAGCCCACGACAAGGACTCGCTTGATGACCAAGTGACGAAGGTGAAAGACGCGACCAGCAAGTATACGAACCCACAGAAAGCACTGGACGACGGCTACCAGGTGATGGGGCCGTACGTAACCGGTATGGGCTGGCATTTCATGCATCATGGTCGCGTCCAAGCTGCTGCGAAGAATGGACTCACGCTGACCGAACCGCAATTACTCACCTACGGGGATACTGGCGAGGGAATAAAAGGGTTAGTGTTAGGAGCAGTCGAATACGCGATTCCGGTCGGAGCAGGCGACTTCTCCGAGGAGAATCCGCCGGACCTGTTCGACGACGAGGATAGCGCGGAAACGTGGCATACCCATCACAGCGCAGAACACGTGTTTGCGATGCGGGGCGACCCGAGGAGTGAGAAGTTTCCGGAATCGATAACGGACGTTCCACCGGCCGAGCGCGTCCGTTCGACGCGGTGGCTGGAAATATCGCCGGGCGGCAAACCGGGCGAGCCGATGCTCGAACCGAAAACCGCGCTGGTGGGCGACCTCCGTGGTGACGAGGTGACGAATGCACGAATGGTCGTTAGCTCTTCCGTCCATCCTGACTTACTGACGTTACACGCGTGGGTTCACCAAAATAACCCGGAGGGAGTGTTCGCGGAGATCAATCCCGAACTGCCGAACCAGCCGATGCCGTAACGAGGATATTTTTCTCGATGGCGGTCAGTCAATTTTCAGTCGATGGGGTTGAACACACGCCACACGATATGAGGATGCAACAGGGCAGTTGGTGGCTGTTGCATCGTAAGTACTCGGGCGAACGCATCGGCCAGTACGCCATCAGTGTGAGCCCTTCGAACCAACCGGGAGAGATATCGATCGAAGAGGTCGGCCCCCCGAGGCGTAGGGCCTTCCGTTTGCGAAAACTGGCAGTCGGCACCGACTGCCATCATCCACGCCGTGTCGACGACCGTTTCAGCTCGGTCGGAAAAGCGGAGCGCGAGATCTTCGTCGTGACCTGCCAGTGTGTGATGAAGCTGTAGGGCTTCGAGTGCGGCCACCGACATCCCCTGTCCGTAGATTGGATTGAAGCTCGCGATCGCATCGCCGATCACGAGAAGACCCTCGGGAAACCGATCGAGTGTTTCGTAACGACACCGACGGTTGGACGGGAAAGGGTAGTGGTCGACGTCGTTCGATACCCACGAGTGAGTGTCGAGGAGCCGTTTCAGATGAGGGACTGGTAGACTCGCGGCGAATTCCGCAAAGGCCTCGGCTTCCGTCGGCGGGTGGTCACCGTGCATCCCGTGGACGTTCACCTGCCAGTGACCGCCTTTGACAGGAAATGCTGCGCCCCCTCGGGTACGGGGCGGATCAGGCGCGACGAAAAATGCTCGCCGGTCATCAGAAGGTCGTTCGATGAGCCCGCTGCTGTAAGCCACATCGATATGCACCTCGTCGACCGGCGGTGGCGTATCACCGTGTGCTTCGAGCCAGGTTGGAGTTCGGGATGCCCGACCCATCGCATCGACGACCAGATCGGCAGTGACCTCTGATTTCTTGGCACCGCCGTCCCGAACTACAACGCCTTCCACGCTCGTCGCACTGTCGTTGACGAGATAGTCGACGAACTGGCAGTCGGGTTGGACGTCGATTCCATCCAACTCGAAAACGCACCGTCGTACTATCTGCTCGAACAACGGACGGCTCGCAGAGTACAGGGGCAGCCGTTTTGGCCCCTCGGCGAAAAAGCCCCCTTGGTCGTATGCGTGGAAGTCCCGTCCGAGATCGAACATCAACCCGCCTTCCGAGAGCAGTTCCTCGCCAAACCCTGGGAAGAGATCCTCTAACGTGGTTCGACCGGCTTCCCAAAGGATGTGGGGATGGCTGGCCTGGGGGACGCCACGGCGTGCGACTGGCTCATCGGGAAGCGAATCGCGTTCGACGATAGTAACCTGCTCGTACCTATCGGCCAAGACGCGGGCAGCAAGCAACCCGGACATGCTCGCTCCCACTACCACTGCAGTCCCCCGACCCCCAGAGAGCTGATCGTCGTCGTATCTCGGAACATTTGCGAGAGTCATAACAACCGTTCACCCCACCGTTCGCTTCGCGGAAATAGTCGTCCTAGAGCTATGCCTAGTGGATATTGAAGGAAGAGTGTGAGATAGTAACATTCCGGGGGTGAACCATGGCGACGCCACACGAGAACAAAGAACACGTCCAGCGCGTCGAATCCGCGGTCAACGAGCAGGATCAGGCAATCTTATCCGAGATATTCGCCGAAGATTTCATCGTGCATTTCCATGGGGGGCGCGAGGAACTGCACGGTCTCGACGAGTACCTGGACTATCTAGAAGAGTTCTACGAAGCGTTTCCGGACCTCACTATCAACTTCGAAGAGATGGTCGCTGAGGACGATATGGTCACAGTCCGATACACTGGCTCGGGGACACACGAAGGGGAGTACCAGGGCATCGAACCGACGGGCAGAACTGTCGACGTTTCGGGAATGAGAATCGTCAGAGTCGCCGACGGTGAGATCGTAGAAGTGTGGGGGCAACGGGACGATCTCGGTATGCTCGACCAACTCGGCATCGTCGAGCCACCGACTGCGTGAACGGAATCGACATCGACCATTCGAAGTTCGTCGAAACGCAGGGATTGGAAGTCCGTGTGATGTGCAGAGTCGCCCACTCTATTTGACGTTCCCACATCTTTAGAACTGTCACTTAGTTATACGTTCCTCGAGACAGAGATACCAACTGTGGAGGTGCCAACGTTGTCAACCCACACCCGAGAACTCGATGCGGAACTGTTCGGCAAGAAGACGCAGTTCGAGTATTCCGAGAACTGGATCGGCTACGCCATCATCACCCTTCGGGTGGTCATGGGGTGGACGTTGTTCCAGGGAGGCCTGACGAAGCTCATCACGTACCTCGACGAAACACCCGAGAACGACTGGACTGCTGCGGGATTCCTCGCCAATGCTATCCCCGAGGGTAACCCGTTCATGGGTACGTGGAGTGCCATGGCCGGTGATCCGCTGATCGATATCCTGGTCATGTGGGGGCTGACGCTCACCGGACTCGGGCTCATCCTCGGCGCACTGGTACGCTGGAACGCCTTCTGGGGCGCGATCATGATGCTGTTCTTCTGGGCGGCGAGCCTGGAGGGCGGCCTCATGGCGGGACTCCCACTAGCTCACGGTTGGGTTATTGACGATCACATCGTGTATGCGGCGCTGCTGTTCGGTCTCGGTGCGATCGGTGCTGGCCGACTCCTCGGCCTCGATGCCTACCTCGAACGGCTCGACGTCGTGAAGAACAATGGCTGGCTCCGATACATCCTCGGCTGAGTGTGAGGACGATCGTCCCGCTTTTCCTCCCGCCCCTGTCTATCGAACGTTTCGCTGGGAAGGGGTCGACGACGAAATGCAGACTGACGACGCAGATGCTGGCGCGGCACTAATCTTGATAAAGAGTAGCATGGTAAACCCTGTATGGCCGAGTCAGCACATCCATCGCTCGGGTGGCGCGACATAGCGGCGACATCGATAGACGGTGTGGGGGTAATCGAGGATGGCGAGTACGTCTTCGCGAACGACGCACTCGCCGAGATCCATGGCTACGCCGATTCTGATGCGATCACCGGGAGCGCGTGGAATACACTGTATCGACTCGATGAGCCGATGGACGGTGACGATGAGTTACTGGCGCGAGTGCGAGCGGCGGACGAGTGGCAGGGGGAGGCCAGCGCATATCACGACGATAGTGGGACCGTTCCAGTCGAACTATCGACGCGGCAGGTCGAAGCGGGAATCGTCTGCGTCGTCCGCGACGGACACGACAAGAACCGACAGGATCGTGTCGAACGTACGGTCGAACTCGAACGCTACGAGACGATCGTCGAAACGGTCGGGGATGGCGTGTATGTCCTCGACGAGAACCTCGAATTCTCGTTCGTCAACGATGCACTCTGCGAGATGCTCGGTCGCTCCCGCGATGAACTCCAGGGAACGTCCGTCATGGATTTCTTCATCTTCGACGACCAGCGCGCGTTCGCCGACGAGATGCGTGAACGTGTCATGAGTGGTGATATCAGCACTGGAGTGGTCGAGGGGACGACCACGACGTCCGATGGCGAGACGCTCCACCTCGAAGCGCGGTATCGCCTCCACCCCGAACCCGACGGTGAGTTTCAGGGGAGTGTCGGTATACTCCGCGATATCACCGAGCGCAAAGACCACGAGCGAGAACTCCAGCGCCAACGCGATGAGTTGGAGACGCTGAACAGGATCAACAAACTTCTCCTCGAAGTCACTCAGGATCTGGTCGAGACGCCAACCCGCGACGCGATCGAACAGACGGTCTGTGAACGACTTGCCGAGTCCGAACTGTACCAGTTCGCCTGGATCGGCGAGCCGGAGACGAACGGTGACCACATCCTCCCCCGAGCCAGTGCCGGAATCGACGACGGCTACGTCGAGTCGGTGACGATAACGACGGCGGATGCCGAAACCGGTCGCGGCCCCGGTGGCCGTGCACTCAGAACCGGTGAGGTACAGGTCAGTCAAGATATTCGCACGGACTCGTCGTTCGAACCGTGGCGTGACGCGGCACTCGACCGGGGAATCCAGTCGGCTGCCGCGGTGCCACTGATTCACGGCGACACGACCTACGGTCTCCTCGCCGTGTATGCGACTCGTCCGCTGGCGTTCAGTCAGCGCGAGCAAGAGGGGTTCGAAACCCTCGGGAAGGCGGTCGGATTTGCTATCAACGCCATCGAGAATCGCAACTTACTGTTCGCCGACACCGTCGTCGAACTCGAATTCGAGGTGACCGACCCCGGACTTGTATTCGTTCGAGCCTCCGAGCAACTCGATTGCGAACTCACCGTGACGGGATACGTCGCGTCGGAAACCGGCGACTGGAGCGTCTACCTCAGTGTCGAAGACGCATCACCGACTGCGGTTCAGGAGATCACGTCTGATGATCATGACGTCGAGCGTGTACGAGTGATTGCCGACGATGACGACGAAGGGTTGGTCGAGTTCGTGATGAATGGGCCAGCATTGAACGAGATTACAAATCACGGTGCGATGATCACGTCGGGTCACGTCGATTCGGGACAGGGATGGTTCCGAATCGAGGTTCCCCAAACCACGGATATTCGCCGATTGGTCGATCGTCTACAGGCGACGTATCCAGAATCGAGGCTCGTCGCGCAGCGCAGATTCGATCGTCCCGTGCAGAAAGCGAGGGAGCTTCGTCAGTCGTTCGACGACCGGTTGACAGAACGCCAGAAGGAAGCACTCTATCGCGCCTATCACGCTGGCTATTTCGAATGGCCGCGAACGAGTACGGCTGGAGAAATCGCCGAGTCGATGGACATCGCTGGAACCACCCTGCATTACCATCTACGCAACGCCCTCGACGAACTTCTGACCGTGTTTGCCGAATTCGAAGGCCGATGATAACTGTATTTATTTATAATAAATCTGATCTTATTTTCTAAAATCGGTATTGATTGCCCAAATCCGAACGGATGATGGTCGTTTCGAATTAGTTAGCATCGGTGATTTCCGATCTTGCCTGGGTACAAACGACGATCTCCATGATGTACACGATGCCGATAACCCTTACAAAGCTATATCCAATGCGAAGTCAATCTTGAGAGGCCCACAAAGGCAGAAATCACCTTACTACCATCGGCTATCATCGTAAGTGGCCTTAGTTCCAAAGTCAATTTGGGTTTTTACTGTAGTTTTTGTAAGAGAAAGTGCCTAATAAGATACCTTCATTGGTTTATGGTGAATGGCAACAAATCTCATTGTTGATGGAATGACCTGCGGTGGTTGTGAACAGAACGTCGTTGATGCACTCGAAGCGGTAGATGGCGTCTCGAACGCTAACGCGGACAGGGAAACAAACTCTGTGACCGTAGAGGGAACTGCCGAAACGAATGATCTCATCGATGCTGTTGAGAATGCCGGCTACGACGCGAGCACGTAACGATCCGAACAAACAACGATACAAAAACTGAAACTGAATATGTCAGATCACGATATTTCACGTCGAAGAGCACTACAAACGGTCGGTGCAGGTAGCCTAATCGGACTTGCGGGCTGTTCAGGTTCATCGAACCCGGACGACTCGTCTGACCCGTACGGGTCGTCCACCACGACGACGAAAACGGACGACAAATCTGGTGGCAATACGAAAAAGGCGACGGTCGCACTCTCGACCGATCTTACCGCAGGGACGTGGGGGGTGTACGGTGGCGTGATGCCATACTACACGAACACCTTAGAGCCCCTCATCTGGGTCACCAAGGATATGGAACTCGAACCATGGCTCGCCACGGAGTGGAAAGCGACTGGTGAAACGACGTGGGAGTTCACGCTCCGAGAGGACGTGACGTTCCATAACGGCGAACCCCTTACTGCCGAGGCGGTCGTCTTCTCGTTCAAACAGATTCTCGATGAATGGTCATGGGCACCCGGCTGGCTTCATGTGAAAAAGAACGGCGTGAAGGCACTCGACGAAACGACGGTCGAATTTACTACGACCGATCCCTTCCCGACGTTCCCTGGAACTATCGCGCACAACATGGTCGCGATCCAGCATCCTGACCGTGATCGGAAAGCAGGTGAAGTGATCGGAACTGGCCCGTTCAAAGTCGAGAAAGTGAAGAAAGAGCAGTTCGTGGAAACGACCGCGTTCGAAGACTACTGGAACGAATCGCCGAAACTCTCTGAACTGAAGTTTCGGGTCATCACTGACGCAAATACACGAGCGCTCTCTCTGTCGGCACACGAAACAGACGTTGCCTATCAGCCACCGCGCAACAAGATAAAATCGCTCGAAAAGGCGTCGAAGACGAACGTCGAAACGCAAGGGTCACCGTCTGCTGGTTACATCGGCATCAACCTCTACAAGTCGCCGACTGACGACGCGAAGCTTCGTAAAGCGTTGAACTACGCAGTCAACCAGAAAGCCATCGTCGAGTCCATTCTCAGCGGTATCGGCAAACCGGCGAGAGGGTCGATCGCCCCGAGTATCTACTGGTCGGCTCACGACCAGCTTTCGGAGTATGGGCCGAACAAGTCCAAAGCGAAGTCGCTGGTCGAGGCGTCGAACTATAACGGCGAGGCACTCAAATTGCTCGTCAGTACCGATATGACCGACGGAAAACTCCTTGCGCAAGCCGTCTCACAGCAGATGGAAGCGGTCGGTGTTACCATCGACATCCAGGTATTGGAGGACGCTGCGTTCAACGACGCTGAGCGCAACGGCAAGGGACACCTCGCTCTCAGCGAGAAAGGGACGAACAGCGGAGCAGCCGACTACGTCATCTACGAGAGTTTCCACTCCGAAGGCGACATGAACGAGCGACTGTATGGAGACGAGGGAACTGGTCTCTACAATCTTGGTTCGAAAGTTGACTCCCTCCTGGAGAAAGGGTTCCAAACCGGCAAGAAGGAGAAAAAGAAATCGGCCTATCGGGAAGTCCAACGGTTGGTCGCCGAAAAGGCGGTCATCGTTCCCCTCTACTACAGCGAGTACGTCGTTGCGTCGTTCCGTGACGTGAAGAATCTCGACCTTCGGCCCATCCCCGAGATGGTTCGTTGGGATAGCTTGACGCACGGAAACTGAGGGAACCAACATATGTGGAAATTCATCGTCCGTCGGTCTGCGACTGCAATACTTGTCCTCATCGGCGTGTCGATTCTCACCTACGCCCTGATGTTCTTTACACCCGGCGACCCGGCGACGACCATCCTTCGAAAGCAGATGGGTGGTCGAACGCCGTCAGACCTGGCTGTCCAGCAGTTCCGTATCCAGCACGGGCTCGATGAACCAATACCGATACAGTACGGAAACTGGGTCTGGGACATCCTTCACGGCAATCTCCGGCAGTCCTACTACGAAAACACGCCAGTGTCCGCGATGATCATGAATCGTGTCTGGCCGACCCTCGAACTTGCCGTTGCAGCGATGGCAGTGTCACTGGCGATCTCGTTGCCTGCTGGCGTCCTCAGCGCGGTTCACAAAGGGAAGATGCCCGACTATCTCAGCCAGTTCGCCGCACTGCTTGGTGTGTCGATGCCCAACTTCTGGCTGGGCTATCTGCTCATTATCATCTTCTCGCTCGAACTCGGGGTTCTTCCGGTGTCTGGCGTCGGGAGTTTCGATCGGTTGATCCTCCCAGCCGTGACGCTCGGAACCGGGATGGCTGCGATCGTGACCAGACTCGTGCGGTCATCGATGCTTGAAGTATTGGACGACGAGTACATTCGAACCGCTCGCTCGAAAGGACTCACTGAGCGAATCGTCGTCTATAAACACGCGCTCCGCAACGCGCTCATCCCTGTCGTGACCATCGTCGGCCTCCAGTTCGGCTATCTACTCAACGGAGCCGTCGTCGTGGAGATCGTCTTCCAGCGACCGGGTCTCGGGAGTTTGCTCATCAACGCCATCTTCGCTCGAGACTACCCTGTCGTACAAGGACTGGTGTTGCTCATCGCCACCATCTTCGTATTGACGAATTTCGCGGTAGATATCGTCTATCGCTACATCGACCCACGAATCTCGTTCGAGGGGGCGAACGCATGACCGAGTCCGAATCAGAATCCATGACGGATGGCGGCGTTGCCGAAGAGACACGGTTCCCACGGTATCGGTCTGCGGTCGAATCGCGAGCATTCCGCCAATTCACCGAGAATAAACTGAACGTCATCGGGCTCGTAATCGTAATGACGGTACTATTCGGAGCAGTGTTCGCGCCGGTTCTGACCACGTACAATCCGGAGAAGGGCGACCTGTTCGACCGGTTGGAACCACCCTCGGAGGAGCATCTCCTGGGAACAGACCAACTCGGTCGTGACATCTTCGCACGACTCCTCTATGGCGCACGTATCTCACTCGGCATCGCTATCGCGGTAGTCGCCATCACACTGACTATCGGGACTGCTGTCGGGGTGACTGCAGGATACGCAGGTGGCTACGTCGACGAGGCGCTTATGCGGTTCGTCGATATCTTGCTCGCGTTCCCCGGCATCCTACTCGCGCTCGTCATTGCAGGAATCCTCGGGCCAAGTCTCACGAATATCATGATCGCGCTCGCCGTCGTCGGCTGGACACAGTATGCCCGAGTGGTTCGGGGAAGCGTGCTCTCAGTCAAGGAAACGGAGTACGTCCGAGCAGCGCAGCTGATGGGCGTCTCACGAACCCGTATCGTTCTCAGACACATCATTCCGAACGTCATCGCACCTGTCGTCGTTCTCGGAACGATGGATATGGCATACGTCATCCTCGGAACTGCCGGACTGTCGTTTCTCGGTCTCGGTGCACAACCACCGACGCCCGAGTGGGGGACGATGCTGGCCTCCGGGCGGAACTACTTGCAGAATGCCTGGTGGGTCGTTAATTTCCCTGGACTAGCGATCATGCTCGTCGTGCTCGGGTTCAACCTGCTCGGTGACGGTCTTCGTGATATTCTCGACCCGAAAGACATGGGCAACATGGAGGACAAAGGCCTATGAGTGAATCTATTCTCGAGATTAGCGACCTCCATACACGATTCAGTACACACGAGGGTACCGTCCATGCGGTCAATGGCGTCTCGTTCTCTATAGAACAGGGTGAGATCGTCGGAATCGTCGGTGAGAGTGGTAGCGGTAAATCCGTGACCGCGCTCTCGATCATGCGGCTCGAAGACCCCGGTCGAATCGTTCAGGGCTCGATACAGTTCCAGGGAACCGAATTGACGGCAGCATCCGAACGAGAGATCCGACGCCTCCGCGGCGGTGGGATATCGATGGTCTTCCAAGATCCGATGCTGACGCTGAATCCGGTCTTCAAAGTGAGTGATCAGATCGTCGAATCGCTCAAGGTACACGAGAAACCGGATTCTCAGCGCTTACTCGACTTCCTCAACGCGCCACTCTTCAGCAGTCGGTCGGAACGAAAACGAAAGCAGGAACGCGCAGTCGAGTTGATGGAACAGGTCGGCATCCCACATCCGGCAGAACGTGCTGATGCGTATCCCCACGAGTTCAGCGGTGGAATGCGCCAGCGCGCGATGCTCGCCATCGCACTGGCAAGCGAACCAGACCTCCTCATCGCAGACGAGCCGACCACGGCACTGGACGTGACCATCCAGGCGCAGATCCTCCGTGAGCTGAAAGCACTCAACGAATCTCATGGGATGAGTATCCTGATGGTGACTCACGACATCGGTGTCGTCGCTGAGTTATGCGATCGTATCGTCGTCATGTATGGCGGTGAGGTGATGGAAACTGGCCCGACGGACGAGGTACTCGCAGATCCACAGCATCCCTACACAAAGGCACTCCTCGAGTGCATGCCACAGAATACCGACTGTAAGGAACCGCTCAACGTCATCGACGGGCAGGTGCCGGACATGATCGGTGGTATCACGGGCTGTCCGTTCGCGAATCGCTGTTCCCACACGACCACTGCCTGTACGGACGGGCCGATTCCGGAACTCGATATCGACTCCGACCGTGTCGTGAAGTGCGGAGAGATCGAGCCAGCCGGTAGAGTGGGTCTGACGAACGAAGGTGATACCGAATGAGTCACCAACATCCGACTATGGAATCGTCACCCGTCTTCAAGATCGATGCCGTCTCGAAACGATTCGCACTTTCGGATTCGTTACTCGATCGATTCGCCGGGACACGAGAGTTCGTCACCGCCGTCGATGAAGTCTCGCTGACTATCCAGGAGGGTGAAACGGTCGGACTCGTCGGTGAGAGTGGTAGTGGGAAATCGACGCTCGCAAACCTGATCACTGGATTGCACGAACCGACCGATGGAACGATCTCTTTCGATGGTGTGCCAGTTGGTCACGTGTCGACGCGGCCGAGTGACGTGCGCAAGGAGATCGGGATGGTCTTCCAGAATCCGAAGGCGAGCATCGACCCTCGAATGTCGATTCGAGACGCCATCGAGGAGCCGATGAAAGCACAGGGATGGTCGCGCTCCCGCCGAGAGGAGCGGCTCGAAGAGTTGCTCACCTTGGTCAACCTTTCAGAGCACCACGCAGACCGCCACACTCACGAACTCTCGGGTGGGCAAGCACAGCGAGTCGCCATCGCACGAGCCGTCGCACTCAATCCGCGTGTACTGGTTCTCGACGAACCGACCTCTGCACTCGACGTAAGCGTGCAAGCGAAGATCATCAATCTGCTGGTCGAACTCCAGGAGAGCCTTGGACTCACGATGCTGTTCATCGCACACGACCTCAGTGTCGTCGAACACATCGCCGATCGCGTCGCTGTCATGTATCTCGGCCAACTTATGGAGGTCGCACCCACCGACCAACTGTTCGAACAGCCGACACACCCCTATACGAGTGCTCTCCTCTCTGCGATTCCGGAGGTCGGCCCGGACGACGGCGAAACTGTCGTGCTAGAAGGGGACATCCCCAGTCCGGTGAATCCGCCAAGTGGTTGTGTCTTCCACACCCGTTGTCCAATTGCGAAACGAGAGTGTTCGATGACCGACCCCGATTACGAAGAGTTCGACCACGGACGAACGAAGTGTCTGTATCCGTTGGAGAACGGCCTCGAATCGGAGATGGAGCAATGACCGAGGACAACGACACATCCGCTGGGAACGATGCAACGACCGTCGAATCGAAGCAAAACACTGATTCGACCGATATCGAACCGATCGTACCCAGTGAGAACGCACTTCCAACGGACGATCTCCAGTATCCGGAGTTTTCGTTTGAGGAAGGAACCATCTCTCCGATCGGTGCGTTCGACCTAGAACGAGAACTGGATCGAGAGGAAGCCACGAAGTGGCTCCGCGAACTGGCTGGCGGACTCACTAGCCACGATGTCGCAGTCGAATCGCCAGACCGTCACGTCACGTTTGGCGTCCGCCCCGATACCGTGTCGATGGCGTTCGACCCAAACGAAGACCATCGTGGGACACTCGAAGTGACGTTCCAATTGGATGCGAAGATCATGCTCGAACAGGATGCTGATCGCCCAAAACTTGGTGCGCGCGGCGGTCGAGGGTTCATCCCGGTGGAGATGCTGACCACCGACCGCAAGCCGGAGCATTTTCGGTGTTACAACTGGATCGAAGACCCGATAAAACGTGAGTAACGCTCTCTGCGAACACGTGTGACAGCATCAGACGTTGTTGTGTAGCATCAAAAATGTCAACGCTACCGTCGCTGGTCGACCTGGCTCGTCACCTGCCAAAACAGGTTTCCTGAGGTCGGGTGAATCGACTATACATGGCCGAACTCGACAGTACGGATCGCGAGATTCTACAGTTATTGTTAGAAGACGCCAAACGGTCGTATCGCGATATCGGAGACCAGGTTGGACTCTCACCGCCAACGATTTCGGATCGAATCGAGCGTCTCGAAGAACTGGGTGTCATCCGTGGATTCACACTCAATCTCGATCGCTCAAAGCTAACAGATGGAGAGGCTCTATTCATCCACCTTCGCGTCAATCCTGGTTATGCAGACGAGGTCGTTTCTGCACTCCACGAATTCGATTCAGTCGAGCACGTCGTACAGACCATCGACGATCGCGTGTACGTACAGACACACATGGACGACACTGAACTGCAACGTCTCGTTTCGGAGGTGGTCGGCCCAGATGTCGTCGAAGAGTTCGACGTCAGAAAGGTGCTCGAATCGAGTTGGCGTCCGGACATCGGAGAGGGTGACCTGGTCACCGAATGCGACGAGTGTGGAAAACCGATCGAGGGTGAGGGAGTGTCGGTGACCCTTGAAGACCGACAGTACTTCCTGTGCTGTCCATCATGTGAATCGTTATTGCGTGACCGGTATGAGAAGTTTCGAGAAGAATCAACGTGATTTCTGTGTTGGAATTGAGATTCAGTAGCACATATAGAAATGCGCCAGAAGCACTATACTACTACCAAACGAAATCTCTCTCATGGGTTATAGAGTTGCAGGCGAGAAAACCCACGACTTCAGTCGTGGGATGAATCGCCGTCATCGGTTTCAAACACTGAAACCAATAGATTTGAGTGCCCTCACCACGCATCTGGGTTTGTCGATTCGATGGTTTCCCATCGGATTCTGACAGTCCGAAAACTGGCAGTTGACTCGGTGTTTGCCTTACCAAATAAGTAAGCCCTCGGACACGCAGACCGACACAAAACAAGCAGGTACCTCCGAGTCTTTCCCAGGATAGGAGTAACGGGGGCGTGGCACTCCCATCGGCGTGTCGGGTCGGAAACCCGAGGTTCCCAAACCAACGCAACCGGGCGTGGGAAGCCCACGACTTCAGTCGTGGGGGGGATGTCACACACTGACACGCCATGTAGATGGTCGATTTCAGGAAGTCGTCGATTCCGTTACTGAAACTCTTCAAGATGAAGGATTCGGCATTCTAAACGATATCAACCTCCAGGCAAAGTTCGAAGAAAAGCTCGGTCTCGAATGATATCCAGAGTATCGGATCCTCGGTGCGTGTAATCCACCGCTTGCCGAGGAAGGGCTCGATGCGGAATCCGATCTCGGCGCCCTTCTTCCGTGTAATGTCGTCGTTTACGA
The DNA here is from genome assembly GCF_054177585.1 of Haladaptatus rarus. NCBI lineage: Archaea > Methanobacteriati > Methanobacteriota > Halobacteria > Halobacteriales > Haladaptataceae > Haladaptatus > Haladaptatus rarus. The sequence goes on along the minus strand of NZ_JBPEHG010000006.1, from coordinate 66,881 downwards.
GGCTGATGATGGTGATATCGTAGTCAGCGCCGTCGACCCAGAAACGTTACTCGGAATCGTCGAAAGTCCAGCTCTCGACGACATCGCGTATGACGTTCACAATCGATCCGAACGCGTGCTCGATGAGGTCGCCGAACGGTAGAGCGACGGGAGAGTCATCATTCGGGCTGTCGATCCGTGGCCACGAGTCAGACACTTCAGAAACACATTGTGAGTGTCTCAAAGCCTGGTGCCAAGGTAGGTTACTAATTCTTTGCTCTCTCCATCATGCGTGAGTGGGGCTGTAAGAGGTGTTCGCGCTCCCCCCAATACTGCACTTTATCCGTGTCCATCACGTACGACCTGACGATGACCGACCCCGTATCGAACCCCTCCAGGCGTGCCTACATCCGTGGACTCGGGGCTATCGGACTCGGTAGTATCGCTGGTTGTACATCGGATACACTCCAATCAGGCGACGACGAGAACACTGTCACACCGCGACCGACGGTGTCGAAAACGGCAGACAAACGAACGAAATTGACGACCGCTCCTGCGACGGTTACGCCAGAAGATACATCGACACGAAATTGGCTCTACAACGGCTCGTTCCCCGGCAACGAACTCCGCCTTACAGAGGGGGATGTCGCTCGCGTCGACCTCCAGAATCAACTTCCCGAGGAAACGACGATCCACTGGCACGGCGTCCCGGTCTCGAATCCGATGGACGGGGTTCCGAATGTTACGCAAAAGCCGATTCAACCGAACTCAACGTACTCGTACAAGTTTCGTGCCGAACCGGCAGGAACGTACTTCTACCACAGTCACGTCGGGCTTCAACTCGACCGTGGACTGTACGCTCCCTTCATCATCGAAGAGAAGAATTCCCATGTCGATTACGACCGAGAGTACACCCTCCTCTTCGACGATTACCTGACCCAACCACCGGAGTTACCGAGCGGGTCGTCCGGTGGCGGGATGATGGGTGGTATGGGAGGCGGTCAAGATGGTGGAGGAATGGGAAGCGGTCAGGGTGGTCAAGACGGTCAAAGTGGTGGCGGTGGTGGACGTGGTGGTGGCATGATGGGTGACCAGCGACCACCGTATGAAGGGCTATTGATCAATGGCCAGCTTCCGGAACAACCAGCGACGTTCGACGTTACCGATGGAGAGCGAGTACGTTTGCGTTTTATCAATGCGAGCAGCGCAACGGCATTTCGAGTTGGCGCCGCTGGTCACCAGTTGACGATATCGCACACCGACGGTCGCCCCGTCGAGCCGGTAAAGGTCGATTCGTTCGTCTTCGGTGCCGGTGAGCGATACGATGCGATTCTCGAAGCGACGAATCCCGGGACGTGGGAGATACAAGGCCGAGCCGTCGATGGCAACGAACGGCCAGCGAGTGCCGTCATTCAGTATAAAGGACAGAAAGGTTCACAATCACCGGAGCAACCCGATTTTGGTGGTCGAACCCTTCGTTACGGCGATCTCCGTGCGAAGAACCTTCCGTCCAACCTGAACGGGAGTCCGGACCGGACGTTCGACTTGACACTGTCACGGGGAAGAGGTCAGTCATACAAGTGGTTGATCGACGGTCAGGCATATCCGGAAGCCGATCCACTCCAGATACAGAAGGGAGACCACGTACGCGTTCGCCTGTCGAATCGAAGTCCAGTGTTGCATCCGATGCATCTCCACGGTCACTTCTTCCGAGTCGGGGATGCGATGAAAGACACGGTAATCGTGCCTGGGCATATGGGGTCCGTGACGTTTGATTTCTTCGCTGACAATCCTGGTGACTGGCTATTCCACTGTCACAACCTCTATCACCTCGATTCAGGCATGGCTCGCGTCGTACGATACGTATAACATAATTACTATTTACTTTCTCAATTATTTATATATTATCTATACAGCTTAAAACATGAGGAGTGGTTAAATCCTGTGAAAAAGGTCTATCTACCTTTTGTTCGTCCACTGCGTCTGCCGACTTACGCAATGTCCCCGCAAAAATCGCGTAATCGAAGAGAGATGCTGAAACTCACGAGTATCGCGGTCTTCTCAGGGGTGGGTGTAACAAGCGTGGCTGCCCATGGTGATGAGACGACAACGACCACGCAGGAAAGCCACGGTCACGACGAGACCGAGACGGGCCATCATAGTGGAACGACGACAAGTGGTCACGGTAGTACGACCACTGATGGAGGTCACGGTCATGGGTCGGACGGAGGTCATGATGATGGACATGGCCACGATGACGGTGGTGGCCACGATGAAGGAACTGACCACGAAGACGGGCACGGTGATAGTCACAGCAGTATCGGAAAGGCTACTGACCATGCCACAGTGACGATGGCAACCAATGGCAGTATCATCGATGTGCTCACGGGTGAGTTGGGGCTCTCGAAGTACTTGACCGAAAATCGCAACCACTTCCATCCGCACGTCGTCCACGTCAAAAAGGGTGGGACGGTGACGTGGAAATCCAAGTCTGGACGACACGCTGTCGTCGCGTACCACCCGGATATCCAGGGAAAGCCAAAACGGATTCCTAAGGGTGCAAAACCATGGGATAGTGGCGCAATGACGAGTGGAACGTTTTCGAGGACGTTCGAAATCGAGGGGATCTACGATTATTACTGCCCACCACACGAACAGATGGGGATGATCGGAAGCATCGTTGTCGGGAATCCTGATATCCACGACCAACCAGGGCTGAGATCACCTTCGAACCATCTCCCATCGCGTGTCCGAACGAAGTTGCAGGAACTCAATGTGGTGACGAAGACCGCCCTTCGAAACGGAGGTGAGCACTGATGGCGACAGCAGCTAAGCAATCGTTGAGTGGGAACAGAGTTGATGCTATCCAGTGGTTCGCGCTCATACTCGCCGCGATCACCGGTGCAATACACGTCTATAAAGGATTGGGGTATGGCGGTGCACCATTGCTGCTCGCAGGTGTCGGATTTTTCGGTGGTATCGCGTTGTACGTTGTCGGTGTGAAGCGGCGCTGGCTGTACGTGTTGGGGATTCCCTACACTCTCGCTCAGATGATTCTCTGGGTAGAGATGGGATTGCCATATCTCCGACTCGGACTGTTCGACAAGGCTATCCAACTGTTGTTCATCTCCGTTCTTGGGTACCTCTACGTTTCGAGATAGAGAGACGAGAGGCGGCTAAGACTTGCTTGGTCGAGAGAACTTCTACATGATCAGCCGCTGTTTGTCGGTTTGCGGTCTCACCCTGACCCTCCGAGTTGCTCTCGGCGACGTTCGAACTCCTCGTCAGAGAGGTCGCCACGGGCGTAGCGCTCACGGAGTGCCGAGAGAGAATCGTCCTTTCTTCGCGTGGTATGCGTCACGAGCGTATAGACAAGGAAGATCGGAATACCGAACAGGAGGCCCATCCATAGGATTCCCCAGAGACCCATCGCCCCGCCGAAAAGTCCCCACCCGCCATCCATCATTCCCCCACCATAACTTCCCCCGGGGTTGGCGGCAGCCGTCCCGGTCGCTCCGGCGAGCAAGGGGATTACGAGTAACGTCGTTCGTCGGGCGGTGCGTGCCAGAGTGTTGGTGATCTGTAACATGGTCAGTGTGGATTCGTATTCGTGTGCAGTTTGGCGCGAGTGAGTGATTCTGAGTCGGGCGACAGAGGTTGGTTAGGGAGGTTAGCACCCCCGCCCTTGACCGTACATCCCGCCGTTGTTGTGGCCGCCGTTAGCCATGTCCTGAGCCATCTCGTCGATGGTCATACCCATGTGGGCTTCCATCCACTCGACGGCTCCTGACCCCATGTGGTTGGTCATTTGGCCTTCCATCCAGGCAGCCCAGTGGTCGGCGGTTCCGTCGTACGGGGGCGCGTTGTCTGCAGTCGTTTCGTTGTCGTGTGCGCTGACGGCAGGACTGGCGAGCGCGAGTCCGACGAGTGCGAGCGCCACGAGCAGCCAGCGTCCGATTGTGAAGTTAGTCATTGTCCTTCTCCTCAATTACTCGTAGGACGGCTCACGAGTTATCCCCATGGGTGTGAATCCACGTAGGAGACCGTCCGAGAACGTGTATAGGCCGTTCTAAACGTTTCTCTCGGACGAGAACGTTCATCGCTGACGAATTCGTCGAGACATTCGACTCCTTTTGTGGCGACGGAGAAAACTGAGTTTAAGTACTGAAATACGCCGCACTACAACTACTTACGTTCACTCCGATTCACTGGGTCTGTAATAATCCTTAAGCCACGTCGCAATACCATCGAGATCGGGGAATAGCGTACGGTGATTGATGTTCGCCTGATCCAACTTATCCCGAAACTCCCGTTTGCGCTCAGAGGGGATGACGACCTTCCAGTAGAGTTCCGGATGGTGTTCGAGCCACTCCTCCATGGACGTCCGGGGATTAGCCATACTTGAGAATAGTGCTGTCTGATTGACGATTCGTTGGTCGATTGACGGTGGCTGGAAGAAGATGATGTAGTCATCTCCTCGTTGCTTCGAAAATTCCTCGATGATGTCTCTGACATCGAGCATCGGAAGCGTCCGTCGGTCGGCCAACTGACTGTCGTCTTCCGCTGACCGCTCGATAACTTGTGTCATGAGGTCGTAGAGCATCGCCGCATTGAACATATTCGTTCCCAACTCAACGAGAAACTCGCGGAAGTGGTCGGGGAGTTTTTCGTGGGCTGCTTCGTAATTGACTGCCCATATCACACCGTCAGAATCGGGCGGGTCGTCAGTCGCGAAGTACGCCGCAACTGCTGGAGAGTAAGTCCAGTCAAGGAGCCGGGTCGGTAATCCGTGATGTTGCGCGAGTGCCATGAGGTGGAACGGCGATTTGGGCTGGTCGATTTCTTGGCGTGCATACTGTCGGAAATTTCGAAGCAGGTGAACCTCAAGATCCCACTTTCCGGAATCACCAACGAACCTTTGGAGTGACGTCTTGAGGTTGTGATTCGTGTCAGTCATGCCGCGAAACACGTACGGGGACCGATGGCGTCCAATTTCCTCGTTCCAAGAATCGCGGTACAGTAGACGCTGTAGCGTCGCCCAGTCCTCGGCCACAAACTCGTTTTTGCCAGTTTCGGTCATGGGTATTACTCGCCTGCAGAGCGTATATCTGGTTGGATCGATCGGATACCAGACTGGAGACGTACGCTTTGGATTCAGGCCTAGTCATCGTGTCGCACGGATCCGACTTTGCGCTTCCGTCGTTTGGAACCATTAAACGACATCAAAATAGACAGTCAAGTTTCAAAACCGATAAGACGTGGGCTAAGCGAACAACAATCATGCTCTTCGTAGGAACCGACGACGGTGTCTACAAGGTCACTGGCATCGATGAACCGGGGGGAACAACTGCTGAGAAGGTGCTCGACGCTGAACAGGTGTTTCGCGTCCGTCAGTTCGACGCGCTGGAGGGGTTGTTCGTGACCGCGAAATCGGGACTGTATTACTCGCCTGATGGGAATGAGTGCTCAAGGCTCTCGCTCCCAGAAGAGCAGGTGTACGCAGTCACTGCCAGCCCGTCGGGCGACAGGCTATACGCTGGGACGCGACCTGCCCGACTCTTCGTCGCCGAGTACGATCCAGTCCTTCCGTCCATCAAGCAGGCTTGGGAAGAGGTCGCTGGATTCCAGGCGTTGCGAGAGCGAATCGACTGGGGTCTCCCCCGCCACGACGGCCTGGCCCAGATCCGGAGCCTCTGTACGCATCAGGGAGCGCCAGATCGAATCATCGCCGGTGTCGAGGTGGGCGGAATCCACGTCAGCGACGACAGTGGGGAGACCTGGACGACCAGGTGTATCGATGGGTTCGACGCACCGCACACGGACGACATTCATCACATCACGATGGCGGACAGCGAGACCATGGTTGCCTCGACCGGCAGCGGGTTGTATCGCTCCACTGACGTCGGTCGAACGTGGGTTCGGCTGGACAGAAACCACCGCCAGCGGTACTTCCGCGAGGCATTCGCCCACGACGGCATTATCTACGCTGGCGGTGCACCTGGCTCCTCTTCGTCCTGGGAAGAAGCCGATCACGCATTATTCGAGTGCCACGATGGCCGAACCCTCGAACGAGTGGAGTCGCCGACCCCCGATGAAGTTGCGATCGGATGGTGTGCGATCGACGACGATGTTCTGGCCGCGACACACCGAGGGACGTTGCTTCAGCGACGGTCCGAGGGTTGGAAAGAGGTCGGGACGGTTCCGACCCCTGAAAGCGTACAGGGCCGGTATCTTCCTCTGTCGTGGTTCGAGCCCTGACCATTGTCGCAGAGGTTTCTGAAGAAACGCATTCTATCGGACGTTCCGACGATGAGCATCATAGAGCGCGGGAATGCCGAGAGGAAACGCGAATATTCCGAATATCGCCAGCGCGTGTTTCGCGTATGACGAATCCCGATAGGCAAGGTACGTTGCACCCACCCCGAAGAATGCGATCGCGTAAGCCAGATTACTCCAAATCGGTTCGTACGTCGAGCAGTAGCCCCAGCAGACCAGGGTGTACGAGGGAGCGTTCCACGTTGACGGATGCAGTTTAGGCCAGAAGAATCGACAGTAGGTGGTGAACCCGAGCATCGTTGTGGCGGGAAGCGCAGCGAGCCACGTACTTGAGCGAAGCGATAGCCGCTGTCTATACCGGTGATAGGCGTTCAACAGCACGAATGGAAGGGTGAAGACGATTAGCCACAAACCGATGGTGTACGTGACCGGCCAGTGTTCGATTCTCGGTTGCGTGTACGCAAGTAGAAGTGACTCTGGGAGCGTCGCCCACGGAAAAGACGGGTCAGGAACCGAATTCGTTAGAAATGAAAAACCCATGAGGACGATGCCAGTGATGAGCGCGTAGAGGCCCCAGTCCGTAATCCGAGCGAGCTGTTCCGGTAACGGGTGTTGCTGTGAACCGTTATTGCCGTGGTCAAGCAACTTGAATGAGAGGACATCAACCACCATGGATTCTACTACGTCGTTGTGATTTATTGCACTTTTTCTTTCAAATCATAAGTCAGAATTTCTGTGTGAAGGACTTTGCCGCTGAAGTGGTATGAAATGGATTACAACACACCCTCGTGCCAGATTTGACACCGCTGCTCGAGACGATGGCAGGATGTCCGATGGGGAAGACGCCGGGATGTATCGCTCAATGATGTTCGTGACTTTGAGAGGTTCCCGTCCTTGCAGCCTGCTGGTGTGTCTGCGAAAATTCGGCCGGGTTACTCTCGAACGACTCCTTGCACCGGTCAGTGCAGAAGTAATAGGTCTCGCCGTCATGGGTAATGCTCGGGCCGCTGTCGTCAGTCCGCATTCCACAGACGGGGTCGCGGTACTGCCCAGGTGCACCGAGTCCACGTCGGTAGACGTACAAGAAGAATCCCGAGAGGGCGAACGCTATCATGTTGAGATAAAAGGTATAGTTGAGTTCGAAATACGTCTGTTCGGTGGCCGTCTCCCCACCAGCGAGGTTCGGAACGATGCCGAGCGCATCGAATAATACCTCCATGAGAAAGCCGGTGAAGGCCATCGTAACGAAAAAAACACCGAGGATGTACAGCATCACCTTCCAGCCGTAGTACTTGCGGTAGACGTTCAGCACTGGTATCGTGATGAGGTCGGCGTAGACGAATGCGATGACACCTGCGAAACTGATTCCGCCACTCCAGAGTGCGACGGCGAACGGAACGTTCCCGATGCTACCGACGAAGCTGATGACGGCAATCGTCACACCCATGACCGCATTCTCGGCACTGACGAGCAAACTATCTCCCTGAAGGAAGAGCCCGTTCCAGACCCACTGTGGGACGAAGACGATGACGAATCCGGATATGAGAAATCCTGCGACGACATCTTTCCAGATCATCGACCACTCCTTGCGGTACTGATTCCCGAGCTTATACCAGCCACCCCACGTCAGCAGTTCGTCGCGCCAACTACCACTACTGGCAATCTCCCGCTGGTAGGTCTCCATGCATCCAGCAGAACAAAATGTTACTGTTTCACCACCGTCAGTCACAAGCGAGTATTCGTCTTTGCCCTCCATCCCACACGTTGGATCCTCGGTTATACCGTGATCGTGGTCTCGTTGATCGAGTTCGTCACGAACCTGATCGAAGAGAGTCTCGGGAAGCGTCACGTGGACGATGAGCGCCATCACCCCGATGAGAATGAGTCCCCCGAGGAGTTCCGCGACGAGAAACTCCCAGCCCAGGAAGATCAAAATCATCAATCCGAGTTCAATGATAAGATTCGTCGAGGCGAACATAAACGCGAGCACGTTGACCGCGTGTGCTCCCTTCTTGAAGAGCCCCTTGGCGATAGCGACGGCACCGAAGCTACAGCCACTGCTGGCGGCACCGAACACGGTCGCCTTCGCGAGTCCGGCGAGGTCGTCGTCCCCGAGAAGCCGTGCCATCCGCTCTTTCGAGACGTAGACCTGCACAAGGCTCGTGATCATCAGACCCATGGTGATCGCCCACGCGGCAGTCCAGAGGAAACCGACCCCTATCCGTACTGATTCGAGGATACCATCGACGAGAGTGGTTTCCATATCTGAATAATCACTGGCATCGGTTTTGCCAGTTCCCCTTAAGGATATGAAACAACAGGCGTTTTACACCCACATATCGAAAGACGATTTCCAGCTTCTGTGTTGATTTCTTCGAGTAAGTTCCATATTCTCTTCCAATTGCGAACCGATGCTAATAAACTGGTCCCCTCATCTTCATTCATCTATATATTATTAAATCTGAGCTTTTCCCTGGAATTGCGAGCCGCCATCTCGTTTTGCTTCAGGATGGTTCTACCACGAATCGACATGACGACCAATGCTTTCGATTATGAGTAGAAATCTGATTGAACGAGCCCAACGTATCTTCAACCATGAGCACCACAACCACCAACCGCGGAGAGTACGAAACTGAGATTGCCCACGAATCGATGAAGCTTGATGCGCTGGCACTCGGTGGCGCCGCGGCGATGGTCTCTGCGGTCGTCATGCTCCTCCTCGGTGTGTTCGGCGCAATCGGCGTCTATGGGGGTGCGGTCGAGATGATGGCGCAGTGGCACCTGTTCTTCGAACCAACCGTTGTCGGGACGGTGGCAGGCATGGTCGAGGCAGCTGTGATCAGTTCCATCCTCGCGTACGCTTTCGCATGGTTGTACAATGCATTCGCCCGATAAGACAAAGAAGGGACAATCTCATGTATGTAACCGACAAAGCAGAGGTCGTCATCGATGCTGCTCCCGAAGCGGTCTGGGAGTACGTGACCGACCCGGTTCACTGGACGGCGTCGAATCCCGAGGAACATTACGGACTCGAATACGACACGCCCGACAATCGCCCGCATGAGGGAGCGACATTCCACCAGCGTGAGGAGGTCGCTGGGATGTACGCCGATCTGTATGGTCGTTTCCCCTACATCGATCATCCGAACGTTGCGGTCTGGGCAGGAACAGCATATTATCCAGTTCTCAGTGGTCTCATCACTGCTCGGATTCCTGAAGGCGGGACGATTCGTCTCGAGGAAACGGATGATGGAACCCGGATGTCACACGCTGTCTGGATGGATTTCCCGAACAATCGCCAAGGGCGTGCGTTGAAGTGGCTGTTCACCACCGTCCTCGACGGGAAGGAAAAGCTCTACGACCACACCAACAAGGAACTCCTCTTCTTCAAAAGAAGAATCGAGTCGAATACCCTATCGTTTGAACATTGAACACCGTTCACATCCCGGAGTTACCGTCGCGCTGGTTTGTCATGATGATACCACTTATTAGCATCAATACTGCGAGAGCAACCATCCCCAGATCCCAACCCATTCCGGTGGTCATACTCGAATCCATTCCACCGTCCATCCCGGTTCCCATTCCTCCACCCATCCCCCAGTTCATGCTTCCGGTGGTTCCGACGAGAATCTGATTGAGCAACATCAGCAGCGAGTAGCCGACCATCAGTGGACCGCTCGCATTTCCGAGACGACTGGCGTAGGGCGTCAGCAAGACGACGCCGTGTATCACGACAAAAATGCCGAGAATGGTCATGAGAAGTCCACTGTTCGACCCCATCATCCCACTGCCATTGGTTGCGGCAACGAGCGAGTACAAGCCAGAAACGAGTGCGATCGCGGCTCCGTATTGTCGGGTTGTCGAATCGTTCGTATTTATCGTGTTCATCGTCATTCTCTGAGCATCATCTGAGTGGCTCTCTGACGTCCATCCATGTCTACCGTTAGCGAGTGACATAAATATAGGCACCCGTCTTCACTTTGTTAGAACACGAGAGATGTACTACCGAGAAATAGCCGTAAAACCTTACCTTACAAGACGGGGAGAAGGTCGAGTGGTCCCATGGATACAGGAATCCCAATAGACAGTATGTGATACAGCCAAAAGAACAATTCTTCGTGAATAGTAACAGGACATCGAGACATGGATTCCTCAGTTAGATCTTGTGAGACGCGGACGAAGATGGCAGTATATCGTTTATCTCTAAGGACGGGATAACATGAGTCTCGTGTATTTTACTCTGGGTGTCGTCTTTCTTGGTACTGTCGTCGTCGATCTTCTGTGGACGACAGTCTGGGTCGAAGGAGGTGCTGGTCCACTCACCTCTCGATTGATGGCATGGATGTGGCGTTTGCTACGGAAAATAGGTGATGAAAACTCACTGTTACTCAGTCTCGCAGGTCCCATCATCTTTATTACTGGTCTTTCAATGTGGATACTACTGCTCTGGGGTGGTTGGACACTGATCTTCGCCGGTGCGGAAGGTGCTCTCATTGACACCCTTAACCGGGGTTCCATCTCGTGGATCGATAGAATCTATTTCACGGGATATACACTATTCACGCTCGGAACAGGGGATTTCGTTCCTCAAGATGGCGTCTGGCAGCTTGCCACTGCGCTCACGACGGGTAGTGGGCTTCTTTTCGTGACACTGAGCGTCACATACATTCTCTCAGTTCTCGATGCTGTCACCCAGAAACGTGCATTCGCTAGTGATGTAACCGGACTCGGCATGCAGAGCGAAGAGATTATTCGAACAAGCTGGAACGGCGAAGGATTCCGCGGGCTCGAATTATCTCTGAATACATTTGTTTCGCAGCTCAACACTCTCACATCGAATCATAAGGCGTATCCGATTCTCCATTACTTTTACAGCAGGCAACCCGAACAGGCGCCAGTGGTCGGTGTCGCAATCCTCGACGATACCTTGACGGTGCTAAAATTTGGAATCCCTGAACGATCACAGCCTAGTAGTGTGATTCTCAAAAATGCACGCTCAAGCGTCGAGAGTTACCTTGATACGCTTCATACTTCGTTCATCGAGCCTGCAGAACGTTCCCCGCCCTCCCCTGATCTTGCTTCCCTCCGTGATGTCGGAATTTCGACCGTCTCTGACGAGGAATTCACAACATCGCTCGACGATCTCGACGAGCGACGGCGGACGCTCCTTGGGCTCGTCGAGTCTGATGCACGACAATGGCCATCTCAGGACGATGATTATTGAAGAACACCCATAGAAGCTGATTGGTTCGACAGTGAAATCGTATCCGGTATTTTTGAAGCTTCTCCTCCCCGACGAGTATGTCGAGAGTTTTCGCTCGTACAGCGTTCTCGAAGACGTTTGCTTTCATTTTTGTCTATCGTCACGGCCTTCCGGATCGGCTCATTGGGTTCGAACAGAATCATCCGACGGACGAGGGGTTCGACAACAGAAAAAAGAACAAACGAAGCCGACTTTGAGCTGAGATAATCGATAGCGCCACTCTACCTGTGATAATGGTTATGGGCGTCGCACGACAACGCAAAATCGGGATGGGGACGACGCAGAACCAGTTCAACGTCGGCGGCATGACCTGTTCGTTCTGCGCAGAGAGCATCGAAAAGGCATACCATCGTACCGAAGGCGTCGAGGAGGTGAACGTGAGCCTCGCCCACGAAGAAGTACTCGTGCGGTACGACGACGAGCAGTTGAGCGAGGTCGAATTGAAAAACACGCTTCGAGATCTGGGTTACACGATCCGCGACCCGGACAAGCAGAAACGATTCGAGGAACAGCAGGCGGAACTCACTAATGGAGAGCGACGACTCCTCCTTGCTGGTGGCGCCTCAATCCTCACCGCCGTACTGATGCTGTGGATGATCTTCGTCCGGGGCTCGTTCGAATCACAGAGCCGCTGGATGGATTTGCTCACGCTCGTACTCGCACTGGGCACGATGTTCGGCCCAGGTCACTACATCGTCGAGAAAGCCTACAACAGCCTGCGTCGCGGTATTCTCAACCAACACGTCCTTCTCGAGGCAGGTGCGTTTGCAGGCTTGTTCGGCGGTTTCCTCGGTCTGTTCGTCTTTCCTTCGTTCCCGACCGTTCACTTTTTTGCCGTCTCTGTCTTCATCACCACCTATCATATCCTCTCCGAGTACACAAGCCTCCTCGTTCGAACCCGTGCATCTCAAGCAGTACAGAGTTTACTAGATCTGCAACCAGATACGGCTCGTCGCGTGACGAAGAATGGTGATATCGAGGAAGTTGCCGTCAGTGACCTCGTGGCAGGTGACCAAGTGCGGGTCAAACCCGGGGAGAAAATCCCAGGCGACGGTAAGATAGTCAATGGTGAATCGACGGTCGACGAGTCGGTAGCCACCGGCGAGCCCCTCCCCAAAGAAATGCACCCAGGTGACGAGGTGATCGGCGGGAGTATCAATCAGACTGGGACACTCCTCCTCGAAGTAACCACCATCGGGGAGGACGCCTTCTTGAATCAGGTCGCCCGAGAAATAGAGGAAGCGCGAGCGATGAAACCAGGAATCATCCAGCTCGCGGATCAGATTCTCACGTATTTCGTCCCAGGCGTCCTCACGATCGCCGTGTTCGCCTTCTTATTTTGGCTCGTCGTGCCTGTGCTCTGGACGAAGGGACCGTTTGGAGTCGCCTCGAACATACAGCGAGGCACGTTCGCGATGCTTGCTGTGCTCGTCCTGGGGTATCCCTGTGCGCTCGGGATGGCGACGCCGCTCGCTTTGATTCGAGGTGGCGGAAAGGCCGCAGCTCGTGGCATCTTGATGCGGAGCGGCGATGCCTTCCAGATATTCAAGGACATCGACTACCTCGTTCTCGACAAGACCGGTACCATCACCGTCGGTGAACCCGCCGTCAACGAGGTCATTGCTTTCGAGGATGACAAGAATGAGGTATTACGTCTGGCAGCGAGTGCAGATGAATTCAGCGAACACCCACTCGCCGATGCGATTATCGACCACACGAGGAAACGTGGTGTCGACTATTCCGACCTAGAGGAGTTCGACAGCGTGACCGGGAAGGGTGTGATGGCGACACTCGACGGCAACGATATACTTGTCGGAAAGCCGGCCTGGCTCGAAGACGAAGGGATCGACATTTCTATCGCAGCGGACGAAATCGAGCGACTTCAGCGGCAAGGATGTACAGTTTCTGGCGTGACTCAGAATGAAACGCTAGTCGGGGTGATAGGTATCGGTGATACGATCAAGGATGATGCCGACGAGACGATTGAACGAACCAGGGACGCTGGAATCATACCTGTGATGATCACCGGTGATGACGAACGAACCGCAAAGGCGGTTGCCGACGGTGTCGGTATCGAGCGCGTGATGGCGGGCGTCCTCCCCGATGAAAAGCGTGACGAGATAGCTCAGCTACAAGATGCGGGAAGTAGGGTGGTAATGGTTGGCGACGGCATCAACGACGCCCCTGCACTCACGCAGGCAGATATCGGTATCGCCACCGGTGCGGGAACGGACGTTGTCATCGAGTCAGCAGATATCGTACTGATAGGTGACCGGATCGACGGTGTGATGGATGCCTACGAGATCGGAACGGAGAGCTACCGGAAGACGAAACAGAATCTCATCGCCGCGTTTTCGCTCAACGGAATCGGTGTTACGGCAGCGACGACCGGACTCGTCCATCCGGTGTTTGCGATGATCGCGATGGTGGTGTCGGTCTCCGCTGTACTCGCCAACAGCTTCGCTGGGCAACTGCTCTCCGATACAATCCAGCGTATATAAATGGCACAACGAGGCGATACAATCCAGCGTATATAAATGGCACAACGAGGCGATACAGGGACTTTGGATTTGAGTCTACTGCCTCCAATAGTTGTGAACGGTCAGAGTTCCGGCACCGCCGTGAACAATAGGACAAAGGCGTTGACGGTCAGCAACACTAAAACGACCCACTGGAAGATACGCTCTGGAATATTGTCGAAGATGTACACACCGACCCACGCCCCGACGAACACCATCGGAATGGCGAATGCAGCCTCGATCATGAGTGATGTCGTCACCGCGCCCGTATACGTGAGGCTCCCGAGTCGGTACAGCATGAGTGTCCCGAAGAAGGCGGTGAACACCGATTTCATCTCTTCGTCACTCCAAAATCCACTGGCGGACATAAAGGCCCCGTAGATAATCATCGGTGGGCCGGGGACGGCGACGGCACCGCCGAAGATCCCTGCGAATAGTCCCGCTGTCGCACCAACGAAGTTTCCTGGCCGGTAGTCCCGTGCCTCGATCCAGTCCGTCACGACATCGAGTTGTTGGGTCGCGCCGACGATGATGACGGCTAGTACGAGAACGACACCGATGGCGACGCGCATCTGTGCCTTGTTGAACTGGTCGAACACGTAGATTCCCAGCGGCATCCCAACGGCGAGACCGGCGACGGGGACGATCCACTTTCGCCAGTCGAAGGCATCGCGAACGCTCCACCAGACACGACCGTTGCTCACGACTGCGGTCGCCGTGAAGATGATCGATGCACTCGAAGGCGACCGAAACAGTGGCATCAATCCCATCGACACCTGGGCGAAGCCGAACCCAGCGATGCCGTGAACGACGGATGCAAACAGTATGACGACCGTAGAGAGCCCGGTCATTATCCAGTTGTTCGTCATCGATACATCACCAACTCATGAGACATATGCACCATTAGTCTGGTTATCCGTACGCACTCCCGACACACGTTTGTTGTTGTTCAGAACAGAACGCACTGTCGCTATAGAATCCTAGTAATCGAAACGAGACCACCTCTCGAATTTGTCTTTTAATCCAGCCACGTGCATCTCCCCTCGATCACCCACTCCTTCGTCGGTATATGCGCTCGCAATTTGTCCTGAACGGTATTTCGAATACTGCCCACAATCTTTGAAGGGATAGACCTCGAATTATGACTCGCGTCAGTATGAACCGGGATGAGTCACACATGGCCGAGTGGCGACACCTCGATGGTAGTCGCAGTGGGCCCGAGAACGGCGAACCTGACCTCGTGTTCGCACACGTTAGCGACTTGCATGGTCAGTTGACGCCACGATACCAGGTCTACTACGATAATCCAACGTCGAGACCAAATTTCGATTTCGGAGCTGACGACCGAGTTATCAAGCGTGGTGGTGGTATCCCGGTGCTTGCAACCAAACTCGACGAACTCCGCGACGGAAACGAGATGTGTACCCTGATGAGCGGTGATACGTTCCACGGGTCTGCTGTCACGACGTATACTGATGGGCGGGCAATGCTCGACCCGATCAACGAGCACATTGACCCCGACGTCTACGTTCCCGGCAACTGGGACTACTCGAACGAGGCCGCAGAAGACGGGAATTTCGTAGAGCTGATGGACGGACTCGACGCATCCGTCCTCGCCAACAATCTCTACGATCGGGAGACGAACGACCGACTATACGATCCATACAAAATTCTCGATATCGGTGGCCTTTCGGTGGGCGTCGTCGGGATGACGAACGTCTACGTCGACCGAATGGCTCCCGCCTTCTACGAGGGGAAATACCGATTCGGCAAGCATCCAGCCCTCCTCGAAGAGTCCGCACAGGCTGCCCGCGACGATGGGGCAGACGTCGTCGTTGCAGTTACCGAGATCGGTCTTCCCTGGATGGTGCAAGCCGCAAAGGATTGTTCGAGTGTGGATGTGATGTTCAGCGCCCACACGCACGAGTACACGTACGAACCGATCGTCGTCGAGGAAACGGAGACAGTCGTCGTTGAATCTGGAATGGGAGAAGCCCTCGGACGCGTAGACCTCCGAATCCAAGACGGAGAGGTGCAGTTCCGTCATCACCTCTACTGTCTGACCGAGAACAACGACCGTACCCCAGAACCGGACCCGAATGCGATGGAGATGGTCGAAAGCGTCCGTGCGCCGTTCTTCGAGGACGATCCGCAGTTCGAGCGAGGAGCCGGAACCCTCGACCGTCCCCTAGATACAGTCGTCGGGCGCACGGAGAACCCACTCTATCGGCAGTCGTTCCTGGAGAGTGCCTGGAATACGCTATTCAACGACGCGCTTCGGGAGCACTTCGACACCGACCTGGCAGTCTCGCATGGGTTTCGGTACGGAACCGCCATCCCACCAGGGGAGATTACCCTCGGACAGGTGTACACGTTCTTCCCGATGGCGACACCCGTCGCACGCGGTGTCGCCTACGGTCAACAACTTACGAGCCACATGGAAGACTTCCTCGTGGACAACTTCACGCCGTACCCCTACGACCAGGAAGACGGTCGCGTCCGGAACTACTCCTCGAACGTCGAGGTAACCATCGATCCGACTGCCAAGCGTGACCGCAGACTCGTCGAGATGCGGATCGACGGCGATCCGATCGACCCCGAAGAGACGTATTCGGTGGCAACATTCCGTCGCCCCGGCGACCCGGAGCGAGACCTCGGCAACTGCGGTTTCCCGTTTCAGGATGTGGACGTCGACGATGAGACGATTCCGGTGGACGTTATCGCCGAGTACCTCGAAGAACACTCACCAGTCGATTACGAGGTTGCCGGGCTGGTCGAGACAGCCGATGACGGCGGCCACGCACAGAACACACCCGCCGACGGTCCGTATCCGTTCATCCAGCCAGGTGTCGACTACGATAACGGGGACGCGTACTGTGAGACGGCCATGATTCCACGAGGAGATGTCTTTCCCGAAGAGGGCCGAAACCGCTACCGATGATGGTCACGAAGCACAGACGGACACAGAAAACCAACGCGGACGACACCAGACGCGAACACTACAGGTGAGATACGATGGTCAAAAACATCACTGCGGAGCAACTCGCAGACAAGATCGACGCAGACGAAGAGTTCACACTCATCGACACGCGCCCGGAGGATAGCTACGAGGCGTGGCACGTCCGGGACGCTGAGAACGTTCCATACGACCCGGAAGAGGGGTTGAACGACGATCAGTTGAACGAGGTGAACGGCCTCGTCGATGGTCGACCGGTCATCGCCATTTGCGGGAAGGGATTGACCTCGACACCATTCGGGTTCGAACTCGACGAACGCGGCTATGACGACGTCGAGGTCGTTACCGGGGGAATGGAAGAGTGGAGTAAAATCTACGAGGTCGTCCCCATCGAGACGAGCAACGACGATCTCGTCGTCCGACAGATCCAGCGGCGGGCGAAGGGCTGTCTCGGCTACGTCATCGGCTCGAAGGAGGCAGAAGAAGCCGTAGTCGTCGACGCGACCAGACAGACCGACCAGTTCAAGGTCGCTGCCCAAGATGCGGGACTGGCTGTCGAACGAGTACTCGATACGCACGTTCACGCGGACCACATCTCCGGGAGTCCGGCACTCGCCGAAGAGACCGGTGTTCCGTACCACCTCGGTGAGACAGCGCGCGAACGCGGCGTCCAATACGAATACAACCCGTTGTCGGACGGTGAAGTCATCGAAGTCGGCGGCGTAGAGATCAAAGCACTCCACACCCCCGGTCACACGTCGGAGATGATGAACTACCTCGTAGACGGCGAAGTACTCCTGACGGGTGATACGTTGTTCGTCGATTCGGTAGGGCGAACTGAACTCCAGTTCGGAGAGGCTGACGCATCGCGTGGAGCCGAGATGCTGTACGATTCCCTCCACGAAACCATCCTCGACTTGCCGGACGACACTACGATACTGCCAGGACACCTCACTGTCACGAGCGACGGTCGGTACGAGAATAGTTCACCGGGAGAACCACTCACGGCCCGCCTCGGTGATCTGCGCGAGGAACTCGACCTCCTGCAACTCGATAAAGACGCGTTCGTCCAGCGACTGACCGAAAACGCTCCGGAGAAACCACCGAACTACGAATCAGTCATCGCGATCAACACCGGAAAAGAATCCGTCGACGACGAGGGCGAAGCGACCGAACTCGAACTCGGCCCGAACAACTGCGCTGCGTGAGCAAGGGTGCGTACCACATCACTCCCATCTTTTAGTCATCTGATGACGATCGCGCCGTCGAGATCCATATAGGCGTGCCCGTAGCCACAGTTGGTCATACAGCTAAGCGTATAGTCGCCTCGCCGAGAGGCCGTCATAGTAGCTGCTCGCGGTCGCGTCGCATTACGCGGAAGTGCAAGTGGATGCATCATCATTCCGTCCCACATTCCTCCACCCATGTGGTTCCCTCCAGACGGCATCACGGCGATGCTGTGATTCGGGTACCGCTCATTTGCCTCGTCCAGTAACTCGTGCATATCACCGTTCTGGGGGTGCGGTATTCGATCTTCGTTGCGTTCCTCTAGTTCGTGGTGTTCTGGCATCGCGTTCTGCACAGACGGGGGCAGTTTTTCGAGTGCTTGCTCCGCGTTGGTATTGAACGCGACGAGACGGATCGTGGTACCGCGGTCGAGAACTAACTGATCGTGTTCGTTACCATCGGCGTCGAGAAGAACGAATCCCCAATGATAGGCACCGATATAGAGCGTCTGGTCTACGTTTCTCCCACTTCCCGGAAGCCCACCTGAAAGACATCCGGAAAGACATGTAATGCCTGTCGTCGTACTGATGGCAGCCAGAAACTCCCGACGGCTCGACGGGGATGTCATCGTGAACCTATTCCCCGAGTTCAAGTCGCTCGCGGCGCTCTTCGTACTCTTGCTCTGAGAGTTCACCACGAGCGTATGCCAGCCGAAGTTCTTCGAGTGCTGGATCGGTAATGCGCCCTCTGTCGCCTCCTCCAACGAGGCCGCGGTAGAGGAAGTAGCCGATGCCCACGAACACGATCAGCCAGACGAGCATCATACCGATTCCCCATAGCGGTGAGAACCCGCCTCCGAACATGCCACCGCCCCACCAGCCCATCATCCCCATGATGGGCATGGTGAACATCATGAGCATCGGAACCAGAACGATGACAGCGAGAACGATGAGTACGGTGCGAAGAAGACCGTCCTCTGTATCTGTGGTAGCCATACTATATCTCTAGCGGGCCAGATTTAATCCGATTGTGCCTTTCCAACGTCGGTCTTATAGTGAATTTTCCTATTTTGTTCGCTATAGATATCACTTCTGCCTTATTTTCAAAACTGATTTGTTCCAGCAGATTACCCAACAATGGCAATCTGCACTACCACGTACCCAAAGCACCCTGTAAAAACCAAATGATAATTCAATTATAAGTATTAACGAACCAGACGGATATTCTACCCCAGATTTTGGTTTGTCAACCTCTCCCCGAGCAATCTACTTGATGAGAGACAAGGAGCGAAAGCACCGCTTTAGCGAAAATCCTCGTGTTTCCTGGATGTCGCCGCTTAGCGACTGATTCGAGTAAATCCAGTATCGAGGGCACTTCTGTGGAGATAGGGAAACCGTAAGCTATCGTCCATTACAATCCCAGCCACAACCCAGGAAAACGAGCCTCTCGTAGACTGATTTGCAATGTCCCTTGCCGAAACCATTTCCAAGATCGACCATCTGAGCGAGGAAGAGCGAGAGTGTATCGAGATCTGCAACGAAACCGCTGAAGTGTGTGAGTGGTGCGCCGACGAGTGTCTTGGCGACGAAGAGATGGAGGAGTGTGCCCGCCTCTGCCGGGACGTTGCGGACATCGCGTCCCTGCACGCCCGCTTCATGGCTCGTGACTCCAACTACAGTCCGCAACTCGCCGAGGCCTGCGCGGGTGCGTGCGAAGAGTGCGCTGAAGAGTGTGAGCGCCACGATGCCGAGCACTGTCAGGTCTGTGCCGATGTCCTCAGCGAGTGTGCAGAATCCTGTCGGGACATGATCTCGGCGTAACGTCGGCAGCGCATGACTGTCTCACACTGAGTCAGGCGTCTTTTTTGCATACGGGAGCTGTCGTCGAAAGCCGAGTGTCCTTGAGAGTGAACGCAGAACAACCATCACACTTGGGAACGTACAGCACATATTGATGCCATGGACGACCACCATCACTCGACCGACGACCACAGCGGACATGATCACCATGGCGTGAGTGACGAAAGCCAAGAAGCGAGACCCACTGACGAGCAAGCAGATTCACAAAGCGAACAGTCACTCCTCGAAGAGGAAGCTGGTGCTAACGACGCCGAGCGAGAGGTCGAACGCCATTTCGACCATCACGAAAACCACGATGGAAACGGACACGGCGACCACGGAGGGATGCACGAGGGGCACGAGGAGATGTTCCGACGACGGTTTTTCATCTCGACACTGCTGTCGATACCGGTTCTTCTCTACAGCGAAACACTCCAGGAGTGGCTCGGCTTCTCGGTGCCATCGTTCCCCGGCAGCGAATGGATTAGCCCGGTGTTCGCGGTGATCGTCTTCGGGTACGGTGGCGTGCCGTTCCTCCGAATGGCAGTCCCTGAACTCCGAGAGCGTGCACCGGGGATGATGACGCTTATCTCGATGGCAATCACCGTCGCGTTCGTCTACAGCCTGGCGAGCGTGGTTGTCCCGACGACGGCGGCGTTCTTCTGGGAACTTGTGACGCTTATCGACATCATGCTCCTCGGTCATTGGATCGAGATGCGAAGTGTTCGCCGGGCGTCCAGTGCGCTCGACGAACTCGCGCGGTTGATTCCCGATACCGCTGAGCGTATCACCACCGACGGTGAGACCGAGGAGGTACCGGTAAGCGACCTCACGGAAGGAGATCGCGTCCTCGTACGCCCTGGAGCGAACGTACCTGCAGATGGCGTGGTCGAGGAAGGGGATTCCGACGTGAACGAGGCGATGATTACGGGCGAATCCCGTGCGGTCTCGAAAGAGCCGGGAGACGAAGTCATCGGCGGCACCGTCAACGGCGATGGGAGCCTTCGCGTCCGCGTCACTGCCACCGGTGACGAAACGGCGCTTGCTGGCATCATGCGCCTCGTCGAAGAAGCGCAGCAGAGTCAATCTCGAACCCAGGTGCTCGCCGACCGTGCCGCAGGATGGCTGTTCTACGTTGCAGTGGCGTCAGCTGCAGTGACCGCCGTCGCGTGGACGGTTGCTACATCGTTCGGCGCGGCAGTCATCGAACGCGCGGTGACCGTGCTCGTCATTTCGTGTCCACACGCGCTCGGACTTGCCATTCCCCTCGTCGTCGCCATCAATACGTCACTCGCGGCACGCAATGGGATGCTCGTGAGAGACCGGATCGCCATGGAGCAGGCCCGCAATATCGATACGGTAGTCTTCGACAAGACGGGAACGCTTACGGAGGGCGAACAGGGTGTCGTCAACGTCGTCACTATCGACGGAGTCACCGAGGAAAAAGCGGTCGCACTCGCTGCCGCCGTCGAGGGTGACTCCGAGCACATGATCGCGGAGGCCATCCGAGAGGAAGCTGATGAACGCGGTGTTTCAGTCCGACCGGCGTCCGGTTTCGAGGCGCTCAAAGGTCGCGGCGTTCGGGCGACCGTGGATGGCGAAACGGTGTACGTCGGCGGGCCGAACCTCCTCTCGCAGTTCGAAAGTGATGTGCCAACCCGACTCACCGACTTCGCCGAGCGTGCCGGGGACAATGCACAAACAGTCGTGTATCTCGTGCGTGATGACGAGGTGATCGCCGCGTTCGCTCTCGCCGATGTCATTCGGGAGTCGAGCTATCGCGTCGTCGATGCGCTCCACGAACTCGGAATCGAGGTGGCGATGTTGACTGGTGACAGTGAAGACGTTGCAACCGCCGTCGCGAGTGAACTTGGTATCGACACCGTCTTCGCCGAAGTGTTGCCTGAAGACAAGGACAGAAAGGTTGCTGAACTGCAGGCACAGGAGAAGTTCGTTGCGATGGTCGGTGATGGGGTCAACGACGCTCCGGCGCTCACACGGGCGGATATCGGAATCGCGATTGGGAGTGGGACGGACGTTGCAGTACAGTCGGCAGATATCATCCTCGTGCAAAACAACCCACTTGACGTAGTTCGACTTATCACACTCAGTCGCGCGAGCTACCGGAAGATGAAACAGAATCTGGTCTGGGCGGCGGGCTACAACGTGGTCGCAATCCCGCTGGCGGCAGGCGTGCTTGCACCGGTCGGTATCCTCCTGTCGCCAGCGGTCGGCGCACTCCTGATGTCGCTGAGTACGGTCATCGTCGCGATCAACGCACAGTTCCTCCGCCGGATCGATCTCGACCTCCCCTCGCTTCCAGGGGTCTCTCCACATGGGAGCCCGAAGCCAGCGGACTAACCACAGTACTGCTCCCGTGAACGACGTGGCATACGCGGTGGACGGCGTTCCGATAGTAACCTGTTGGCGTTGTAATCTGATATAATTCTTCAGTGTATGGTTTATATAAATCCAATTTAAGGCTATTGAATCTGTAATCTCCAGGATGATGACGGACGATACTAATCCCCGAGACAAACGTGGTGGGCAACACCAATCAGGGAGAGCCACGCAGCAGTCGGTCGCTCGTCGAACGATACTGAAAGCAGGAGTACTGGGTTTCGGTAGTACGGCACTCGGTGTTCGGACTGGACAAGCACGTACTTCGCGCTCGACGAGTGATCCGGCGAAATCAGCCGTCTCCAGTATCGAAGAACCAGCGGGATGGGAACAGATTGGAGAATTGAACACAAACGATCTTACCGGGAACGATCAACTCACAAGTACGGTCGAAGTCGACTGCACAACCGTCGTCGTCGGTGCATATGAGATGGATTCCGAGGCTGGCGCGCTGTACGTTTTCGAATACGACGATGGTGACTGGAACCAGACAAAAGTCATCGCTGCCGACGCTGATCCCGACGAACAACTGGGGTATTCCATCGCGGTCGACGGTGATACCATCGTCTCTAGTACATCGACTAACGACCCAAGCCGCACAGGTACTGTATACGTTTTCCAGCGAGCAGGTGATGAATGGGAGCAGACCAGATTAGCCATCGAGAATGACAATTCCTGGAATTCATTCGGGATCTCGGTCGCCATGGACGATGACCGAATCGTCGTCGGTAACCCTGGTTCGGCGTACATCTTCGAACGAGTCTGTGACGGCTGGGAACGTACCAAATTAGTTCCATCCGACTCCAACTGGAGTCGATCATACGGACGGGCCGTGGATATCGATAGTGATAGAATCGTCGTTAGCGATCAAGATTAACGACATACGAACGATAGGGGATATGGTGCAGTGTATATCTTCGAACAAATCGATTCCACATGGAAAGAAACCAAATTGACCGAACGGGGAGACGCTCTGAGAGACGGCTATACAGATGACGGATTCGGTCTCTCGGTCGGCGTGGACGACGAGACCATTGTCGTCGGCGCATACGACGAAGAACCGTACGGCTTGTTCGGCGACACGAGTCATTCGGGTTCTGCGTACGTATTCGAACAAACAGGGACCGGTTGGGAACAAACGAAGCTTCGAAACAGATACAGCGACTATGGTGACAGATTTGGAGGATACAATGCGGTCGGAATCGACGACGGCACGGTCGTCATCGGGGCACGCAGTGGCGGCAGTTGGGCATCTGGGTTAGCGTCCGTGTACGAGCGACACGATGGCGAGTGGACACAGCAACTACTCCACCCCGTTGGCCTCGGCTATTTCGATGCCTTCGGTTCTACAGTTGCCATCGATGATGGAACCATCGCCGTCAGTGCACCTCGGCATAAAGACCCGGACGGGGAGAGGAGAAGTACAGTGTACGTCTTCAGGCGGGCTGGATGACGAGTTTTTGACCAACCAAATGCAGAAGCCGAAGTAACGATACCCACTTCACCGAACCGATATGGGTCGTGTGTTGTCGCCCCCAACGCCCGTGTAGCTGCACGCCGTGCATGCAGTATGCCACCGATGACAGAATCCGTGACCGTCGACGACGCAACCATCCCGTCTCTCGGCCTCGGAACCGCGCCGATGACAGGCAGAGAATGCCGTCAGGCTGTCGAGCAGGCGTTGAAATTGGACTACCGACACGTTGACACCGCGCAGATGTACGACAACGAAGACGCTGTCGGCGAGGGAATCGCCGCTTCTGACGTCGACCGTTCGGACGTCTTCGTGACGACGAAGCTCAACCGCGGGAACTTATCCTCCGAGAAGGTGTTGTCATCGGTTGATGCAAGTCTCGACCGGCTCGACACGACGTATGTCGACCTCCTGTTGATCCACGCGCCGAGTAGCCGCATTCCCATCGCGGAGACCATCGAAGCGATGAACGAATTGCAAGAACAGGGGCTCGTACACCACATCGGCGTCAGCAATTTCTCGACCGACCAGATGCAGGCCGCGATCGACACGTCTGAAACGCCGATCGTCACGAATCAGGTGAAGTACAATCCGTATCATCGCCAGGACGATCTACTCGAGTTCTGTATCGAGCAGGACGTGACTCTCACGGCGTATACACCGCTGGCAAAGGGCCGGGTCGCAGACGACGAGACACTCGTCAGGATCGGCGAGCGGTACGGCAAAACCGGCGCACAGGTCGCATTACGGTGGCTGCTTCAGCAGACGAACGTCATCGCGATCCCCAAAGCTTCCCGTGGCGAGCATTTGCGGGAGAATCTCGACGTCTTCGACTTCGAACTCACCGATGGGGAGATGGATGCGGTCTTCGCTGTCGAAGGAGGACTGGTCGATCGTCTTCGGAGTTTGTTCCGACGGTGATGAGAACGAGGTTTCACTAGCTGTCTGTAGTCGTTGGGCCCTCGCGATCGAAACCACACTGGAAACGTAGAGTTACTTCGTGAACGATTTGGCCGCTATATCTACTTGTGAAGGTCGTAGAGTACACCATGGCAGATCGAGATATCCCGCCATCTACGCTTTCCAGGCGATCCATGCTCCAGACTGTCGGCGGCGGCATGGTAGGTGCGATGGTCGTCGGTGGCGTCGGTGCAGCGAAGCAAGCAAGCGGAACGTGGCGAACCGGGCCATCGATGCCCAACGAGCGTACCGAGGTCGCCGCAACCACGCTCGACACAGAACTATACGTGGTCGGAGGATTCACCCCTGATGCTGTCACCGCCGAGGTTGTCGCCCTCGACCCAGCGAGCGGAACGTGGCGCACCGTCGCTCCGTTGCCAGAACCCGACACCACACTGCGGCGGTGGCGCTCGATGGAAACATTTACGTCGTCGGTGGCTTCCGCAGCCGAAGGTTCGACCCCGTGGACACAGTCTGGCGGTACGACGGCAATCAGTGGGACAGACGCGCACCGCTCCCGGCCCCGGGTGGTGCACTTACAGCCGAAGTCATCGACGGGAAGATCTACTCCGTAGGAGGTCAGCGTGACGAGTCGCTGAGGACAGTGACTGTCTACGATCCCGACACCGACGAGTGGAACGAGCGGACGCCGATGCCGACAGCCAGAAACCACCTCGCATCCGGGACGGTCAGCGGAAATCTCTACGCCGTCGGAGGGCGGACGAGCTTCTCGAACGTACTCGGTGCGACCGAGGTGTACGATGCAGCTAGCGACGAATGGACGACAGCGAGTTCGATGCCGACAGCCCGTGGTGGTCTCGCAGGGACGAGCCTGAATGGACGCGTCTTCGCTGTCGGTGGCGAGGGGCCCGACGGAACGTTCGAGAATGTCGAAGCCTACGACCCGACGACCGACGAGTGGGAGCAGATGCCGCCGCTTCCGACGCCACGACACGGACTGGGTGCGGAGGCTCTCGACAAAGAGTTATACGCCGCGGCAGGTAGGACGAATCCAGGATTTTCGTTCTCGGACGTGTTGGAGATATTTTCCCTGGATAACTCCGGATGATAATCTCCGTCCTGATCGGTGTGCTCCGAATCGATGACCGCCGCCGTTCTCTCCCGAACCGCTCGTACCAACAATTCAGTTGGCTTTCCCCACCTGACGGAAAACACGATTCCTGTCGTGTGAGTCGAGAATCGAAACATCGAACCACCCTCGAACGGGTTCGTTGCGAGGAACGTCCAGTTCGCGAGCACGAACGCGACGAACGACGCCAGACACATTGTCGATTGGTGACCATCTGTCTCGACTCGGTCGTCTTTGCCCTTCATCATCGACCTGTTCTGCCAGCTGACTGAAGCAATTCTGTATTCCCGAGTTCAGATGTCGTCGCGCTCGGTAAGTGAAGGAAAATTCGGTTGCGAAGTCTGTACGTCACCCCGTCCGCACGGGTGACTGATTCTAGAATCCAAATAACTTCCTGACGTGAAGAGATGATAGCAGCCAAAATCCCGATAGAAATATACGAAACAGTCACTAATTGAGTCAGATTCAACCCATTTGTACTCACAAACCTTTACTAATTGGCGAACCATAGTATACATCAATGTCAAAGAATACATCTTCCCATTCTAGGTATTACGAATGCCGGGACTGCAGGGAGAGGATGACGGCGGCTTCATATCGAGCGGCCTGCCCCGGATGTGACGGGAAGCTTCAGAATATCGCTGTGCCACGGGAGTGACTCCAGTGAACTACCCTACCCCACTTACTCGCCGCTGACGGGGGTCGTTCCTTGAGGGAAGGGCTTCCTGCTTCCACGACGCGCTTTGCAGGAACTGTGGTGGTTCCCGGAGGGAGCGCAGTCTCCATAGGCGTTGATTCGGGGTGTCCCACTCCCACATCTTCGAGACCGCGAGAAAGAATGTTCTACGCCGCATTCAATCCCTGTCGGTGGTGAACTCTTACGACGGGCAGGAGTGTTCGCGAACCCACAACGTTTTCTCCGACGAGACACCGCACGCCGTACACTCCTTGGTCGTCCCCGCTGGTTAGACCGCTACGAAGTGCGTCCCCTCTCGTTCGCACCTGTATTACCATCTCGAAACAATACGTATGCTCGACGGAGAGTGCATGGTTGTTCGACATCCTTGTCGAGACGGTGCATCCCATCGACTAAGTGCGACGACTTCGATGCCGAAATCGACCAAATTCATGCGGTTTTTGTCATTTTCGGATGATAGAATATGGGAGAATCAAAGATGGCACCAAACACAAGAGACTGTGTCTGCCACCCAGGAACACTTCAAAAAACCTGCCGGCTAATGAGGGGCAGTCGACGATTTGGGAATGAGTTGAGCTAGAGTCTGGTGAGATTCTAAAGACTTTCAAGTAAGATATTGAAAAATGCCTATTACCATAGTTAGCGGCCCCTCACTTGAGTCGATAGATGTTCGGGGTGGAGACTCCCCGGATAGCTGATTGGCTTGGAGTACAACAGTGACACAATCGAACCAACGAAAACAGAGCTTCACGGGAACGAATCGCCGGAGGTTTCTTGGAGCACTAGGAGTCGGACTCGCTTCCCTCAGCATGTCGGGGAGCACTCGGGCCATAGCGACCGAGACCTCCTCCCAGAATCAAGATGGGATTCCAGCAGAACTCCCAAGTGCCATCGAAATCGATGCCGAGAATAAGACAGTCACGCTTCCTGTCTATCGTGGCCGTGGGCCCGATAATGAGGAGGTATACTATGTGCTTACGGAGTCTTCGCGGATCGAACAGGCACTCGGCTTAGGCCTCAACTGGGCGCCGAAACTCAAAAACGCGCTCGGGACAGCGGCAGTCCAAGAGGTGAGAACGGGGGAAAGCAGTCAGTTCAACCCCCGTAATTCCCGGGTACGCTTCGAGGGGACCGTCGATTTCTCACAAGAACGTACAGTCGCACCGGGACCGGATATGTTCCCGCTCGATGTCGAGAACACCCAGCCTGGGTCAGTGGGCGACGAATCGTACAGTCCCTTCGTGACGACACCGAATCAGGACGTCGTCTTAAACGCACCGCACGTCGAGAATTCCACGGGCATGCACGATGGTCTCGTCGAGATCGACAAAGAATCGATGACTGTGACTCTTCGACTCGTCGAGGGGTTCTATGAGGAACGCGTCGTCCTCTATCTGACCACTGATGCATACCCGGCCGATGTGGCAGCCCTCGAGGGGGGTACCTTTGCCCAGAACCTGAGAGCGGCACCAGCAGCGGGTGATCGTGACCTCGAGAGCTCCGTCCGCGAGCCGATATTCCCGATCGTGAACGGGCCGATGGGCGACGACAACGCAGAACGTCAAGGACTCCGGTCAGCGGTCGCGGGCGAGGGTGACCCGCTTAATATCACCCGATCTGAGCAAGTGTGCCACGCCCCGCGAGACCCGACCGATTGTTCGCTCTTCTATAGTCCCCTGTGGGACGTCCATCCAATCGTGTGGACCGATGAAGCAATCGATGGCGGGCGTCGTCGTCGGCTGACTGACCACGAGGAAATAATCGATTTGGTTCTGGCGGGAGACCTCGCCAGCGGAGCAGATGGCCCCATCAATACACTTCTCGGGAACATTCGTGCCGCCGACGCGGCGGTCAACTGTCCGATCATCTCCGTAGAAGAAGAGGAGGGTGCCTGAATCGGATACCGGCCGATTTTCCAGATAGGTAGTCATCAATCTGCCTTCTCATTTGTCTGGTGAAAAACTAAAGAAGAGAATAACACCTCGGAAGCCATCTATCGCGGGATCAGGCCGAAGACGAAGATGTTCTCCTCTTCCAGAAGGTCTGGATATAGTCATCTAGAGATACTCAAACAACGACTGTTGCTATGCTCGAATTTTTGTTCTGTTGGCTACATGAGTACAGTATGAACCGGCGCAATTTGCTGGCACTTTCGGGTGCACTCGTCGCCTCAGCCATCGCTGGTTGTATGGGTGGGAGCCAGAAGCCGGCGGACACCACCACAGACCCCTCCACTGACGATCCATCGAAATCGCCGACAACATCACCGATAGAGGAACCAGTGACCGGCGAGCCGAACGTCGACGACGATCGATTGGCTGCGCTGGCTGCCGGTAACGCCGCATTCGCACTCGACCTTTACAACCACCTCGCGACTGAAACGGGGGGTAACCAGTTTCTTTCACCGTACAGCATCTCGACTGCGCTAGCGATGACCTACGCTGGTGCGCAGGGAGGGACAGAGACGCAGATGCGTGAGACGCTGCACTATACGCTCGGGGAGGATGTCCATCCGGTATTTGCCGACGTCCAGACTGCACTCGATACTCGCAAGACCACCAAAGATCCGATTGACGGCGGGGAGGTCGATGCCTTCCAGCTCGCGGTCGCAAACGCGTTGTGGGGCAAAGCAGATTACCCCTTCGCCGAGAACTATCTCTCTCTGGTGGAAGATCACTACGGTGCCGGGCTCCAGCACGCCGATTTCGCCAACGACCCCGATGGCGAGCGCCAACGAATCAACGAGTGGGTCGCCAATGCGACTAATGACCGCATCGAGAAGTTGCTCCCGCCGGGTTCGATCGATCCCTCAACGGTTCTGGTGCTCACCAACGCGATCTACTTCATGGCGACCTGGCAGTTCAAGTTCGATCCTGCGGACACCGAAGACAGGACGTTCACCGCACTGGACGGCACCGAATCGACCGTCCCACTGATGTCCCAGAACCTTCGGACGAACTATGCATCCACCAGCGATGCAGAAGTGATCGAACTCCCATACATCGGCGAGAAGGTATCGATGGTACTGATCCTCCCTGAGAAGGGTGAATTCACGGAGTTCGAGCGTTCCCTCGATGCCGACCAATTGTTTGGACTCTTCGAGGAACTCGGTGATGCGAGCGGAGATCTCCGACTGCCCCGCTTCGAGTTCGAAACAGAAGTTCAGCTCTCGGAGGTGCTGGCGGAACTCGGCATGCCCGTCGCCTTCGGAACTGGCGCTAACTTCAGCGGGATGGTCGACGGCGACGGTGGCAACCTTCACATCGACGAAGTGTACCACAAGGCGTTCGTGAGCGTCGACGAAGAAGGTACCGAGGCGGCAGCATCGACAGCAGTCGTCATGGTGGAATCGATGCCGTCCCGGTCCTTCGACCTGACGTTCGACCGACCGTTCATCTTCTGCATTCGCGACCGGCCGACCGACGCCGTCCTGTTCTTTGGCCGGGTCGTCGACGCTGGCCAGGAGCCGACGGTGTGACAAACGGGTATCGATCGACGGATGCGGTGAGAAATGTGGTGTATATCTGCGGGTTCGCAACTCGGTCGAAGGGTACGAACAGGCTGACTAGCTTTCGTTCGTGGGATGCCACCGATCCATGTGAGTGCTGTGCGTCTCTAAGTAGCTCTCTGGGCCCAATCGCGTATCGTAGTAGTCCGTATCGAGATGGTGGGCCTGCACTAACGGTCGCATGAAGATCGTGGGAACCGTGGCTGGGAACTTCCCGTATGTATCGAGAACATACTGTGCCATCTCCCCGATCGCCGCTACCAGTTCGTCCGAATATTCGTCCGCTGTCGCTTTGACCTCGCTGGAATACGGCCCCGGAGATGCAGGATCGTAGGCACCGCGCTCTCCGAATTTCTTCTCGACGAATGCTTCGACGGCAGCATGCATGTCCGGATAGTATGGCGGACAGAATCCTTCGTAGTGTCCGTCTAATCCAACGGGATTCGGAACAGTCCAGTCATCTCGCTGTTGGAACTGGAAGTCGAGACCGGTGATGCCGTCTTCCTTGTACGCGCCCATGATGGTCAGCGGATTCATCCCGGTGAACAACCAGCCACCTAATCCCATCGCCTGAAGGGCAAGCACCATGTTGTGGCCCATTATCCCGAGTTCGGTCGCAGTGGTCGAGAAGACGTACCGATCGAGGTATGTGAGTGGGATAGGCTTGTCCCGGTCTAATAACCCAGACTCGAAATACGGCTCCAGTTCGCCAGCGAACCGAGTCGCTCGATCATCGTAGAGTGCCATTCCCAACTGTGCCCATGGACTCAAGAACCCGAGGAACTGTTGTGCCACGTCAGCCACCGGAAAGAACACCGTAGAACCTTCCACGTTGGCATTCCAGCGATTGTGTGGACTCATGTGTGGGGTCTCCCTCGGAATCGAGAGTCGTTTCTCCTGAAGTTTGGTGGTGTAGTTGCGCTTGATCGTGAGAAACGACTCCACGTCCTCGTACGTGTTCCCCTTCCCAAGTGAGGCGGACTCGGAGTCACGGGTACTCACGAAGTAGACGCCGTCGTCGTCCGTGTAGAACAGTTCCACGGTGCCGATTCCGGCGGCAGTGGGAGTCGGTCGACCGGTAAACCGAGGTGAATAGGTACAGAGACCGGATTCGGTCACCGTATACGGGACTCCAAAATGCCAACCAGAAATGCCAACGGCGGAGGCCACGAGTATCGACTGTTCCACCTCATTCAGCGGGAAAGGATCCTTCTCAGACGAATATTGCAACGGCCCGTCCGGAATCTCGGCACCGAAAGCGAATCGCCGCGCCCGTCTCCCGAACAGGGCCTTGAACAGCGGGAATCCCCACACACCTTCTATCGCTTCGGTCGTGAGATGGTCGTTTTCGACTGGTTCGGACTCCGACTCGTCCCCGGACATGAGGCGTTATAAATCGTGATGATAGATGATAGCTGTTTGGGCAATTGGAGAGTTTTCAAGCGATGATTGGTAACTATTCACACGCCAACCATACGACTCGTGAGGAAGTAGGGGTACACAGGATGACAGACGACGAGCGTGTCGAGTGGAGGTGTGTGGAATGTCGGGAGCTATTCGAAGCGCCCGATGCACAGACCGCAACGTGCCCCCACTGTGGAGTCGTGTTGAAAATCCCCGACGAGGCATGGGAATACTACCGATCGAAGAAGAACTCGGAGTGACAGCCACCACACCCTCCTCACT
This sequence comes from Haladaptatus rarus, assembly GCF_054177585.1. Lineage (NCBI taxonomy): Archaea > Methanobacteriati > Methanobacteriota > Halobacteria > Halobacteriales > Haladaptataceae > Haladaptatus > Haladaptatus rarus. The sequence goes on along the minus strand of NZ_JBPEHG010000006.1, from coordinate 35,008 downwards.
CACGGAATACAGATCATCGACATCCTCCCCGCCCTGAAGGGCGAGGATTCCCCGACGAGAGTTCACGCTTGCATGTTTCTTCAAGAGAGACGTGATCAGTCGTCGGCTGGGACGGCTTCGGTTGTGGTGAGGATTTCGGGAGCCACTTCGTCGAGCCACTCGTCGGCGTCGATGGCGGCCATCGCTCCAAGACCTGCTGCAGTGACCGCTTGCTGGTAGTGGTCGTCGGTCACGTCCCCGGCGGCGAAGACACCTTCGACCGCCGTTTCCGTGGTTCGACCGGACTCGGTCTGGAGGTAGCCGTATTCGTCGAGTTCGAGTCGTGTCTCTTCGAGGAAGCCAGTGTTCGGTGTATGGCCGATGGCGTAAAAGACGCCACCGACGTCCAGCTCGAACTCCTCGACCGTGGAATCGTTGTCCTCGTACCGATCTTTCGGGTAGCCCTCCGGGTGGCGAACGAGCCGAGTACCTGTGACACCGGTCTCCGGAGTACCCTGGAGTTCGAGTAATTCTGTGTTCCAGAGGAACTCGATGTCGTCGTTCTCCATGGCACGCTGGGTCATGATCTCCGATGCGCGCAGTTCGTCGCGGCGGTGGGCGACGAAGACCTTTTCGGCGAACTTCGTGAGGAAGATAGCCTCTTCCATCGCCGAGTCGCCACCGCCAACGATCAACACTTCGTCGCCTCGATGAAATGCACCGTCACAGGTCGCACAGGTCGAGAGCCCGTGACCCATGAGTTCGTTTTCGTTCTTGGCATCGACCCAACGGGCACTCGCGCCCGTCGCGACCACGAGGGACATCGTTCGTAACGTTTCGCCGTCCGAGAGCGTCAACTCGAACGGACGCTCATCGAGGTCTGCGTCGATGATGCTCCCGGATCGGAACGTCGTTCCGAACTGCGCGGCTTGCTCTTTGATCTGGTCGACGAGCTCGAAGCCACCCACACCATCCGGGAAGCCAGGGAAGTTCTCCACATCGGTGGTTAGCGTGAGTTGCCCACCGGGTTCGTCCCCCATAAGGACGATGGGGCTCCGATTCGCTCGGGCTGCGTAGATGGCAGCCGTTTGACCTGCGATTCCTGCGCCTGCGATGACGATATCGTGAACGTCCGTATCTGTTTCTATAGTACTCATTTGTTGGATCTGCTGAAAGCCGGTTTACTGCGTTGCGTGCGTTTCGAGGAGGTCGACGAGCGTCTCAGCACTCTGGAAACCGTCGTCGAGGCGAGCGACTTCCTCGCCTTCCTTCAGGACGACGAGCGTCGGGACGCTCCGAATACCGAACTCGGCTGAGAGCTCCGGGACGAGTCCGGCGTTCACCATCGCCACCACGCCCGGTGCGACGCGAGCGGCCGTGCCGAGGACTGGCTCCATCGAAGCGCAGATTCCACAGTTCGACGTGAAGAACTCGAGAAGCACGAGGTCGTGCTCCGAACGGAGTTCGTCGTAATCGGCCATGGTGTTCAGTCGGGTGGGCTTTGTCGGCACGGATCCATCGTCGGGCGTGTTCGAGCGTATCGTTTCGGTCATCGTCGGTTTGTCGTTGGGTGGTATCTGTTTGGTTTAATGGCGATAGCGCAATACTGCAGTACTCCGTCTCACATCGATCGCTATGTGAAGAGAACGGAGATTCGTTCGTCAGTTTGCGACGCGGTCGATAAGATCGACGTACTGTTCTTTCCCGCGGACGCCCACCATGGTTTCCGCCACGTCACCGTCCACGAACAGAACAGTCGTGGGGACACCACGAACCTGGAACTGTCCGGCGAGTTTCTGATGCTGGTCGACGTCGACCTTCAGCACAGACGCGGGGGTCTCGGCGGCGAGATCCTCCACGATGGGTTCGAGCATATTGCAGGGGCCACACCAGTCGGCGTAGAAGTCGACGAAGACAATCTCGTTCTCGTCGATCTTCTGCTGGAAATCGTCGACACTTTCGACGTACTGAGGCTCGGTCGGAACCACTTCAGTTTCTGTCATCGACCAATCCTATGAAGCGGGAGGGTATAAGAGTTTTGTATTATACTCACAATACTACACAATAGTACCGTGGTGCTCGTACGCACGAAAAATGAGCCAGTGAGTCGATCTGTCGAGATAGTCGGCGCTCAAAGTCTCTCTTCGCTATCGTCTGCGTCATAACTCACGCGAAACTCCCCGATCAGTTCATCCATCTTCGCGTACCAATCGTTGAGCATTCGTTGCATCTCTCCTGCGATTTCGGTTGTCTCCTTCGGCTTATAGAGGTAGTAGTAACTTCCTTGTTCGTAGTTCACCTGCTCTTTTTCGATCAGTCCGTGCTCCAAGAGTCGTTGGACCGAACGATACGCAGTCGTGCGTTCTCGCTGGACGTGCTCTGCGATCTCGTCGACCGTCAACCCTTCCCTGGTTTCGGTCAGCAAGAGGAAACACTCCACATCGAGGCTCTTCAGCCCGTGCAGACACTCCAGGAGTCGCTCACACTCTATGTCCTGTTGCATATACTGGTGCATCGAATCGCCTATCGAGATAACACTACGATCCGAGCCCACAAAAGTAGTGTGTATATGGTGCAATGCTATAATAACCAGTTATTCGCGACGTTCGTCATTCTTCTACGGCAGGATAGCGTCATTCATCCGTGGCTAGCCAGAACGATACCCGACCGTTCAGATATTGCAGACAAAATCGGCGATCGGTCGAGGACCGACAGTTCCACTGGGTCGTTCATCTCTGTACCGAGTCGAGGGATACCAGGGAGGAATCGAGACCAGTGAGGAGTCGAGAGGGATACTCCGGCTTCGATGACCATTTTCGATGCGTACCGTCCAGGTCAAGGAAGCCGAGCCCCGATGATCGCAGTGAGTGTGGTGAACGCACAGCGACGCAGCGGTTGATTCGGGTTGGAGCGTCGCGCACATGGTGGGTGCTTCGGTACGACGCTCCGTTTCTACCCATGGCCGTTCCATACATTGTTATACGCCGCCTGAATGTGAAACGAATGTGGTGACTCACAGTGAGTGACAGGCTAGTCGAGCTGCCTGAACCAGGGAGGAGTGATCCTTACCTCGGCGAGCGATGCACCATGCGAATCGTCGCAATCGCGCTAGATGTCAGATTTCAGACCACCCACTATGGCCGGAACCAACAGTAGCCATACGGAGATAGCGAGACGTGCAGGTCGTCACCATCGACCCCGAACCGGGCGTCACCGAAGACTGGTATCGGATCGGCGTTCAGTGACAAAGTGTCTGTCGCCGTCTCGTCACCGAGATTGTGAACCGCGACTAAGGTATCGCCATCGAGCGAACTCGCGTGGGCGAACATAGCGGGATGGTTCGTGTCGAGGAGGGTGCAGTCCCCTCGAGCAAGTTCGGGGAACTCGTCGTGGGTTCGAATGAGGCGACTCGTCCAATTGAGCATGGAGTCCGGGTCGGCTCGCTGGTCGGCAACGTTCACTGCTTCGGGACCGAATTCCTCGTCCGAGACGAGTGGGCGAACGAGGTCGTCGGGGTCGGCGGTCGAAAAACCGGCGTTCTGTTCGTCGGACCACTGCATCGGCGTTCGAACCGCAAAGCGACCGGGTTGATCCAGATCCTCGCCCATCCCGATCTCGTCGCCGTAGACGACGATGGGAGTTCCTGGCAACGAGAACAGCAGACTGTAAGCGAGTTCGATTCGGTCGCGGTCGCCATCGAGGATGGGAGCGAGTCGACGACGGATGCCTCGATCGTAGATACGCATGTCCTCGTCGGGGCCGCACGCCTCGTACACGTCCACCTGCTCTGCCTCCGTGAGCGCCCCGATATTGAGTTCGTCCAGGTTCCGCAGGAAGTTCGCCCATCCAGCACCGTCGGGCGGGTCTGGGAGTTTTTCGAGCACCGAAGACAGTGGGGCGGACTCGCCGCGAGCCAGTGCGAGCACCAGGTGTGCATTGAGTTGGAAGTTCAGCAGGAGATGCATCTCGTCGCTGTCGCCGAAGTACTCCCCTAACTCGGCGGGAGGTCTATCGGCCTCCGCGAGGAGGACGGCGTCACTGCGCCGCTTGGAAACGAACTCGCGCATCTCCCGCAGGAAGCCGTGAGGGTCGTCCAGATGTCCCTCTTCCATACCCTTCGTCTGTGTGAGCAACCCTGCGGCATCGATGCGGAAGCCAGCGACACCAAGTTCCAGCCAGAACCCGAGTATCTTCTTGACTTCCTCGCGCACTGCGGGGTTGGCGACGTTCAGATCGGGCTGGAAGTTGTAGAACCGATGGTAGTAGTACGCGTCCGCCTGCTCGTCGTACGACCAGACGTGATCTTCCTCTCCTGGGAAGATAGGCCCGCGGTCGGGATGGAGATCGGGCTTTTCGTCCGCCCAGAGGTAGTAATCCCGGTACTTCGAGTCGGAGTCCTCTCGGGCTGCCTGAAACCACGGGTGCTGGTCGGACGTGTGGTTCACCACGAAGTCGACGACCACCCTAATACCACGTGACTCTGCCTCATGCACGAACTCCACGAAGTCACCGAGGGTTCCGAGTCGAGGATCCACCCCGTAGTAATCCATCACGTCGTAGCCGTTGTCACGACCAGGAGACGGATAGAACGGCAACAGCCAGATGCAGTTTACTCCCAGTCTGGAGAAGTAGTCGAGGCGCTCGGTGAGACCTTCGAAATCACCGATGCCGTCCCCGTCCATGTCCTGGAACGCCTTCAGATCCACCGAGTAGATGGTACCATCTTGGTACCACGAATGCTCTTTCTGTTGCACTTTTGCAACCAAGAAGAGTAAATAATAAAATCATGTGGCCAGAATACTACATTATATTTCGTGAGATACGTGGATCTATATCGAATAGTATCGATGAAATCCTCGGCGAGAGAGATTCGAGGAGTCGTGCAAGGTTGCAGGCGCTAGAATCCCGTCGTCTGTGCCAGTTCACCGTGGATAGAGAGTGTCCGACATCGCAGATCGTTGGTACCGTGATGATTCGATTTTGACCTCTTGGCAACAACGATTATATGGTTCGACCTCCTGTGCATGTTTCAAACAAACACTTTTCCTCAGTTCAGATACTGGACCAGCAGGAATCTCATCCATCATGTCCCAAACCGCACCAGAAGGCACGTTACTCGAAGAAACGAAACTAGACGCCTCGACCGAGGTGGAGGCGCTACTGGCCTGTCTCTCCGAAACATCCAGACTCGCCATCGTCTGTCACGACAACCCCGACCCGGATTGCTTGGCGAGTGCCCTCGCGCTCGAACGGTTCGCGAACGACGCAGACGTGGACGACGTCACGTTGGTGTACAGTGGCGATGTCTCTCACCAGCAGAACCGCGTATTCGTAAACAGCCTCGACATCGACCTAAAAACGTTCGACGAAGTCAACTTGGACGACTGCGACACCATCGCTCTCGTCGACAGTTCGATTCCAGGAGAGAACAACGGCTTACCCTCGGACGCGAACGTCGACATCGTCATCGACCACCATCCAGGGGAAGAACCCGACGCGGATTTCGTCACGAAACGAGAGGAAGCCAGCAGTACGACCACCATCCTCGTCGAATACCTCTACACGCTCGGTGTCAACCTCGACACCGACCTCGCGACTGCCATGTTGTTCGCGATTCGTCGAGAAACTCTCGACTTCATCCGCAATGTGACCGAGAAGGAGTATCTCGCAGGGCACTATCTGCATTCATCCGTGGATACAGACCTCCTGCGGAAGATGGACAATCCACCGCTTTCAGAGATAACGCTCGACGCCATCGGCACGGCAGTGCAGACTCGGACGGTACAGTCGGCGTATCTCGTCGCAAACGTCGGTCGAACCACCGAACGCGATGCACTCCCACAGGCGGCAGATTACCTGTTGAACCTGGAGGGTGTCGAAACCGTCCTCGTATTCGGCATCAACGAGGGCGAAATCGAGGTCAGCGCGCGCTCGACCGATTCGCGTGTCGATCTCGGAACGATCCTCGAAGACGTGTTCGGTGATCTCGGCGAGGCGGGCGGACACGACGATATGGCGGCGGCGAAGATTCCGATGGGTCTCTACGCGGACGCTTGCAATGGCGACAACGAAGAAGACCTCATCAAGATCACCGAGAATCTCATCGAACGACGATTCTTCGAGTATGCAGGATACGATGACGGAGACATCTCGAATGGGAAGTGAATCGGAATCCATCGTCGAGCAGCGAGGGAATCCCGGCCGTTAGGGCAGGCGGGATTCGCGTCCGCTCACCAACACAGTCCGTCGTGGAAGCAGGAACCCCCGTCTTCAAGGAGCGAACGGCGAAAACCACGACCGAGTAGGGTGGGGTAGTTCACCGAGTATAGCTATCACACTGGAGAGCGAACCGAGAAACCGAGTGGCAACCATGTTCAACCTACTGGAAGCGACGGTCGACGACGTTCATGAGGCCTACCAAACCGGCGAACTCACGTGTCGAGAACTCGTCGAGGCATACCTCGACCGTATCGAGGCGTACGACGAGAATGGACCTGAGATCAACGCGATAATCACCGTCAATCCCAACGCCACGGAGCGTGCGGACGAACTCGACGAGGCGTTCGAGGACGGTGGGTTCGTTGGCCCACTGCACGGTATCCCGTTCGTCGTGAAAGACCAGGTCGAGACGGCCGATATCACGACGACGTTCGGTTCGGAAGCCTTCGAGAACTACCAACCGGAACAGGATGCGACGCTCGTCGAACGTCTTCGAGATGCGGGTGCCGTCGTTTTGGCGAAGACGAACCTGCCGGATTGGGCGACCTCGTGGTTCGGCTACTCGTCTGTGAACGGCCGGACGAAGAACCCATACGCACCCGACCGCGACCCCGGTGGTTCGTCGAGTGGAACTGGAGCGGCAGTCGCGGCGAACTTCGGGACGGTCGGTATCGGCGAGGACACCGGTGGGTCGATTCGACTCCCTGCCGCGTACAACAACCTCTTCGGTATCCGGGTGACTCCCGGACTCATCAGTCGGGCGGGCATGTCACCACTCGTGGCGTCACAGGACACGCCCGGTCCGATGGCACGATCGGCGAAAGAACTCGCGACGGTTCTCGACGTTGCAGTCGGATACGACCCCGAGGACGAGTACACGACGGCGACGGAGCTCACAGACGACGCTGGAACGTACGTCGAAAATCTCGACGAAGATGCACTCGACGGGGCTCGAATCGGCGTCCTGCGGGATGCTTTCGGTTCCGAAGACGACCCGGAAAGCGAACCAGTAACGCGACTGGTCGACGCGGCGGTCGAGACGATGGCCGCGGCTGGAGCCGAAATCGTCGATCCGGTCAGCATCCACCATCTGGAGGAGCACCTCGATGCGACGTCGCTATACATCCTGCAGTCCAAGCGGGATCTGACCGACTTTTTAGCGTCTCGCCAGGGCGCACCGGTCGATTCCGTCGACGAGCTATATGACGCGGGTCAGTATCACGAGCTACTCGATCTATTTGTCGGTATCGCAGAAGAGGGCCCTGACGACCCGGAGGACGCCCCCGACTACTGGAAAAGTGTCGCGGCACAATCGGCGTTCCAGCGCGACGTTCTGAGCGTCTACGCCGAACACGATCTCGACGTACTCCTTTGTCCCGACGCACAAGTCCTCCCACCGACCGCGGAAGCCATCGAAGGCGGCGAACTCGATACGTTGACGTTTCCGACGAACACGGTCATCGCCTCACAGTCGGGTCTCTGTGCCATCTCTGTCCCGGCGGGATTGACGGACGACGGCCTTCCCGTCGGAGTCGAACTCCTCGGAAAACCGTACGATGAAACGACGCTGCTGACGTTGGCATACGCATTCGAGCAGAAAGCCGACCCGCGGGAGCCGCCCGAGACCACCCCGTCCCTCGAGGAGTGACTGACCGGCGGCCGATCGACTCGGCGATACTCCGTTTCCTCGTGGCTGGATTCGGTACGCCTCACCCCGGCGAGACACGACTCGACGTCTGATAACGAACGGCGTCCTGTGTCCGAAATCAGGCGACTGACGCGCGTTCGTTGGTCTCTGCCTCGATAGCGTCGACGACGATGTCCATGCCAACCTCGGCCTGTGTTTCGGTGAGGACGAGCGGCGGCAGGAGACGCAAGACGTTCCCGTACTGGCCGGCTTTCCAGACGAGAACGCCGTTCTCGTAACACCGCCGTTGGACGCCTTTTACGATGTCGCCTGCGTTCTGGACGTTACCGTCGTCGTCGACGAACTCAGCGCCGACAAAGAGACCTTCCCCGCGCACGTCGGCGAGATGCGAATTGGCAGTGCCGACCTCGCTGAGTCGACGCTGGATGTACTCGCCCAGTTCGCAGGCGTGGGCGAGCAGATCGTGAGACTCGATGTACTCGATAGAACGGAGGCCTGCCGTCATCGCGGGGACGTGTCCGCGGTACGTCCCCGCGTGGTCTCCCGACCCCCACGTGTCGAGGTCCTCGTGGTAGATGGTCGCCGAGAGCGGGAGACCGATACCGCCGAGCGCTTTGGCCGTGGTGACGACGTCGGGCGTGACGTCAAAGTGGTTGCTTCCCCACCACTCGCCGGTGCGACCGAGACCCGCCTGGATCTCGTCGACGACGAGCGGAATCTCTGCTTCGTCGGCGATATCACGAAGGCCGGAGAAGAATCCCTGTGGCGGGACGACGATACCACCCTCGCCCTGGATGGGTTCGACGAAGATACCAGCCGGATTCGGAAGGCCACCGTACGGTTCCAACACGGTCGCACGAACTTCTGCGAGCGCGTCTTCGACGGCTTCCTCGGGGTCTTTCTGCTGCTGGAAGGGGTATGGATAAGGGGCGTGAACGACGTCTGGGAGGAGCGGCGTGTACGCTTCCTTGAATTTCTTGTTGGCCGTGAGGCTCATCGCGCCGCTCGTCGCGCCGTGGTAGGCATTCCGGAACGCGACCAACCCGTTACCGTCGGTGTTGTATTTGGCGAGTTTGATGGCAGCCTCGATGGCGTCACTGCCTGTCGGCCCGCCAAAGACGACCTTGCTGTTGCCAGCGAGGTTCCCTGGCGCTATCTCGTCGAGTTTCTCGATGAGTTCGAGACGGGCCTCGGTGGGAAAATCCACAGTGTGAACCAGTTTGTCCGCTTGCTCGTGCATCGCTTCCATCACGTAAGGGTTCGAGTGGCCGACGTTGAGGACACCGATGCCTGCGAAGAAGTCGAGGTAGGTGTTGCCATCGACGTCGCGGATGGTTGCACCTTTCGCCTCTTCGAAGGCGATGGGGATGTTCTCCGGATAGGCGACGGCAGCACTGTCTATCTCGCGCTGTTTCTGCAGCATCCTTCTCGTCTTCGGCCCGGGTATGCTCCCGACGTCCGGCGCGCCGTCGAAGTGAATTTCGTGAATGGTCGGCCCAACCATACGTGGCTACAGGGAATCGAACAGTAAATAGCTTCACTCGATGAAAGTAGAACGTAGTACAAGAATTTGGTATTGAATTAAATTAAATTCGTGAAATTGATATTCGCCCGAGCGGCCAACACACAATCTCTTTGGTTGCACGCGTAGGGAGGTATTCCGAAACAGTGTGGATTCCAGATATCGGTCGATCTGACGGACGCGCCAGTCCTATCGACGATAGTCGGATCGACCGCCGCTAGAAAGAGAAAGCGGAGATAGAATCACTCGACTTCGAGTTCGACGAGGTCATCGCCAGTGTCGACTTCTGCTTCGTTCTCTGCAAGAAAATTCGTCACGGTTCCGGCTTCATCCGCCTCGATGTCGTGAAAGTTCTTCATCACGCCAACGAGGCCGACGACCTCACCTGCTTCGACCGAGTCGCCTTCCTCCACGAACGGCGGGTCCTCTGGGTCAGATCGTCGGTAGAAGACGCCCGGCATCGGGGACGTAATGGTGGTTTTTTCTGCCATTGTCTCACTCGTTGGTAGCACCGGGAACTTGTATATAGTTTTCCCATAGCATTGTATCAGAGTCAATATATTCGGGGATTTCCCGATTCGAATACTATTTTTTGATTCGCTTTCGACTAGTGTTTGAGAACGTCGAGAAGGATGTCACGCTCGGCAGCGGTCGAAAATGGGCTCGATTCGAAGCCGACTGCTACCCCGAAAGCGACGTCCGAATCTTCTCGAGAGTGTCGTCGCTCTCCGCACGGGCCTCGACTGCCTCGTCGACGTCGACTGCCTCGAAGGTGATGGTCTGGTGGGTTCGAATCTGAGCCAGTGACCCCCGGTCGATGCTGATAACCGTCCCCACGGTCGCGTAGCCGCCACCAGTGACGGCATCACGCATGAGAACGATCGGTTGACCAGCCATCTGGATGGAGCCAACGGGATAGCCCAGGTCGACCACGTTCGTGGGGTCGGGTCCCGCACCGAAGGGCTGTTCGCGCTCCTCGAACATCGGTTCGATTTCCTCCCCTTCCAGGCGGTAGCCGACACGGTTCGCTTCGTCGCTAACCTTCCATTCGGAACCGAGGAACCGTTCTCTGCCCTCGTCGGTCAGCCGATAGTCACACAGTCCCATCACGACACGAATCGTGTCGTTGTTGGCGTAGTCTGGAACGTACTCGTCATCGACCTGTGCGCCCAACAGATCAGTTCCATCGTCGGAACTTCCGATCGGTAGCTCGTCGCCCGCTTCCAATTCTCTCCCCTCGTGTCCGCCGATGCCGATGAGGGTGTATGTCGACCGACTGCCCATTATTTTCGACACATCGATGCCACCAGCGACTGCGAGATACGAACGGACGCCTTCGGTAGCGAACTCGCAAGAGAGAACAGTTCCAGCCTCGACCTGTACGGTCGACCACTGAGGCATGGGGTCGCCGTTCAGTTTCGGGGACATGTCGGCACCGGTGATGGCGACGACGGCGTCCTCAGTGAACTCTACGTCCGTCCCGCCGTAGGTCATTTCCAGCGTGGCCGCCTCCTCGTCGTTGCCGACCAGGTAGTTGGCGACCTTGTGTGAGTACTGGTCCATCGCGCCAGACGGCGGCATCCCGATGTGATAGTTTCCGTATCGGCCGGTATCCTGAACCGTCGTCGAAAGCCCCGGTTCGAGTACTTGTATCATCAGTGTAGCACCCCCACGATCTCCTCATTGTACTGTCGGGGATGTTCGAAAAACTCCTCGGGTTTGAAGTCGATGTGGCCGATGTCGTACACGTAGGTTCCATCTTCGACCTCGTTGCGAATCTCGTCGTACTCGCCCCGGTCTATCTTTCGGAAGTTGAGAATGTCACCAGGGTTCGGCAACACCATCGACTCCTCGAAGTCCGCGAGTTCCTGTTCGACGTCGAGTACCTCGATGGGCGTCCGACCGAACAACTGGTAGCCCCCTGCACCTTTGACGGGGTAGATCGCCGTGAACGCACCGCCATATCCGACCGCCCGACTCGGCGTGGCAGTTCGAGGTTGGACGTACTTCGGCACCTCTATCTGCTCGTCCCGAGGCACCATCTGGAACGTCCACGGCAGACCGGGGACGAACCCGACCATCGTGACCATGTGTGGGGCACCGGCGTGGGCGCTGATGAAGTCCTCGGTAGATTCGAAGTCGTTGATGCGTGCAGAGTACTCCAGATCGGTCGCGTCGGGGTCTTGGTGTCGGTCGCGGAACTGCATCAGGGTCTCGTGTGTCCACGGGTCGTCGTAGAGGACGGGCACATCGATGACACGAGCTTCCCACGTGTACTCGGTGAGGTCGATTTCGTCTTCGAGCTGTTTGAGGTCGTCGATGAGGTCGTCGGGGTTCAGTTCGGACGGGTCGAAATGGAGCATGTAGGACGCGTTTGCCGGTGCGATCTCGATGATTCCAGCTGGGTCTCGTTTCCGAAGCTCCTGCGTGATGGCCTGGGCTTTGAAGTTGGCGTCGAAGCTCATCTCCTCGGAGAGTTCGACGAACACGTAGTCGTCTCCTCCGTACCCGTATCGAGGCGAAGATAGCTCCTGTCGTTCTATGACAATGTTGGACATGGTGGGCGTATTCACGGTTTCACATTCAGCGATTTATAGATGCCGGTGATTCACTAGGTTCATCCGCGTTAAATGGGATAATATACGAATACACCATAATTACTAGAACTCAGTTCGAATTCATACCTGCCGTTCGAAGTGACTTCGCCACTCATGGGAGAACTACCGGGGCACGTCAGTCCGAGTTCTGACGACCGGCTGATGTGTTCGTCTATCGTTCCAGTTCTTCGCCTCTATTGGAATTGCATTCGACATTTCCGTGCACCGCAAGAGTATTATCCTAAATAGTTCCATACCTTGACTGTGTTTGACAAAGTACTGGTCGCCAACCGCGGTGAGATCGCCGTTCGCGTCGTTCAGGCGTGTCGGGAACTCGGCATCGACACCGTCGCTATCTACAGTGACACGGACGAGAACGCCAAGCACGTCCGCCTCGCGGACGAGGCCTATCACGTCGGAGAGTCGGTCGCACGCAAGAGTTACCTCAATCAGGAGGCTATCATCGACGCCGCACGTGAGGCTTCTGTCGACGCCATCCATCCCGGCTACGGCTTCCTCGCAGAGAGTGCTGAGTTCGCGGCGAACGTCGAGGCGAGTGATTTCGCGTGGGTCGGCCCGCCGAGCGACATCATGAGCGATTTTGGCGAAAAGACTCGAGCACGAAAGATAATGCGACAGGCCGACGTCCCTCTCGTCCCCGGGACGACCGACCCGGTCGAAAGCACCGACGAGATACGCGAGTTTGCTGCAGAACACGGCTACCCGGTCGCTATCAAGGCCGACGGTGGCGGCGGGGGACGCGGACTCAAGGTCGTCCAAAACGAAGACCAGGTCGAAGAGCAGTTTCAGAATGCTCAGCGTGAGGGCGAGGCGTACTTCGACAATTCGAACGTCTACGTCGAGCGATTTCTCGAGAACCCACGTCATATCGAGGTACAGATACTCGCCGACCGCCACGGAAACGTCAGGCACCTCACCGAGCGCGACTGCTCGACCCAGCGCCGACAGCAGAAGCTCATCGAGGAGACGCCCAGCCCGGTTCTCGACGAGGAAACGCGCATCGAGGTGTGGGACGCGGCCCGGCGGGGAGTTGCAGAGGCGGACTACGTCAACGCCGGGACGGTAGAGTTCCTCTACGAGGACGGCGCATTCTACTTCCTCGAAGTGAACGCACGCATTCAGGTCGAACACACGATCACGGAGGTCGTCACTGGCATCGATCTCGTAAAGTGGCAACTCCGTATCGCCGCAGGCGAGGAGATCTCGTTCGCACAGGATGACGTCGAACCCAGAGGATCGGCCATCGAGTTCCGTATCAACGCCGAGGATCCGAGCGATGACTTCTCGCCGATGCCGGGCGAGGTCACGACGTACCGACCACCACGAGGAATCGGAACGCGAATCGACGATGGCGTGGACGAGGGTGACCGAATCGCTCCCTTCTACGACTCGATGTTCGCGAAGTTCGTCGTGCACGGCGAGAACCGGGAGGAGGCGATTCGTCGGGGGCGACGCGCTCTCGAAGAGGCCGACGTTCGGGGCGTTCCTACTACCATCCCCTTCCACAAACAAGTACTCACCGACGAGACGTTCGTCGACGCCGAACATACCACCAAGTACGTCGACGAAGCGTTGACCATCGAATAGTGACCCCCACTTCGAACGGTACCATCGGAGTGGAACCCACAGAACTTCACGGCGAACCCTTCAGGATCATTCGGAAGACGCCCAGTCTTCCGTGCTGACGCCCTTAGCGTCACGAACAACGTGACTCCGATGCGGTTCATCTCATGTCGTTTCTGCAGGGGGGCCGTTCACACTCCGTCGTCGGTGCCGATGTCGATGAGCGTCTCGAGTTCGAAATCCCGGAGGGGTGCAAACTCGTTTTTGATGGTGGAGATAACGAATCGGGAACTCGTTCGTTCGACTTCGTCGATGCGTTCGTACTCCCGAATCAACGCTTCGACCATCTCTCGTTCTGCCACGTGTGCGATGACGATGAAGTCTGTGTCCCCCATGGTGAAATACACCTGATTCACGCCCTCGATGTCGCTTAGCTTCTCACCGACGGTTTCCTGATATCCTTCGTCGTAGCGAGCCGTTACCTCCGAAATGACCGTCAGGTTCAGGCCCACCGCTTCGAGATCGATGTTGTACAGGTCGTCTTCGATGACTCCCTGTTCCCGAAGCTTTTCCACGCGATAGTGGACGGTCGATTTCGGGATTCCCGTCTCCGAAGTGATCGACTTTGGACTCGGTTCACCCAGGTCGGAGATTGCTTTTAAAATCTCGATGTCTCGTCTGTCCATTGTTGGATTAGATCCAATGGATTGGTATAAAGTCCAGTGCTACGAGACTCAGCAATACGTCGGGACGCCTCGAAACACTCTGGTGGGTTGCAGGCCACACGGTGGGAGGCTAGATCGGCAACGACACCACGCCCACACAGGTCTTCGACGAACAGAATGTCTCACCGACCATCGATAACGACGATATCGAGTTCCTCGGTCGGTGGCACCTACCGGGTCGTTCGATTTCGAACACCAGACGAGGGGGAAGAGAATCAGGCGATTTCGTCGAGTGGTGCGAGCTCGATGTCGTGTTCTTCGACCCGTTCGTGGATGGCCTCCAACATCTCGACAGCGTTCGGACTGTCCCCGTGGATGCAGATACTCTCTGCAGGGACGTCTATCGTTTCACCGTTTGCCGCCTCGACTTCGCCATCGGTCGCGATGCTGACGAACCGGCTGGCGACGAGTTCCGGGTCGGGTGCTTCCTTCTCCTGTTCGACGATGAGGCTTCGATCCGAGCGATAGTCGAGGTCGACGTACCCCTCGAAGACGGCGCGCAGGTCGTCGTACTCTTCGGTGATCTCGTAGATATTCATATCCGTCGCGAGGTAGATTAGATCATCGTCGACGTCGAGGATGCCCTCCATGACCGCACGAGCGTGGTCGCTGCTCTCCGAGAGCATCGAGTACATCGCACCGTGGGGTTTCACGTGCTGGAGCGTAACTCCGTGCTGGTCTGCGAACGCCCGGAGCGCCCCAAGCTGGTAGACGACGTAATCTCTGACCTCCTCTGGCGAGGCGGCCATCGTTCGCCGTCCGAACCCCATCTTGTCCGGGAGGCCAGGATGGATACCGACACCGACGTCGTGTTCGGCCGCGAGCGCCACCGTTTCACGCATCACGTGCGGATCACCCGCGTGATACCCACCGGCGATGTTCGCAGAGGTGATGTAGGGCATTACCGCTTCGTCGTTGCCCATGCTCCAGTTGCCGAAACTCTCCCCCATATCACAGTTGATATCGATCGATACCATTCGTCTCGACGATTGGTGGGAGCCGAATTATAGGTTGTGGGGAGGGCAGACCGGCGGACGGATAACCTCGGGATTCTGCTTCTATCTCGTGGCGACGTCGAATCCGGTTCCAGGGTCGAGTCCGTCGAGTGCCGCAACCGCCGACGAGTTATCGATTGCCGGTCAAGACGAGAATCAGACCGAAAACGACGCCGATTCCGATGAGGATGGCACCGCTCATACCGTAGAGCTTTGCTGGGCTGTACTGGAACTGGTCGCCATACTTGACGATAGCCGCAGATAGCAGGAGTGTGAGCCCCGAACCGGTCAGTACTGTTGCAGGATCGAATCCAGCTGGACTACTAAAATCAGTCACAAATTCGATATTCACAGAACCCGGATAGAACTGGTGCTTGCAAACGAAGGTCTTCTTGCCACGGCTGAATCTTCGAACGTCACTGTTCTGGTGGGAGTGCTGTAGGAGGAGAACGAAGAAGATGACGGTACTCTTTCAAACCTGGTAAATTAGCTCACGATCGAATGAAAAAGAGGGTGTGCGATAGGAAGCATTAGACGGGCGCACCCTCGGATGGGGTCTGGGCGGTGGGCTTGAATCGCATCAGAGCCACACCGAACCAGAGAGTCCACAGACCCATTACGATCGTCGACACCACCCAGACGATTCCAGCCAGCGCGAACCCGAGCCCCAACCCGAGAACGAACCCGGCGATGGCGACGATTCCTGCTCCGGCACCGACCCACGATGCCCACGTAGGCATCGCCTCAGAGGCGCTTCGGGCCTCGTTACCTGCGATTATGGCGATCGCCAGTGCCAGGAAGACGAACGCTGCGCCATGTGCGTCAGCGAAGGGCTCCCACATTTCGAACGTTGCCGTGTCCCCCGCCACGGCAGCCGTAGTGATCACGGTAGCCTCGGCCACAGCAGCAGTCGTGACCCACAGTGCACCGACGACTAGCACGGCCCACGCAGAAAGTAGCCACCAGTTCTGGGTGAGACGTGATTCAGTCGTCAGCATGATCAACCCCGCTATCGTGAACACGGCGAGACCGATCGCTGTTGCCCAGTGTGCTGCCATCCACCGAGTTGGCTCTTCAGCGATGGTCGCGATAAACTCGCCCTGGTCAGGGGACGGTGGCGGATGCAGAACGATTCCCACTACCAAAAGAAAGGAGCCGACTGCAAGCCAGGCTCCACCAAGCCGCATCCTCGTGTCGATGTCTGACCTCGATCGGCTAACTGTCTTTTCATCTATCGTTGCCATAGTGTCCTCTGTCGCGTCCATCTCGACGTTCCCCGTCTACCCCCAGTGCCTCGCAGTGAACGCTAGTTGATGCTTGAATGCGCTCCTTGTTAACTGTTATCACACTACAGGTGATGGAGGACGAATCACCCACGAAGACCATCAAGATTGCACATTGCCGGAACGGTTTTGCTGACAGTGGTTGTGAACGAGACACATGGGGGAGAGTAATCGATCCGATACACGGAGGGCGGAGATAGAGGCCATCCTCGAACACAAGCCTGGAACACGAGAGGTTCGTGACGAGGACGACCGATACACCGTGGTGGGAGCGGCGAGCAGGCAGACGTTCGCTGATTGGCTGACGCCGGTCGAGGAACACTTCGTCTGTCACCGAAACGACATCCCGGACACTGACGCAGAGACGTGGCAGATTCAGATCACGGGATTCGACGACGACGCGACCATCTCGATGGACACGTTGCGGGAGTCATACCCGACGGTCGCTGTCGCACATACCATGGAGTGTGCTGGAAACAACCGTGGTCAACACGACCCGGAAACCGGGAGTGTCCAGTGGGGGTGGGACGCGGTTGCGACAGCGGTCTGGACCGGAACCCCGGTGCGGGCGGTGCTCGATGACTGTGGTCTCGACGTGAACGACGACTCGAACCGTTGGCTCACTATCGTCGGTGGTGACCCACCTGCCGATGGCGATGTGTACGTGAAATCCATTCCACTGGCGAAGGCGCTCGATGACTGCATCCTCGCCTACGAGATGAATGGTCAGCCACTTCCACCAGAGCACGGTTTCCCGGTCAGACTCGTCGTCCCCGGCTGGTACGGGACGAACAGCGTCAAATGGGTCGACGAACTTCGAATCACGGAGACGATGGTCACGGACGCGACGTTCGAAGACGACGACGAGGGACGAACCTACACCTACTGGCAGCACACTGCCTACCGTATCCATCCAACGGATGTCGAGCCGGACGTCGAGGAGACGGTCTCGACGGCGGATACGTGGGAGCAGATCGTCGGCGACGTCGCGTATCCGTACACGTTCGACGAGAACGTTATGTCACTCATCGGCGATCCTGACGGCGAATCTCCAGTCACGCCCGACGAGAACGGACAGATCGAGATTCAGGGTGTCGCATGGGCGGGGGACGACCGCGTCACTCGCGTCGAGGTATCGACTGACGATGGTGATTCGTGGGACGACGCCGACCTCTATGGGCCAGATTACGATGGTGCATGGCGCTTGTTCACGTACACGTGGGAGGTAGACCGGATTCCCGAGGACACGGTCACACTACACTCACGAGCGACTGACGAGAACGGTCGAACCCAGCCCGCCCGTATCGCAGTCCTCGATGACTGGAACGATGTTCCCGATGACGTCTATCCGTGGAACGAAGGCGGATATTCGGCGAACGCCTACCGACCGAACGGGGTTCAGATACAGATCAACTTGTAGGTTAGATGGATGAAAATTCACGCTTTTGAAGCGCCTGCGTATACAATCCAACTGGCTAAGGAAGGTGGCGTCTGAGTCATAGAGGACTGTGAACGAACCAGCGAACGCTACTTTCGGCCAGTCACGAGAAACGGTCGATGGGGTAACTCGGCGCGCACTCCTCGCAATGGGGA
Source organism: Haladaptatus rarus (assembly GCF_054177585.1). Lineage (NCBI taxonomy): Archaea > Methanobacteriati > Methanobacteriota > Halobacteria > Halobacteriales > Haladaptataceae > Haladaptatus > Haladaptatus rarus. Next base: position 16,863 of record NZ_JBPEHG010000006.1, on the reverse strand, counting down.
TTTTCGGGTTCGGGTTCAGTGGACTCATCGACGTTCTGGTACTACACCACGTCCTCCAGTGGCACCACCTTCTCTCCGGAATCTATCCGATGAGTTCACTCGATGGACTCAGGACGAATATTCGTGCAGACGGTCTGTTTTCGATCACGATGCTGACTATCATGTGCGTCGGCGGGGGTCTCTTGTGGCAATCCGAGCGGCGTACCGACGTTCCACTCGCCATGCGGCCATTGGTTGGGAGCGCAATAATCGGACTCGGCGTCTTCGACCTCTACGATGTCATCGTCGACCACGTAATCCTCGGCCTACATCAACCACTGTCGCAGGGTGGGTACTATAACTTACACTGGGCCGTGGTGAGCCTGCTCATCGTCGTCGCTGGCATCTACATCTATCAGACAGCGACACACGCTCGGAATGACGAGACGGGTGAAATCTGGTAGATGTTCCAGTTCGTCCCGCTTCACGGGGTCGCGTCGACCCCGGTACCACACTGGCTAATACTGATCGTCGCCGTCCTCGGTATGTGGCTCGTTATCGGTCTGGGCGTTGCGGTGGGAGATAGACTACTCGAACGAATTTGAGTGACGAAAGACACGAAATACCGTTCACCCCTGTACGGTCACGGAAACGCCGAATGGAACGTAGGCATTGTTGCCATATCCTTTCTGATTCCATGGATACTCCGTTCCTTCTATCCCGCGAAGTCCTGCTTCAGGATCCGAGATCGTCGCGGGCTGACTCCGTCCGCATTCGTCTGTTGCCCGCGACAAGAGCGTTTTTTCACCCGGTTCGGCATCCCAGACGTATCGAAACTTCCGAACGGCGTGCTGACCGAGATCGGGGCCGACGAACTCCGCTTCGTGCCACGTCTGCCCACCGTCGACCGAGATCTCGACGCGTTCGACGTCATCCTCACCAGCCCACGCAATCCCCGTGATTTCCAGCCGCTCGTCCGAGGACAGAGCGAGTTCGGCATCGTCCGTCGGCGAAGTAATGAGTGATTTGACGAGCTGATCGAAGAGATACGCGTTCCGAATCTCGTCTGGCGACTGCATCTGGTCGTCGGTGCCAAAGATATCGACCGACGCGTACCGTTCCGGTTCGTCGTCCTGTGCTGGAAGGATTCGATAAGAAGATTGCTGATACGTCGTATAATCACGACCGTTTTTCGATGTCCATTCGTCACCAAACACCATCGTGTCCATCACGTGCATTCGTTCGACCCACTTGACGCTGTTATTCCCGAACCAACCAGGGACGAGCAGTCGAACGGGATGGCCGTGTTCCGCAGTTAGCGGTTCCCCGTTCATCTCGTAGGCTAACAAACAGTCGTTCAGAATCTTCGACATCGGAATCGACCGGCAGAACACGTCTTCGTCGTCGATCGCTTCGCCACCCATCACAGACAACCAGAGCCCGTCGTCGGTAGCGGCATCGTACTCGTCGAGAATCTCTCGCACGGGTGTCCCCGTCCAGATTGCATTGCCGATTGCCCCGTCCGTCCATTGGTCGCCTTCGGCTTCTGGAGTGAAGAACGCACGTCCGTTCCCCGAACACTCCATCATGTGGACGACGGATTCGGTGTCGTAGTCGTGTTCGATCTCGTCCATCGCCAGTTCGACCTCGTCAGCCACCATCCCTGTGAGCGACACTGACCACTCTCGCTCGTCTATTTCGGGAGTTCGATGGTGGTTCCGAATGTAATGCTCCTCACGCGGCGTCAGATACGTTTCGAGGTGGCTTCGAGACGCAGTCTGCGCGTTTTTCGGATCGGAAGACAACAATTCCAAACCCGGATACCGGTCGCTGAACGGAGCATCCCGATTTTTGGGCGTGTCAGTCTCGTTTTGCTCAGGTGATGTCATCGGTGGGCACTACCTTTCGGGGCTGTCGACTCCTTTCCTGTGGCTGAGAATGCAACGTCGATCGTCTGGAATCGATTAACCGGCTCCGGTGAAATTAGTCTGCTACCCCCTATCTTCAGACATTGTGGAGACTACTGATTCCACGGTGCATCGTAGGGGTCGACGATGCGTTCTTCACGCTCGATACTATCTATCGTCGCCACATCCTCGTTGTCCAGTTCTATCTTCCGTGCTTCGAAGTTGTCCTGCAGGTGTTCTTCGCTCGCCGTCTTCGGGATGGCGGCGACGTTCTCCTTCGCGGCAAACCACGCAAGCGACACCTGGTAGGGTGTCGCGTCGTGCTTCTCTGCTACCTCTCGAATCTCGTCTACGTCGGTCACTTTACCCCTCGCGACCGGTGAATAGGCGACCAACCAGTGGTCGTGGTTGCGGGCGTACTCCTGTAACTCCGCTTGCTGGAGCAGCGGATGCATCTCGACCTGATGCGCGAAGATCGGTGCATCGAGGGTTTCACGAGCCGTATCGAGCTGGCTTGGTGTGAAATTACTCAAGCCGACGTGGTCTATCGTCCCGTCGTCGGACAGTTCGTCGAACGCCGCTAGTGTATCCTCGGCGTCGTAGGTGTCTCGCGGCCAATGGACGTAGAGCAGCTCCAAATTATCGACACCGAGTTTGTCGAGACTCTCCTCAGTGCTGGAGAGCACGTCGTCGTACGCGAGATTATCGTCCCAGACCTTCGTCGCCAGGAATACGTCCTCCCGGTCGACGTCGGCCTGTTCGATTCCGTCACCGACGTACGCCTCGTTGTCATACTCCTGGGCGGTGTCGACGTGACGGTACCCCATCTCCAGTGCGGTGGCGACGATGTCTGCACAGTGTTCCGGGTCGGTGTTGTCGTAGGTGCCGAGACCGATTCGCGGAAGGTCGTCCATACTGGTGTGTGTGCTGGGGCACTTGTGAAAGATGTGGCCGCCACGTTGTCATTCGAATTTTCGTGATGAACGAACCAGCCGTTCACTATTTTTCGAGTGAGCGGACTCTCCTCTATATCGATACCGACACGAACGGTTCGATTCCGGTTTTTTACCGGTGTGAACCACAGTCGGCATGATCGTGTATATTCCGGATGATCAGGCTACCCATTCGATGTATCTGTCGTGGCGCTCTCTGAAAGTCGGTCTTTTTCAAAAGGAGTGACAGTACGGAGGTGATGGTCGTCACTCCTGACGGAGGCGGTTGTACAACCATGCGAAGAGGTACCCGCCGGTCAGCGCATCAAAAAACGCCCAAATGGCCCCGATAGTGAGTCCCGGGAGGGTTGTGTAACTGCAACGAAAATACGAAGTATTAAGTAGTAAACGGCAGTGAATAGCAGTAATGACAACGGTGTACTCCATCGGCGAGTTCGCAGATGAACTTGGAGTCCACCCCGAAACCGTCAAAAAGTGGTGTCGGGAAGACAAACTTTCGTACTCCCGAACACCCGGTGGCCACCGACGGATTCCCCACACAGAACTCCAACGACTCACTGGTAAACCTTCACGGAGAACTGATAAAGTCGCCATCTACGCCCGCGTCTCAGGCCACGCCCAGAAGCAAGACGGCGACCTCGACCGCCAACTCGAATCACTCACCGAATATGCTCATGACCACGGGTGGAGTATCGAAAACAAATACTCTGACGTGGGAAGTGGCCTCAACGAAAACCGCCGCGGACTCAATAAATTGTTAGATGACGTCGAGAATGCCGGCTACGGGCGCGTTCTCGTTACGTATCAAGACCGACTCACACGATTCGGATTCTCATACCTTGAACGTCTCCTTGACCAGTACGGTGTCGAAATCACCGTCATCGACGAAGAAACCGACAAGACCGCCCAGGAGGAACTCGTTGACGATCTCTTGCAACTCGTCGCCAGTTTCGCAGGCAAACTGTACGGGATGCGTTCCTCGAAACGAAAACGCATAGTCGAAACCGTCGAATCAGAGGTGGAAACCGATGAGTAGTCATTTATCACTCCCGGTTCGACTTCCTGTTGAAGACCGAGAACGACACGCTCGATTAGACGCACTCACTACTCGAGTAGCCAACCAACTCATCGAGCGATACTGGACGCCGGAACACCTCACCGGGTTGGACGATTACTCGTATCAAGCGTGGAAATACTTTGATGAGACCAAAGCGTTCAGCGGTTTTGGCCTGTATCTCCCGAGCCGATACAAGCGGTGTCTGATGCAGAAAATCGGTGAGACACTGCGGAGTCATGCCGACAAACGAAAAGCGTTCCAATCCATCCAACCTGTTCTTCCTGACCACAAGATTCGCCGCATTCATACCCGTCGAATCAAGGAAACGCTCTGGGACGCTGAAGAATACATCAAATCGGGGTATATTGACTTGCTTATCGAGCAACTGAACGCCTATTACGACTGCCACGGGCACTTCCCTGGTTCGTATTTTAATCTGCAAGAGTGCCCCTCGTACTCGAAAGGAGTGTTGCCGTACTCGGCGGATGACGGCCCGAAGAGCGGGCAGGCAGTAAAATATGCGTACGACGAGGGTACGCAGACACTCACAGTCAAGCTCAAAACGCCGGATACGCTCGAACCCGAAACGAGAGGTGATTGGACGTGGACAAAACATGTCCTCGAAGGTTATCGAGCATTTCACGAACTTGTCGAACACGGGAATCTCTCCGCGCCCTCGTTTCAACCCACTCGAATGAAAACAGGTGATGAATACTACGAGCTTTCGTTTCCTGTGGAGGTCGAACACGCCGAGAAAGCAGACGACGTGGAAACTGTTTTAGCAATTGACGGGGGGATCCGAAAAGACGCTACCGCTGTCGTTGTGAACACCGACGGTGAGCAACTCTCCACACCGTATTTCATTCAAAACACGGAGCGAGGACGGATGCAGAATCTCGCTCGTGAACGCAACCGCCTCAACTCGAAACTCGCGTATCTACGTCGGCAAGGACGCGACCACACAGACAATTTCAGACACGTTCACGCAGAGTACGAGCGTGTGAACAACAAGATTGTGAACAAGCGTGAGCAGTTGGTTCACGATGTCGCCAACCAAGTCCTTGCGCTCGCTCTCGTGTACGACGTTGACGCAATTGTTCACGAAGACCTTCGTTCCCTCTCACCGCCTCGCGGTGCAGGCCGCCTCTCGTGGGAGTTATCGTCGTGGGCACGGCGGGACATCATCTCGAAAATCGAGTATCGGGCAGACATCGCCGGACTGCACGTGCGAAAAGTGCGTCCGGGCAACACGTCACGATCGTGTCCTCGGTGCGGTTCCACAGGATACACCACCAAGTCCCCCGACCATTATCACGAAGTGTGGTGGGGTGGTCACTTCCGCTGTGACAACACTCGGTGTGGGTATCAGGCCGACCGAGACTATGTTGGCGCTGTCAACGTGGCGCGCGTGTTCTTCAGCGAGTCGGCGTCGCTACACCACGAGTTCACGTCCTCGTATATCGGGGATGCTGAAATCGTGCTAGCAAGCCGTTCCGCTGGCATGCGTCTCACGTTTGGGACTGCGCCAATTGCGTACACTGAACAGTCGGAACAAGCTGTGACTGCTGGTGGCGGGTCGTGTGTCATACAGCCCGCTGTCACCCCGACAGAGACGAAAATCGAGAGCAGTAACCAGGCCGTGTCAAGCCCAGCGACACACAGCACCTCTCAATTCGTGAAGAGGAGTGCTGTTTACTGCTGAAAATTGGAACGGTTTCGTTATAACCACGGTACACATCGGCGAGTAGTCGCTCCCACCGTTTTCCCCACCCGATCCGAGCGGTCAGACCGAGAACAGCAACTGCACCAGCCCAGAGCAGTCCACACGCCAGTCCGAACGCCCACGGGTCGAGTCGAGACGTTTCTGAAGCCATCGATTCGGGTACGGTGATGAGTGACAAAAAATTGGGGGATTGGTCGATTCGATTCAGCGAGAGTTGTACGTACGCCAGCAGGTACTGGATGATGGAGTTTCGTGTTCGGTCGGAGTCGGGACTGGAACATGCATCGTTCATCGACTCGTGGGCAGAAGGCACGTCGACAGTTCCGACGACTGCCTACTGACCGCTGATCGCAATCCTGTCGAGCTTCGATGACGCACGTTCCGCCGTCGACTCGTCCGTCTCTGGGCCAAGTGCGCGCTCGATAGCGGAATCGTACGAACCCAGTTCTATCGGTACGAGGCGTCGGATGGGCTCGTCCTCTGCGGTGACCTCGTTTCTGAGACCATGAATCAACGGTCGAACGAGGTCGTCGGGGACATCGGTCACGAGTTCGACCCAGTACGACGATAACCGTGGGGTCAGCACCGGAACGGGAATGATCAACGAAGGTCGACCTGCGACGTTCGCCGTCAGATTCATGAACTCCTCGTAGGTGAGCACTCCCGGACCGCCGATATCGTAGGAGGTTCCCGCGGTTTCCGGTATCTCGATGACTCCGACGAGATACGCGATGACGTCGTCAATCGCGATCGGTTGACAGTCCTCTCGAATCCAGCGCGGCGTTATCATCACGGGAAGGCGCTTCGCGAGTTGTTTCGCGATTTGGAAACTATCGTTGCTGTCACCGATGATAACCGCGGCACGTAACGTCGTTAGGTCGAACCGACCCTTCGCAAGTATATCCTCGACCTCTCGACGTGACTGGAGATGCTTCGAAAGATCTTCGTCCTCGTCACCGAGGCCGCTGAGGTAGACGACCCGATCCACACCGGCATCGTCGGCTGCTTCCCGGAAGTTGCGGGCACCACGACGGTCTTTTTCCGCGAAATCGTCATCGGTTCCCATCGAATGAATGAGATAGTACGCGGCATCGACGTTCGTTAGCGCATGCTCGAAACTACCTGTTTCGAGGACATCGCCCTCGTAAACAGCGTCAGCGTCACCGTCGTACCCGTCGGCATTACGAGTCAACACGACGACTTCGTGGCCCCTTGCTGCAAGCGTGGGCACCAGTCGACTTCCGATGAAGCCCGTAGCACCGGTAACTAATATTCGCACAATCGTGATACATCGCGTAGTTGTTTACGTCTTCAGCATGAATGTTCAAACCTGAATCCGAAGAGGGGCAATTCAAGCGTTTTGAAAACGGTAGCGGAGGAATACTCAGGGGTGGCAAGAAAACTCACCCGAAGGCACAAGACGTGAAGAGGTGAACCACCTCGGGGTCAAGCCCCGGGGCATTCGCCTCGACCGCCTGTAAATGAGAACCGACAACGTGTACGCGCAGCATCACGACAAGGCTTATGCGGCTATTATCTGTTCGTTAGTGTATGCGACGTCGCGCCCTCCTCGCGTCCGGAACCGGTGTTCTTGCTGCAGCTATGGCCGGCTGTGCTGGCCTTGGGCTGAACTCGTCGGCTGGCTCTTCGAACTTGGTCGGCAAAGCACCTGCCGCTCGGCTTTCGATGACTTCGGTGACCAACCCCGAACTCCCTAGAAAAGTCCTTTACACTGTCGAAGCGAACGACGATCACAACGGGAGAACTCAACTCTTCGAAAGAATTCTCGATGGGGAAACGACTGTTGAGGGAACCCGGCCACCGCTTCCAGCGGATCGCCATCTCCTCTACGACGACGCGGTTTATCGACTCTCCCGCGACGTACTCGAACAGACGCCAGCAACTCGATATTCGGTGAAAGTGGACATCGTCGAGGGATCCGTGGACGAATCCGAGACGATTCGATTCTCTGACCTGCCGACGGTCGACCGTGAAGCGTTTGGCGAAAAGGGACTTGCGAGCGGAGAGACCATCGGCATCGGGACGACGTTTCTCTACACGAACGCGGAACGGAACCGGTCAGTACTGGTTCCCGAGTCGGAGTATTCGGTTATCACCTGGAAGGATGGTTCACAAGCGGAGTGGGTCGTCGATGACGCATATCAAACGACGGTCAACACCTACCGATATTCTGCCGAACGAGTTGCATCTGGCGAAGAGTACGGTAGGCAATTGCGCGAGCGGTTTGCATTCGAACTCGAAAACTTACCGGACCCGCAGCGAGAGATCGTCGAAACCGCCATCGAAGAGTCACACTATCTCGTCGATTCGGACGAGACACCATCATCCGCGTTGCTCTCGTTGGCACGCCGGTTTCGGAAGCACGAACACCCGACTGCGCTCGATGAAGACGGAGTCGGGGATCGAAATGGATCGTATCTCGTTCAGTTCGACGAAACTGTGTATTGGACGGTTCTGATGGTTCATGACGACGGGGTACGGACGGCAACCCGAACCGCGTAGTTATCGATCAGATTCCAGTATCGAACTCCCCTGTGGAATATTCCAGTAGCAAGGAGGTTGCGATAGTCACGGTGCAGATGATACCTCTGTGAAGGAGTTTTTAGCCGTCGAGGTGGCGAAACCGAGGTGAATGTGCCTGCGTCTCGATGATCGCGACCTGCTTGCCGTCGATGGTGACTGTGAGCGTCTCCGCAGATGTCGGGAGGGCAACCGACGCGTCCATTGTCGTACGCGGTTGGCAATCATCGGATGGTTGCTTCTCACTGTTGCCCGGCGAAGTGGTCACTGCAAGTACCCATTCTCCCGGTGCAGATTCGTTGAGGTCGGCACGAACTTCGATATCGGGTTCGTCGTGAACGAAACTATAGTTCATCAGATAGACCGACCGGTGGTCACCGTTCGGGACCTGACCGATCCAGGCACGCGGGTCGTCTTCGTCGACACAGCCAGTGGCGGTCGAAAGACCGTGGGATGGAACGCTCGTTCCGGAGAGCGGAGGTGTTACAAACTGCATCACCACGACACCCAGGACGAGACCGATGATGATTCCAGATACGAGAGACCACGTTCGAGAGTCCATAGTCAAAAAAGGGTGGCTCAAACGATAAACGCAGATATCGATTCTTCTACGGTGAGAACAACGATGGGAGTGGAGCGGGCGAATCAGTTCGCCCTGAGACAAAACCGAACGATCTACGAATTCTGTTCCAACTCTCGAAAGTTCGATCGTCGTGCTACCCGGTTCAGAGTTCTGGATTTATTCCGGATATCACTATCTGATTCTCGCGGTTTGAGAAGCAGACTCTCGTCTTTTTACGATTTCCACCGAATAAATATATATGAATAGAACTGTTACAAACTGTTTGGAATTACATCGCATTGCCGCAGTTTTCTTGCCAACGGAACCGACCGGCTTCAGTCTCACTAACTCTCGGGGTGTTCTCGCATGAACCTTCGTCGTGTCCTCGCGGTCAGTTTCGCCGTCTTTCTCGTGGTCATCGCCGCAGCAGCCAGCGGATTGTTCCTCTACTCCCAATATCTCTACCGTGACAGCTACGGGAGTGAGTACCACTACGACGTCCGTCTCTCTCCGTCGGCACCAGTCACCAACGTCACTGTCCTGGTACCCCTTCCGAGTCACGACGGTGAACCACTCGTGGACGCCGACACTGTAAGCCATCCGTTCACTCCCGATGATTGGGCGTACGACATCGTCGAGACGGAGTACGGCTCGATGCTCCGGATACGGGCCAACGAGATTCCAACCGAACCGACATATCATTACAACGTCATCGAAGACAACCGCCTCGTTCGTTGGGAGTCTATCTCGGCGACGGAGTACGACTCCAACAACAGCAGTCATCTTCGCGTCACACACGACGATGTCGATATCAGCACCGGTGTGGAGAGCGACCGAACTATCGACACCAGATCGCCGATCGAGAGCGAATCTCTGCTCCATCCGCACGAGAATCGCACGGAGACGGCGTGTTTCTCCTCGCAGGATGAAGACGAGACCTGCTACACCTACGACGGTCGTATCTTCGTCTCTTACGAGGCTGCTCCCGATACAGCCGTATCCATCTCCATCGAACTATGGGGATCGAACAGTTGGTGGGTGTTCGGCTGGAACTACAACGAGTACATCGACCGCCAGTCCGTCGAGATCGTCGGGCCGCAGGACGGGTGGGTCATCACCGACGGCAACCTCGAGACAGGACAGGGGAATTATCGACCGCCACCGAAGTGAATCTATGCAGATTCAACGAAGATAGGATTGGTGAGGGCGATCATCTCCCCTTCTGGTTGTCGAATCTCGACTCGAACGAACGCTGATGCTTCTGGCGATGTCTCGTACGTCAATCGTGCAGACGAGTTCGTCACTGAGGCTCGCTTCACGGTGCCGTCTTGTGTATGGAACGTGATCTTTGCTTCCGGCACGCCGCTGATTCGAAGTTCAACATCGATCGGGGCCCCTGGCGGTCGTTCCAGTTGTTCACCAGGTATCGCATCATCACCGTTCGAAGTGGCTATCATGTCGATGGTGACCTCATCCGATGCGGCCAGGTAGGAGTTCCCGGACGAGAGTCCGGAGAGGATCGCATCTCGACCCAGACGCCCAGCATGAACGACGGTCTGTGGTAATCCGATTTCGTCTTCGTCGTCGTGTGCGTCACTGCCGCCGACAGCCGGGAGATACTGCCCTTTTCGGAGCATTCGATCCCATGCCCGGATCGTTTCCTCGTCGTCGAACGACCACGGGCCGTTCCACACCTCGATCGCGTCTATCGTCTCGTAGCCGAACCGCCATCCACAGCCCTCGTATGGACAGAACGGGTGATTCGCAACCGCGATTCCACCGACGTCGTGCACCTGCTGGACGAAACCAGCGAGTTCGTCGTCTTCGGGCGTGTACCGCCAATCGATCCACTGGTCCGGTTCGAGTCCCAGTGCATTGTAGTGGCCAGCCCGCGTTGTGACCTCTTCCCCGTTCACGATGAGCAGATCAGAGCGTGCGTACTTTCCCCATTCCAAGTTCGCCGTCGTCGTACTGTGATCCGTCGAGACGAAGAAATCCAGTCCAGCATCGACGACACCTGCGACGAGATCCTCGGGAGTGTACGATCCATCAGAGTGGACGGTATGTAAGTGCAAATCACCCCGAAACCAACCTGCGGTCTCTGTCACGGGGTCACTTGGTGTTGGCTGAGGCTCGAACGCTGGCCCCGGATCCGTCGAGTGCATCGTCACGTCGATCGCATAATCGATTCCTTCGGCACTAATACTGTATGGCCCGAGGACGATAGACCACGTTCCAGCACTGATGTCACCCGGATAGTATCCCGGCGTCGCTTGCGACCGTGACAGCATGAATTCGTCTTTCGTGCCAGCCGACCAACCTCGGAAGCCCTCCGCATTGCCGAGGTCGTGTCCGTCTGGATCGAAGATTCCGATTTCGAGGAGATTCTCTTCGGATTCGTTGTAGTCGTAGCTGACGTGGAGTTCGGTAACGTCGTCGGGAACCTCGAATGGGACGTACACCCAATCGGGGGAATCGGGTTCCAAATGGCCTCGAATCCGTTTGCCGTGCTCACCACGGGACCCTACTCTCACGTCCGTGATCCCTGGCGTAGCAATCCCCATCGCGCCAAGTGCGCGTATCGATTTGAGGACGCTTCGCCGGGTAGGTTGTCTCTCGTCAGGCATCGTCTCCTCGGTGGATTTCTGCAACGTCGTGTCGAACAGGAACGTCTCGTCGTTCGTGTTCCGCACCGAAGCCAGTCTCAGTTGCCGCAGACTACTTCTCTCCGAAGGATGCGACCGTTGTCCATGGCAGAAACGTGGTCCAAGTTAATGAGCGCGTCGGCGTCAGGCCCGTCGGGAATCTTCTGGCACGCGAGGTTCGCACTAAGGATGCACAAGGCAATATGGGAGAAAAGACAAGCAAGCCACGTAGTATCCCAATATCTCCTGCGTGCGATACTACCGGTGATCGTCACTCGACAGCATCGATATTTCGTAATCTATCGATTTCACTGTCACTGTAGCCGTACTCCAGTAGGATCTCCTCGGTGTGCTCTCCAAGTCTGGGTGGATATCGACGAATCGACGTCGGCGTGTCTGAGAAGTGCATCGGGCTTCCAGGCATCTCGATGGTACCTGCAGTCGGATGGTCGATGGTCTGATACATATCACGCGCCTCGACCTGAGGATTTTCGAAGACCGCTTCGATGTCTTTCACTGCTGAGGCAGGAACGTTGTGGGCGTCGAAGAGGGATTCGAGCTCGTCAGTTGTGTACGTCTGAAGTTCCGATGTGAGAATCGTATCTAACTCTTCGCGGTTATTGACGCGGTCGGCGTTCGTCGCGAACCGATCATCGTCAGTCAGGTCTTCACGGTCGATCGCCTGACAAAATCGAGGCCAGATCTCTTCTGATGCCACCGCCACGACGATGTATCCATCCTCGGTCGGAAGCGCTTGATACGGTGAGATCGTCGGATGTTTGCTCCCCATCCGTCCTGGCGGGTCTCCAGTTGCGAAGTAGTAGGAGGCCATGTAGGTCATCCACGCAACCTGACCATCGAGAAGACTCACGTCGATCTTTTGGCCTCCAGCATCTCCAACTTCGCGCTCGAAGAGAGCGGCTAAGATCGCTTGGGCAGCGTACATTCCAGCGCCGATGTCAGCAATCGCGACACCGACTCTGACCGGGGGGCCATCTTCCGTGCCCGTGATACTCATCATCCCACCTTCCGCCTGCATGATGATGTCGTACGCTGGTCGATCTCGATCTGGCCCCCATTCACCGTATCCGGTGAGCGAACAATAGATGAGGTCTGGATTGTCTGCCTGTAGGTCTTCGTAGTCGATCCCCCACTCTTCCATCTTTCCGACACGGAAGTTTTCGACGACGATGTCCGCATCTGCTGCCAACTCACGGAACACATCTCGGCCTTCTGCAGACGCCAGATCGAGCGCGATCGAACGTTTGTTCCGATTGACACTCATATAGTAGGCACTTTCGTCGCTATCGCCGTACCTCGGTGGATGCCATCCGCGCGTTTGATCACCAGTGTCTGGCCGCTCGACCTTGATCACGTCAGCCCCGAGGTCACCGAGTTGCATCGTACAGAATGGCCCCACCAAAACACGCGAGGCGTCTAATACGGTGATACCATTTAGCGGGCCAGAATCACCGGTGGAATCTTGCGCTTCTCCTGTCATCACCTCGTCTCTAATGCAGAGACCCCTGTTATGTCTTCCTCGAATCGCCAGATTTTCACTCGTCTTCGATGGGTTCGACATCGGAATCGCCAGCCCCCCACCATCGAACTTACCAAGTGACTGTGGACGAGTCCAGTTTGCTCGCCAACTCGGAACCAAGAAAAGAGGTGGTGATACGGTTTTGGAGGAGAATATCGCTCGTCCTGAGTCGTCGTCAATCGTATCAAAAATCCAAATAGTTCCAGCGAATGTATGAATCCCCTCCCCGTAGAATCAGATAGTGACACTCTACGATCGCATCGCCGACCTTCCACTCACAATCGAGACTAACGAGCGAACCAGTCGCCAACGGGAGACCTCGGGAACGTTCACCCGTGTTTCCTCTACGTTCGTCATGTTGGCGGGCGATAAATTCGGAGCTGGCGAGGACGTCACCTACGATGCCGTCGACCACGAGATATTGCCCGATCCGCCAGTGTTCGATTTCGCTGGCGAGTACACGTTCGACGAGTTCTCGCGGTCGCTCGATGATGTCGATCTCTTTCCGACGAAGCCGCCCGAGCGCGAGATATCCCGAAACTATCGACGCTGGGCGGTGGAGAGTGCTGCGCTCGATCTAGCGCTCAAACAGAGTGACACGACACTCGGGTCGCTTCTCGGTCGCGAACGATCACCGGTTCGGTTCGTTGCCAGCGTCCCAGTATCGGATGGCGACCCCGAACGGGTAAAAAAGACACTTGCGATCAACCCCACGTGTGAGTTCAAGCTCGACCCGACTACCGAGTGGACCGAGGAAACGTTCGCGACGCTGGCAGAGACTGGGGCGGTTCGCATTCTCGACCTGAAGGGTCAATACAACGGGACGGAAGTCCATCAGGAATCGAAACCAGCGCTCTATCAGCAGGTTTTCGAGACGTTCCCCGATGCTATCGTGGAAGACCCTGCTATCTCCGACGATGTTCGAGACCTCCTCGTGTCGAATACAGACCGTCTCTCGTGGGATGCACCCATCCATGGCGTCGACGATATTCGCGAACGACCATTCCCACCGAACTGGTGTAACATCAAACCGTCACGATTTGGAACAGTCCGTTCGCTGTTCGAAACCATCGAGTACTGTCAGGACAACGGCATCGAAATGTATGGCGGCGGGCAGTTCGAACTCTGTGTCGGGCGAGGGCACATACACCTTCTCGCGTCGCTGTTTTACCCCGACGCCCCGAACGACGTGGCGCCGCGAATGTACAACGAACCGGAACCCAGAACCGAACTGTGCAGAAGTCCACTCGAACCGCCTGAAGACCCAGTTGGCATGGAGTGGCAACAACCCCAGTGAGCGACGACGAGGTCGTACTCCCGGGGGGATTCTCAAAAACTGGACGGTGCCAACGCTTCGATGGTTCGCTCGGCCATCTTCTCGTCAGCGTTGCTCGGGATGGTCACCATCGGTCTGGTGATGCAGTCGATATCGCTGATGGCCTGGAACTGCGTGCGTGCCTGTTCGGGCGTCCCTGCAACCCCGAGCGCCTCGACCATCTCGTCGGTGACGTTCTCGGCGGCGGTCTCACGGTCACCGCTACGCCAGGCCTCGGCGACGGTGGTGGCATCGTTCGGGAATCGCTGGGCAACCGCCTGCTCGTATCCGCGACCGTTACCGACGTAGTAGGCGATGTGGCCCCGGATGGCATCCTTGGCCTTTTCGGCATCGTCACTGACCGCTGCAGGGACATACGGCGCGACATCGATAGTCGTGTCGCGGCCAGCCTTCTTCGCCTGATCGGAGATGTACGCAAAGTTATCTTCGAGATCCGGGAACGGGATATTATGGGGAATCCAGCCATCGCATAGCCGGGCGACGACGCGCCGATTTGCCTCGCCAAGTGCTGCGTGGTAGATAGGCACGTCAGCGTCCAATGATGGGAAATCCCGGACATCGAAGACATCTCCCTCGTAGTCGACACGGCCTCCATCGTCGAGAAATGCCGAGATCAATTCGATGGTTTCGTGAGCGCGCCGAACCGGATTCGGGTCGTCCCAGTCCATGCCGTGGAGATCTTCGATGGCTTTCTTCGTCGACGTCCCGACGCCAAGTCGGAACCTACCGTCGGAGACCTGGTCAAGGCTGGCAGCGGTCATCGCCAACACGGCAGGCGTCCGCGAGAAGACGTTGAGGATCGCCGTGCCAAGCTCGACGGTGTTCGTATGGGCGGCGATGTCGGTGAGTTGGACGACGGAACTCGTCCCCCAGAGTTCGCCGAGCCAGAGGCCATCGTAGCCGAGTGCCTCGGCCCGGACGCTGAGCTCGGTGTGGTCGAGGTTCGTCACCTGTGGCAACAGCAGGTCGGTTGGCATGGTCTATCCCACGCAATGGGGGGTGAAAAAACCGGGGCGATAGCCGCAGCCGACGGCGTCTCATTTCGGGTAAAGATCATAACGACGAAGATTTCGACGGCCGTCAGCCCGACGACAGAATCGTCGTTCGCATCGTGGACACGAAGCTAGAAGGCCATAATTTCGGCTGTTACGGTAATGGCTGAGTCGAATTATATTGACGGCGATCAGTGTGCTTGTTTCCATCTAGATTATATCTGTCCAACCATTAGCCGTTGACATATGATGCCGATCACTGACCTCATAGCGAGAGCACCTTCGATGGCACTCGACCCTGCGGTCGAATGAGCGCTTGCAGACCCACTGCTATCGGCTTCCCTATGGGGATTGATCGCCCTGATGGGATTCTCATTGATCCTGTTCGTGTACATGGGTCGGAACGTCACAGACGATCGAGTGAAACTCATCTTCGTGGCGACCATCGGTATCCCGGCCGTTTCGATCGCGAGTTATCTCGGCCTCGTTTCGGGACTGACCGTCAGCGTCATCGATATCCCGGGTCGGGGAGAGAGCGTCACGCTGTGGGGACGATACCTCACGTGGACGTTTTCCACGCCACTCATCCTGTTCGCATTGGGTCTGCTAGCAGGGACGAGCCGAGCGAAATTGTTCACTGCCATCATCTTCGATATGGCGATGTGCATCACTGGTCTCGCAGCTGCGTTGACCGTTCAGGCCGTCTGGCTTCGGTGGATGTGGTTCGTGTTGAGTTCGGCATTCTTCGTCGTCGTCCTCTACATCCTTCTCGTCGAGTGGCCACGTGATGTCGCTGACAAGAGTCCAGACATCCAGAACCTATTCAACCGTCTGAAATACCTTACTGTCGTCCTCTGGATCGGCTATCCCATCGTCTGGGCGATCGGTACCGAAGGAATTGCGCTCCTCGGAACTGGCGTCTCGGGGCTCGCGCTCACCTCGTGGGGCTACAGTCTCCTCGATATCGGCGCGAAGTTCGTGTTCGCGTTCCTCCTCTTGCGGTTCCTCGCCGACGAACCTGCCGGAGTTACCGAAAGCGCACACGCAGAACCGACCGTTGCCGTCGACGATGACTAAGAGAGTTACTGACGAGAGGATCGACTGGTCCCGGAATCGATAGCCTCGGGACTGAGTTTTCTTTTCGCGAGGAGAGGACCCCACCGGTCACAGCAGGATCGACGTCGCCAGAGGTAAGGGCTGGTTCTGTCGTCGCTTCTCGAAGTCAATCCACGGCTTCGACCTCAACCCAGGCGTGGCCTCTCATCGATAGTCTGTCAGGGACTGCCTCACCACGGTCTGTATTGTCGAAGATGACCGCATACTTGCCTGCGGGAACACCACTGTCCTCAGTCCACCCTCCAGAGACGGTCAGTCCGCTCGTGTAGCGATACTCGAACTCGCCGCCTGCCGTATAGGCTGCGAGTTGGTCCTGAGAGAGAAAGAATACGTCGACATTCGGCCCCTCGACGACGTCGATCCCGAACTTCACGCTGCGTTTTTCCTTTAGCTGGCTCTGGTGAATCGCCATACAGCGGTTGATTTGGCTATGTTGCGGCACGCTTGATGTTATGAACGACACATTTCACGACGAGTTCACGAAATTCTCGGTACCAGGTTCGCGCACGCAC
>NZ_JBPEHG010000005.1:0-306570 GCF_054177585.1 Haladaptatus rarus | reverse complement strand
GGGCGGTGTGTGCAAGGAGCAGGGACGTATTCACCGCGCTCTTCTGAAGCGCGATTACTACCGAATCCAGCTTCATGAGGGCGAGTTTCAGCCCTCAATCCGAACTACGACCGAGTTTAAGAGATTAACGTCCTCTTTCGAGGTAGTAACCCATTGTCTCGGCCATTGTAGCCCGCGTGTAGCCCAGCACATTCGGGGCATGCTGACCTACCGTTGCCCGTTCCTTCCTCCGCTTTAGCAGCGGCAGTCTCCGTAATGTACCCAGCCACCACAAGGGTGCTGCTGGCAATTACGGACGCGGATCTCGCTCGTTGCCTGACTTAACAGGATGCCTCACGGTACGAGCTGACGGCGGCCATGCACCTCCTCTCAAAAGCTCTCGTAAGCTCATCAAACTGACGTTCACAGCTATTGTCGGTGCTGGTGAGATGTCCGGCGTTGAGTCCAATTAAACCGCAGGCTCCTCCGGTTGTAGTGCTCCCCCGCCAATTCCTTTAAGTTTCATCCTTGCGGACGTACTTCCCAGGCGGCTCGCTTACGTCTTCACTGTGGCACAGCACAGGCTCGTAGCCTGTGCCACACCTAGCGAGCATCGTTTACAGCTAGGACTACCCGGGTATCTAATCCGGTTCGTGACCCTAGCTTTCGTCCCTCACCGTCGGGTCCGTCCTCCCAAGGTGCTTTCGCGATTGGTGGTCCGTCCAGGATTACAGGATTTCACTCCTACCCCAGACGTACCCCTTGGGTCTTCCGGCCCCAAGCCAGCTGGTTTCCGCCGGACGCCTGCTCGTTGAGCGAGCAGATTTCCCGACGGACCTGTCTGGCAGGCTACGGACGCTTTAGGCCCAATAAAAACGGCCATCACTTGAGCTGCCGGTATTACCGCGGCGGCTGGCACCGGTCTTGCCCAGCTCTTATTCGTGTACCACCTTACGATACACAAAAGCGAGGACTTTATGCCCTCGCACTTGGAGTTCCCTTATCGCACTGTCGTGCAGTGTAAAGTTTTCGCGCCTGCTGCGCCCCGTAGGGCCTGGATTCTTGTCTCAGAATCCATCTCCGGGCTCTTGCTCTCACAACCCGTACCGATTATCGGCACGGTGGGCCGTTACCCCACCGTCTACCTAATCGGCCGCAGCCACATCCTATAGCGCCGGAGCGTTTCCAGCTCTCCGTATTCAAACGTGAGAGCATTATCCAGTATTAGCCTCAGTTTCCCGAGGTTATTCTGGTCTATAGGGTAGTTTGACCACGTGTTACTGAGCTATCCGCTACGAGTCTAAACTCGTGCAACTAGCATGGCTAAATCGAACTCCAATAGCAATGGCCTCTGGCAGGATCAACCAGAATGCCGCTGGACGTATTGTCCAGCATGTAGGCGGAGACACTCTCGAAGAGAGTGTATCACATATCACATCGTTCGAGACACCACATCGGTATTCCGACAAGGTGTCACCGAACTACCAAGGCTAACATCAGATCCCATCATTTACGGAAGACCGCAGGGGTGGAATCCTCATTTCCTGTTGACCGTGGCGGAGATGACCGCCACCGTCCTTCACATTACTGCGAAGTTGTCGCCAGCATATAAGGGCTTCGAATCCACCTGAACCGAGGTGAACCGAAACACGAGGCGACTTCGACATTCTATCCGAGTAGCCGGTTACATTTAAGTACGTCGAATCAAAGTCGCATTGATACGGTTCGACAATTCACACACCGTGGGTACAAGATTTATCGTCGCTTTCATTTTATTGTCCTTCACGTGCGTGTGCGCAAGCAGGAATTCACGTGGCGTGGAATCATGTTTTCACGTGGGAATTCATGTAACCGAAGGGCGAGAAACCTTACAAGTGACGAGTGACTGCTCTCATAGCACGGGACACGTGTGCAAAGGACGGAGATACTCCCCACCGAGCGGCTGATGAAAGCGAAACCATGAGTTTCAGCGCCGAGTTTACGGTTTCTCCGGATTCGTTCGCGCTCGGTCGGGCGTTACACGCCGACAGAGCAATGACCATCGAGCTAGAACGAACCGTTCCAACCGAGGAACGAGTCCTTCCCTACTTCGTCGCGTGGAATGGGATCGATTACGATTCGTTCGAAAAAGCCGCTCGGAGCGAGCGAGCCATCCGATCGCTCACCAGACTCGACGAGGTCGAAGGGAGAGTACTCTACCGAGTCGAATGGAACCGACAGCCGTCGAATCTCCTCCGTATCTTCGCCGAGACGAACGCGACGCTGCTACAGGGGCGAGGAACGAACGAAGAGTGGTACTTCAGATTCCGGTTTCCCGACCAGAACGCCCTGAGCACGTTCCGACGACGATTACAGGAAAACGACATCGAGCCCACGCTCGACCGGCTCCACTCACTGCGCGAACTCCAGGGCCAGAGCAACTACGGACTCACACCCCAACAGAAAGAAGCCCTCAGAACCGCATTCGAATCGGGCTATTTCGACCAACCCCGAGAGAGTTCCCAGCGCGAACTCGCCGACCGACTCGACATAACGTCCGGTGCCGTGTCTGGACGCCTGCAACGTGGACTCCAGTCGCTGGTTGCGAACACACTGATGACGACGCAGCCGGATGAATAGTTCGACAAGAAACGTTGCGCATATAAACAGCTAAGCTAGCTCGGCCACAGGTTCATTCCTATCGTGTCCTAATCGACAAAGGGAACCGTCACCGCGGCACATTGCGTTCGGATTGCAGTCTCTTCTGGCTGCAGACTGAACGGAAGTTCGAAAACGAGTCACCCATGATCCAAACCAAAGAGTTCGAGGCGGGGAAAGACGATTCCGTGCTCAGTCAGCGGCCTAGCGAGGTGATAACCGAGGCTGTGACCGAGGTGGATAACCAGGGTGTACGAGGCCCGAGTACCCCGTTATCCGACTGGATCGATCCAACGGCCCTCGACAGACTGTTCGAGCCGAAGTACGACGGCTCCGAACGAACCGGCGGACACGTCTCGTTCAGGTACGAAAACTGTCTCGTGACGGTCGTCAGTAGCGGAGAGATATACATCCACCACGGGATAAGTGATCACGATAAACCGGCTGTGAAACCAGAGGAGAAGCGCGCCGAACCGGAGACACAGGAACCGCCCCGTATCAGCACCACGACCGAGCCAGAAGAGACGGTAAGTCAAGCCGTCATCGCAGCAGTCGCAACTGCAAAGGGTGTCAGCCCCATCAAACTCCGACAACAGCTCTACGACATCGTCGAACCGGACGCCCTGAACACGCTCTTCGACGTGAAAAGCGACCGATCGAGCGAACCAGATGGAGAGCTCTCGTTCGTCTTCGACGGCTGTGACGTCACCGTACACAGCGATGGAACCATCGCCGTCCGGTCCGTGTTTAGCCGACTCATCGAATCGGGTGGGAACTTCCTCCTCGTCGGAGACGTCCACGACCGGGCGTTCACGGCAGCAGGTTCGATCTTCTTCGAACCCCCGTTCGAAGCACGAAATCCACTGCTCGTCTTTTATGGAGCATCACCGGCAACTGCTCGTGACTGGGTGGCACAATTGCAACTGGCGGAGACGAACACGGTCGTCTGTGATATGAAGTCGAAGCTCCCCGAACCGAGATCAGATTCGGAACGATTCAGGAACGAACGATCCGGGGACGATTCCGGGCGCTCGCAGGACGCACGACCGGTCGATGTGCTGCCGGATTCGAATCTCGAAGCCGAGTTCGAGGAGCGAATCGACACCGAAGAAACCCCCCGTCTGTACTTCGACGACGTCGAAACGCTCGTCGAACGACGAGCGCCCGAGCAGGTAGAATCGACACTGATAGCAGCGGCCGCTGCAGTGACGGCTGTCGATGGAATCGGCCACTACGTACTGCGAGCGAGCCCCGGCTCCGACATCGCCCGACAGCTCAGACCACTCTTCGACGGTGTGATCGAACTCCGGAACGGAGAACAGGGCATCGAACAGCGATGGCACCT
This sequence comes from Haladaptatus rarus, assembly GCF_054177585.1. NCBI lineage: Archaea > Methanobacteriati > Methanobacteriota > Halobacteria > Halobacteriales > Haladaptataceae > Haladaptatus > Haladaptatus rarus. The sequence continues at coordinate 302,609 of NZ_JBPEHG010000005.1, read as the reverse complement.
CAACGAATCCAGCTACACGACGCGATGGTTCGGGCTGGAATGACCCGTCTCTCGTCGAACGACGGTGTGCCCGATTCACTGTTTTGACGATGTGGTCAGAATTCCTTTTTGAGTAGCGACGTTCGTACGAGATAGGTCGAGTCGGTCGGCCACCAGCCCATGGAGTGGACATCACATGCCACACACACTGCGCCGTGGCGGGAACGCGACAGAGCAGCCAGTAGAAGAGACGCGATACGGCCCGCCACAGCATTCGGCACGGACGATAGCACGTGAGCAAACGCTCTACGGTACGCCACAGCACGAGATCGACGTCGTGGTCAACGCCGAACCCCACGAATCGCTCGACTACGTGCTCTCGTGGAACGAAAACAGAAACGACGAAAATAGACGCGAGCGTCTACCGATAGTTCCGTCACCGAACACCCACCCAACATACCCATGACAGCCACAAGATCGAGAGACGGGGTCGACGCCGACTTCGTCGAAACCTGCGATACGTGTGGAATCGACACTCCACATCAGGTCGATATCGAGATCCGAACCGAAAGCGACGAGAGCAAAAACGCCGAGTTCTCGCGCGAACCGTACCGCGTCACGACCTGCGAGCGCTGCGGGGAGACGACCGCCAGCCGAATGAACAACGCTTGAGACGATGGTACCCGACGCGGTGGTGTTTCCGGTTTGTCGAGGATGTGATGTTCTTCCGGTTCAACTGGGAATGTAATCCGCGACGAACTCCCGATCTTCTTGTTCGATGCCGAGACCGTACAGCATACCAGCGAACGCGACGATGCCGAGGATACCGCCGACTGCACCTTGCACGAGCGCGGCGATCGCACCAGAGACGGGAAGTGACGCATAGCTGGTGATGAAGTACTTGCTCCCGTACATCACGAGGGCCGACACGATACCGGCGAAGGCTGGTTTGACGTACTTTCTGGAGTAGGGGAACAACCCTACCAGATACCACACCTCGACGACGCGCAATGTGTTCACGACGGAGATGACGGTCGCAGTGGCGTATGCGGCCCCGATCAGACCGAACTCCTGGATGAACAGATAGTTGAGAACGACGTTGAACACGCCGAGCACCCATTGGTTGACGAGCGTCAGATAGTGGTGGTCGGTCATCATCAGGACGTAGCCACTAGGGCCGACACTCGCGTTCGCGAGCTGGGCGACGACGAACAACAGCAGTACTGCTTCGCCTTCAGTGAAGCCCTCGCCGAAGAGCGTGAGAAGTTCGGACGCGTAGACGATAGCACCGACCGCCGGAAACAGTGCCAGCGTGAACGACCAGCGGGTGACGCGCCGGTAGAGCGATTCGAGGTCGCCCATCTGATCGTTGTTGTACAGCCGCGAGGCGATAGGCGGGAACAGTTGACTGAACGCACTGAGAGGAAGGATGAGCAAGCCAGCCAGAACGGTCGCGACCCTGTAGATGCCGACGGCGTTCCCTGCGGCGACGAAGAAACCGACCATCAGGATATCGACGCGGTTCGAGAGGACGTACCCGGCCTGGTTCAGCGTCAGTGGAAGCGAGAAGTCGTAGAATTCGATCGCCTCCTCCCGCGATGCACGGAAGGATGGTCGAAGGTCGGTCTTCGTAAGTACCAGCCATACTGCCGCAACGAACACGAAAACGGTAGCGACGACCGTCGCGGCGACGGCCCCGTAGAGTTCGTAGCCCAGAAGAAGCGCGATACCGATGAAAGAGATTCGAGTGACCGGAATCAGGATGTTCATGATGAGAACCTGATACTCCGGCAGTTCGAGACCCTTGAAGACGCTCTTGATACAGTTCGTGAGCGTGTTGAACGGAAGGGTAATAGCGAGGATGCGGATGACTCCGACGAAATACTGATGGTACTCGTCGGGTGTGAACCGGACGAGCAGGGGTGCAGCGAAGTAGAGTACGACGGCGATGATGGCACCCGCGACCAGCGACGTCAGATAGGCGAGTCCGAGCATCCGACGCCGTTTCCGGGGCTCATCTTCGTACTGGGGGACGAACTTCAGGATGGACTGGTCGGTGCCGAGGTTGGTCAGCACCTCGACGAATTTCAAGATAACGAACCCGAAAGTGTAGACACTGAACAGCACTTCTCCGAGTCCGCGTGCCAGTATCAGATTGAGCAGGAATCGAAGGCCGTTGTCGAGACCCTTTCCGGCCATGAAGAACGACGCACCACGAGAGAGCGACTGAAGTGGCGAATACGAATCCGACGATTGGTCTGCCATTGGCGTAGGAAGACGGTATTGGGCTACCGCTGATTATTGTTCCGTTTCCACATCGTGCGCTAGATGCTCACAGATAGCCAAGTTCCTCCAGGCGTGATTCCGTCGCTGCATCGATCTCATCATCCGAGGTGGTGGTGCTAACCTTCGCTGCCGCTTTCGCCTCCTCGATGGAGTCGTCGAAGAACTCCGATTCGACGGCTGGCGTCCCCTCGGTCGTCTCGACTCGCCGTTGCCACGACGGCCTGCTGGGGTCGAGTTCGTAGTCGATACACGTCCCGAGCGAATCCCACACCGTCTTGGTCGTCCCATCGTACACACATCGGATCATGCGATCCCAGTATTCGTAGTTGGACGGCGGTTCCGGCCCGGCACTCATCCCGACCAGCTCTGCCGGGGTTCGGTCGCGGAACACGTCGGGCGTCCGACCGTCGGCCAACCCAGTGACCAGATCAGCGAGTTCGAGGTGAGAGACGAGTTCGTCCTCGTGGTCGTCGTAGCCATCCGGCGGATTGATGACGTAGAGTGGGACGTGAAGCAGTCCCTCGGAGAGACTGCTCTTGTGATTCGCGAGATAGTCGTCCGACTCCTCGCCGTGGTTCTCGCCGTGGTCTGCGGTGACGACGATCGTCGTTTCTCGGGTCGAGCGTTCGAGGATGTCCGTCACGAACTCGGCGATAACTCGGTCGAGGTAGTCGATGGTGGCCCCGTACACCTGCTTCCGGAGACGCCAGTACTCGGCGTGTTTCTCCGGTTCGTGCATCAGTTCCCAGACGTCGTGTTGACTGGACGTCCACGAGTTCGGAACGCGCTGGAGCGAATCGTCGAACGCCCGGCAGGGTTGAAGCGGTGTGTGCGCGTCCATGAGATTGAGGAAGCCGAAGTACGGGCCGTCGCTCCGGTCGATCTGCCGTCGAGCAGAGCGAAGCACCGCCGATGCCCCATCGTCGACCAGTTTCGGCACCGGTCCGATCTTCGTGAGGTCGTGGAGGGTACCGAAAGCGGTGTTCTTCAAACTCGGGATAGGATAGTCGTGTGTCAGCGCCGCACGAAGATATTCGAGATACTTCTCCGGGCCACTGGAGTCGGTGTGACGGCTCACCTCCCGGAGACTCGTCGCTTCTGGATAGCGATGCTTGGGTTCGACGGCTTCGAACTCGTCGAACCACGAATCGAACCCGTACTCCGGACTGACGAACGCGTTCGCACTGACACCGAACGTGCTGTACTCGGGAAGATCGGCGAGAAACGTCGCGTCGCGGTCGATGGTGTCGAACCGTCGGTTGTGGGTGTGAACACCGTGGCGCGACGGTAACTCCCCGGTGAACATGCTGGCATGGCTCGGGACGGTCCACGAACTGGCAGCACGACATTGCGTGAACGACACGTCTGCGATGTTCTGGAGGCGCTTCGCGTAGTCGGAGAAGAAGTCCGCACGAACAGTGTCGAGACACACGACGAGGACGTTTCGACGTCTCGACGTGGTGTCATCGTCAGCGGGAGCCATTGCTAACCTGATTGTAGAACGAACGTAAAACAGTATTGGCCAAAAATTATGGTCGGTTGCCGTGGAGACATGTCGTGGGGGCCGAAACGACGGAATTTTCGAGGAAAACTCCTATCCGATCGATTTCACTTAGCGGTTGAGACGGTCGTGCTCGTCAGTTGGGACACCAGATGGCGGTGACGACCGCCTCGTCCGTTTCGACCGTGGCGTACTCGTAGTCACGGTCACCCAGTTTCGGATAGAGGTGTTGTGGTGGTCGGTCGTTGAGTTGAACGAGCACGACGCTCTCGTCCAGTTCAGTGAGTGTTTCGAGGGTCTCTTTCAACGGATGGGGAGGGCCCATGTCGCGAACGTCCAGCAGTTCGTGCGGGCGGTTGGAGGGAACTGCGTCGTCCTGGAACGAACGAAGCCATCGAGAAGTAGTCTCATAAGTGACCATAGAATGAAGGTCGAAAGCTATCTACCAGACTTTTCTGCCGAACATATTCGGGGTAGTTCCATGCCGACGAGAACGACACCTGCTTTAAAAGTAGAGGGAGGCAAAACCCGGTTCTGTATGAAAGTAACGCGAAAATCCCTGGCGAAACTCCTCGCCATCGTCTTCGTCCTGAACCTCGCGGTGATGGGCGTCGGCGCATGGTATTCGTACGAGAATACCCCTCCAATCCCCCAGACCGTCGTCGGTCCGGACGGGGATACGGTCGTAACGAAAGCGCAGGTGCAGGAAGGCAAACGTGTCTTCCAGGCTGATGGGCTGATGAACCACGGCTCGATACTCGGCAACGGCGCGTACTTCGGCGTCGATTACACCGCCGACGCGCTGTCGATGAAGACCAAGTACATGCACGAGTACTACGCGAAAGAGCGCTACGGCAAAGCGTTCGGTGCGCTCTCCGAGGAACGGCAGGCGGTCGTCAAGGCGACCGTCAGAACGGAACTCGAAGCGAGTGAACCCGGTGACCAGGTTCAGTACTCCGCTGCAGAGCTGTACGCGCACAAGCAGTTGCGACAGGAGTACGTCGAACGCTATCACGATGGTGAACTCGAACGCGGCATCCCCGCCGAAACCATCGAGTCCGAAGAAGAGGCTCGTCGGTTCGCCGACTTCGCCATGTGGACTGCGTGGATCTCACACACCCAACGTCCGGGCAGTGACCACACGTATACCAACGACTGGCCGTACGAACCCGCCGCAGGAAACACGCCGCCGACAGCGTCGATGACGTGGAGCGTCATCGCCATGGTCTTGCTCGTCGCGGCAGCCGGGGCAGGCGTCTGGCTCTACACCTCCATCGACCTCCCGGAACCGGAGACGAAGGGAATCACGGTGCCGTCGCCCAAGGACATCGTCCTCTTCCCGAGTCAGAAGGCGGCGATGCGATTCGTTCCTGTCGCGGCGCTCCTGTTCGTTGGACAGGTGTTGCTCGGGGGACTCCTCGCACACTACTACATCGAGCGGGACGGCTTCTTCGGTCTCGGTTCGCTCCTCGGTATCGATTTCGTCAGCCTCCTTCCATTCTCCATCGCAAAGACGTGGCACATCGATATGGCTATCCTCTGGATAGCGACGTTGTGGCTCGGCGCTGGACTGTTCTTGCCCCCGCTGCTCACGGGCCGTGAACGCCAGAAGCAGAGCACGTACGTCAACGTCCTCCTCGGTGCGCTACTCGTCGTTACGGTCGGTGGTCTCGGCGGAATCTGGCTGGGTGCCAACGGCTACATCGACGGCGAACTCTGGTGGATCATCGGCAACGAGGGACTGGAGTACCTGGAAGTCGGTCGTCTCTGGCAATTCGGCCTCCTCGTCGGGTTCCTCCTCTGGGCGGTTCTCGTCGCTCGCGGATTCAAGCCCATCCTCGACGAGGAAGAGCCGTTCGGTCTCGCACACATGATCCTGTACGCAGGCGGCTCTATCGCCCTGCTGTTCACGGCAGGGATGTTCTACACGCCGGACACGAACATCGTCGTGACCGAGTTCTGGCGCTGGTGGGTCGTCCACATGTGGGTCGAAGGGGCGTTCGAGTTCTTCATCGTCGCCATCGTCGGTCTCACCCTCGTCTCGATGAACCTCCTCCGCAAGCGCTCCGCCGAGAAAGCGGTGATGTTCCAGGCACTGTTGGTGATGGGAACCGGTGTCATCGGCGTCTCACACCACTACTGGTGGATCGGTCAGCCCGACGTGTGGGTGCCACTCGGCTCCGTCTTCTCGACGCTCGAACTCCTGCCGCTGGTGTTCATCCTCTTCGAGGCGCTCGGCCAGTATCGAACCCTGGCGACGAGCGACGAGTCGTTCTCCTACACGCTGCCGTTCATGTTCATCATCGCCAGCGGCGTCTGGAACTTCGTCGGCGCAGGCGTGCTCGGGTTCTTCATCAACCTTCCGCTGGTCAACTACTACGAACACGGAACCTACCTCACGGTCGGTCACGCCCACGCAGCCATGTTCGGCGCGTTCGGCTTCCTCGCGCTCGGGATGGCAGTCTACATGCTCCAGATCACGACGAAACCCGAAGCGTGGAACGAGCGCCGACTCCACTGGGCGTTCTGGCTCTGGAACGTCGGCCTCGCGGTGATGGTGTTCGTCTCCGTGCTCCCGGTCGGCTTCCTCCAGCTGGAAGCTGCGTTCAGCGGTAGTTACGCCGCCGCCCGCAGTCTCGCGTTCTACAACGGCGACCTGATACAGCTCCTGTTCTGGGCGCGGATGCCCGGTGACACGATGCTGATCCTCGGGACGCTCGTGTTCGCCTACGACGTCATCGAGAAACAGTTCGTCCAGCGCGAAGTGACGACTCCAACGCCCACTCCGGAGGAACAGCAGGTGCCGAGTCGAGTGCTGTCGGACGACGACTAACGCAATCGGTCGTCTCGAAACCTCCATTTTGCAGCCAGAAACTGATCGACTACGGAAACGAAGTGGCGCTACAGCACGCTGAACCAGCCAGCACGCTGAACCACCATTACGAGCACGACGGAACGGCGTTACAGCACGTCGGTGAATTCGAATCGTGCCCCACCATCGCGTCCTTCGGTGGCTGTACACTCCCATCCGTAGGCCTTCGAAAGCTGTCGTGTCAACGTCAGACCGACACCCATCCCGACCTTGCTGGTGGAGTAACCGGGTTCGAACACGTGTTTTCGCGTCTCTTTCGATATCCCCGGCCCGTCGTCTTCGACGTAGAACCCGTCCGGCAGGACGCCCACGCGCACCGTCACGTCGTCGCCACCGTGTTCGACCGAGTTGCGAAACAGGTTCTCGAACAAGAGACCGAGATGATCTCGATCGGCGGTGACCTCTCGCGTACTCTCGATGTTCAACGCGGCATTTGCCGTATCAACCGCACTCCACGCCTCTTCCGCCGTTTCTCGCAGGTCGATACTGGTAGTCGTATCGACGCTCCCGCCCCCTCGGGAGATGAAGAGAAGGGAGTCGAGCACGTTCTCGATCCGGTCGAGTGCCATATCGACCTCCTCGAACGCCACGTCGTCCTGGTTACTCCACGCGATGTCGAGGTAGCCCTGCGCGATCGACAGGGGATTACGAAGTTCGTGTGCGAGCGCGCTCGCGAACGTGTCCAGTCGTTCGTTTTGCTGTTGTAACGCCTCCTCGCGCTCCTTTCGTTCGGTGATGTCGCGCACCACTCCCACGGTTCCTCGGAACTCGTCCTCGATGGCCAACGGTGCGAACCGTACCTCCACCGGAACCTGACTTCCGTCCGAACACTTGAACTCCGTCTCTATCGTCGCCGCATCACGCTCGCCCTCCCTGAGTTCTTCTTGCATCTCCCTCCCGACTTCGAGCGATTCTTCGTCGGTCAGTAACGATGCACTCGCACCGAGGAGGGTATCCTCCGAGTAGCCAGTGATCGAGGCGAGTGCGTCGTTGACCGCGACCAATCGAAGCTCCTCGTCAAGGACGTAGACACCGTCCTCGACCGTCTCCAACATCGTCTCCGCCTGTTCTAACTCGTGTTCTCGCTCCTTTCTCGCGGAGATATCGCGGAAGTACACCGACAGTCCCGTCTCCGAAGGATACAGTCGCACGTCGAACCACGTCGACAACGGGTCGGAGTACGCTTCGAAGAACACCGGTTCTTGCGTCTCCAGTGCCTCCTCGTACTGCTCCCGGTACGACTCCATCTCCGGAAACGCCTCCCAGAGGTTCTTCCCCACGAGATCCGCACGTCGGCGTCCGAACACGCTCTCTGCATGGGAGTTGACGTAGGTGAACCGACTATTTTTGTCGATGGCGAAGAAGGCGTCAGTCACCCGATTGAATATCTCTTCGAGTTCCGTCTCCAACGCTTTCCGTCGCTGTTCCAGTTCGCGTTGTTGGTCTTTCAGTTCAGTTATATCTTCGCCAGTCAGGACGACCTGCTCTAACTCGCCGTCTTCGTCGAATAGCGGGGCACCGTTGACCGTGAACCACCGCCGCCCGATGGACGGTCGTTCGATGGCGATCTCGAAGTTGTACACCGGTTCCTCGGTCTGGATGACCCGACTCGTCACGTACTCGTCGGGCGAAAGCGGTTCGCCGTCAGGGCCGTACACCTGCCAGTCCGCACGTTCGTCCAGGGGCGAGAATTGGTCGTCGTCTTCGAGACCGAGCATCTCCAGCGCCCGACTGTTGGCGCGCAACACCTCACCATCCGTCGATTGGACGGCGAGCGCGATAGGACTCGTCTCGAAAACCTGCTGGACGAGTTCTCGCTCCTCGCGCAACGAGCGTTCAGTCTGTTCCTGTTCGGAGATGTCACGGATGATCGCCGTAAAGAGCTGTCTTCCGTCGTACGTGTGGTCGTGGAACGTGACCGAGAGCGGAATCTCTTCCCCTTCCGAGTCGACACCCCAGATGTCGACCGATTCCGCCTCTGTTTCGGCGTTGTTCTGGGCGACGTACTCCTCGTATCCGCTTTCGTGTTGCTCGTGGTACCGATCGGGAACCAGTATCGTGAGTAGTTTTCCAACCAACTCGGACTGGCTGTACCCGAACAGTGACTCGACAGCAGGGTTCGCAAAGACGATAGTGCCGTCGCTGTCGGCGGTGATGATCGAATCCGACGTATCGACGACGAGTTGATGGAAAAACGAGTCATCGCTCGACAGATAGTCGGGACTACCGACGGAGTGTGATGATTCGAACGAATGACCGATATCAGTCATACTCCCACCGTTCTAATCTAATTTATTGATGGAGGTAGTTCTTAAAAGTATTCGCCTTTCGTTCAGCTTTCTAACCTATTCGACGAGCACTCGAGTGACGTGCCCTCCACAACCACACTGTTCGACGTACTGCCACTCGACAGCGTCACCGAACGCCTCGGCCAGCGTGTCGAACAGATACGTCGACGGGTGCCCATGTTCGCCGTGTGTGACCAGATTTACGTGATACCCCGCCGCAGTCTTCCGAACCGCATCGATAGCCTGTGCGACGACGAGGTCTCTATCCGCCGCGTGCGGCGGCTTTTCGAGATTCGCCGACCACGAATTGTGGTGAGTGTGGTCGGTCACCGGTTCGACCTCGTCGTGGGAGATGGAAGTCATATCCGAACAGACAGCGCGTGTCCGGGAGAACGGTTCGCCGAACATGTTCGAACGAGGGTTCTCGGTTCTCGTGGCCGTGTAACGAGACATGGATACCCAGTCGGACGCACAGGTGACGGGCGAAACGAACCACTCGAACGACGAACAGACGACCGTCGAAGTTCGATGCACCGGCCACGTTCGGAACGCGGTAGGACGACCGCACCTCACGTACACCTTCGCGGGGGCGACACTCCGCGAATTTCTGGCGGCGTTCTTCGACGACTACGATGTCGAAGATATGCTCATCGCAGAGACGGAGGCAGACGCGACGACGCGCGGTTGGGCGAAGACGCCGACCGAACTCCCCGGAACGTGGCGGAAGAATCCCACGGGGGAACAGACTCGCGCGTACGCGCGGGTATCCATCAATGGAACCTTCAACGAACATATCGACGGGCTTGACACGCGACTCGAAGACGGCGACCGGGTTTCGCTCATGTACCCCTTCATCTACTGTTGCTAAGTGGTAGATCGTAAAATACTAGAAGTGTCAGTGTCACCAGCGGATACATATATAAATGAGATTCGAACAAGTTCGCCTGTATTCTCCCTTCTTGAGAACCGTTCTTCCCATCTGAGAATCTGTACTGCTATTGATATCCATAGGAGCTTGAAGATTATCTGTAGAGGTAATCACTAATGTTCGAACCCACGAGACGGCGTATGTTACAAGGTGTTGGTGCTGGTGGTGTTGCGGCGATCGCAGGCTGTAATGCTCCGATGGCACAGGACGACGTCAAGACGACGGCGCGCGACCGAAAAGCGGTAGAACAGACGAAGAAGCCTATCATCAATCGAGTTGCAGCCGATCCAACGGATATTCCAGACCCCATCACCCGGAAGAAACCAGCGGAAATCGACGTGACTCTGGAGCCGAAAGAAGTGCGCGCAGAAATCGAAGACGGAAAGACGTTCGATTTCATGACATACAACGGTCAGATTCCGGGACCACTCATCCGCACCCGAGTGGGCGATACGGTGAACCTCACATTCAAGAACCCGGAAGAGAACGTGATGCCGCACAACGTCGACTTCCACGCTGTCGCCGGACCCGGTGGCGGTGCGGAAGCGACGATGACGAACCCCGGTGAGACCACGAAGCTCAAGTTCAAGGTGACCTACCCCGGTGCATATATCTACCACTGTGCAGTGCCGAACCTCGACATGCACATCAGCGCTGGGATGTTCGGTATCATCCTCGTCGAACCCAAAGGGGGACTCCCGGAGGTCGACCACGAGTTCTACATCGGGCAGCACGAAGTCTACACGAAAGGCGGCGACAACGGCCATTACTCCTTCGACATGTCGTCAATGGCCCGCGAAGACGCCAGCCACGTGTTGATGAACGGTGAAGCCTACGCACTGACCGGGAACCGCCACGGCCCGATGAACGTGAAGACCGGAGAAACTGCCCGAGTCTACTTCGTCACTGGCGGACCCAACCTGATGAGCAGTTTCCACCCCATCGGAAGCGTCTGGGAGGAACTCTGGCCCCAGGGATCCCTGTCGACGGAACCACAGACACACATCCAGACGACCCCGGTTCTCCCCGGAAGCACCGCCGTCGCCACGATGTCGTTCCCGGTGCCGGGTGACTTCAAACTGGTCGACCACTCGCTGAGCAGGGTCGCACGAAAGGGCTGCATGGCTGTCATCCACGCCGATGGGCCTGCCAACCCCGAAATCTTCGACCCCGACCCAGCCTGATCCCCGCCACCGCGTAGACGCCATAAACGCTCTTCACCCTGTCATCCACTGGGAACGCCGTAACTGAAGTCGAACACGTTCGGGGGTGCGTACACCCCCGGCTGGTTCGTCTCCGATTCCATGGACGGAATCTTCACGTCGACCGAGGCTATCGATTCCGGCGACCCTCGCCATGCTCGCCGGTTACTGCCTCGCCGACTGTTTTCGAGATCGATAGTTCGACGAACGAGCAGCTACTCGTCTCGAACGATATGACACGCGGAACGACGAGTCGGTGGTCTCGACGATTCACGATCGCTAGCGCATTCTATCTCGTCGCGTGGCAGGTCGGCGTGCTCGTCGACATCCCACATCGGGCAGCGATGACACTCGCGGTGTTCGGGTTCGTCTTCCACATGATCTTTGGGAAAGCGTACCTTCTCGTTCCGTCTTACTTCGAGCGAGTGCTGGCTGTGCCACGTGCTTCGCCGGTCCATTTCCTGCTGGCGACGGTCGGCACAGTGCTGCTGACGTTCGATGCGATGGGGTCAGTACCGTCCAGAGTTCCGCTGCTCGGAGCCGGTGCGTGGGGACTCGGTATCGTCGTCTTCCTCGGCAGTCTCGGCTGGTCGGTTCGTGGCAATCCACTCGGACGAAAGACGGGAACTGCCTCGTTGCGGATCGGGTTCGAGCAAACCGACAGGTTTGCAAACCTGTTCCTACCCGTCGCGTTCGCGTATCTCGCTCTCGGGTCGTACGAACTGCTCGCACGTTCCGCCTCCCTGCCCTCGATGCTCGGCAGCTACCCGCCCCGACTCACCCACCTTTTTGCGGCAGGTGCGGCGGGCGTACTCGTGTTCGCGCTCGGTGTCCGCCTCTTACCCCGATTCTTCGACGTGAGTCCGCCGACACCGCTCGTCTTCATCGTCTTGCCGACGGGCGCACTCGGCCCGATCCTCATAGCGACCCATCTCTGGGGGGATATCTGGTTCCGCATCGGTGCACTCGCCGAGGCGACGGCGATGCTCGGATTCACGACGCTCACCGTCTACTGTTTCGTTCGCTCGGAGCGACGCCGCATCGGCCTGTACGGGGTCGTCATCGGCAGTTTCGCCGGAGCTATCGCCGTCGCACTTGGCGTCGCGTTCGCGTTCGGGGAGGTAACCCCTGCACTGCTCGCCGTTCACCGCCAGTTGAATCTACTCGGGTTCCTCGGTCTCATCATCGTCGGCCTCGCGTTCCAGTTCTATCCACCGACGGCGGGTCAGTTTCCGGGTGCGAGCAGGCGGGGCGCAGCGAGTGTCGTCGCCGCACTCGCCAGTGGACTCGCGGTCGAGGTCATCGGACGCGGCTTCGGTGTTGCGACGGTCGTCACAGCAGGGGTCGGGCTCACACTCCTCGGCGCAGTCGGCTATGCGTATCTGGTCACTCGATTGCTCGTCGGTATCGGCGCGCGTCGGTCAGGATAGTAAACCCTTGATAAATGCCCCGAATTTGTCGGGAGAAAGACGAAGGAGAACACGCACCACTGTCTAACCGTAGGTGCGCGGGGCCGCGCCTACGGACAAGATCGCAGTATCTCCTCGTTCGAGGAGTCGACTGGCAAACACGGAACGGTGGTAACACTGGCATGCTGAGATGGACGGAACCCTATACACCGGTAACCCGGTGGGGTGCGCCAACCGGCCATCGGAGCAACTTGCAGACAAGTTTCGTGTTCGAAGTGCGATGATTCGACGGTCTCGTCGCACAGTGTGAACCAGTTTGCTTTTCTTGGATGGTGACTGGGCCGATGGTGCCCGGCGGTTCTCGCCGCCGGGCACCATCGGCATTCACGAAATCGACGACCATGGAGACGGCACTCGTTCTCAGCCCACGGGAATCGCGGCGACCGTATTTGCATCTTCGAAACAGTGCTCTGGGTATGGCAACCAACACCGACGCCGAGATCGATCGGAGTATCCGGGCCGTGTTGACCGTCGCAACACCGGGTAACTGCCCCGTCGCACGGTCGTCGGCTGCGATGGACACGTCGATCTCGACGATCGAACGGTCACATCCCACGGAAGACGGTGCCGTGATCGAGGATTTCACCGTCGATGATGAACTGCCCGGAGAGCTACCCGATACCGACGTTCGAGAACTGTTCCGAACGGGGGGCGAACGTCGATACCGATTCAAACGCGACAAAACTACGCCGTGTGTCTGTGAATCCGTCGAGTCGTTCGGGCTTCCCATCTCCGATGTTCGAGCGAAGAACGGGTCGCTCGTACTCACGTTCTACGTCCCGGAAGTGGGACGAGTGAAAGCAATCGTCCAGGAGCTTCGAGAACGGTTCGGTGCCGTCTCTATCTCCCATCTGAGTCACTCTGGGGCAGACACGGACGGCGACCTCGTGCTCGTCGACCGGGCGAGCCTCACCGCCCGACAACGAGAGGTCATCGAGACGGCGTACGAACTCGGCTATTTCAGCCATCCAAAAGGTGCGAATGCGGGTGACGTCGCCGAAGCACTCGACATCTCACGGTCGACGTTCGCAGAACATCTCTCGGCGGCACAGACCAAGCTACTCTCGGCAGTACTGAAACACTGACCGTCGGGCGAACATCTTCGGGTACAGGTCGATGGGTCGGCGACGCGAACGAATTTCCATGAGCACGATTCCTGCTGGTATCGACGCCGACCGAGGACCACCGATGGCACTCCCGCTCGGGCACTTCCTCGTCGCACTGGTCTTCCTCCTCGTCGCCGCCGGAACCGGCGTCGCGGCAGCCCTCGACTTCGCACCCGGTCTCGCAGATCTCATCGTCGTTCACGGTCTCCTCATCGGGTGGATCAGTCTCACCATCCTCGGCGCGATGACCCAGTTCGTTCCCGTCTGGAGTGGCCGACCGCTCCACTCGCGGCGGCTCGCGTCGCTACAACTCTGGCTCGTCGCCGGCGGCCTCGCCGGATTTCTGGCCTCCCTCGCGACCGCCGATCTCGTCTGGCTTCACGCGTTCGGAACCGTCATCCTCGTCGGATTCTGGACGTTCATCTACAACGTCGGTCGGACACTCCTCTCGGCGCAGTCGCTCGACGTGACCGAGCGTCACTTCGCACTCGCACTCGGCTACTTCGCCATCGTTCCGGTGCTGGGTGTCTTGCTCGCGCTCGATTTCACGACACCGTTCATCGCCGATCTCGGACTCACCCGCCAGAACGTCGTTGGATCGCACGCGACACTGGCCGTCTTCGGTGGGGTGATGACGACCGTCCTCGGGGCGCTCTACCAGCTCTCGACGATGTTCACACAGACTCGACTCCACGGTATCGACACCTACCTGGCGCGTATCGAGGAGGTAAGCTACCCAGTTGGCGTCGTCGCGCTCGCCGGTGGACGGCTGTTCGGTCAGTCATCGCTCGCTCGCGTCGGAGCGGTGCTGATCGCGCTCGGGATGCTCTCGTTCGCCATCGTCCTCGCCCGGCGGCTGGTCGAGACGCAGGTGCCTCGCACGCCGATGCTCTCACGGTACGCCATCGTCGCGGTGTCGCTCGCTCTCTGGGCGGTCGCCACGCTTCCCGCCTGGCTCCGTGACCCACTCTCGCGGGCATCTGTCCTCGGGTCGTCGTGGACCACGACCGTCCTACTGTTCGGTATCGTCGGTTTCGTCGTGCTCGGAACCCTCTATCACATCGTTCCGTTCATCATCTGGATGGAACGGTACAGCGACCTGCTCGGATTCGAACCGGTGCCGATGGTCGACGACCTCTACGACGCTCGCATCGCTCGCGTCGACGGCATCACGACGTTCGTCGGCGGCATCACCATCGCCCTGACGAGTGTCGTCGACCTTCCAGTGGTGATCGAAGCGATCGGCTGGTCGCTGTTGCTCGTCGGGTTCGTACTGTTCGCCGTGAACATCTGGCTGGTCATCCATCGACACGGACCAGTGCCGGTTCACCGCCTCGTACTCGGGTCGACATCCGACGTGTCGGAATCGACGCGGGAATCGGACGTCAACCTGTGAGCGTCCCGTAACGAGACGAACACGTTCGGGGTTGGAGTCAGTGTCGTCGGTGCCGTCTCTCCTTCTATGGGTATGTTCGACTCTCCGTTCTCCGCTGTCACCGATAGCGAGGCACTGTTCGACGACTACGACGAGTACGTTCCGGAACACATCCCCGAACCGGGGCCGGTGCTCGATGACCACGACGTTCTCACCGGCGACGACCACGTCGAATTCCACGAGATAACCCGCGACGTGTTCGAACGTCGCGGCGTCTACGACGCGACGTTCGGCTACAACCTCGCACGGCTGAATCTCGACGTTCGCCACACGGGAGCCGGATTCCGATACGCGGTCGATGCCGACGATCCGACCGTCCTCCACGCCGAGTTCACGCCGACGACCCCGTTCTGTCCCCAGGGTACGTCGCTGACCATCGGCTCGTTCCGGGCGTGGAACGGTGAACCCGACGAACACGGTTACGACCTCGTCACGGTGCATCTGAACGAGATGCACCACGAGAGCGACGCGATAAACGAGAAGCTCGATGGACTCGTTGAACGGTACGCCGATTCGGGACAGGACGAGATAGACGAGAAAGCGGGCGAGATGGATGGAAAAGAGGGAGACGGTACCGGGACGGCGGACGTCCCCTTCGATGGCACGCGTGCACCGTTCTGACGACGCTTCTTACGTTCGCGTGACGCTGATATGCCATTCGTCGGCGTCGATCTTTTCTGCTTCGCACTGGAATCCCTGTTTTTCGAGGACGCTGTAGAGCGGTTGTGGCTCGAAGCTGTTGATGAGCACGAGCGTCTGCTCGCCCTTTAACCCAGTGACTGCGCTCATGATATCGTCGAAGGGCTGTTCTATCTGTCTCACGTCGAGTTCGTGAACCTCAGTGGTCATCAACAGTTCCAACGTGGAGTTGTCGGGTATGGTTTCTCCCGACCATGTTCGTGTATCGACGTTTCGTTCAGCGAGAAGATTTTCGCGGTGCCGAAAAGAGAACATGTTCGGGAAACGGTTTTGACGGTTCGACATCGAACTTCGACCATGAAACGACCGTCAGTTTGCGACCTCCAGGGATGGGTATCGGCACAGATCAGATGCGGTTCTGGACGGGGACGATGAGACCGGAGGCCATCGACACCGACCAGCGACCGTTCGTCCTCGTCTGGGAACTCACGCAGGCGTGTGAACTCGCGTGTAAACACTGCCGGGCCGACGCCCAGGCACAGCGACACCCCGACGAACTCACGACCGCCGAGGGAAAGGAACTCCTGGACGAGGCTCGCCGATTCGGTGATGGCCAACTCGTCGTCCTCTCCGGCGGTGACCCCCTGATGCGCGACGACGTCGAAGAACTCGTCGCCTACGGTGCTGAGCAGGGACTCGGGATGACGCTCACACCCAGCGGAACGACGTCGTTGACGAGCGACCGAATCGAAGGGTTGGCCGACGCGGGGTTGCGCCGCGTCGCGCTCAGCATCGACGGCAGTACCCCGGAAGCACACGACGAATTCCGGGGCGAAGATGAGAGCTTCGAATCGACGGTTCGAGCGGCCAGAGCGATTCGAGACGCCGGGATTCCATTACAGATCAACACCACGGTCTGTGCCGAGACGGTGGACGAACTGCCCGCGCTCCGCGACCTCGTCACCGAACTCGGGGCCGTCCTCTGGTCTGTCTTCTTCCTCGTTCCGGTGGGTCGAGGGACGGTGCTCGACCCCATCTCCCCAGAGCGAGCAGAACGGGTGATGGAGTGGCTCCTCGACGTGAGCGAGACCGCACCTTTCGGTGTAAAGACGACCGAAGCGCCCCACTACCGGCGGGTCGCGCTCGAACGCAAGCGCGCAGATGCGGGCACCGCGACACCCGCGACGGACGACATCGGTCGCCGTACCGGAATCCGGGCCGGAAACGGGTTCACCTTCGTGAGCCACCTCGGGGACGTGTACCCGTCCGGATTTCTCCCCGAGTCAGCGGGTAACGTCAGAGACGATTCGCTCGTCGAACTCTATCGCGATTCCGAGGCGTTCAGACGGCTCCGTAACCCAGATGCACTCAAGGGCAAGTGCGGTGCGTGCCCATTCCGAAACGTCTGTGGTGGCAGTCGTTCGCGCGCGTTCGCGTATACGGGCGACCCGCTCGAAAGCGACCCGCTTTGCCAGTACGTTCCAGAGGGCTACGACGGTCCACTTCCCGAACAAACACCCATGGAAAGCCCGGTAGTGGAGTGACCATCGAGCCATGACCATCGGAATCGTCGGAGGTGGCCTCGGAGGACTCACGCTCCACCACTATCTCCAACAAGCTGGCGTCGATAGCGTCGTGTTCGAGGGAAGCGACGAACCCGGCGGCGTGATTCGAAGCCGACGAGTCGAAGGGCGAGTGCTCGATTTCGGCCCACAGCGAACGCGCACGACGCCGTCCATCACAGAACTCGTCTCCGACCTCGGACTGGAGGGAAGCGTTCGACGCGCGGCCGAAGTTCCGCTGTACATCTATCACCACGAGAAGCTCAGACTCGTCCCACAGTCAGTGCGCGACGCGCTTACCACCGATCTCATCTCGCTGCCTGCGAAGCTCCGCGTCCTGCTCGAACCGTTCACCGACGGGCCGCGAGCAGACGAGACGGTCGAAGCCTACCTGACGCGAGCGTTCGGTTCGGAAGTCGCCGAATACTACTTCGGGCCACTGTACGGCGGTCTCTACGGCTCCCATCCCGAAGAGATGTACATGCGCTACACCCTCGCGAGAGCGCTCAAGAACGCGGGAATCGACGGGAGTGTGCTCAAATTCGTCCTCCGGTCGGTGTTGCGGGGGCGAGACCCGCCGGACGTTATCTCGTTCGACGACGGACTCCAGACGTTCCCGAGGGCGTTGTTCGACGCACATGCCGACAGCATCTCGCTCGAAACGCCCGTCGAGGAGGTTCGACAGGACGGATCGGGCTACGAACTGGAAACGTCAGCTGGCACGCAATTCGTGGACGAACTCGTCTTCACGACACCTGCAGACGTGACAGCCGACCTCGTCAAACCCTTTGCAGCCGAGACGGGCGACGCCCTTCGACGACTCACCTACAACCCCATGGCCATCGTCCACCTCCATTCGGACTGCAAACTCGACAGCGCGGGGTATCAGATCCAGTACGACGAGTCGTTTCGAACACTCGGCGTCACGGCGAACGACAGTCTGTTGAACCGTGATGGCGTGTACACGTGCTATCTCGGCGGTGCGAAGAATCCGTCCCTCGTGGACTGGTCGGACGACCGTCTCGGACGAGTCGCCGCCGAGGAGTTCGAAGCGGTGACGGGCGACAGCGCCCGCCCGTTGTCGGTGTATCGACTCCAGCGAGGGATGCCCGCCTACGACCGTAGTTGGACAGCCATCGACGATATCGCGCTTCCCGAATCGGCTCACCTCTGTACCAACTACACCTCGCGTGCCGGTATTCCGGGTCGAGTACGGAATGCGCGACAGCTCGCGGAACGACTGTCCGAACGCCACGGCTGAGGATCGTTATCGAATCTCACTGCTGATGTCGGATGCTGACCATCTCTTTTTTGTCGGGGCGATCTCTTTCGTCGGTTCGAAAGCCAACGTTGCAAGCGCGCACGAGCATCGATTATTTAGCTCTGACCCAATCTATAACGGTAGTTTATGCTTTCGTTGGCGTGTCGTCCCTTATTTCATATTATTTTTCATTTGTTTGAAAGTAGTTTATATAGGGTTCGAGAAGATGTTCGGTTATCCTCTCGCGCGGTGAGAATAGCGTTCTCGTTTTATGTAGTGTATCTTCGGACGCCTAACTGGAAATCGAACATGACATCCCCGATGAAACGACGAAACGTACTTCGCGCGGTAGGCACTATCGGAATCGCATCTTTGGCAGGCTGTTCGGGTTCGACCGGAAACGACGGCTCGAAGAAGACGGACGATACGTCGAAAGACTCGTCCGGAAATGACGACGACAGCGGCGGAACGAAGACCAACGTCGTCGATATGAACGACGAACTCAAATTCGCCCCCGAACGTATCGAGGTCGAAGCAGGCACCACGGTGACGTGGAAGACCGTCGGTGCAGTCGGTCACACGGTCACCGCATACGAGGACGAGATTCCAGATGGCGCGAAGTACTTCGCGTCGGGCGGCTTCGATTCGGAGTCGGCGGCCAAAGACGGCTACCCCGACAAAGGAAACGTGACGAAAGACGGAAGCTACGAACACACCTTCGAGACCAAAGGGACGTACAAGTACTACTGTATCCCCCACGAGATGAATGGGATGGTCGGCTACGTGGAGGTCGTCTAGATGAGTTCCCCCTCCGACGGCATCGACAGCGAATCGACATCCGAGAACATCATCGGCACCGAGGGCGACCCGGAGAAGGTCATCGACCAGTACGAACAACAGCTCAACGCCGTGCTCGCGAAGGTCGACGAACCAGCTCCCGAGAAAGGGTTGAAACTCGACCTCCCCGGTCTCTCGCTGGAACGCCGCGACTTCATGAAAGCGGGGATAGCCGTCGGGGCCGCGACCTCGCTCGCCGGATGTTCCGGCATCGTCAACAGGAAATCGAAGGCTTCGAAGAAGAAATCCGCCGGAGCCGACGCACACGTCGCACCGGGCGAACACGACGAGTACTACGGATTCTGGAGCGCAGGACACTCCGGCGAAGTGCGCGTCGTCGGTGTTCCGTCGATGCGCGAACTGATGCGTATCCCCGTCTTCAACCGGGAATCCGCACGCGGATACGGGTTCGACGACGAGACGGACAAGATGCTGGAAGAGTCGGGTGGCTACGACTGGGGTGACTCCCACCACCCGAACCTCTCCGAGACGGACGGCAAGTACGACGGGAAGTACATCTACATCAACGACAAGGCGAACGGCCGTATCGCGCGTATCAACCTGAAATACTTCGAGACGGACGCCATCACGAACGTCCCGAACGTCCAGGCCATCCACGGTTGCTGTATCCAGAGCCCGAACACTGACTACGTGTTCGGAAACAGCGAGTTCCGTATCCCGCTCCCCAACGACGGGCGCGACGCGAAGAAACCGGAGAAGTACGGCTCGGTATTCTCCGCGCTCGACCCCGAGAGCATGGAAGTGCTCTGGCAGGTTCGAGTGGACGGGAACCTCGACATCCTCGATACCGACAAAGACGGTCGGTGGGCGATAGCGAGCGCGTACAACGACGAAGAAGGTGTCGAAGTCGAGGAGATGACACACGACGACCGCGACTACGTGAAAGCGTTCGACGTCCCCGCCATCCAGAAAGCCGTCGACGCTGGGAAGTTCAAGAAGATAAACGGCGTGCCGGTCGTCGATGGGCGCAAAGATAGCCCCCTCAACAAGGGGTCGAACCCACTCGTTCGGTACATCCCGACGCCGAAGAGTCCCCACTGTGTCGAAGTGACGCCGGACGGTAAGTACGCCATCGTGGCCGGAAAGCTCTCGCCGACGGTGTCGATCATCGACATCGAGAAGCTAGCGACCGAGAAAGACCCGGCGAAGGTCATCGTCGGTCAACCGAAGGTCGGATTGGGACCACTCCACACGACCTACGACGGTCGTGGCCACGGCTACACCTCCCTCTTCATCGACTCGCAGGTCGTCAAGTGGGACATCGAGAAAGCAGTCAACTCGCCCAAAGGCTCCGAGGAAGCGATCATCGAGAAGATCGACGTTCACTACAACCCCGGTCACATCCAGGCAGTGCAGGCGATGTCCACCGAACCGACCGGCGACTGGCTGGTCGTGTTGAACAAGCTCTCGAAAGATCGGTTCCTCCCGGTCGGACCGATCCACCCGGACAACGACCAGCTCATCTACATCGGTGACGACGAGGCAGGGATGGAACTGGTGAAAGACGAACCGGTGTATCCCGAGCCGCACGACGCCATCATGGTTCACCGCGACACGCTCGACCCGTCCGTGACCTACGAGAAGGCAGACTACGAGGGCGAGAAAGAGTACATCGGTGAGAAAGACTCCAGTATCGAACGCATCAACGACGAGACAGTCCATGTCAAGATGTCGATAAAAAGGAGCGAGTTCGGTCTTCGGGACTTCACCGTCAAAGAGGGAGATACGGTGAAGATGACGACGACCAACATCGAGGGAATCCGCGACCTCGTCCACGGTGTCGCCATCCCCGAGTACAACGTCCATCTCGCGGTCGCACCACAGGACACCAGAGAGGCGACGTTCGTCGCAGAAAAGCCCGGTGTCTACTGGGTCTACTGTACGTACTTCTGTAGCGCGCTCCACCTGGAGATGCGCTCGCGGATGATCGTCGAACCACGGGACTAACCCCCTTCCACCCACTCCAGAGGTATTTAGGATGACACGTCTCAAACTCAAGGAATTTCAGGAGCTTCGACGAGCACTGCCAGTGATCGCGGCAACGATGCTCGTCGCCGCACTCGCGTTCCCCATGTGGTCGATCACGGTTCACGCGGTGCAGTATCCGAATGAACCGCTCTACCTGCATCTGTACGCCTATCCCCGTATCGCGGGCGACTACTGGGAGATGGCGGAGCTGAACCAGTACATCGGGTTCTACTTCCCCGACCCGGTGTACTGGACGCCCAACTTCGAGGTGCACGAGCGCGCTATCGACGTCCCCGAATGGTCGCTTGGACCACTGGCGTTCGTCGGCGTCGCAATCGCCACGCTCGTCGTCTCGGCTGCACCGAACACGAAGAAGCTCGGACGGGGTCTCAAGTGGCTCGTCGTCGGCTCCGTCACGGTGTTCGGCGTCATGCTGATCGATATCCAGTACCGGCTGTATCAGGCCGGTCACACGCTCGACCCCGACGCGCCGATGATCGGCGTCGACCCGTTCACCCCGCCGCTGTGGGGAAAGTACGAGGTCGCCAATCTCACGAGCTACTCGGAGTTCGGCACGGGGGCCTACATGGCGATGGTCGCCATCGGCCTCCTCGTCGTCGCCTACCGACTGCGCGATTCGAATGCGACGGTCTCCGACGCACCCGAACTGCTGTCCGACGCGATTCGGCGTCTCACGGATCGCGGAACGAAATCCGATAGTCCGTCGGCACAGTCGGAGCGGGGGCGATAGTTCGATGGCGACGACCTTCGAACGAGGTTTCGCACTCGTTGCCATCGTTACACTGCTCGTCTCCGTCGTCGCGGTCGTCGGTACGGGCGCGGCGGATGCCGGAAGATCGAACGCACTCGCGTTCGACGCACCAGTCCCCGACGAATACTCGTTCACGCCCACGGACGAACGACCGATAGCGACCGTCGACGGTCGGCAGTTCGAATCCGCACAGAAAGCCGTGAACGCAGCCGATCCCGGAGACACCGTCACACTCACGGGACGGTTCGAAGAGTCGGTCGTCGTCGACACGCCGAACGTCACACTCACCAGTACGCCGGGGTCGTTCGCGGTCATCGACGGCGGCGGCCACGGAAACGTGCTTACGGTGAACGGTGACGACGTTACGGTGCAGCGCGTCTGGGTTCGGAACTCCGGATTCGACGCGGCGAGCAACGATGCAGGCGTCTGGGTGAACGGCACGAACACCAGTGTCGTCGACAGTCGCGTGACCGAGACGACGTTCGGTGTCTGGATCGACGGCGTCGATGGCATCCGCGTCCTGAACAACACCATCGTCGGTCGGGAGTCGGTTCGCCCGCTCTCCTACCGTGGAAACGGCGTCCAGATCTGGAAGACGTCGAATACCGTCGTCTCGGACAACCGCATCACGGACGTTCGTGACGGCCTCTACTACTCGTGGTCGTCCGAGGTGCTCGCGGAACGAAACACCATGTGGGACCTGCGGTATGGCGTCCACTACATGTATACCGACGACTCCACGCTCCGAAACAACACGGCATTCGACAACGACGTCGGCTACGCGCTGATGGTGTCCCAGCGATTGACCATCGAGAACAACACGGCGTTCAACAACTCGGGCGGGAGCGGTCACGGCCTGCTCGTCAAGAGCGTCGACGAGACGAAGATTCGAAACAACTCGTTCGTTGGCAACGTCCGTGGACTGTTCGTCTACAACTCGCTGGAGAACGAGATCGTCGATAATCTCGTACTGGAGAACGAAATCGGTGTCCATCTCTCGGCAGGCAGCGTCCGCGAAAGCGTCTACGGGAACAGCTTCATCCGCAATGCCGAACCCGTCAGGGTCGATATCGCCGAACAGGTCGAGTGGAACGCCACCGCCTCGGGCAACTACTGGAGTGACGCACGTATCATCGACGTCGATGGAGACGCCGTGAGCGACGTGCGCCACCGCCCCGCCGGACTGGTCGAACGTCTCGTCTGGGAGAATCCACAGGCGGGCGTCTTCGCTCACAGCCCAGCATTCGACGCCATCCGACTCGCCGAGAACTCGGTGCCACTCATCGAATCTCCCGGCGTCGTCGACCACCACCCACTCACGGAACCCCCACACCATTCATGGAAACGATACTATGCACGCAATCGAACTCACTGACGTAACGAAATCCTACGGCGACGTGATGGCCCTCGATGGGTTGTCGCTGTCCGTCGAGACCGGGACGACGTTCGGCCTCCTCGGGACGAACGGTGCCGGAAAGACCACGTTGTTCAAACTCCTCGTCGGCCACCTCCGACCCGACAGTGGCAGTGTCACGGTCGCGGGCACGGACGCGAGCGACGCGAGAGTGCGAAAACGAGTCGGCTACGTCCCCGAACGTGCCGGATTTCCGCCCGCACTCACCGGACGGGAAGTGCTCTCGTTCCACGCGCGGATGCGAAATCTCGGGAAGACGAAGCGCATCGATCACGTCCTCGACATCGTCGGTCTTACCGACGCCGCAGACCGCGCCGTCGATGGCTACTCGAACGGGATGTGCCGTCGACTCGCACTCGGGACGGCGCTCCTCGCACGCCCGCAGGTACTCCTCCTCGACGAACCGACCGCCGGACTCGACCCCCGTGGCGTGGATGCCTTACACGCAGTCGTCCACCGACTCGGTGAAGAAGACGACCTCACGGTCGTCCTCTCGTCGCACGTCCTGGACGAGGTCGAACAACTCTGTGACGACGCCGCGATCTTGCACGGTGGCCGCGTCCTCACGGCAGGTTCCATCGCCGACCTCCGACGCGAATCCGGTGAGTCGGTGACGGTGTCTGCACGCCTCGCCGACGCGAGCGAGGTCGAAACCGCCACGACGGTCGTCCGCCGACACGGGAAGCTCGTGAAATCCGGCGGTTCGTCGGTGACGGCGGCGTGTTCACCGTCGGACGTTCGAGAACTACTGGACGATTTGGACGACGCCGTCGCGCTCGACGGCGTCGAAGTCGCCGAACCCGGCCTCGGGAAGACGTTCCGGTCGGTTCTCGATTCCAACCAGCGATACGCGGAGGTTCAGTCATGACCGAAAACGAGACGGGGGGCGCACAGACACACGTCACCCAGACGACTCACGAAGTGGACGTGACGGAGATTTCGGGAACGTCGAAAGGGTGGCTCCGACAGGCACTGACCGTCGCCGGACTGGAGTACCGACTCGCGTTCCGCAATCGGTGGGTTCCGGCGCTGACTGGGTTGTTCGCCCTCTTCTCGGTCGGGATGGTCGCGTTCGCGGGATCGAACGTCGGCCCGACGAGCGTGACTGCGCTGGTCGTAAGTCTGACCGAACTTGGAACGTATCTCGTTCCCCTCGTCGCACTCGCGTTCAGTTACGACGCGATCGTCGGCGCAGCAGAACGAGGCTGGCTCGAACTCGTGCTGGCGCTTCCGGCGTCCCGGTCGAGCATCGCGGTCGGAACCTACCTCGGTCGAGCAGCGACGCTGAGTGCGGCGATGGTCGTCGGTTTTGGCATCGGTGGTGCGACACTGGTGATGGCCGCAGGCCCCTCCGCGCTCGGGCCGTACTTCGCGTTCGTGCTCGCGGCGGTCGGCACGGCCTGTGCGTTCCTTGGAATCGGCGTGTTCATCTCCGCGCTGGCGAGCGAGCGAACACGGGCGTTGGGAGCCGTACTCCTCGTCTGGACGTGGTTCGCGCTCGGTCACGACCTCCTCGCACTCGGTGCCGTCACCGAGTTCGAACTGGGCGGCGCGTCGTTGTCGGCACTCGTGATCGCCAATCCTGCCGACGTCTTCCGCGTGCTGGTGTTGCTCCAGCTCGACGCTGTCGGCGGTGGCTGGGGTGCGATCGCTGCCGAAACCGGACTGTCGGTTCCGGTGCTCGCAGCCGGTCTGGTGGCGTGGATCTGCGTTCCCGTCTTCGGTATCGTGTGGGCCATCGACCGACGACGTCGATGAGTATCGGATAGTCACGACCCGGGGGACCGGTTTCGGCAGCCGAGATTTCAGAACCGTTGGAGCGACCTCGTTGGCACCACGTGTCACTATTGCTATAAGTATTCGAACGTCGTAGCTAAAGGTATGGCTCGCAAGATCACTATGTTCGAACTACACTTCGATGGCGCACACTTCGGCCCCTCGTTCGGCGAGGAGAAAGAAGAAAAGATGAAAGAAGTGATGGAAGAAGAGACAGTAGACGATTCAGAATCGGCAGAGTCGGCGCCTACTCGAAGCCGAACGATGTTCGCCGTGGTCGGTGCCATGGTAGTCATCTCGGCCCTCGGTTCGCTGGTGTTCCGTCGATTCCGTGGCGGACGCGGTGACGACTTCGAGGTCGAAGAGATAGAAACGACCGAGAATATCGCAGACCAGTAATTCTTTTCAGGATTTCGACCGAACCGAGTACGCCGATTCGTCCGGTGTCACAGCAGTAGATGAGTAGGCGGGAGATTCGAGGCAATCTCTCCACTGAGTACGACTTCGGCCGTATTGATACTTACTCGTCTTCCTCGTTCAGGTACTGTTTGATGACCTTCCCTTCGGCTCGGTGAAGCGTCTCGCTGGCAGTCGATTTGGCGATATCCGTCTTCTCCGCGAGTTGCGTGAGCGTACACGTCCGGGGCGAATCGTAGTAGCCACAATCGACCGCGGTCGTCAGTAATCGTCGCTGGCGGTCGGTCAGTAGACTCTCGGAGGTGACCATCTCGCGGACGTACTCCACGTCGTAAGAGATGCCGAACAGGTCGAGTTGCGTACCGAGGGTGGAGAGTCGCTCCCGCGAGGCGGTGACTTCGAACGACGCATCGCCATCGCTGATGGTCAGCGGGAGTTCCAGTGGAATCGCGGACTCCTGCACCGATAGCAGGAGAAGCGGCTCGGTCGTCTCGAACTCGATGAGGCTCGTGTCGTCGGAGGCCTGAAGCAGTTCGAGTCGAACGATGTTGTCGTGGTTTTCGATCTCACGGATGACCGTCGGGAGTTCGGTGGTCGTGAGTTCGAGCAAACCGACCCCGGTGTCGTCGGCGGGCAAGGCTGCCAACACCCGGAACTGTGCATCGGGATACTCCGTCGATATGTCACCGATCCACGTCCCTTTGGGAAGCGTGATCGATAGTTTCGCAGTTGCCATCGTCTTCTCTGAATCAGTGTTTTACTCACAGTAATCAGTTACGAACATGTTCACTCTGCCACCACAGTCAGACGACGGGCTCTCTCACCGACATCATCGGAAATTGCAGTCATCTTCTCGACCGTTCCCGACTTTTGAAAATCCTCGGCTGTCTATAATGTGATTCGGCGCGAACAGTGTGTCATGACCCCGCCCACCTTCATGAGTTCGACGTTTCTGTTCGCTATTCGAGTGGTAACGCTCGTCCTGGGTGCGCTGATCACGCTCTACTCGTATCGCGCGTACCGACGAACGACGGCCAGGTCCCTGCAATTGATGACGCTCGGGTTCGGTCTCGTCACGGTCGGTTCGGCGCTCGGTGGCGGACTCGACCGCGTCGTCGGAGCCGATATCGATCTCAGTCTCAGCATCCAGAGTTTGTTCACCGTGCTCGGGTTCGCAGTGCTCACGTACTCGCTTCGCATCCCCGACCAACCGACCGCCTCGGCGCGGAAGGAGTGACCTGTAGAAGATGCGAACACGTTCGGGACAATCACGATAGCCCTCCGCTGATTAGCCTCATTCGCATGACGACACTCGACGTCCGAGAGATACCCCCACCTGAACGGCATCCACTTATCCGATCTACATTCGAGTCACTCGATTCCGGTGACGCACTCGAACTCATCAACGACCACGACCCGAAACCGCTGTTCTACGAGATGCAGGCGGAAGTGGATGCGTTCGACGCCGACAACTACAGTGTAGAACACGAAAGTGCGAACAAGTTCGTCGCCCAGTTCCCGAAAAAATAGGCCACACACCTGTCGCGTGGCTCCCATGGCGGTTTTTGAAGATGATCGAAAGTACGATTCGATAGCCTACGACGTATTCACCGAACCACCATCAACGATGATGGATTCGCCGGTCACGTAGCTGGCAAGGTCGCTCGCCAGATAGAGGGCGGTCTTGGCGACATCGTCGGGCGTGCCGAACCGACGGAGCGGAATCGTCTCTTTCATCTGCTCACCGGTCTCCGTCCCGACCATCGGAACGTCGTCAGTCGTCATCGCCGTCTCGATGACGCCGGGATGGATGACGTTCACTCGAATCCCGTCCGGGCCGAGTTCCGACGCGAGCGAGTAGGTCAACAAGCGGACGCCACCCTTCGAGGTGCAGTACGGCGAGAGATTGCCGTAGCCCCGAATCCCGGCGACACTGGAGACGTTCACGATACTGCCGCCGCCGCCGGTCTCGCGCATCCGAATCGCCGCCGCCCGTGAGCCGAAGAAGGCACCGTTCAGGTTGATGTCGAGGAGTTGTTGGTACTCCTCGGGGTCGATCTCGGTTATTGGCCCTTCCGGCCCGACGATTCCTGCGTTGTTCACCATCACGTCCAGACTTCCGAACTCCTCGACGGCGGTATCGACCACAGCACTCACGTCGGCAGGGTCACTCACGTCACACTCGGCGAATACGGCACTTGCGTCGGTTTCTTCTTCGACGAGCGTGTGGGTCGGGGTTCCCCCTTCACGCGGTTCTTCTCTGATATCCGCGACGACGATATCGGCACCTTCCTCGGCGAACCGTCGCGCGATCGCTCGTCCGATTCCGCTGGCCCCACCAGTTACGACTGTCGTCTTATCGTCGAGTAATCCATCCATACGAGAACCTTCGCCCGCATCCAGTGTCAGTGTTACTGCAGCCTGTCACTCGGAGCTTCGTACTGCATCACGTCGTGATTTTCACTGCACCACGTCATGCTCCGTACTGCATCACGTCATCCGCCGAGTCAGTGGTACTGTTTCTCCCCGGCTTCGATAGGTACGTCCAGCCAGCTCTCCGTCGGCGGGAGTGGGCAGTCGTACTGCTCGGAGTAAGCGCAGGTCGGATTGTACGCCTCGTTGAAATCGAGAAGCCATTCGCCGTCCGACGTTCGGTGTGACTCCCGTTCGAGGTCGAGATAGCGGCCCGCACCGTACGTTTCGTCGCCGCTGGTCGCGTCACGAAACGGAACCCAGAGTCGGTCGTCGTCCCGGTCGGATTTGTACGCTTGCAGCGTCGCCTCCTCACCATCGACCGTGAACCGGAACTCACCCCAGCGAAGGTACTCCCGTTCACCCTCGGTACTCGTGGCGACGGTGATCTGTTCTTTCTCGTCGTGTTCGTGAAGCGAGAGTTCGAATCGATAGTCGTCGTCCAGCGGATAGTACGCGAGTCCTTCGAACGACTCTCGTTCGTCGGACGGGATCGGTGAGTGGGGATGCTCCGCGAAGTACTCGTCTTTCTGTGTCCGACGAGTTCGGAGGGTCTCGCGCCAGTCTACGCTCATAGAGAAGGGTACGGTCTGGAGCTAATCAAGCGTTTGGGCGGGATTCGAGGAAGACGACGATGGAGATGGCGTGAACAGGAGCGACCAGCAGAGCACTTACGAACGCACCGACGACGGGGATACTCCCCAAAATCCATGCCGAGAAACCGATGGCGAGGACGAGACCGAACACCGTCACACCCTCGCCTGTGGTGAGTCTCGCACTCCGTGTGACTGCGGTTCGAATCCCCACTCCAGTGGCGACGAGCGCCGGAGCGACGAACAACCGAACGAACGCCGCCAAGAGACCGACGAGTACGACGAGCGTGACCCATCCCAGTCCATCGAACAGTCCGAGAAGGCGGAACGACGACTGGATGACGACGATGAATCCGAGATAGGAGGCCAAACCGTTCCTCGTCAGGTCCATCGTCCGTTCCGCGTCCATTGCTCGCGTGAACGTGAGCCAGCCAGCGATGCCGACCGCGAGTAACGCGAGCAGTTCGAGACCGACCGCCCAGAGGAGATATCGGAACTTCAGATCGACGAGTGCTGCGAGTCGAAGTCCCGTCGTCTCAGTCCCGGTCGGGTAGAGCAAGAACGTCACCGTCACCCCTGACTCCCGGAGGCTGTCAGAGACAGTCGTTGGAATCGGATCGATTCGCCGTAACCAGTCGACGATACCGAGAACGACGCCTGCGACGAAGAACGGAACAAGGAGTGTCGGGTCACGACCGAGACGACCGACCGCCTCGCGGAGGAGTCCGGTCGTGGTTCGATGTGCGCCAGCGTGGGGGTCATCTACGGAAAACCGCGCGGCGTCACTCATCGACCCGCCTCCAATGCGACGATTCGGTCGTGTGAAACGACGTACAGCACTCCGTCGCCGATAGCGGGTGCCGACAGCGGAAAGCGCGTTTCGAACTTCCATAGAACGGCTCCGGTTGCTGCATCGAGTGCGACCAACTCGTTCGTGTAGAACGAGGTTGCGTAGACGACACCGTCTGCGACGACCGGCGTTCCCTCACCCGAGACAGGGGCAGACCAGCGTTTCTCGCCAGTGGTGAGGTCGAGCGAGAGTAGTGATTCGGTGCCCGCTGGCAGGACGAACACGCGACCCTCGGCGACCGCAGCAGCCCCTTCGGTCGCGTTCCCGTCGTGCCGAAACTGCCAGCGGGTACTCCCATCGCGGGGGTCGAGAGCGACGACGCCCGTTCGATAGGGAACGACGACCGCATCATCCGTCGCGGTCGGCGCGAGCACCATCTGCTCGTCGAGTTCGCGCCACCAGAGCCGATTACCGGTCTTCGCGTCGTATGCACTGACACGAGACGGCCAGTTTGCGGCGTACAGCGTTCCGTCGTGAACCGCGAAGCGACGGAGTTCGTCGCCGGAGGAGTGACGCCACCGCTCTCGGCCACTGTTCGCGTCGAGTGCGACGATGTGGGCGGTGTCGCCACTCCCGGGAATGGCGGCGTAGACCGTGCTCCCGACCGTGACGGGCGGTATCGCAGTCGGTGGGCCGAAGACGCCGAATTCCGGTTCGGGACGGGGGGTGTGCCATCGTTCGACGCCGAACTCGTAGTCGAAGAGACGGACACCACCACCTGCATTGAGGCCGTAGACGCCGGTCGGTGCGGTCACGGCCAGCGTATCCGTCTCGTACGCGTTCGCTTTCGCCCGCGCTGGACTCGACCGATACGACCCTTCGTGGGAGAAGCGCGTCGAACCCGTCACGGTGTCGAGGGCGATCACACTCCTGCCCGTCGCGTAGAGTGTATCACCGAGGAGGATGGGTGAGACGACGCCGCCCGAAAATCTATCCGGCTCACGACGCCACCGAACCCGATAGCCGTCTTTCGGCCCGGAGGCTGCCGGATTGTACCCGGTTCCAGCCGGGTCGTAGCGTTCCATCGGCCAATCGACCGATGCGTCGTTTTCGTCCGTATCCGCGACACTGAGCCCTGACTGGTCAGCGAGAAGGGAGGAACCGACGAGCGTGGCACCGAGGACGGTGAGGGCTGCTCGTCGGGAGTGTTCGGGAACCATAACCTCGAATCGTTGCCGACAGATGATAAACACTCTCCGGATGTCACCGGTCTCGAACGACGACCGCGCCACCTTCTCCCACGGCGACCGCTCGACGAGAGCCGACCGCGGCCCCTCGAAGCGACCCCGTTACGGGTGTCGTGAACCGTTCCCAGTCGGTCGTCTCGCCCGCACGCTCGTAGATGATTCCGGTGTCACCGGCCGCGACTGCCCGACCGCCACCCCACGCGAGCGACCATAGGGATTCGTCACCGAGTCGCGTCGGCGTCCAGTTTCCGTCGTATCGATGGAGAACACCGTCGTCGGCAGTGACGGCGCAGTCGTCACGAGCAGTCGCCGCGATATCGGTGAGCGTGCCATTCGCACCGTCGATACCGACCCGCCGAAACGACTCACCGCCGTCGGTCGTCTCGAACACGCCGTCGCTCGTATCACAGAGATAGCCGACCGACGGATCGACGAGCGTTGCTGCACAGAGACTCGACCCACTTCCAGGTTTCACCGGGGTATCCCACGCGATGTCGCCATCCCGGTTCTGACCGCACAACACCTGTCCAGAACCGTTCGCGAGGAGTATCGTCTCACCATCGGTCGGCCCCGCGACGGCGATAGCAGTCCAGTTGTCAGTGATGCCGGTCGGCGCGGAGTAGTCGGTGTGACGACCGGATTCCGGATTCAGCCGACCCAGTGAACCACCGTCTCCGGCGAACCACACTGCCCCGTCGTCGGTCGCATCCGCGCCTTGCAGGTCGCGCGCCTCCGCACGTGGGCCGTCCGGGAGTGCGACGCGCCACGGACGCACACCAGTGTCATCCATTTCGTCGGCACTGTTGCCGTCCGTTTCGCTGGCACCGCTTTCGTCTGATTCGTCGGAACTGTCCGCGAGAACGACGCCATCTTCGCCGACGGCGTATGCACCGTCTGCGGTGACGACAGCATCGAACAGCGTCGCGTTGGTCGGGGTGTCGGCCCTCAGCCACCCCGTCGGGACGTCTTCGTCGATTTCTTGGGCTGTGTCATCCGAGTCGGTCGCGGAGTCGGTGGTGGCTGTCGCTTTCGAGGGAGATTCTGGAGCAGGCGAGGGTGAATCTGTAGGAGTCGAGTGAGAGTCTGGAGCAGACGATGGCGTTTCTTCGGTGGAGCGTCGTCCGACCGAATCAGCTCCGAAGAGATAGAGAAGGATCGGGGGTAGGACGTAGACGGCGACAGCGACGACCGCGAATCCGCGATGCAGAAACGTCATCATCCCGAACGCCGTCAATCCTGCCGTCGCCAGCGCGTGTATCCACGTCTTCGTGTACCGCCGATAGAACGGGATGAACCCGTGGCGAGAACGAACGAACTCTTCCATCGGTTCGTCCTACTCGCGCGGGACGGACAGGCCTTTTGCCCGACAGGGAACTCCCAAGCCACAGTCTCCTCATCCCGCCAAAGCAGTCCACTCGGCTCCCCGAGTCGAACCGAGCCGACCAAACGGTGGGTTTCAGCTCCCGTCTCGCTGGTTCTCAGTCGAAATCGTCCGGATCGAATCGGAACTCGCTGTCGTGTTGGGTCGGAGTCGGTCGGTCGAGACGGAACTCGGAGGCGAAAAACCGCAGAAGGACGATGACGCCGATGAACGCAGGTAACACTGCGAAGAAGGGAATCGTCCCGTCGAGCCAACGAACGAACTCGAACACGTCGGGTAGTGTCATGATGACCCCCATGTGATGTGTGTCATTGATACTCACACTTCAACCTTTCTGTGACAGAATTGCCTTTCGATTTCGTACCATCTGCTTTCGAACGATTCGTCCGCGAGAACGTCAATTTGGACCGAAATTCGTTCTGATCGTCAACTGGCGGGGCGAGAGGTCGTTCACCCGGCCAGCGACTCCGTCTCTAGCTTCAGCCACCAGAAGATCGGGAGGCACATCGCCAAGACCGGGATCGCGATGATCGCGCTCAGAAGGGTGCCACCACCGATGACGAGAAAGAGTTGTGACGCGAGGGAGTGTTGCATCGTTCCCAGCCGAGTCCAGAACAGTTGCCAGAACTGGGGCAGGAACAGTACGATTCCCGCCCAACCGATGAACGCGAAAACGGTCGTGATGAGTCGAACCGGTGAGCGTTCGGGAGCACGATCCATGTACGTGGCACCTCTCGTTACGTCGATATTGCTTTTGGCATCTATCAGATAGAGGTAACTCACTCGGCACCGAGACGACCGCCCTATCGAGTTGCAATGGTTCGATTCCGGATTCGGTCGCTACGGACTCGACGTCTGTACGTGCGACAGATAGGCGGTCAAATCGGTCGTCGAGACGATGCCGACGACGCCTTCCGTGTCGTCCAGAACTGGCATGTGGTGGAACCCGTGTTCGACCATCGCATCTGCAATATCGCGGATCGAATCCTGGGCTGTCGCAGTGATGACGTCCGTCGTCATGTAGGCGGAGACCGACGTTTCCGCCTTCGGATGGCTCTTCGAGACGATGGTGACGAAATCGGTCGTCGTCAGGATCCCTTCGAGTTCGTTCTCGTCATTGACGACAAGAACCGAACCGATCTCGTGGTCGAGCATCAACTGTGCCGCATCTTCGACGAGCGTGTCCGGCGAGACTGTGTACGGGTCAGACGTCATGAGCCTGCCGACAAAAATATCGTCCATATCGGATATTGTCTCGGAACACACATAAGGATTGTCACCACGGTATTTATCGCCCAGCCCCATAATATCACTTATTTTATCGTTGGTCGTGAGGTACCTGCTTCCAACGCAGAGACGACCGGGAACAAAACCGACGCCAGTCACCCCCGCGGAGCGATCAGTCGTCGTGGTCGTGCTGGTGGTC
Source organism: Haladaptatus rarus (assembly GCF_054177585.1). NCBI lineage: Archaea > Methanobacteriati > Methanobacteriota > Halobacteria > Halobacteriales > Haladaptataceae > Haladaptatus > Haladaptatus rarus. Next base: position 268,967 of record NZ_JBPEHG010000005.1, on the reverse strand, counting down.
GTGACCGTGGCTGACGTCGTGATCGTGGTCGTCGAACGCTGTATGGAAGTGTACAACACGAGCGGCCGCACGAGTCGCCACGTTCCGGAGGACGATGCCGCTCTCCTGCCGAGAGTCCTGGACGACCGCAGGAACGGCCCCGGTTCCTTCTCGCTCCTCCCTCGTTCGCGGGAGGGCCAACCGACCGACGAGCGGAATCGAGATGCCCGAGGAGTCGTCGTCTTTCGAATCGTCCTCCGGCACCATCCCGACCGTCGGGTCGATAGGGACGTGACCGAGCACCGGAACGTCGAACTCGTCTTCCAGTTGGTCGCCGCCACCCGCGCCGAAAATCTCGTGTGTACTGCCGGAGTCCGGGCAGCGGAAGTAACTCATGTTCTCGACGATGCCGAGGATAGGAACGTCGTAGCGAGCGAACTGTTCGAGTCCGCGTCGGGCATCGTCGACGGCGACCGTCTGGGGTGTCGTCACGATGACTGCGCCGGACACCGGGAGATGTTGGACGAGCGTGAGCTGTGCGTCGCCGGTTCCGGGTGGAAGATCGACGATGAGATAGTCGAGCGTGCCCCACGCCACGTCGGCGACCAGCTGCTTGATGACGTCGTCTACCATCGGGCCGCGCCAGATGATCGGGTCGTTCTCGCCGACCACGAAATCCATACTCATCACCTTGACGCCGTGGGCTTCACGAGGAACGATATCGTCGCCCGTCGTGGTCGCAGGCGTCGTATCCGAACAGCCGAGCATCACCGGTGCGTTCGGCCCGTAGATATCCGCGTCGAGCAACCCCACCGAAGCTCCGGCATCTGCCAGTGCTGCCGCGAGGTTCACGGCGACCGTACTCTTTCCGACGCCACCCTTTCCGCTCGATACCGCGATGACGTTCTTTACGTCGGGGAGCACGTCGATGCGAGCACCGGAATCGGTGACTTCTGGCCGCCACTCGACTACCAACTCGGAGATGTCGTCCAACTGGAGCACAGCCGTTCGAATCCCATCTTCGAGACTCGACCGGACCTCTTCCGAAGGAATCGGCAGCGTTACGGAAACCGTTGCTCGCCGTCCTTCGAGCGAGATCTGGCCGAGTCCGTCGATATCGGCCAGCCCGACGTACAGTTCCTCCTCGCCGACGTTCGCTCCCCGGATGGCTTCGAACACTGCTCGCTCCCGGTCGGTCGTGGCAGTCGTCTCACGCTCCATCGTCGTCCTCGACGGCGGTCTGCGATTCGGAATCCCATCGCTCTTGTCGTCCGATCGGTCCGTCGACGTACCAGGCGTCGTCCTCGCCGGGGTCGGTCGGTGGCGCGACCGGGCGTTTGAGCCACTTCGGTCGCCGGAGACCGTCCGGGCCCGGGGCGGGCTTGGTTTTCGAAACCCATTCGCGGTAGATCTCCATCGCGCGGTCGGTGTCGACGAAGATATCGCCGTAGTAGTCGTCGGCCTCTGCCGGGCGAACGCGCACTTTCTGGTGCCAGCAGTGCATCCCCGAGATAGGGTCGGGATGTGGAGCGTGCGTGAGGTTCTGAGCGACACCGCCGTCCGTCCACCAGACGCGCTCCGAGTCGGGGTCGTCGCTCTCGAAGGGGGTGATACCCTTCGCCTGTCGCATCCCCCACATACTCGCGTCGTTGTCGAGGTCGACGGTCACCTTCCCGTAGGGGTCACCGCCCTCTTCGATCTCTCCCTCACCGTTTTCCTCTCGGTTGATCTTCCACTGGCCCATGTGGTGGCTCATCGCCACGATGCCTGGCTTGATGCTTTCGGTCACCCACACTTCGTTGACGAAGTAGCCGATCTCGGTCTCGACGCGGACGAGGTCGCCCGTCTCGACGTCCAACCGGTCGGCGTCCTTCGTGTGAACCCAGACCGGGTTGTTGTGGGATATCTCTTCGAGCCACTTCGAGTTAGAGGAGCGAGAGTGGATGGCTGTCGGCAGCCTGAACGTCGGGACGAGCACCATCTCGCCGTCGTCGTAGTCGATGTTCTCCGGGTGGACGTGGGATTTGATGTAGTGTGGCAGGGTGTACTGCTCGTCGTCCCACCCCCAGTCGGCGAGCGTCTTCGAGTAGAACTGCTGTTTGCCGGTCGGCGTCGGGAAGCCTCGTTTCGGCACGCCATCAACTAACACGCCCACGACCTCTGTATCGAGGTCAGCGACCGACTCGTTCGCCACGGTATCGTACTCGTAACCGAGGTCGGCGTCGGTCACGGTTTCGACGCCCTCCGCTCCGACGTCGGCACCGTCTGGCAGGCGATGGATGGTACCGTAGTCGTCCACGAACACGCCGTCTTCGGTCAGAATCGCGGGGTCGAGGTCGTCTTCGTAGAGTTCGTACTCGTTGGTGGACGCTTCGAACGCGCCGTGGTGTTTCATGTACTCCAGCGGCTCCATTCCCTTCTCAGCCGCCGCCTCCACGAGATTCTCTTCGTGCTCGAAGACGTACTGGTAGTACTCGTCGATGGTCATCTGGGACGGTTCGTCGTCACCTTCGCTGCCACCAACATCGCCTCCTTCACTGTCAGCCCGATCGTCCGACTCACCGTCCTCGCTGGGACTCTCGAAGTACTGTCGGATGCCGAGTTCGCCGTCCTCGTCGAGTTTCCACGAGAGATCCATCCAGAACTCATCTTCCTCCCAGACTTCGCCGGGGTTGGCCTCGTGGGTTCGGTCGACATCTTCGCCCTCGCGTTCGGCGTACTCCCGAAGCACCGGCTGACGATACGTCACCCACGTCGCGGCGTGGGTCTCCTGACTCTGGATGTCGTGGCGCTCCGGACTGTGCCCCATCGGGAGCACGTAGTCGGCGAAGTAGGCCGTCTCGTTCCACGTCGGCGTCAACGCGACGTGGAGACCGACCTTGTCCTCGTCGGTGAGTGCTTCGACCCACGAGAAGCCGTCCGGGTAGGTGTAGACGGGATTGAAGACGCGAGTGAAGTAGACCGAGAGTTTCCCTCGGCCTTCCTTGAGGAAGTACGGAAGCAACTGGCTCATCTCGTAGTGGGCGAAGGGCCACTCCACGGGGAGCTGAAGTTCGTCCCAGAGCTTCTGGCGTGGCGGCTCTCGCGGTAGGTGCGGATCGAACTTGTGCCACGAATTGGGCGACGTGCCGCCTTTCGTCCCGACGCTCCCGGTCAACACCGACAGGAAGTGGAGCGTCCGACTGACCTGCCACCCGCCCGAGTTTCCGGACGCCGCCGACCGCCAGATGTGCGAGGCGAACCGGTCGCCTGCGGTGCCGATCTTCCGAGCTACCTTCACGATCTTCTCGGCATCGACGCCACTCTCTGCCGCCGCGTACTCCGGCGTGAACTGGGCGTACGTCTCTCGAAGCACCTGCACGTACTCTTCGAACGTTCTCGATCGGCCCGGATGTTCTTCGTCCAAGAACTGCTCCCAGTTCACCCACCGTCGCACGAACTCCGCGTCGTACAGTTCCTCGTCGATGATGACCGAAGCCATGGCGAGCAAGACGGCGGCCTCGCTTCCGGGTTGGGTCGGCAACCAGAAATTCGACATCGCCGCCGTGTTCGACAGCCGTGGATCCATCACGGCGAGTTGTCCGCCCTCCATGACGCCTTCCATGATGCGCTGGGCGTGCGGATTGAAGTAGTGACCCGATTCGAGATGTGCCGACAACAGCAGGATGAACTCGGCGTTGGCGAAATCCGCGCTCGGACGGTCGTACTTGTGCCAGAAGGCGTACCCCGCTCGTGCGCCAGCCGAGCAGATGTTGGTGTGAGAGTTGTGTCCGTCCAGCCCCCACGCGTTGATGACCCGATCCATGTACTCTTCGTGGCCGGGGCGACCGACGTGGTAGGTTATCTCGTTCTCGCAGTCGTCTTCGATGGCTTCGCGCATCTGGCCCGCGATGTCGTCCAGTGCGTCGTCCCAACTGGTTCGTTTCCACTGCCCGCTTCCTCGCGGGCCATCCCGTTTCAGTGGATAGCGGATACGTTGTGGGTCGTTTATCTGGTTGACCGTCGCAGGTCCCTTCGCACAGTTACGACCCCGGCTACCGGGGTGTTCAGGATTTCCCTCTATCTTCCGTATCTCGCCGGATTCCTTGTCGATGTACGTGAGCAGTCCACAACCAGCTTCACAGTTGAAGCAGGCGGTCGGCACGACGGAGTACTCGCGGGGTTCGCCACTGGACTCGTATTCAACCCAATCGTGCCAGTCGGCTGGATCCGGATAGCTGGTGAGTCGTCCGTCCGGGGCAATTCGTTCGACGCCGTCCGTTCGAAGGCGCTGTCGTTGTTTCTTCGTGTCGTCGGTTCGATTCGAGATGAGCCCGAGTTTCTGCGCCCACTTCTCGACCGAACTCGGATCGAATTCGTGTCCCATGTTATGCGAGTGAGATGGTCTGCGGTGCGGTTATCCAACAGTACTCGAAGGCGAACAGCCCGGCGATGGCGAGGACGCCAGCGAGCGCGACCACCGCTGCGCTCCCGGACAGCGCGAGTGCGACGAGTGGTACCGCGATGCCGACGACCATGCCACCGACCCAGAACGCGGTCTTGAACCGACCGCGAACGATACGTGCTGCGGCCTCCTCCGCGTCTTCGGTCTGGTGCGGTGTGAAGAGTTCCGAGGCGACCAGTGACAGGTGAACGACGAGAGCCCCGACCAGAACCAGCCACGATGGGCCGACGAGTTCCTCGAAACCGAGGAGACCGAGAACGGCCGTCGCGCCCGCACCAGCGACGAATGACTGCGTGAGCATGTGGAGCGGCATCGCCGGACTCTGCCAGAGGTCGCGGCCCTTCGATTGGCTGAACAGGAACGCCGTGTAGACGGCGGTCGCGGCCGCCAACACCGAGCCGACCGCCAACACGACGGGATTCACGATGGCCTCGACGCCGAGGAGCCATCCGAGCACCGAGAGCGACAGGAAGCCGCCGAACGCGGTGATGATGTAGGCACCCTTCACCAGCCACGACCGCCAGTTGGGGCGCAAGAGCACCCAGTGGAACCGAGTGGGCTGTTCGAGGTCGAGGACGAGCAGGAGGCCGGTGAGTGCGAGGAACACGCCACTGACGAGCGAACTGACGCCTATCAGCGTGGTGTCCGGCTCGATGACACCGAACAACATCAGCAGTGCGGGAAGCAAGAAGACGCCAGCCGAGATCGACTTCGTCATCGTGTAGGAGTAGACCTCCCATCCCCACGATTCGTAGTGGCTCTCGCCGATGTCGTACACCCGACGAGCCTCCTCGTGGAGGAGTTCGTACGCCTTCGACGTTCGTGCCTTCTTCTCGGTGGAACTCCCGGTCGTCGCTTTCGTGTCGTAACCGCCGTCGGAGGCGACGTTACCCTTGCCACACGAACAGTCACCGCCGCACGAACAGTCGCCGCCACAGCCACAACCACCGCCACCGTTTCCGCTACCGTCGCTTCGAACCTCCTCACTGCTTCCGGTCGACAACGATACGTCGGACTCGGCGAGCGATTCCGCGGCTTTCTGGAGGTCGAAGTCCTCGCGGGCCGCACCGTGGGTTTCGACCTGATTCGGGGCGTCCGACCACATGTAATGTTCCTCGCGCCCGGTCGAACCCGGCGTGAGCGACCCTTCGTCACCGTCGACGTAGAAGAGCTTCGGTTCGGTACCTTTCTCGGGCTTTCTGGCCTGCACCTCCTGGTCTGAGATCGTCCGGGAGATCTCTGTCTCCGGGTTCTTCATGTCGCCTGCGAGGATGGCGTCTTCCGGGCAGACGGTCACGCACGCCGGTTCGCGTCCCGTGTCCACGCGGTGTGAGCAGTAGTTGCATTTCGCCGCCGTCTCGGTGTTCGGATCGATGTAGAGGGCGTCGTAGGGACAGCCCTGCATACAGGCCTTACAGCCGATACAGCGTTCGGTGTCGAAATCCACGATACCGTCTTCGCGTTCCCAGAGGGCCGTGACCGGACAGACGTCGGTACAGGGCGAATCATCACAGTGGTTACATCGCATCACCGAGAAGTTGCGATTCGTGTCCGGAAACTCGCCTTTCTCGATGTACTTCACCCACGTCTTGTTGACACCGATCGGGTCGTCGTGCTCGGTCTTACACGCTACCGTGCAAGCGTGGCAGCCGATACATCTGCGGTTGTCGATGACGAATCCGTACTTTGTTATGTCTCCCCACCTCTGTTAGCTGGGTTGTTAATAGTTAGCGTGTGGTTCGACAACACTTAAGTCTTGTGTGGATATTCCACATTATTCCACAACAGTGATCGTATTCTGACTCGGTCGTCTCTGTTCGAACCGACGTATCGTGTAACAGTATATCCCATCATATCACTGATATTCACCTAGCAATCCCCCTGTTCCCCATCGAATGTCTACAAATGTGACACAGACTGACGTGGTAATCTACAGCATACTTTTGTACTATGATATTGTACACACTATACAAGCAGTTGGTGAACCTGCATGGCGACAGAGTACGAAATCACAGAGACACTCGACGTAAAGGGGCTGAACTGCCCGCTCCCCGTCGTGAAGACGAAACAAGCCATCGACGCACTCGACGCGGATGCGGTGCTCGAAGTACAGGCGACAGACCCCGGAAGCATGCCAGACATCGAAGGATGGGCGAACGCCACCGACGGTGTCGAACTCGTCGATCAGTTCGAAGACGAGGACGGCGACGAGACCGTGTACAAACACCACGTCAGGAAGGTGACTTGACGTGGCCGACGTGAACAAGATCGGCATCATCGTCTACAGCGACGACCCGAAGAGTCTGGCCATGGCGATGAACCTCGGACACGTCGCGCTGGCGATGGACACCGAGGTCATCGTCTACTTCACGTTCGATGGACTGACCCACCTGATGGAAGGCGAGAAAGACCTTTCGAGCTTCCAGCACCTCCTCGATGCGGGCGTGCCCAACCCCTACGATATGCTCGGCGATTTCGTCGAGAGCGGTGGCGACGATGTGACGACCGTTGCGTGCACGACGACGCTCGATATGCTCGGCTGGGAAAAAGAAGGGATGGACGACGACGTGACGACGCGGTTCGCTGGCGCTGCCGACTTCCTCAGCGTCACTGCAGATGCCGCGCACGTGTTCAGTTTCGGCTGAACACCGCAACCCCGAACTCATCGTTTTCCGAAAAGCAGCACCTGAACAGTGTCAGTCACGGGTCTGTTGAAATCCTCAGCAACTGATAGAATTTGCGTGCTGCATACAGAGGGTGTATTTAAAAGCCACGACATCAACTACAGATGAACATGAACCGGCTTGAATCCGTCGGGGTTCTCATCATAACAGTTGGAACTGTTGCTGGTTCAATAGCGACAACACAGAGTTTCACCGAGATCGTTCTCCCCTTTGTCCTCATCATTTGGGTCGGAATCGCTATGGCACTGTACGGTGGGTTCAGGGGAGAGATACGCACCACGAACGCAACAGCCAGTAAGTGTGGTATGGAAGATACGCGCCCTGTATCTTACAGCGGCCCACCGAGTTGCCGACTATCTGTCACAAACCTCGTGCTGAATAGAGAGGTTGTAGGCAGTACAACACAAGCGTTTGTTTTAGCGAAAAGTCTCCGAATCACGTGTGAACTAGATCTACGATTTGAACGAGTTTCCCTAGATTCGTCCGGTATAACAGTGGTATTAAGCCGTCTAGAAATCATTAGTCGCCATGAGCCAGATTCTCACGAACATCCTCGGTTCACCTTTCTTCTTTTTTCACGCAGCCTTCTCGGTTCTCGTTGGTTATTGGATTTACCTCGACGCCACCGAACGGGGAAGTAATGCGAATCTTCTGTGGGCTATCGGATGTACTGCCTTTCAGCCTCTCGTTATCGGGTATCTGCTTTACCGGAGTGAAATCGGAGGGCGAACAGAAATCGCCGGGGTACGGGAGCGAAGCATCGGCACCTTCGTAATCGGCCATCTCGTAGCGGTACAACTCTGGTTTGCTCTCCGATTCAGCAACGTGATTGCGACTGGTATCTACCCTCCTGTAGTCGAGTTACAGTACTACGTCGCTCTGTTCGTGATAGGCGCTATTCCCGGATACTGGCTCGTCTGGAAACGGGGATGGGCGCGTCTCCGAAGGAGAATCGGCTGGATTCAGGAGTCAGAACGCACCGGCGTTCAGAATTAGCAAACTACTACGAGGTTCACCTGTACGTGATTCTCCGGTCGTAAAGCCACGTGACAGATTCGCGCCCCGTGTTCAACGCTCACATTGGAAATTTTCAATTTTCGAGGATTTCGATAAAGCCTCAGTCACCTGTGGCGGCATCGGCTGTCGCGGCACAGTTGTTCGGGCCGAGTTCCAACTCGAACGCTCGCTCGTCGTCCACGTCCCGCTGGCCGAGATTGACGGCGATGATGTCTTCGAAGTTCCCCGGTTGGGGCGGCATGTCAGAGAGGATGAACTCTACGAACTCGTCGCGCTCCATCGAGAGTGCGGCCATCGACTCCCGAAGCATCCCGAGTCGCGCCGTGTACGTTCCGTCGTCTGCGGGAGTCGCCACAGGCCCGAAGTGACCGGGTGCGATGATCGTCTCGTCCGGTAGCGAGAAGATTCGTTCGTGGAGGGTCCGGTGAAGTTCGCGGGCGGCGTGGGGTGCGCCCGCTGCGCCCTCCTCCAGGTCGGGGCGAGCGACGCTCTCCGTGAACAGACTGTCACCCGTCAGAAGCATGCTTCCATCGACCAGATACGATGTCATCCCCGTCGTATGGCCCGGCGTGTGCAGAACGTCGATCTCGACACCACCGACGGAGAGCGTGTCGCCATCTTCGATGGTCATGAACTCGTTTTCGTCCTGGACACCTCGTTCGACGGCCTGTTTCGGGAGGACTCCTTCGACCCCTTCCGCGGCGAGTCCGCGGACACCGCTGACGTGGTCGGCGTGGATGTGCGTATCGATTGCGTATTCGAGTTCGACGCCGAGTTCGTCTGCGTCGGCCAGATATCGTTCCGCGAACGCCCGCAATGGATCGACGACGGCTGCCTTCCCCTCGTGGTAGACGAGGTATCCCAGACAGCCACTCGACGGGCGCTGATACTGAAGAACGGTACCCGAGCCCTCGTACTTCGTGACCTCGTGAGCTTCGTAGATGTTCGCCCAACCGTTCATCCCGTCTGCGAGATTGACCGCGTCACGCCCTTCCCGTTCGAGCAAACCCGCGACGTACTCGCTGGCTCCGCCTTTCGCGCAGACCACCACCAGTCGGTCTGCGTCCGGAACTCGCGCCAGCAGTTCGTCGTCGATGTCCTCGATGAACTCGTAGTAGGGGATGTTCTCGATATCGACGTTCGCACCCTCGATGTGCCACTCGTCGTACTCCGACTCGACACGAACATCGAGAACTGTCACTGGTTCACCTCGGTCGATGGTCTCTCTCAGGTGCTCGGGGTCGAGCGATTCGACCGGAACGTCGGCTTCTGGAAACTCATCCTCGCCCGTCATGTGCTACCGTAGGTCGTGGTAGTCGATAAAACTGCGGTCAGGCTCAACTCGGCGCTGGTTCGCCTCGCTGCGACCTGCGAGCAGCCGTGACGAGTAGTGCGAACGCGACCCCACGGGCTACCCACCGGTTTCCTTCGGCGACCTGTTCCGCGAACTGGCCGACGGATCCACCGACGACGAGACCGCCACTCGCACCGACACCGGCACTGAGTGCGAGGTCGGTTTCCGTGAGAATCGCCGCCGTTCAACCTGCCCCAGCCCCGAGCGGGATATCGACACCAACACCAATCTCGCGTAGCCGCCCAGATTCAGTCGTACCGAGATAACCGTGCGACGTGCGGATGATCGGAGTGGCGGTCCTCGCTGCCGGAGAAGTGTTTCGAGAAGATGTCGGTGGGTGAGGAGGGGTGTGTGCTGCTGAAGAGTTGTCAGCCCCCGTACTCGTGGCGAAGAACTGTCTCACCGTTCGAATTCGTGACGACGATTCGGTCGCCACCGTTGTTCCAGGCGGCACGATCGCGGTTCCAGTAGAGCTTCGTCGCCGTGTCCGTTCCACGACCGGTGTACAGCGTCACAGAGTCGCCTGGGCCGAGCGTGAACGAGGGAACGGTGTACGTGTGACCGGTGTCGTCTCGAATCTGCCAGCCCGTCATGTCGATGGCAGCAGCCCCCGTATTCCGGAACGTGACGTACTCGTCTCCCAGATTCTCGTGGTCGTTGCCACTGGCGTCGGCGTGGACAGCAGAGACGACCAATCCTGTCGAGCTACTGACGGTGCTGCCCGTAGCGCCCGGCCCGTCGTAGTTCCAGAGTCCGATCCTCTGTTCCTGTGCGTATCGCTCGTCACTGGCGAACGCCGCACGCTGGCTGAACTGGCTCTCGTAGAGACGCGCGTAGCCCTGTTCGACGAGAAGTTCGTTGACGGATTTCCCATCGGAGACGTAGACGTACACCAGCAGCCGGCCGTAGCTCCCGCGTCGGTCGGCTTGCGGGTCGGTGCGTATCGTCACCGTCTTTCCGGCGACCTTCGTGCGGGCGAACTCGCTCGATTTGTGACCCCAATCGCGGAGCCACGCTCGACCGTCGTCGGTGGTCGGGATGCCTTCGAACTCCTCGGGGTCGTTCTCGACGTGAACCTCGGGCGTGTCGATTCCGAGCAATCGAACGTTCTCGACCGCACCGCTCCGGAACCGAACCTTGTACGTATCGCCATCTACGACTCCCACGACAGTCACTCGATATTCGGTCTTCTGGATCGCCGTTGATGTGGTGGTGGTAGTGTTCGTGGTTGTAGTGGTCTGCTCACCCGGCAGGGGTGCGAGCGACGAGCAACCGGCGGAAAGCACCAACAGGACGAGTAGCACTCGCGTCGTTCCACGAGACATCTGGAGAGTCACATCATCGTAGGACTGGCGAGGGCATAAACGATGGTCGACTACTCGGTGAAACGAACTTTCGAGATCGCTTATACGTGCTCGTCCAGGAACGCCGAGATCTGCTCGAACTCCTCGATGAGGTTCGACCGCGAAGTGGTGTGATGGCCTTCGTCCTCGAAGATACACGTCTCGACCGGCACACCCTGCTCACGAACCTTTTCGGCGATCTGTTTCGCCTCCTCGACCGGGACGCGTGGGTCGTTTGCTCCATGCTGGATGAATAGCGGGCAAGCGATCTGATCGGCCTCGTGGATGGGACTGATCTCTTCGAGGGTGGCACGGTCGTCCGTCAACGAACCGTACTCGCGCTCGCGGTGCGAGCGACGCCACTCCCCGGTGTTTTCGAGGAACGTGACGAAGTCGGCGATACCGACGAAATCGACAGCAGCGGCCCAGAGGTCGGGATATTCCGTGATGGCAGCGAGCACCATGAACCCGCCATAGGAGCGACCGTAGGCGACGATGCGGTCGGAATCGACGGCCTCCTGCTCTTCGAGCCACTCGACCGCCTCGGCGATGTCGCGCACCGAATCCATACGCTTTTCAACGTCGTCCAGGTTGGCGTACGCCGCACCGTAGCCCGACGACCCGCGGACGTTCGGCTCGAAGACGGCGTAGCCTCGCTGGAGATAGTACTGCTTCATCGGATAGAACCACGGCCTGCGCTGGTGTTCGGGGCCGCCGTGGATGTCCACGATGACGGGTGTTTCACCCGGCGATGCGTTCGGTGGAAGCGTCCAGTACGCGGGGATCTCCCGACCGTCGAACGACTCGTACCGAACGACCTCTGGTTCGCGGAAGGAACTGCGAGGGATACCGACCGTTCCGGAGTCGGTCCACCGCTCCACCGCCCCCGTCTCGGGGTCGAGGACGTAGGCACTCTTCGGATCGTCGCTCCGACTCAGCGAGAGGGCACATCGCTCTCCATCGGGACCGAACGCGACTTCGGAAACGACGCCGTCTGAAAGGGTCGGGTCAGGGAACGATTCGATGTCGTCGCCATCGTTCGTGAGATGTCCGGCGGCGACCTCGGAGTAGCCGTCGACGTTCCGACTCCAGACGATGCGACCTGTCCCGCCGTGAAGGGTCAGTCGGTCGACGTTCCACTCGCCGCCCTCCTGGACGACGCTGTGAGTTCCATCGTCGATGTCGATTCGACCGACGTAGGCGGTGTCGGTCCCGTGGTTGGTCACGCAGTAAAGGTCGCCGTCGGGACCGAACTGAACGTCCGCGTATCGGGTTTCCGTGTCGTCGGTTATCCGGTGGTGGTCGCCCGTCTCGGGGTCGAGGAAGTAGAGGTTCTGGTCGAAGCTGGCGTTCGCCTTCGAGAGGACGATACCGGGCTCGGCCCACGTTTCGACGTTGAGGAATCCACCTTCCCCCTCGTGAACGAGCGTCGCGTCGGTCGCGTCGCGATCTTGGACGTACACGTCGAACGTGTCTCGTTCCCTGCGATTCGCGGCGAACGCGATTCGGTCGCCGTCTGGACTCCACGCGCCCCAGAGGTGGATCAGCTCGGGGTCGTCGGTGAGGGGGGTTTCGGTGCCGTCGGTCAGGTCGTACCGGTAGAACTGGTCGCGTTCGTTACTCCCTTCGTCCATCCCGAAGATGACTTCCTGACGAGTCGGTGACGCCGAGACGAACGAGACGCGCTCTTCGTGCCCGGTGAGACGGTCGGGCCACGCATTCGGCGAGTCGAGCGACCAGACTTGCGGGGTACCAGTGGTATTGACGAGGAAGACGAGGTCGCCGTCGACCGTGATGGTCGGTGATTCGGCGGCGTCGATGCTCAGATACCGTGAGACGGAATACATACTGCGGTCGAAGGACGGTGACTCCAAAAGGATTCGCCAAGGCGGTCCATTTCCCCGGTATTCGTCGGGAGGCGGTGGTCGTCAACACTCGTTCAGTAACTGCTTCAGGAGTTTCGACTGCGCGGCCGAAAGATGCTCGACGAACGTGGGCGTGGTGATGCCGAGTTCGTCGGCGACGTCGCCAGCGTTCGCCCGCTTGGGGTGTGCAAAATAACCCAGTTCGTGGGCGGTTTGTAACACCTCGTACTGGCGGTCGGTGAACTTACCCTTGTCGAAGAAAAAGAGCGAGGAGGAATCGTTTCGAGGCGTCGTCTGTGCGAGTTGCTGAACCGTGACCGAGTCGTAGTTCGATTTGAGTTCCCCGATGATAGACTGGAGTGTCGCTACGTCCGGGGAGATGAACGACAGCATGACTCGACCCCTGTCGGCGTGGGCGTCACGAATCGGACAGCCGTTTCGCTCCACGTGGTCACACGGGCACTCCTCGTCGGAATCACGGGAGAACCGATAGACCGTCTCCTTCTCGTATTCGAAGACGGCGGTCATATCGTCGGGAGGCGTCGCACCGGAGTCGTCGCAATCATGCTCCAGCGTGAACTCGACCGTCGTATCGGTGGCGTCTGAATCGCCAGTGCTCCGGGTGACGGAGGTAACCGTCGACTCTTCGCTGATAGCGGTGAGCGGGCAGGCCGTCGGATCACCGATGCTAAGTTGTGCGTGTATCCCGCCAGGCATACCGTTTACTCACTTCGTTCACATTCATAACCCTTCTCCTTCTTACTATTTTCTCGATGTATATATATATGAGCGTTAATCGAGAGCATGTTAAAAACACCCTTAATTTTTTGGGAAGGGTACCTAGCCTACAGGGCAATGATTCTCTTCTAGTGAGATTTACCCTAGTCCGCAGACCGTAGTGCGATTTGGAAGTGAGATAAGGGTTGACAACCGCTATCGAAGCAGAAGATTCTGCACTGGGAAGGTATAGGCAACCGAGTAAATTTAAGACGTGGGACAAGATAACACAATGAAAAAACAGGTACTCGTCATACTGATCCTCTTGTTGGCCGTGTTGCTCCCAATGTGGTACATCGCACTGCACGGAGAGCCACCGGCTGAAGAGATAGAGATAGACCAGAGTGTCACGGAGATGCGGCCATTGGCCGGGTTCCTCGACACGCCGAACAAACTCTCCCCGAGTCAGGTGGGGGTCATCGTCTGGGTGGCGCTGTTCGCCCTCATCGGTATGTTGACTGCGACTCACCGGTTCATGAACGATGCAGTCCGTCCGGACGACAAGGACGACGCGATCGTGACGGACGGAGGGCAGTTCGGTCTTCCATGGTTCCACTCGGACTCACGATGGGTGGTCGAATACCACGACGCGACGGACGCGATGGAGGGAATCGTCGTGATGGGAGCGTTGACCGTCCTGGCGATCGCGTTCGCTGCACTCTTCTCTGGCGAGTACCTGACGCTCGCTCGGACACAGTACTTCGGAGTGTACGCCGCGGGGATGTTCCTCTCACTTGCGGCCCTGACCGTCGCGTACTACGCATGGTTCATGCCGCACGTCGAGGTCGCAGAACGGAGGGGGCACTGAGATGGGAGGTTCGAAAGACGACTGTTCAGCCTGCAACGGCTGTGGGGATGGCGGAGCCAAGCGACCGAGCATCTTCACAGACGACCGGGGTGAACTCGTTCGACGTGACTACGCGAAAGTGCTCGCAACCATCGGTGGACTCACCGCGATGGGAAGTCTGGCCGCGCCACTGGCCGGACTGACGAAGGTCTTCGAACGGAAGTACACTGGCCCGATCTACTCGGATGGAGTCGCGCTCATCGACGAAGAGGGCGAATACATCACCGAGAATAAACTCAAGAACGGCGAGTTCATGACCGTCTTTCCCGAGCCGCGACCCGGAATCGAGAAGGCACCGACCCTGCTCGTTCGATACCCGGAGGGCCAGTACGGCGGCGACACGAAGATGGAATTCACGGTGAGCGGCTACGCCGCCTACTCGAAGGTCTGTACGCACGCGGGCTGTATGGTATCGGAGCACGAAGGGGAAGCTGCCGTCTGTCCGTGCCACTTCGGAAAGTTCGCACTCAAAGAAGGGGCGAAGGTCGTGGGAGGGCCACCGCCGCGACCGCTGCCGCAACTGCCACTCACGCTGTCGAGTGAAGGCAATCTCATCGCCACGGGCGACTTCATCGAACCGGTCGGGCCGGGGGGAGAGTGATGAGTCGACTCGATTCCGTCTACGACTGGTTCGACACCCGGTTCGACCTCGGCCCTGCCCAGTCGTTCCTCGGAAAGGCGTTCCCCGCAGAGGACTCGTTTCTCCTCGGCGAGGTCGCGCTGTTCTGCTTCTTCGTGCTGGTGCTGACTGGCACGTTCCTCGGGTTCTTCTTCGAACCCAGTACGAGCGACGTCGTCTACGAGGGGAGCGTCAAACAGTACCAGGGACAGGAGCTACCAGAGTCGTTCGTGAGCGTCCTGCATATCACGTACGACGTACCGTTCGGGATGCTCCTGCGACGGATGCACCACTGGGCCGCACACCTGTTCATCGCCTCGATGGCGCTGCACATGCTGCGCGTCTTCTTCACCGGAGCGTACCGCAACCCGCGCGAGCCGAACTGGGTCGTCGGAACCGGTCTCGCGCTGACCTCGATGTTCGCGGCGTACACCGGATACGCACTCCCGTTCGACGAGTTCGCCAGCACCGCGACCGGCATCGGATACAATCTAGCACTATCGGTGCCCATAATCGGGGGGACGTTAGCGAAGCTCGTGTTCGGCGGACAGTTCCCGTCTAGTGCGACGATTCCGCGATTCTTCTTCCTCCACGTCTTCCTCCTACCAGCCGTCATCGCGGTGTTGATCGCGGTACACATGACCATCCTCGTCCGGCAGAAACACACCGAAAAGGCGCGTGAATCTGACGTGCCCGGAGCCAAGCCAGTGGCGAAAGACGACGACAGCGTCGTCATCGGACTCCCGGCGTTTCCGAACCAGGCCGCAGTGAGCGCCGTGGTGTTCTTCCTGACGCTCGCTACGCTGTCCTTGCTCGCCGGGTTCCTGCCGGTTCACAACATCGCGGAGTATGGGCCGAACAATCCGGCCACGACGCCCGGCCTCATCATGCCCGACTGGTTCCTGATGTGGCTCTACGGCTTCCTGAAGGTGATCCCCGGCTGGCTCGGATTCACCATCTTCGGAATCCACGTCAACACGGAGTTCATCGGGGGCATCTTCCTGCCCGGACTAGTGTTCGCTGCCGTGTTCCTCTGGCCGTTCATCGACCGGCAGAAGCGACCGACACACTTCACGGCGAATCCACTCCACCGACCGTGGCAGACCGCCGTCGGAATCGCTGCCGTGGTCTTCGTCATGATCGCGTCCATCGCCGGGATGAACAACATCCTCGCAGAACTCATCGGAACCACGACCGACGCGACCACGACCGGCCTCCTGATCGCCATGATCGTCGGGCCGCTCGTCGCTGGTGCCATCACCTACGTGACGCTCGGCGGCCTCTCCGACGACGAATCGTCTGGCAGAAACCGCAGTATAGCCGACGATGGTGGCGACTCGACAGGTTCCGAAACGAAATCACAGACGAAAACGCAGACGGGCGGTGAGAGCAAATGAGTGGACGAACACTGACGCTCTCGAAACACCAGTACCGTCGGTTAGACCAGTTAACCAAACTGCTCGGCGTCGTACTCGTGGCGATCGGTCTCGACATGGGTGGGAGTACGCTCGCAGGTATCGCTTTCGGCGCACTCGGCGTCTGTATCGCACTGCTGACGATTTTCATCGACTACGAACAATGAGCGGAGAAAACGACATCACACGAGAGCAACATTCGACAGACAGGAGCGACGGAAGCGTCGCTCGGCGTGATTTCATGAAAGGAATCGGGCTGGCGACGGTGACCGGCGCGACCGGCGCGGGTCTCGCAGACGACTTCCTCAGCATGGACGGACTGGAGGTCGTCGACGACCCTGTCGGGGACTATCCGTACCGCGACTGGGAAGACCTCTACCGCGAGAAGTGGGACTGGGATTCGACCGCCAGAAGCACACACAGCGTGAACTGCACGGGCAGTTGTTCGTGGGAAGTGTTCGTGCGAAACGGGCAGGTCTGGCGAGAGGAGCAGGCGGGAGACTACCCCCGATTCGACGAATCGATCCCCGACCCGAACCCACGCGGCTGTCAGAAGGGTGCGTGCTACTCCGACTACGTGAACGCAGAACAGCGCATCAAATACCCACTCAAGCGCGTCGGCGCTCGTGGCGAAGGGAAGTGGAAACGCATCTCGTGGGACGAAGCACTCACCGAGATCGCCGAAAAGGTCATCGAAGAGGTGAAAGCCGAGAACTACGACGCGATCAGCGGGTTCACGCCGATTCCGGCCATGAGTCCCGTCTCCTTCGCTGGCGGCTCACGACTCGTCAACCTGCTCGGCGGAGTGAGCCACTCGTTCTACGACTGGTACTCGGACCTGCCACCGGGGCAACCACTCACGTGGGGTGTACAGACGGACAACGCCGAAAGTGCCGACTGGTACAACGCCGACTACATCATCGCGTGGGGGTCGAACGTCAACGTCACTCGTATCCCCGACGCGAAGTACTTCCTCGAAGCTGCCTACGAAGGCACGAAGCGCGTCGGTGTCTTCACCGACTACTCGCAGACGGCCATCCACTGTGACGAGTGGATCGCGCCCGAACCGGGGACTGACACGGCGCTGGCGCTCGGGATGGCTCAGACCATCGTCGACGAAGGGTTGTACGACGAAGCACACCTGAAAGAACAGACCGACATGCCACTGCTGGTTCGCGAGGATACCGGGAAGTTCCTTCGGGCGTCCGACATCGGCAGTGGAAACAAGAAAGAGTTCGTCATGCAGGATGCGAACGGCAGCCTGCATAAAGCGCCGGGGTCGCTCGGTAACCGGGCCGGTGAGTACGATCCGGATTCGAGCATCGAAGTCGATTTCGACCCGCAACTGGAAGTCGACCGAACGGTCTCGACCAACGATGGCGACGTTCGAGTTCGGTCAGTGTGGCTCCGACTCCGTGAGGAACTCTCGAAGTACACGCCGGAGTTCGTCAACGAGGAGACAAGCGTCGGCACGGAGACGTACCAGCAGATCGCCCGCGAATTCGCTGAAGTCGACCGCGCGAAGATCATCCACGGCAAGGGTGTGAACGACTGGTATCACAACGACCTCGGCAACCGCGCCATCCAGCTACTGGTGACGCTGACGGGGAACCTCGGCAGACAGGGAACCGGTCTCGACCACTACGTCGGCCAGGAGAAGATCTGGACGGTTCACGGCTGGAAGACGCTGTCGTTCCCCACCGGAAGCGTTAGAGGCGTCCCGACAACGCTCTGGACGTACTACCACGCGGGCATCCTGAACAACACAGACGAGGATACGGCCGCCCGCATCAGGGAGGCCATCGACAAGGAGTGGATGCCACTCTATCCCGAAGAGCGCGAGGACGGCAGTCGGCCAGACCCGAAGATGATGTTCATCTGGCGGGGGAACTACTTCAACCAGGCGAAGGGGAACGTCGCCGTCGAGGAGAAACTCTGGCCGAAACTCGACCTCGTCGTGGACATCAACTTCCGGATGGATTCGAGCGCCCTCTACAGCGACATCGTCCTGCCGACGGCGAGCCACTACGAGAAGTACGACCTCTCGATGACGGACATGCACACGTACGTGCATCCGTTCACGCCCGCCGTCGAACCGCTCGGTGAGGCCAAATCCGACTGGCAGATATTCCGCGAACTCGCCCAGAAGATTCAGGAACTCGCCACGAAACAGGGAGTCGAGCCGATTCCAGACCGGAAGTTCGACCGAAAGATCGACCTCCAGTCGATCCACGACGATTACGTCAGAGACTGGTCGAACGACGAGGCGGGTGCGCTGACCGAGGACAAAGCCGCTTGCGAGTACATCCTCGAACATTCGGAGGAGACGAACCCCGAGGGTAGCGACGAACAGATCACCTTCGACGGGATCGACGACCAGCCGAAACGGTTCCTGACCGCTGGCGACCACTGGACCTCGGACGTGGAGGATGGCAAAGCCTACACGCCGTGGAAGCGGTTCGTCCAGGGCAAAGAGCCGTGGCCGACGTTCACCGGTCGCCAACAGTACTACATCGACCACGACTGGTTCCTCGAACTCGGTGAGGAACTGCCGACACACAAGCGTCCGGAGAACGAGCAAGACCCGGAGAAGTACCCCCTGCGCTACAACACGCCCCACGGACGCTGGTCGATTCACTCGACGTGGCGTGACGTGGAGAAACTGCTCCGACTCCAGCGCGGTGAACCGACGCTGTATCTCAACCCCGACGATGCGAAAGAACGTGGCATCGAGGACGGCGATACCGTGACGGTGTACAACGAACTCGATTCGGTCGAGATACAGGCGAAGATCTATCCGAGCGGAGAGCCGGGAACCGCCCGGATGTACTTCGCGTGGGAGAAGTTCCAGTTCCCAGGACGGAGCAACTTCAACTCGCTCGTACCGATGTATATGAAACCGACACAGCTCGTCAGATATCCGGAGGACAGTGGCGAACATCTGCACTTCTTCCCGAACTACTGGGGACCGACCGGGGTGAACAGCGACGTTCGCGTTGAAGTGGAGAAGAAAGACGGAGGTGATGGCGGATGAGCTCCGACGGAACCACCACACAGAGCGGCGAAGGCGACCACCACGTCCATCTCGCAGACGGCGTCGACCATCAGGTAGCGATGGTGATGGATCTGAACAAATGTATCGGCTGCCAGACGTGTACCGTCGCCTGTAAAACGAACTGGACGGAAGGCGGCGGGCGCGATTACATGTACTGGAACAACGTCGAGACGAAACCCGGCAAAGGCTACCCCCGCAACTGGGAAGAGAAAGGCGGCGGGTTCGAGTCCCGCGAGCAAGCCCACGACGAGGCCCACGGGAAGTACAAAGACGGTGAGCTTCCTTCACAGGAAGACTACGGTCGCGCATGGGAGTTCAACCACACCGCAGTGATGTTCGAAGGAAGCGACGAGCCGCTTCGCCCACAGGGGAAAAACCCCGAGTGGGGACCGAACTGGGACGAAGACCAGGGGGCAGGGGAGTTCCCTAACTCCTACTACTTCTACCTCCCGCGTATCTGCAACCACTGCACGCACCCCTCGTGTGTGGAGGCGTGTCCACGGAAAGCCATCTACAAGCGAAAAGAAGACGGGATCGTCCTCATCGACCAGGAACGATGTCGCGGCTACCGGTACTGCGTCGAGGGCTGTCCGTACAAGAAGGTGTACTACAATGCGGTTTCGAAGACCTCGGAGAAGTGTATCTTCTGTTACCCACGCATCAAGGGTGACGGCCCGGACGACGAGGTGCGACCGCCCTCCTGTGCCGCGGACTGTCCGCCACAGCTTCGGCTCGTCGGTTTCCTGGACGACCAGAAGGGACCGATCCACAAGCTGGTGAACGAGTGGGGCGTCGCGCTCCGTCTCCACCCCGAGTACCGCACCGAACCGAACGTCTACTACATCCCGCCGTTCGCACCACCGCAACACTCCGAAGACGGCGAGAGCGTCGATGCCGACCGCATCCCGCGCGAGTATCTCGAAGAGCTGTTCGGCGACAAGGTTCATCAGGCGCTCGACACCATCGAGAAGGAGCGCGACAAGGTTCGACGTGGCGGGTCGAGCGAACTGATGGACATGTTGACGACCAAGAACCCGGCCAAACAGTACCGATTGGAGGTGTTCGACGATGCGTAATCGAACCGCCACAGTGGTCAGCGTCCTGGCCATCTGTCTCGTGCTCGTCTCGGCGACCGTCCCGACGCTCATCCAGGGACGCCCGGCCAACCAGATTCCGGTCGAGAAGGTACAGGGCGACTCGCTCTCGAACCCGACCGCCGATAACTGGGACGAAGTGCCGCAGGTGACGGTGCCGCTGTCGAACGCGCCGAGTTCAGTGCCGAACGCGAACGACACCTCCGTCGACGAGATGCAGGTACAGGCCGCACGCACGGACGCGAAGCTGTATCTCCGACTGACGTGGAAGGATGGAACGAACGACTCGGACACGCTCGGGCCACGCCGGTTCGCTGACGCCGCAGCAGTCCAGTTCCCGGTCAACACCTCCGAGCGCCCGGCCATCTCGATGGGGAGCACGCGAAATCAGGTGAACGTCTGGTACTGGGGTGCGAACGTCGGAACCCAGGAACTATTCGCAGGTGGGCCGAGTACGACGACGAGCTTCGACAATACGTCCGTCGAGACTGCGAAGACGTATCAGAACGGGAGTTGGACGCTCGTCCTCGAACGAGACCTCCGTACCAACCAGGTGAACCGAACCGAGTTCACGACTCGGGAGAACGTCGACGTGGCGTTCGGCGTCTGGAACGGGTCGAACATGGAACGGTCGGGTCGGAAGGGCGTCAGCGAGTGGCACCACCTCGCGCTCGGCCCGGAACCGTCCGGTGCACCATTCGAGACGATACTCTGGACCATCGCCGGACTCGCCATCGTCGTGGTCGCGCTCGTCACCGTGTCTGCCGTCCGGAGGACGTGATAGCATGACCGACACTACCGATACCACCGAAACCACCGACGAATCGATTCGCGGAGGCAGCGAGCAACTGCAGGGTAGCGGCACGGTCGCAGACTGGAATCGAGACGAGACCATCGAGACGAGTGCGGCGGCCCGTGGCGGCGTGTACGCACTCCTCGCGCGGTCGTTCATCGATCCGGATGACGAGTTCTACGCCGCCCTCGAAGACGGGAGTCTCGACGCACAACTCCAGTCGTTGCTCGATGCGAGTGGTCTCTCGATCGATGCGCCATCGTTGACGACCGACGACGACCACGACACGCTCGCCGCGCGATACAACGACCTGTTCGTAATCGGCTTCTCGGAAGTTCTCGACCCGACCGATGGGACGATGTCGTCACAAGAACCGCCCGTTCCGCTGTACGAATCCACGTATCGCTCGGAGGTCTCGTGGAACGACGTCAACCTCGACCTCGCACGAGCGTACGAGTACTTCGGCCTCGGCGTGGACAACTCCGACAGGGACAACCACGACCACATCAGGTTCGAACTGGAGTTCATGGGGTATCTGTGCCGCCGCGAGGCCGCGGTTGATAGCGACGTTGCTCGTGCCCGACTCGATTTCCTCGACAGACACCTCCGCGTCGTCGTGAACGGCGTCGCAGACAGACTGGCCGACGAGCCGGGAACCGGATTCTACGGGTCGCTCGCCACGCTCCTCCAACGATTCACCGAAGCCGACACCGAGGACCTGGCGGAACGGCTCGACGGAGGCGGTGGATGAGCGGTCGAACCGAACGTAGCGGGGTGGAATCGTTGCTACGACCGATCGCTGGCCTCTCGAAAGCCGTCGGCGACCGGACTCCGGTTTCGTCTGAGGTAGCTGCTGGCGTACTCGCACTCGCCACAGTGGGGTCTGCGAGCGCCATTCGAATCGGTCGCAACGCACCCCTCTCGATGCCTGCGGTCGTCTCCGACGTGACGCCGACCATCGAGACGATGGCACTTCTCGGACCGGTACTCGCCGGATTCCTGCTCGCAGTGAGCTCCGAGAACGAGATCGAACGGACGGGATTCCTGTTCCTTGCGGTGTTCGGTGCGCTGGCGGCCATCACGCCAGCAGTGGCGATTCCCGCACTGGTCGCCATCGTCGGCGGCGGTGCGCTCGTTGTGGGCGCACGACTTGGACGCCCCCGAGGATATCGAGCGATTCGCCGTTCGGTGGTCGCACTGGGGGTGCTTCTCGCCGCCGTCCTCTCGCTCGGAAGTGCGATGGGCGTGCTGCCTGCCCACTTTCGACCGACAGGTTCGACACTCGCGCTGTTCAGTCTCGCCTTCACGCCGGTTTTCGTTCGACCGGGCTGGCTCGACTGGGCAGTTGGCGGAGCGGTCGGCGGTCTACTCTTGAAGGTGGGGCTCGAAGTCCCGTTCGTGACTGGAGCCGCCACGCTCGTCGGTCTCGCCGCCGTCGGCACCGCACTCGTAGTGATCGTTCTCGGGGTCGCAGGCGGGACGGTCACCTTGCTGAGTGGGCTGCGCTCGGAACACACCGCGACCGGTCTGGGTGCCGGACTGATGCTCGTCGCAGGCGTCCCGGCGACGATTCCCCGAGCCATCGCGGTCGTACTCGGATTGGCACTCCTCGTCCGACCCTCGGGAGGTGACTCGACGTGAGAGACCCCGAGGAGGCGACGGACGGGCCGACAGACCCGCAAGTACATCCCGAGCAGAGTCCCGGATTCGGTCAGCATCCCGAAGGTTTGTCCGACATCGAAGTGAGTCGTGACATCACCATCGGCGAAGCGTCGAAGCGCGAACTCGCCGCGAGCGACATCACGCCACTGGTGGACGAATCGGTGGCAACGAAGCTGGAGATACTCACGAACGGCGATGCAGTCGAACGGCGCCGTGCCGCTCTCGCACTCGCAGAGGCGTCCCGCTCGGAGATCGTCGTGGACACGCTGTTACAGGCCGGGAGACTCGACGAGGACGCCGATGTCCGGCAGTTTGCCGTCGAAGCCCTTGCGAAACTCGGCGGTGAACGGGCGGAAGAGGGTGCGATCGCGATCAGCTACGACGAAGACCCGTGGGTTCGCGCGGAGGCGTTCGTCGCACTCGACCGACTCGACAGCGATTCCTACGCCGACCGGATCGAAGAGGGACTCGAGGACGGCCACCACGCCGTCCGCCGCAATGCAGCGATATCGCTGTTCAAACTTCGTGGCAAAGATTCGCTCGAACACCTCCTCGGACTCGTCGACGACCCAAGCGAGCGGGTTCGAGAGTGGGTCGCACACATGCTGGGTGGGATCGACGACGAGCGAGCAGAGGACGCGCTGGAGAAGCTAGCGAACGACGACGAGGCACCAGAGATCGTCCGGAACACTGCCGCACGAGCACTCACGGTCGATCCGGGGACGTTCCGACGACAGTTCGGCGGCCCACTGGACGAGATGACGACCGGGCTTCCCGGTGAAGACGTGCTGAACCGACAGCCGAATCTGTGACCGCGTATCGACAATCGAACTCGTGGTCGCGTACCGACGACCGAACAGATGACGAATCGGCGACCAAACACATGATGACGAACCGACGACCGAACGCATGACGACGAGCAACTGATGCCCCAGGACCAATCGAACCTCACGGATCGAATCGAAGCAGAGTTACGCAAGGTCAGAGACCCGAACCTCGACATCGACGTGTTCGATGCCGGAATCGTCGAGAACATCGACGTCGAGGACGGAAACGTGACCGTTGAAGCCGACCTCTCCGACTTCCAGCCACAGGAAAGTGACGCCCTCATCTCGACCGTTCTTCGCGCCGTCTCCACGGTCGATGGCGTCGAAAGCGCACACGTCGAACACGCTGCACCTTCGACCGAGGGGCGGTCATCCGGCGTCGCAGACGTGGACACCATCATCGCCGTCGCCAGTGCCAAAGGTGGCGTCGGAAAGTCCACGGTCGCCGTCAATCTCGCGTGTGCGCTCGCCGAGACACAGAACGTCGGTCTCTTCGACGCCGACATCCACGGCCCGAACGTCCCCTCGTTCCTCGACGTTAGCGGGCCGGTGTACTCCGACGACGACGGCAACCCGCTGCCGATAGCGGCGGACGGCCTCGAAGTCATGAGCGTCGGACTCATGGAAGAGGGTGCACCGCTGGCGTGGCGCGGTGCGATGGCCCACGACGCCCTCACCGAACTGTTCGAGGAGACGGCCTGGAAAGACCGCGATACGCTCGTCATCGACCTCCCGCCGGGCACGGGCGATATCGTGCTGACGACGCTTCAGGAGGTACCCGTCGATGGCGTCGTCTTCGTGACCACGCCGTTCCACGCCGCAGTCACCGACACAGAACGAAGTATCGCGCTCTTCCAGGAGAACGACGTTCCGGTGCTCGGAACGGTCGTGAACATGGAGACGTTCACCTGCCCGAGTTGCGGCGACGAACATTCGCTCTTCCCCGACCAGTCACCACTCGATTCCCTCGACACGCCCGTCCTCACGCGACTGCCCTTCAGCAGCGACCTCCAATCCACACCGAAACCCGGAGCCGTCGGGGACGAGATGCGCTCGCTCGGCGACCGCGTCGAGTCACGGCTGGACGAGATCTGGAACGTCTCGATACCAGACGATGCGGTCGATCTGCGAGACGTACCACCGAACGAACGCCACGAACGAGTCGAGACGGCGTTCACGGAACGCCAACCCGGTGAGGAGTTCGTTCTGGTCAGTGACCGCGACCCCGCGCCGGTTCGGAGCTATCTGGCAGAACTCGCCGAGGTTTCTGATCCACGCGAAGCGTTCGAGACGTTCGAGGTCGCGCGGCCGAATCCGAAGACGTGGATACTCCGGACGCAGTATCCGACGAATCGATGACCGACGAACGAGTTGGAGTCGTCCTCGCGGGGGGCTACGCCACGCGATTCGACGGTGGCGACAAGGCACTCGCCGAACTCGACGGACGACCGCTTCTCGAACACGTCGTAGAACGACTCGACCGCGTCGTCGATCGGCTCGTCGTCAACTGCCGAGCAGACCAGGTAGCATCGTTCACCGACGCTTTGACCGGTCGCACTGAAGAGTACAGTTTGGCCATCGACCCCGTCCCAGACCTCGGGCCGACAGCCGGTATCGCCGCCGGAACGCGAGACGTTCGGTCAGAGTACGTCGCCGTCGTCGCGTGTGACAATCCGCTCGTCTCGCCCGAACTCCTCGACCATCTCTTCGAACGCGCTGTGGGTCACGATGCGGCCATTCCACGCGGTCGTGGGGGCTGGTTGAAACCCACGCAAGCAGTGTATCGGACGGCTCGACTCGCCTCCGCGTGTCGAACCGCGCTTCGGGAGGAGAACTACCGACTGCTCTCGGTCGTCGAACCGCTGGACTCCGTCGTCGTTCCAGTCGAGAAGTTTCCGGAAAATGTGGGTTCTGCGACGTTCACCGACGTCAACACCGTCGACGACCTTCGCCGCCTCGAAGAGGGGATCGAATCGAGTGGCGAACTCGAAACGGTTCGGAAGTGAAACGTCGGTTCGAACGAATGGACGTTCAGCAGTGTTCAGTCACCGAGCGATGCCGACGCATCAGTCGGTTCTCCACGCCGACTGCGTGGGGTCTCGGCGATGAGGGCCTGCCACAGTCGAACGACGAACAGCGCCCACGGAAGGGCGATGAGCGCGAAGCCAGCCACGCTGAGCATCTCCGCGACGGTCGAAAGCGCTGGGAACGCCGTCGCCCAGAGAGCGAGCATCCCGAGATTGATGCTGACGACGCCCGCCCACGATGGAGCGTAGGTACTCGACTCGACCGCACTCTTCAGGTTCACGAATCCGTCCGCATCTTCGAATGCGCCAACGACGATCGGCAGGAACGCCATCGCCAACTGGAGCATCCAGCCGAAGACCAGCCCGTTGATGGCCGCCGTTTCGATGGCTTGACCGGGGACTGCGCTCGGGAACAGAAGCACGAGAGGCGCCCACGGAACCGGGAAGACGAGCCACAGGTATGCACCCATGATATGCGCGACTCGGGAGTCTCTCGTACAGCCGCTCGCTCGCTTCGTTCCGACGATGTTCGCCAACAGTGCGATCGTCCCGACCACGTAGATCGCGAGTCCCGTGAAGGTGAACACGTGCATCGCCAGCCACGGGCCCGAGACGAGACCGACCGCGCCGATGGTGATGCCCCAGAACGTGACGCGCTTCAGACGAGGATAACGGAGTTCCGTTCCCGCCAGTACCGGAACGAGGTGAAGGAGTGTCGCAGCGACGACGAGCGCGAGGAATCCCCAGACGTTCGCGTGAACGTGTGCTTCTATCGAACCGAAGTAGCCACCCGGACCGTGGAGGTTGAGCAACATTCCGAAGGCGGCGAGGATGCCGGTGACGAGAAACCACGGGGCGACGCGGTAATATCGAATCAGCCCTTCGCTACGCGAACCCGCACTGACCCGGTACACCGTGACCATCAGGAGCGCCAACGCGAATAGCACGATGGTCGCACCCGTGACCGCCACGAGATTCGAACCGGTCGTCATCCCGTACAGGATGAGTGGATAGCCAACGTTCAGGGAGATCCACTGCGCCCAGCGGAGTCGGGGCGAGAGACGAGTAGTCGATTCTCCAACACTTCCGATGAGATGGGGCAGCGCCCCGAACAACGCCTGTGTCAACGCACCGATAGTGACCAGATGTATCATCACCCAGCGAAGTCTCGTGAGTGGTTCGACGAAATCGACTCCGACGGCGAGTTTACCGACGACGGCCAGTAGTCCGACCGTCAGATACAGTGCCGCCATGACGAAGAACGGGTTGTTTCGTAATTGCATACTGTTTGTGTACCTCTCGTGTACGTTCCTTGTCACGGACGACGGGTAACGGTTCGTGCGAACGAGTCGGTGGCGTACGAACATGTTAGGAATCGCCCCTTTGCACGTGTGACCCCTACGCGCTACTGACGGAGGAAACGAGTGCCACGAGCCAAATTCACCATCACCATTCCAGACGAGACGTGGATATCTCAGGTCTCGAAAGCCCACCCGGACTGTGTCTTCAAAGTCATCACCGTTCTGTCGGGGGTCGATTCGAGCGTCGCGCTTCTCGAACTGTCGGCGAAAAATCCCGTTCCGATGATCGCCGACATAGAGCGCGACGAAGATATCGCGTCGCTCGAACTGCTCTGGAAGGACGAAGACGAAGCACTGTTACAGGTCGAGACGACGAATCCCGTGCTGTTAGATCCAGTCTGGGAGGTCGGCGTGCCGTTACAGACACCGTTCGAGGTCGTCGAGGGGTCTGCGAGTTGGGAGCTGACGACGTCGACGAGTCGACTCTCCGCACTCGGAACACGGCTGGAGGAATCGGGAATCCAGTTCGATATCGACTACGTTCGAAGCATCGGTGACAACGAAAGCGACTCAATCCTGACAGATAGACAGCAACAAGTGTTACTCGCAGCTGTCGAACAGGGATATTACGAAACGCCTCGGCGGGCGACGTTGACGAACGTCGCAGAATCGATGGATATCACGAAAGCCACGGCGAGCGATATCCTCCATCGAGCCGAGGGACGGATCGTGGATTGGTTCGTAGAGAGTATGCTACAGTAAGTTATTCGACGAGGATACCGCCTTTCATCCCCATCGCTTTGTGCGGTTCACAATAATACTTGTACGTCCCGGCCTCACTGAAGGTGTGTTCGAACGTGTGCCCCTTCTCCCCGACCATCTTACTCTCGAATGCGCCGTCCTGATCGACGACGTTGTGTGAACCACCTTTCCCGGACCACTCCCAGACGACGGTCGTTCCGGTCGATACTTTGATCGCAGGTGGTGCGAAGGTGAATCCGTTGTTCGCGTCCGCACCGACCGTCACCGTGACTTTGTCCGTGCCGGTTTCGTCGGAGACACTGTCGTAGTTCGGTACGTCTTCGAACCAGTCACCGAACGCGGACGAGCCGTCGGATGATTTATCCGACGAATCGTCGGACGACTTCTCCGTCGTGTCGTCTGTCTGGTCGCCACCCGATTCGCTATCGGTGGGTTCGTTCGCGCCGCTACTGCCGAGACAGCCAGCGAGGAGAAGACTTCCACCAGCGACAGCAGTCGTTTGAAGTACGTTCCGGCGTGTGAGTTTCGTTTTCGGTTGCATCGGAACTCCTACTCGTCTGTAGTGGCCTGCGCCACAGAAATGATTCCACGAACATGTTCGAGTTCGGTGATGTCGGTCGAGGTCGAGCCGAAACGAGAGAGGTGCAGAGTCCTGCACCGCTGAATCGATTCTAAAATCGGCGCGAGAATCGGTTCGAGAACCGTTGCTACAGTCGTTTCACCGTGATACGGCGTTGGCCGGTGTCGGACGAGCGTTCGAAGAGCATCCCGAACGAGAGGTCGAGGTCGGTGCGAAACTGGTTCAGACAGCCCCGGCAGAGGCCAGTGAACGTTGCCGTCGAATCGATCGGTTTGCCAGCGGCGCGTTCGATAGGGGTGCAGGTCACTTCGACCGTCGCACGTTCTTCACAGCGATTGCAGGTGGGGTGGTCGCCCGAGGAAGACTCGTTCTCCTCACTTGTGTTCTGGATGGGCATCTGATTCGATAACGAAACGGCTCACGGCACGAAGAGTATGACGTGCGTGTATCGAGTCCACCGGCTCATAGGGAGTGCGTAACCATCTCGTTCCTGAAGACACCAAACAACCGCATCGCAGTACTGTATCGGGGATTCCCGCCGTTTGAGAATTGGCTTCGGCGTTTACTATCTGTTAGCGATGATTCCCAGTACGTAGTAGCGAAATCACCGACCCACATCGATACAAATGACTCAGACATGGAATATAGTCGTCCCCGTCAAGCAGGTACCTGACGCGGACGACGTTTCGATCGACCCCGACACGGGGACCCTCAATCGTGCCGACGCAGCGGCCGTACTCAACAAACCCGACTGGAACGCACTCGAAGCGGCGCTCGCGCTTCGTGACGAAGTCGGCGGCAAAGTAACGGCACTCACGATGGGTCCGCCGTGGGCCGAAGACATCCTCAAGACCGCGGTCGCACTCGGCTGTGACGACGCCGTCTTGTTGACCGACAAAGCGTTCGCAGGAAGCGATACGTGGCCGACCAGCCTCGCGCTCGCACGCGCTGCAGCCAAACTCGAAGCAGACGTGGTCATCTGCGGCGAGGAGAGTACCGACTCCTCGACCGGACAGGTGCCGCCGGGCATCGCGGCACACAACGAGTGGGCACAGCTCACCTACGCCGAAGGTCTCGAACCGCGACCGGAAGATGGCGAACTCATCGCCACGCGCGACGTCGAAGGTGGGTACGAGCGCGTCGCGGCCACACTCCCCGTCGTGGTCGCTTACGAGTTCGGTGAGAACCAGCCACGAACCGCCGGATTACACCGGAAGATCTACGCCGAATCCGAGTTCGAACCGCAGCAGTGGTCTGCAAGCGACATCGGGGTCGAAGACGAGGTCGGTCTCGCTGCCTCCCCGACGCAGGTCGGTGGCATGGACACCGCATCCCCGGTCGAGCGCGAACAGAAGATCGTCGACTCGCCCGAAGAACTGTTCGGCCACATCCAGGAGGTGGTCTGAATGGTCGATATCGACGTCGAAGAGTACGCAGACGTCTGGGTATTCGTCGAACAACACGGCGGCGAAGCCGCGAAAGTGTCGTGGGAACTGCTCGGCGAAGGCCGCCGACTGGCAGATGAGAACGAATACGACCTCGTCGCGCTCGTCATGGGTGAGAACGTCGATTCGGTGGCAGAAGAGGCCATCGCTCGCGGCGCGGACAAGGTGCTCGTGGCCGACGACCCCGTCTTCGAACCGTACCGAGCAGACCCTTACGGTACCCAGTTCCGTTCGCTGGTCGAGACACGGAAACCCGACATCGTGCTCATCGGTGGCTCGCACACCGGACGAGACTTCGCCGGGCGGGTCGCGGTTCCGGCCCACGCCGGGCTGACGGCCGACTGCACGGAGCTCGACGTGGACGAAGAGGGTCTCCTGCTGGCCAGGCGACCGACCTTCGGCGGTGACGCCATGGCGACGATCAAGTGTGAAAACCACCGCCCGCAGATGGCGACGATTCGTCCCGGCGTGTTCGACGCCGCCGCCAGCGACGAGAGTCGAACCGGCGACATCGAACACGTCGAGTGCGTCGTCGGTGAAGACGATACGCTTTCTCGCGTCATCGAGCGCGTCGTCGGCGACGTGACCGACATCACGGACGCAGACATCATCGTCGCTGGCGGTGCGGGTGCGGAAGGTGACTTCGGGCCGATCCAGGACCTTGCAGATGCACTGGGTGGCGAAGTCGCCGCGAGCCGCGAAGCCGTCGACGAAGGCTGGGTCGAACCGGCACGACAGGTCGGTCAGACCGGCAAGACGGTGCGCCCGACGCTGTACGTCGCCTGCGGCATCAGTGGCGCGATACAGCATCTCGAAGGGATGAACGATAGCGAGATCGTCGTCGCGATCAACGACGACCCGAACGCGCCCATCTTCGACCACGCAGACTACGGTATCGTCGGCGACCTCTTCGAGGTCTGTCCGAAACTGACCGAACTCGTGAAAGACGAACTCGCTCCGAAACCGGAGGTACTGCCATGACCGACACACCGAGCTACGACAACGAATTCGACGCCATCATCGTCGGTGCTGGCCTCGCAGGGAGCGCCGCCGCGCTGACGATGGCCCGTGAAGGACTCGACGTTATCATGCTGGAACGCGGGTCGTCGCCCGGCACGAAGAACATGTTCGGTGGCGTACTATACACGCCCACCATCCGTGACCTGGCCGACCTCGACAGCGCACCCCTCGAACGATACGTCGCAGAAAAGCGATACAGTATGCTGAGCGAGTCGGACGAAACCGCCCTGTCGATGCGACCGGGGGAGTGGCGCGAGGAGCCACACAACGACTCCTACACCGTGCTTCGCGCCGACTTCGACGAATGGTTCGCCGAGCAGGCGGTCGAAGCCGGTGCGACGCTCATCACCGAGACGACCGTCACCGGTCTCGTTCGAGACAGCGGCGCGAACCAGACCGACGCGACGGGTCGCGAACGAGGGAAGATAATCGGCGTCGAGACGGATCGTCCGGATGGAAGGCTACTCGCACCGGTCGTGGTGCTGGCCGAAGGCGCGAACTCGCTCGTGAGCGAGAAAGCCGGGCTGAAACGAAGACCTCAGCGCGAAGACGTTGCTGTGGCGGTGAAAGAGGTGCTCAAATTCGACCGGGATACCATCGAAGAGCGGTTCCGACTCACCGACGACGCCGGAGTGGCGTACAACTACTTCGGCGAAGGCGCGGTCGGTGGCGCGGTCGGTGGGGGCTTCATCTACACGAACAAGCGAACCGTCAGCATCGGGATCGCCTACAGCATCGCGGACGCGGCAGTCGGACAGACTCCCGAGGAGACGCTGAACGAGTTCAAATCCCACCCGGCAGTCGCACCCCTCGTCCGGGATGGCCGACTGGTCGAGTACTCGGCACACACCATCCCGGAAGGCGGTGCAGACGCGATGCCCGACCTCGTACACGACGGCTGTGTCATCGTCGGTGACGCCGCTGGCCTCGTGTTCAACAACGGCGTCCATCTCGAAGGGACGAACATGGCTGTCGAAAGCGGGTATCACGCAGGCCGCGCTATCGTCCAGGCGGCGGCGAAGGGCCGGTCGGACGCGAGTGTGCTCCAGCCATACGAGACGTATCTCGGGAACTCCTTCGTCGTGAAGAATCTGGAGCGGTACGACTGGTTCCAGACCATGCTCGCCGAGGACAGGCAGTTCCTGTTCAAGGACTTGCCGGAAGCCCTGGCGAGTGCCGAGGCAGAGTACTTCAAGGTCGACCGGACGGAGAAGGAGACGCACACCGAGCGTGCGAAAGACACCCTGCTCGACGCTGCCGGCGGGTGGCGCGGAGCGGCGAAACGTGCGTGGAAATACCGGAGGATGTTATCATGAGCAAGAGCCAATCCCAGAGCAGTCCCGGGGTCCCGAATATCGAGAACAAGTCGATGGAAGACCGACTCTACACGGTCAAGTACGAAGACCCCGGCGAGTCTCACCTCGACGTGAAGGTCGAGGGCATCTGCGACAAGCGATGTGACACCTACGAGTGTACGACGGTCTGTCCGGCGGACGTCTGGCGAAAAGGCGAGGACGGTCTCCCGGTCATCGCCTACGAGAACTGCCTGGAGTGTGGCTCCTGTCGGTTCGCCTGCCCGTACAACAACGTCAGCTGGGAGTACCCGGAGAACGGCTCCGGTGTCTCGCTCCGATTCGGGTGATCGGCGTACCGATTTCGGGGGACTTTTTCTGGAACTGCCCGAGCAGTCCGAACGACATCACCGTGAACAGTAACGATAACCGAGCTACGCCGAAAACCGACACGCGTTAAGTGCTCCCGTCCCACCTCGAACCTGATGGGAAAGATTCGTCCGGCGGCCCTCGGTGAGAGATTGGAGCAGGGCGACGAGCCGTTCATCCTCGACATTCGACCGGAGAGCGACTACGAATCGGGTCGTATCGACGGAAGCTACAACGCCCCCGTCTATCACGACCTGCGGCAGGGCAACACCGACTCTCTCGACGCCCATCTGGACGAGATTCCAGGGGAGAGAGAGGTCGTGACCGTCTGTAAGGCGGGAATCGTCGCACGCCGAGCCACGAACTATCTCGACGAGCAAAACTACGACGTGAAGACCCTCTCCGGCGGGATTCGCGGTTGGCGACACTACGAACGGAACTCGGTCGTGTATCGGCTGCTGTCGGTTCTTCGGCGTCTGCGTCCGTAGCTTTCGATAGAGGGCAACTCGATAGTAGGGTTGAAAGACCAACGGATTGAACTATCTCTCCTGATTTGATATCAGACGGATGTCCGAGAACCGCGAGCCGTACGTCGGGAAGATCACGCAGAAAGCCATCCTCTTCGGACCAGAAGGAGAGGTGCTGGTGACGAAGGTCGACGACCACTGGGAACCGCCGGGTGGGAAGTTCGAGTTTGGAGAAACGCTCGTCGGCGGACTGCAGCGCGAACTTCGGGAAGAACTCGGCGTCGACGCCAGGGTCGGGCCACCTGTCGAGGCGGCGTATGGCGGATGGATCGACAGTGAGACTGGAAATCCACTGGTGACGCTCGTCTATCGGTGTGAGACGGACGACAGGGAGGTCGAATTGAACGACGAACACGACGATTACGAATGGGTCTCACCCGAGACGGCCGCCGAACGACTGGAAGAGATATTCTCCTCCCGGTTCGCTCGCGCAGTCGAACGAACAGCCGCACTTGACGGCTCGGCACCGTTCGAAGCTGTGACCGACCCTTACGAAGACACGACACTGTCCACCGACGTGGTGTTGGAACAGCTCGCCGCCCTTCGGAACTCGGAGCGATCCGCAGAGACGGATCAGGTTTAGCTCGAGTGACCTCGGGATTTGGGCCGGATACGTTCGGTTTCGATAGACCCTGCTGAACGTACTCCTCTCGCCGAACCGGTTATCGGAGTCCGATTCTCGTGAGTCCGACGGTCTACGTGTTTCAGGAGCAGGAAGACATCACCGGTGTGATGACCGTCGAGACGAGGGAACCGGCTCGTCGTCGAGAATAGTATCGAGTAATTTTCGGTTCGCAGCGCGGAGGTGTTGGAGAAACGTCGATTGCGATATCCCCATCACGTCGGCGATCTCCTCACCGGTATTCTGGCGAGGCCACTTGAAGAAACCATTTATGTACGCGGTTTCGAGCGTTTCCAGCTGACGGTCGGTAAGTGAATCCTCAAGCGTCGCCCGGAACCCCTGTTTCGTCTCGACCGGTCGCTCACGCTCCCGATACGCGAGGAGGTCGGTTCTCGGATGGGCGTTTTGAAGGGCCTCGACCACTCCCCGAACGTTCGCCGTCCTGGGAAGTTCGACCGTGAGACGTCCCTCCCCGTCTTTCGCCGTGACCGAGGTAACGAGTGCGCCGTGGTCCGCGAGTTCGGTGACGACCGTTCGTCGGCTCGTTTCGATTCGAACCAAACAGTCGTCGTCCGACTCACAGACGAGGTTCGCGTGGTCGACACTCGGTGCCTCGCACACCTGCTCGAGTGCCTTTGCCGGGTCGACGTCCGTGACAGAGAAGTACTGATGTACGAGTCCGTCCTCGTTCGAGATCGTTCGTTCGAGCGTGAGTCGACCGGAAACACGCGTGGAGAGGTCGACGAACGGACACGCGGAGTCGGTGAGCGAGAATTCGAGTTCGACGACGCTGTCGCTGACGAGTGCCGCCTTGCTTTCGGCAGCATTGATCGCATGAGCGATAGTTTCACCGAGTTCGGCGAACACGTCGCGACCGATGGCGTCGAATACGTCCGTCGTAGTCGCATGAATCTCGAGTATCCCATACAAGGTCTCGTCGTACACGAGCGGTACTGCGGCTGCGGATACACTTCCATTCTCGTTGGCCGCCCGTCGCCACGAACATGACGATCTATCACAGCCGTCAGCAAGGTCGGTCGCGACCTGTACCTCACCTGTCTCTATCGCCCTGGAGATGAGCGTACCGTCATCGTCGTTGATCGAATCGACGAACGAGTGCAACGTCTCACCGTCGATTCCGACCCACGTTCGGGGAGCGATAGATTCGTTCACCATATTCCGGTCGCCGACCCACGCGAACGCGTACGGATCTGCGGTCGCGAATCGGTCGCAGACCGTTCGTTCGATCTCCTCTCGATTCGTCGCCCGAACCAGATCCTGATTGACGTCGCGGATGATCTCGTTCGTATCGTTGAGGATCGCTAAACGCTCGTGTTGCTGCTGGATGTGTAACTCACGCTCTTTCCGATCGGTGACGTCCGTGTCGACCGCGACGAATCGCTCGATTGTGCCCGTTTCGTCCGTGATAGGAGCGATGGTCATATCCACCCAGCACAGCTCACCGTTCTTTCGTTCGTTGATAATCTCACCGTCCCACACCTCGCCGTCGAGGATGGTGTCCCACATGTCGGTATAGAACGTCTCGTCGTGTTCACCCGAGTTCCACATCGCGGGCGTACTGCCGAGCACTTCGTCCCGAGAGTATCCGGTTATCGACTCGACGGCGGGGTTAGCGTACGTGATAGTCCCGTCGGTATCCGTGATGAAGATAGCGTGTCCGGCGTGCTCGATAGCCTTGCGGAACCCGCGAAGCTGTTCGTTTTTCGTCTGGATCTCTCGTTTGGTACATCCTTCTTGTTCGACGTACTGCGAGAGGTAGTAGACGGTGAGCAGACCGAAGACGCTCACGGCGAGGCCGGGTAACTCCTGGAGACCTGCCCCTCCCGACTGAAGGGTTAAAAACTGGCGCATCGCCATCAACGACAGCATCGCCGTTAGAAATCCGAACCGTGCATCTCGAACACGATACAGCAAGATCATGGAGTAGCCGACGCCGAGGAGACGAAGGAGGATCGACGTCGTGATGATTGGGTCTGGCATGGTAGGTGAGGCCTGGGATTGGTTCGGTCGACGGGTGCGCTGCCGACGAGCACTCTGCGTGTAGTCGAGACTAACCACCCCGAGAAGGTCATGCTGTTGCCCATTCTCATGGTCTGAAAAAGCGGAGAATTGTTCCCAATCGATATCGAAATCGGTCGATTTCGAACGTCGATCCACCTCCGGTCGATGACGGAAAGCGAACGGTCAGTCCCGCATCGGCTCCCCCTTCCAATGTGTATTGGTACGGTGGCTTTCCCTGTTCGGGTGCCGAATTTCGATACCCCGCCATATCGGTAGTACACTCACCGTGCTTCCCAACCTACGTTTACCTGTATGAGAGAACGATTCGAAGTCGTGGACGGGTGGTCGCGGTGAGTCAACCACTTCCGCGCGTCCCCGACGTGGGACACTTGGACGAGATGGTCGACACGGAGACGGTAGACCCCGTCGAAGAACTCGAGAAGACCGAGTACAGCACCGAGCTCGGGTTGTCGATGGCCGAGGACGCAAAGCGCGTCAGTCGCGGTGAGATGACCGGCGACGAGTACTGGGAGAAGTACGACGAGGCGGCGGCCGCAGAGTTCGGCAACGTCTATCACGAGACGCCAAATCCAGCCATCGACCGGCAAGCCGACGGCCAGACCGTCTCCCCCGAAGTGGCCGAGAACCTCCAGTGTACCGTCGGGTCGATGGACACCGTCGCCGCAGAGATCGAGAGCGTCGGCGAGGGCGACGACACGAAGTGGGGGATGGTCATCGATCTCAAGAAGTGCGTCGGCTGTGATTCGTGTACGGTCGCCTGCAAAGCGGAGAATCGAACACCGCCAGGCGTCTCGTACAACGTCGTCGTGGAAGAAGAACACGGCGAGTTCCCGAACGTCACGCGGACGAACCTGCCGCGACCGTGCATGCAGTGTGAGAATCCGCCCTGCGTCCAGGTCTGTCCCGTCAGCGCGACGTACAAGATGGACGACGGTATCGTCAACATCGACTACGACCGGTGTATCGGCTGTCGCTACTGCTCCATCGCGTGCCCGTACGGCGCGCGTTACTTCGACTTCGGCGAGGACTACGGCGACGAGTTCATGGAAGACGGCGAGATTACCAGTCCCGAGTACGGGGTCGACCGGGGGTCACGCGAGGGGAAGAAATCCCCCATCGGCAACGTCCGAAAGTGTACCTTCTGCTACCACCGCCTCGGTCGCGGCGAGGAACCGGCGTGCATCGAGACCTGTGTCGGTGATGCCCGCAACATGGGCGACCTGAACGACCAGGACAGCGAAGTCGCACAGATGGCGAACTCCTCACGTGCGTTCCAGTTGAAAGAAGAAGAGGGCACCGACCCGAACGTCTACTACTTGAAATAGAACAATGGCAACAGAAACATCGACCCGATTCGAGTTCGAATCCGGCTTCAACGATGGTCGGATTCGGCTCGCCTGGTATGGGCTGCTCGCCGTCGTACTCGCTATCGGTGGGTACGCGATGTGGCTTCGAATCGACCGTGGAATGGCCGCGACCAACCTCACGAGCGTCACGCCGTGGGGTGCGTGGGTCGCATTCTACATCTACTTCGTGGGGCTGTCGGCTGGAGCCTTCCTCGTGAGCACGATGGCGAACGTGTTCGAGGTCTCCGGCATGCACAAGATCGACCGTGACGCGCTGTTCGCGGCGATAATCAGTATGGTGGTGGCGATGCTGTTCGTCTGGACGGATCTCGGTCGGATGGACAGGATGTATCACCCGTTCCTCTACCGGCAGCTTACCTCACCCCTGTCCTGGGAGGTTCACGCGTACGTCGCGTACATCCTCGTCCTGATGACCGAACTGTATCTCTCGATGCGCATCGACCTGGCGCGAATCGCCGCCGAAACGTCGGGATTCCGTGCGAGGCTCGCCGGTCTGCTCACGCTCGGCCGGACTGGTACGGACGATGCGAGTCGGGTGACCGACCGGACGTGGATAAAACGCGTCGGTATCCTCGGGATTCCGCTCGCCATCTTCTTCGTCCACGGGGGGACGGGCGTGCTGTTCGCGGTGGCGAAAGCTCGCCCCTACTGGAACAGCGGCCTCTTCCCGGTGATATTCATCGTCTCCGCTGTGGTCTCCGGTACGGCGCTCGTGATGATGCTGTACGTGCTCCGAATCCGACTGCTCACCGACGACGCCATCGACCTCGCGTTGTTGGACCGGCTCGCGAAGATGCTGGGCGTGTTCATCCTGGTTGACGTGGCGTTCACGGCCATCGACGCGCTCATCGCACTGACCAGTCTCCACCCGGCGGACGTCGAAACGTGGCAGACGGTGCTGTTCGGCGAAATGTCGTGGTCGTTCTGGTTGGTGATGGTCGGACTGGGCTGGGTGTTCCCGCTCGGACTGCTCGCACGACGCTCGTCCCGCCGGACGCCGTGGATGATGGTCGTCGCCGGCCTCAGCGTCGTCGTCGGCATCATCGGCGTGCGATTCAACATCGTCGTTCCGCCACAGATCATCCCCGTCATGGAGGGGCTCCCACACGGGTCGTACTTCCCGACGGGAGTCGAATGGGCGACGAGCGCGGGAATGATCGCCGTCGGACTGCTGCTGTACACGATCGGTGCGGAACTACTACCACTGACTCCCCTCGACGGAGGTGACCACGAATGAGTTCGAACGATACACCTGACGACCAGTCTACGTCCGACACCGCGACGACCCGCCGCGACTTCGTGAAGGTGGCCGGCGGTCTCGGTGCCGTCTCGTTGCTCGGCGGTCTGAGCGCGAACCTCGAAGTCGGCGACCTCTGGGCCGACGAGAACGAACACTACGTCGGCACCGACTACGAAGAGTACGACGCCGCGGACGTTATCCACACCACCTGCGGGCAGTGTAACACGTTCTGTCCCATCAAGGTGCGAATCGCCGACGACAGCGGGACTGGCCAGTACAGTTCGCTCGTCCGCAAGTTGGCCGGGAACCCGTATTCGTTCTTGAACACCCAGCCGTTCTCCCAGGTGCCCTACGAGAGCGACCCCGAGGACGTCGTGATGGGTGCGTTGGACGGAACCGGCGACGTGAAGACGAACCGCTGGTCGCTCTCCGGCGGTCGGATGTGTCTGAAAGGCCAGGCGGGCATCCAGACCGCGTTCGACACCTACCGCGTTCGAAAACCGATGAAGCGCGTCGGCGAACGCGGGAGCGGCGAGTGGAAGACCGTCACCTGGAAGCAGGCGATCAGCGACATCGTCGGCGGTGACGACGAACTCGGCCATCCCGGACTCGAGGAGTTGTGGGGGTACGCACCCAAGGACGAAGTCATGGCCGATTGGGAGGCCGTCCAGGCAGGCGACATCTCGAAAAAGGCGTTCGACGAGAAGTACGACGGCGTGCTCATCGACACCGACCATCCCGATCTCGGGCCGAAGGCCAACCAGATCGTCGACGTCGGTGGGTTCCGACGCAACTTCATCCGCGCTCGACTCTGGAGTCAGGGACTGGGGTCGGTCAACAGTATCCACCACGCGGGCACCTGTGGGCTTTCGAGCGTCATGGGGAACGTCCGGTCGTACGCCGCCAAGAAGAAACGTCAGTACCCAGACATCGACGAGGCAGAATACATCATCGCCTGGGGAACGAACCCGATGGTCGCCAACAAGGGCCCAACCTGGCTCGCACCGAAGCTGACGAACGCGATCCAGGACGGCATGCGGATGGACGTCATAGATCCCCGCCTCTCGAAGACGGGCGAGAAAGCGGAGAAGTGGGTGCCCGTCGAGCCGGGTGCGGACGGCGCACTCGCGCACGGGATGGCTCGCTGGATAATCGAGCACGAACGCTACGACGAGACCTACCTCCGGAACCCGAATCAAAAGGCGGCGAACGCGGACGACGAACCCACGTGGAGCGACGCGACACACCTCGTCCTCGTCGACGAGGATGGGGGGCCGAAAGCTCGTGCCAGCGACCTCGGTCTCGAGTCGGATGACAGTGCCGACGACTTCGTCGTCCTCGACGCCGACACCGGCCAGCCAGCACCCGCGGGCGAGGCCACGAGCGGCGTGCTCGAGGTGGACGCTACCATCGACGGGAACCGGGTGAAGAGCGTCTGGACGCTGTACCGAGAACGGGTCTTCGAGTACGGTCTCGAGGAGTACGCCGAGATGGCAGGGGTCCGCGTCGCGGATATCGAAGAGCTCGCCGACGAGTTTACGAGCCACGGGAAGAAGGCCGCGATCATGGCCTATCGCGGTCCCGCGAAGCACTCGAATGGATTCTACAATACCCGCGCGATCGCCATCCTCCAGCACCTCATCGGCAACTACGACTGGAAAGGCGGTCAGATGACGCCCTACGCAGGCTTCAACACGACGAGCGGTCGGTACGATCTCGAAACGGTTCCGGCCGGTCACAAACCGTGGGGAATCCCGATCCTCCGCGGTGGCATCAACTACGAGGACACGTCGCTGTTCGAGCGCGACGGCGGCTATCCCGCCAAGCGGCCGTGGTTCCCGGTTGCACCGCCGTACGCGACACAGGAACTGTACGGGAGTGCGAACGACCGCTATCCTTACGGGGTGAACGCACTGTTCATCAGACCATACTCGAACAACCACGTGATGGCTATCGGAGGTGGCGATAAGGTACCGGGCGTCCTGCAGGACGAGGATACCATTCCCCTGGTGGTCGCGTTCGACACGGTCATCGGCGACACGAGCCAGTACGCCGACTACATCCTCCCGGAGCCGACGTACCTGGAGCGGTGGGAGAACTTCGGGACGTACCCGAACCGCCGGCTCGCCGTCGAGAAGATCAGCCAGCCAGCGGTGAGCGTCGTTCCCGATGCCCGTCCCGCCGAAGACGTTCTCATCGACATCTGGAAGGAACTCGACCTCCCCGGCGTCGGTGAGGGAGCTATCACCGATGCCGACGGAAACGATTGGCCATTACATCGGGCCGAAGACTTCTACGTGAAACTGACCGCGAACATCGCCTACGACCGCGACCCGGTCGCAGACGCGAGTGACGACGAACTCCGGGTGTTCCGCGCGTCACACGAGAAAGGACTGGGCGAACGGTTCGACATCGAGACGTGGCGGAAAGCGGTTAAACCCGGAGAGTGGCGGAAGGTCGTCACCGTGCTCAACCGCGGCGGCCGGTTCGAAGAACCCGCCGCGGGATACGCCGCGGCGTTCGCCGAGCGAGGCCACGACTACGACTACGTCGGGCGGTCGGGCGACCGTTCGAACGGATACGAGGGAGAGCACATGCGATATCGACTGGGCTCGCGGGTCGACTTCTACAGCGAGGTCACCGGGAAGGGGAAACACTCCTACACCGGCGAGCGATTCGACCCGTTGCCTCGGGTCGAGGACGTCGTCCATTACAACGGTGACGTGCAGTCGCCCGTGACGAGCACGCAGGAGCCCAAGCGTCCCCTCAGGCTCATCAACTGGAAGCCGCGGACACAGGGGTCACATCGTACCACCAACGCGGCGTGGCTTCGCGAGCTCCGCCCCGAGAACCCACTGTGGATCAACTCTGTCGACGCGGACGAACGCAGCATCGAGAACGGAGATCGCATCCGAATCGAGGCCGAAACGCGAAGCGTCGAAGGTATCGCCATGGTCACGAACGGCATCCGTCCGGGCGTC
The DNA here is from genome assembly GCF_054177585.1 of Haladaptatus rarus. Lineage (NCBI taxonomy): Archaea > Methanobacteriati > Methanobacteriota > Halobacteria > Halobacteriales > Haladaptataceae > Haladaptatus > Haladaptatus rarus. The sequence goes on along the minus strand of NZ_JBPEHG010000005.1, from coordinate 227,616 downwards.
GTCGGGACGATGTGGGGCTGGGGCCGTACCGGTGACGGCGCGACCGAACAGACGGTCGACGGCGAGACGATGAACTCGGTCGAACCGGACGGACACACTCCTTACCGGTTCGACGAGCCGATGCGCGAAGACCCGGGATTGGCGAAGGGACGCGACGCCGGCTTCGCCGTCAACCTCTTACAACCGCTCGACAGCACCCTCGGAGATATCGGTCTGAGCGACCTGGTCGGGGGGAGTAACGCACAGTACGACGCGTACGTCGAAGTGGAGGGCCTCGAATGACGTCGACGGTCGTCGAGAACGGCGATGCGAGCGAGGCAGCCGAGTTCGCTCGTGCAAGAGCCCAGACGTACGCACTGCTTGCGGCGGTGTTCGACGGCGAGATGGACGTGTTGACCAGTGCGATGGAAGAAGACGTGTTCGCCCGACTCGCCGAGCAGTTCCCGGTGGACATCGACGTCGAACCGCTGTCTGCCGCCGATTTCGAGCGTGAGGCGCTCGCAGTAGGGTACGACAACCTGTTCGTCGTCCCCGGGAGCTACTACGTTCCACCGTTCGCGTCGGCGTACGTCGAGAGTCCGAGCGAGTCGTTCGAGTCGGACTCACGCTACCACGACGTCGGGACGGCGGGCGAACTCCTCGGCGACCCGGCCGCTCGAATCGCACACCAGTACGCCCGAACGGGGTTCGTCCCGGAGCGTGGCGACGGGATACCCGACCATCTCGCGGCACAGTTCGAGTTCCTGAGCGCACTCGCAACGCGCGAAGCAACCCTGTACACAGACGCACCGGATGCCGACGTGTCCGCTGCTGACCTCCGTGGCCTTCAGCAGTCCGTGATAGAGAATCTCGGCTGGCTAGACGCGTTCGACGAGGCTGTGGCGGCGAACGACCGCGTCGAACGCGTGTTCACCGCTCTCGCTCGGTTCGCCCGGGCCTTCGTCGCGTGGGACGCCCGGCAGTACGACGGGCCGATCGTCACCGAGTGAGTCGTCACAGCGGAGCGGAGACGGGAGCACCCGCCGCTGTCCTTTGCGGTGAGTGCCCTCTTGGAGACGAGAGATGACTCAAGGTCCTCTCAGCCTCACTCCTCACGGCGAACCAGTTCTCGGAGGCCGAGACCGAGTACGCTACCGAGTGCGGCGATCACGCCGAGACCGTCCTGTCCGGGCGAAGTGGTCGTCTTCGACCCGTCCGGCCCGGCGGCCTTACCGTCGGTGGTCGTCGAGTGGGACGACGGTGCGTTCGTCGTACTCGTCGTCTCGGTCGACGTGAGCGTAGTTTCGGTCGGCGTCCTTGTCGTCTCGGTCGTCGTTCTCGTCGTTTCCGTCGTTTCCGTCGTCGCTCTTGTCGTCTCTGTCGTCGTTCTCGTCGTTTCCGTCGATTCCGTCGTCGTTCTCGTCGTTTCCCTCGTCGTCCTTGTCGTCTCCGTCGTGGTGACCGTCGGTGGAAGCCCCGACTGGTCGCACTCGCCCGTTCGAATAACGACCGGTTGGCTCATGTCCAGCGACACCCACCCGTACTCTTCGGGGGTGGCGGCGAGGGCGTTCCACTGCTTTACCTCACCTTCGTAGTGGTCTCCGTACAGTTCCGCCTCCTCGTTGAACGCCGGGTCGATTCGAAACTCGGTGTCGGTCGTCACGCCTCGGTAGGCACCGCCGTCGGCACCGCCACCGTGGTTCGGATCTGTGGCCCACGTCCAGTCGATAGACCAGTCACCGTTCGATCGTTCGAAGTTGTCGTAGTTGGTGGAAGCGTTGTACTGGTCGTCCGTGACCGCCCACTCGCCGTCATCAGGGAGACCCGTGAAGTTGAACGTCACCGCACCGCCGCTTTCGGCACCGCGTTTACTGTGCATGACCACCAGACTCGTTCCCTGCGGGCCGTCGTACAGATAGAGGATCGTGTTTCCGGGCTGTTCGAGAGCCGTTGCCGGGCCGTAGGCGCTGTACCAGCCGGTCGGGTCGGTGTCGGACGAGCGATAGTCGTAGAACTCCTCAACGCTGAGGTCCTCGTTCGACGTGACGATGGCCAGGGGAACGCAAGTGTCGCCCTGTTCGAGAACGAATCCCGATTGGTGGATGTCACCCTGCTCGAAGTCGTCGGGAGGATTCTCGTCGTCGGCTGCGAGTGCAGCGGAGACACTGCCGAGCGCGCCGAGGACGCCAGCAGTTCCGAGGAGGTACGATCGTCGATGCATGCTTCCTTCAATGGAGACAGGTTTCTTGATCATCTGTTTCGATAGGAGGATGGTCAGATATCGAACGAACTGAAGGTCATTCCGAGAACGCTTTGAGCGAATTCGGAAGTCGGCGGTAGACACCGGTCACCGCCTGCATCCGCTGTGTCTTTCGCTGGGCAGTGTAGTAGGCCACCGGCTCCGGACCGAACTTCGATTTATATCGGCAGAGACGGGGGAGATTCGCACCGACGAGGTCGTAGCGTGACAGTCCGCGCGATTTGGCATCCTGGATGATGTGCCAGTCTAGCACGTCGTTGATGGGGAAGTCGACGTCAGGTTTCGCACCACCTTGCCACCGATAGATCGTGTCGTCGTTTTCGAGCGTGACGATACCACCGACGATGTCGCCGTCGCGTTCGCAGACGTAGGGTCTGACTTGCCCCTTCGGGAGTCGTTCGTACAACTCGGTTACGAAGGCAGGGTCGATCCGGTACTCTTTTTCCTGCGCTTCGTGGCGGTTCTGGATCTGCGTGATGATGGTCTCGATGCCCTCGACGCCACCCTCTCGAATCGTCCAGTCACCCTCGTCCCGACTTCGGATGTTGCTCCGGGCGTCCCGACTGAACTGCATCAACAGGTCGTCCCCGGTGAGGTCGAGGATGTACGTGTACGACGGCGACACGTCGAACCCGTTCCACGTGAAGGGTCGGAGGTCGGTGTAGCCGTCCACCGTTCGAACGTCGATGTAATCCGGGTCGAGTTCCTCGTCGATCCAGTCGAGACAGCCTTCGATGAAATCCCGGTGTCTACGCTCGGTCTTCCGCTGTTTGAGCTTCTCGAAGTTGAGCAGGGCCGGGCCGAGAAAGTACACCTCCAGGTGCGGTGGCGGTGAGTAGACCATCCGAAACGGACCGGTCGTGGTCTCGAACACTGGAAAGATGCCGACCGGTTCCTGTCCCTTGTAGCCGACGAGGGGGCGCAATCTGGCGTTCGCCGTCCGTGCGAGGAGTGCTAACGCCTCACCCCGGTGAAATGGCGTCGTGTGCGCCGAGCGCTCCACGTACGAGTTCCATTCGTCTAACGATTCGCCAGTCGCTTCGCGTATCTCGATCGTCATTAGTTCTCAAGATAACCCATCGCAGTCAGTCGGTCTTCTATCGATTCGTCGTCGGTCTCTCGTTGCGTTAGCTCCCGGCGCGTCGAGTACGCTCGCTCACCGCTCGCTTCGGCACACGACAGTACACTGCCGTCCATCTCCGTACTCGCAGGGAGACCGAACAGCGCGAGAACGGTCGGCGTCACGTCGAAGAGGTGGGCGTCATCGAGCGATCCCTGGACGCCTTCACCCGCCATGGCGACCACGCCGTCACGTTTGTGATTCCACGGTTGACCAGGAGGAGCGAACGTCTGTCCGGTGAGTTCGGCGGAGAGGAAATGGTCGAAATCGGCGGGGACCGTGACGATATCGACCGCCTTGTCCGCTTTCGGGCCGTCGAAGTACGCCTCACGGGGGGCGACCTCCTCGAACACGGGGTCGCCGTCGGGCGTTTCAGCACTCCGGAGGAGTTCGACGAGTTCCGTCCGAAGGGACTCGTATCGTTCCTGCGGGACGACGCCCTCCGGCTCCCGCCCTTCGAGATTGATGCGGACGCCACATTCGATCCTGGCTCGCATGTACGCCTGTGAGGCGGCGAAATCGACCTGTTTGCTGCTCGCCCGGATCGCTTCGTCGGGGACGAACCGCGCGGCGAAATCGCGGAGTCCGACCGTCTCCAGCAGTTTGCCCGCCCGGTGAGTCGTGAGACCATATCGTGCGGCGAGCGCGGTCAGTTCCTTCAGTAGATCGCGCTCGTCGTTCGACGAGTCACTCGATTCGTCACCGTCTCGGAGTCGCCCCTCTCGGATGGGAACCCACGAAGGCATCCCATCGCCACCCTGTCTGGTCGCCGTGTAGCCGTGCTCCGCGAGGAACTCGTTGACGTAGAACCCGTAGCCGGTGTACTCGCCGATTCCGTGGTCGCTGACGACGAGGACGGTGTCCGGGTCACACTCGTCGAGGATTCGACCGACCTGTTCGTCGACGGCCTCGTACACCGTTCGAACGATATCGGTTTCGCCGGGGTGTTCGTGGAAGACCGTGTCGGTCTGCTGGAACTCGACGAATCCGAAATCCGGGTCGAATCTGTCTGCGAGATACCGGAACGCATCACCGCGCATCTCGGTGACGGAGCGATATTCCGAGATGGCAGCCGTGTCGCTCACGCCGTCGGAGTTCGGATAGATGCGATAGTCGCCGATCTCGTCTCGGAGTTCGTCGAGGAGGCCCGAAGGATGACAGGCAGGGGACTCAGGAGCCATGTAGCCCGGCACGAGTGCGCCGTCGAACTCACGGGGCGGGTGGGTCACGGGGACGTTGACGACGACGCTCGAAAATCCCTCCTCTGAGAGGTGTTCCCAGAGCGTCTTCGCTTGTACGTGGCTTCCGTTGACCACGTCCCAGTCGTAGCCGTCGTAGTCGAGGAAGCTGAAGACGCCGTGCTTGCCGGGATTGACACCGGTGAACAGCGAGGGCCACGCGCTCGGCGTCCAGGGCGGGATCTGAGATTCCAGTGGTCCGGAGACGCCCGAGTCGAACAGTCGTTCGAGGTTCGGAAGTACGCCCGTATCGAAGAACCGTTCGAGGACGGGGAGACAGGCACCGTCGAGACCGATAACCAACGTCCGAAGACCGTCGGTGTCGCTCATCGAGCATCACTCCGATGGCCGGTGGCGACGACAGATGGTAACTCTGTGTGACGAGAACTGTCCATCGGTTCCTCGACGGGAACGTCCGTATCGCATATGCAACTCGTAACCGGCATCTGCAATAATGTCAACAGAGTGTAAAGCTCGACGGTGTTATCCTGCCCGTCTAGATGCTGGTCGTAGCATCGCTGTACACCTTCTGAGTCGAGAAACGGCAGTTCATCGATGGTTTTGCGGTGCCCTGTGAGTACCTCTTCGACGAAGTTGTGCTGTCTGATGAGTTCAGCGTCGTTCGACCACGGACCGTTCGTGAACCACGGTTCCGGCGGTTCCTCGGTGTCGAAGAAATTCCACCAGAGCGCGTTCAGATGTTTGCCGACGTACTCGACCGGGAACGAGTATTCGACCGGAACACCCGTCTCAGAGTGAGGGATGGCCGCGAGTCTGTGGTCGAGCCGTTCGATGGCTCGGTGGATGATGTTCCGACGGAGACGATATCGAACCGGCATCGAGAGGTGCAGGTCGATGAGGCGATTGTCGAGGTAGGGGGTTCGATAGGGCCGAAGCTGGCGAAGACTGTTCGTGTAGATGAGTTCCGTGTCGTTCGTCAGCGGATAGTAGTCGCTACAGAGGACGAGTTCCCGAAGCGACCGATACTGAACGCCGTGGTGGTCGATGGTCTCGCCGTCCGTCGAAATGTTCTCGCGGAGCACCGATTCGAGGTCGTGGTCGAGATACGGGGGCGTCTCGACTGCGAGGTTGTCGATGAACTCGTCGACCGACTCGATTCGATCTTCGATGGGGAGTGTCACCTTCCCGAGTCGGCCAAGCGATACTCGTGGCGACGAGATTGAGTGACCTTTGAACAGCGTGTCGGAGTACAGGCCGGACAGCAGAACGTCCACGGAATCGGTGATCTCGTCCTCGAATCCCGTGGGATACCCCTGCGTGAACCAGCCATCGAAGTTGGAGAGGGGCGGATTTCGTTCGAGTGCCCGAGCGCGGTAGCTATCGTCGCGGTGGAGGAAGACGAACTCGTTCCCGGCGGCATTCGCCACTCGTCTCGCAGTTCTCGACTCCCGATTCGGCCAGTCGTTCATGTGGAATCCGACGACGGAGTTCTCCATCGCGGCCATGATGAGCCGTGAATCGCTCCCACCGCTCAGCAACACGCCGTAGTCGAGGTCGTCGCGCACCCACTCGTCGAGTATCTGCTGGAAGAGCTCGATGAACCGGTCGACGAAGAATCGAAACGGTGCATCGACCGGGGTGTACTCGGGTCGCCAGTAACGGTCAGAGTGGGTAGCCATCGTGTCGAGGTCGATGGTAGTCACCGTGCCTGGCGGGAGTTTCTCCACATCCGCCAACGGAGTCGTCACCCCGAACGAACGCTTGAGGGCAAGATATTCTGTAAGATAATCGATGTCGAAAGATGGGTCGATACCGGGAAACGTGGGAAGTTTCTGGATGTCGGTCGAACACACTACCGTTCCGGATTCGCTTTGCGTATGAAAGAGCGGATATGACCCGAGCCGGTCGGTGACGAGATGCACATTTCTCGCCTCCCGGTCGTAGACGACACAAACGAACTCGCCGTTGAGACCGGCCACGAAGTCGAGACCATATGCCTCGTACAGGTTCGTACAATACGTCGGCACGTCCAGTGAGGATGGTCGTTGTGTGTACGTTCCATCATGCTCGAAGCCGTAGATATCGCCCTGCACCCAGATCGATACGTCTTCGTCCGTCGTTTGCACGGGCTGGTCGTCGACCAGCAGTGGATGGAACGAACTGGACACTGCAACGTGGTCGTCGGAGAAAGCAGAGGGGTGTTCTCTCTCAGACCACTGCATATTCGGAAGCGTCTCTAAGCCGTGCCTTCGGTCTCCGAAGGCTCCGAACAATCCGACCATTCAGAAACCCTTCCGAGAGCACGCTGCCACCTGCACGGGGGTAGCTTCGATTTCAGCGATGCTACCGTGGGTTCGTAACGACCGTGAATCCCCACTCGTTGGAAGAGATTCATCCCACCAGATGTGGTCGTTCGGTTTCACGGAAAAATTATTCGACCTAGCAGCCATGAATTTGCTGCCAAAACGATTAGTGTCGAGTATTTCCGCACTCATTACTAACAAAACAGTTATTAGTTAATATTGTTATCATCCCCCTGTAGAACGATAGACCCTCCTTTCTGCAGGCGTAAAGAGAGGCATCGGTTGTATAGGACGTGCCTACTTCGTCCGGTTACGGACGATACGTACCGCTACATCCCAGTTGTTGGAACGTTTCGGCCACAGCAGGTGGAGTATTCCGTGAACGGAAGCTTCATCGACCGAACGGAGATGATTTCTCACCCTCGTGGAAGTACACCGCTCGTTTGCGTTCTGGCACCGTGGTATCCCTCTGTTCGTCGTATCGACCGGCACACCGTCGCTGGTAGCGAGAGAAGAAATCGAGGGGCGTTCCCGGAAATAGGTCGTTCCACTGGTCGCCTCGTTCCACGATGAGCTGGCGGTCGTACTCCATACCACACACGGGACACTCCTTGGTGCCGGTTGCGGGGTCGGGCATGGTGTAGAGCAACTAGGGGTGCGATGGGTTTCAGTCCACCGCTCGTAAAGCCGAGTCACATCCCGATCATGGTCGAAGATTCCACGTGTACCGAGGCGTTCGCATGAACTAACGTCCGAGAGCGATTGGTCTTTCAGACACGGTCGAATTCCTCGCCACAACCAGTTTACCGCTCGGGGGTGCACTGTCTCGATGGGGGAAACCATGACGGAAGAGTCACCATCGAGACACCAGCGAGCCCTGGGGATCGAGTTCGGCGAGTTCGGCGTCCAGCTAGATACGATCTCCTATCCAACCACTGCCGCCGAACTCGTCGCCTCGTTTGGAGAGTACGAACTCGACCTCGCTTCGGGAACCGAATCAGTCGGGGAGATCCTCGACCCACTGCGGGACGAGAAGTACCAGTCACCGGGAGAGGTTCGCCAAGACATCTTCCTGATGGTGGGAGAGTTGGCCATCGGTCGGAAATACTACAGTGACAGAACACCACCCGTGCTGGGTGAACAGCGACTCGACGAGCAGGTCTCCTTCTGACGCTATCGACCGGTTCGACGAGGACACAGGAGTACCGACGGGACAGGTCCTCCGAACCATCGAGAGTGCTGACGAGACGAATTCCTCGATTCACCGAGTCTTTATCCGTACTCACTCCCGAGATAACATATGAAAACGGGGAGACACGGTGTCGAGTAGGATGCTAGGAGGCAGGCGTCTGATTCGGCTCTTGATACTGTTTGCCGTTCTCTCGATGGGGAGACGGTTCTTCCGAGGGGGTTCGACAGGTGGTGCGCTGTCCATCCCTGGCGTGGACAACACGACCCTCTTCGTGACGCTCGTCGTCGCAGTCGTCGTCATCGGGGGACTGTACATCCTCCGGGACAGATTGCTGAATGGGGAAACACTGTTGAATCGCGGTTCCACGACCGAAACGGACGGTAACGAAGAGGGGGCCTACACATGCAGGTACTGCGGTGAAAACCTCCAGAGATACCGAAATCGGTGCCCACGGTGCGAGACGCGTAATCCGGTACCGTATCAAGAGGAGTGACGAGAGCACGTCGCTCGACGAACGGCGGTGTGATAAAGAGCAGTTCGACGAAAGACGATACGACGAAAACCTGATTATCGACCCACGCTAACGTATGGCATGGATGTGGGACTCGCCTTTCGCGTGCTCGTCGGGGCAGTGCTCACCGTCGCGCCGACGATTCTATTTCTCGGGCTGTGGAGAGGACTGATGGCGCTCCGTGACGACGATCTGGTCAATCGGACGATGAACGGGGAGTTCGGAACGATCCCGGATTCTCCCATCTCGGCGATCATGTTCGGAAGCGACGCAGTCGGACGAGAGCGATCACCGACGACTCGCAGAACCGTCGAACTGGTTCACTGTCCTCGATGTGACGAGCTGAATCCCACCTACGCGAACTACTGTCACGAATGCCTGCAGAAACTCGGGTGAGTATCGACCGAAACGGTACACGCGGTTGATATCAACAGAAGGGTACACATGGTCGATATCGACCGGAACGATGGTCACTGGGCCGGGCTATCGACTCGTCCATCGACGACTCGGAATCCGCCGGTCTCTTCCCGTGTCGCAACCTCCCTCTGTGGGAACGGGATCTTGATGCCTTCGCGGTCGTAGGTCGTCTTCACTGCTGCGATGACCGCCGTTATGGCGCGCCACTGCCGACGACTACTCGGTCGGTCGATCCAGAACCGCAGTTCGAGGAGGATCGCCGACTCGCCGAACTCAGTGAGAACAGCGGAGGGGCGAGGCACCTCCAGGACGCTGGTCTGGTCGACCATCGCTCGTTCTGCGACGGTGATAGCCTGCTGGAGGTCGGCGGAGTAGTCGACGCCGACTTCGACTTCGAGTCGAAGGCGTCCTTTCCGCCCGTAGTTGGTGATGGTGTTCGAACTGACGACGTCGTTCGGAATCACGACGAACTTCCCGGAGAACGTCTCGATCCGGGTCATGAACAGCGTGATGTCGGTGACGATTCCTTCGTCTTCAGCGATCTGCACCCAGTCTCCGATCTCGAAGGGACGCGAGAACATGAGTGTGAATCCAGCGATAAGGGCACTCAACGGCTCGTTCGCGGCGAGACCGATGATGATACCGAGGAATCCAGCCCCGATGAGGAGCGACCGAACGTCGACGTTCCAGACGCTCAAAAGAAGCAAACTGGCGAAGATGTACACCCCGACCTCCGTGATCCGAGCGATGACCTCGGTCTGGTGACTCGATATCTCTCGGGTTCGAGTGGTGAACCGTTCGACGACTCGTATCAACATCCCCGAGCCGATGTACGCCGCCGCGATGACGCCGAACGTGATAGCGATCCGAAGTCCGGTCGACGTGATTTGAGAGAAGATATCGACTTGCTGGACGGTTGGGTCGGTTCCCGCCCAGAGCGAGAGGGCGTACTGCCCGATGAGAACCGCGACGAGTCCGGTAACGGTGAGGAGGCCGACGTCCACGATTCGTGGGTTGACCTCCTGTTTCAACCGTGGTGCCGTCTTCCAGAGAACCCAGACGATGAACACGAGCACGACGAGGAGGAACGTCGAGAGCAAGATCCGCGCCTCTGGAATAGGAAGCTGTGCGACGATATCGAAGCTGGCGTTCGGTACGTGTGTCATATCTATCGACTCCGGCGAGGGCTGACTGCACTGGTCACTGGTGAGCCACGGCCACCACCCCCGTCGAAATCAGTGTCGTTCCCCCCCGGCTTGAGCGTGGGGGGAACATACAATCTTCGTGACCGAATCCAACTGATACGAGCGGGTTATTTTCCGCAGACTAGATGGCGTGAGATGGGCCAGGGTTTAGGCAATCGGGATGGTAACAGTGGATATGGCCGCCAGCCACTCGGCGACGGAATCCGATGGGGGGCCGAGCGATTCAGTGACACTGACCGACGTTCGGAGAACGTACTTCCTCGGCGAGCCAGTTCATGCGCTCGATGGTGTGACATTGTCGATTCCACGTGGTTCGTACACTGCTGTGATGGGGCCGAGTGGATCGGGCAAGAGCACCCTCCTCAATCTCATCGGCTGTCTCGACACCCCGACAGATGGGACGATACACATCAACGGTCGAGAAGTGACCGACCTGTCCGACAGCGAACGAACGACTGTTCGTGGACAGGATATCGGGTTCGTCTTCCAGACGTTCAACCTGATGCCGCGACTGACTGCCCGCGAGAACGTTTCGCTCCCGCTCGTCTTTCAGGGCATCTCTCGCGCTGAACGGCAGGAGCGTGCCGACGAACTGCTCTATCGGGTCGGACTGCGTGGTCGGGAAGACCATCGTCCGAACGAACTGTCGGGAGGACAACGACAGCGCGTCGCCATCGCCCGAGCACTGGCGAACGACCCCGCCATCATCCTCGCCGACGAGCCGACGGGTAACCTCGACACCGAGACGGGCCAACAGATAATGGCGCTCTTCGAGGAGCTCAACGACGACGGCCACACCATCCTGATGGTGACACACGAACGCGACATCGCCGAACATGCAGAGCGCGTGGTTCACATCCTCGACGGCACGGTCGAGCGCATCGAGGAGATCGACGCGCCACGCCGGGTCGGCGAGGCACGGTGATGGAGTTCGGCGAGACGCTTCGAATGAGTCTGCGGGCGATTCGAGGCCATCGAGTTCGCTCGTCGCTCTCCGCGTTCGGTGTCGTCATCGGTGTCGCCGCAGTCATCACGCTCGTCACGCTCGGAACGAGCCTTCGGGCCGAGATTCTCAGTCAGGTCGCGGGCGACCAGACACCGAACATGTACGTCTGGGTCGGGCCATCCGGCGGGCAACCCGGTGCTGGCGCACAGTCGGTGTTCACCCAGCACGACATCGCGCGACTTCGACGGATCGACGGCGTAGCGAGCGTCGTCCCACAGGGTATCGTCCCGGTCGTCGCGCTCGCCCATCAGGGAGAGACGGTGAGTCAGAACAACGTCGTCGCCACGACGCCAGCACAGTTCGACGACCAGCAGTTCGCCGTCGGCGGGGCGTTCGAGCAAGGAAAGCGGGAGGTCGTCTTGAACCCCCTCGCCGCACGGTTGTTCAACGACACGGCGACGGTCGGCGACCGGGTCTCGATACGGATGGTCGATGGAACGACCGTGGACGCGCGTGTCGCTGGCGTACTCAACAGTTCGGATGGAACCGACCAGTTCGAGGGAGGGTCAGCACGGCCACGGATATACGTCCCGACGCGTCCGTTCTACAGTTCGACCGTTGAGAGTCCGACGCAAGGCACCGAACAGCACGTCTATCCCCTTCTCACGGTCGTCGCCGAGAATCACGGGACGATTCCCGAAACCAAGGCGGCGGTGCAGTCATATCTCGATTCGAACTCCGACGCGACCCGACTCGCACCGGACGAGTACGCCGTCCGCGTGCAGACCGACCGCGACCTCGTCAACCGGGTGAAAGATCTGCTCACGACGCTGACGACGTTCGTCACGAGCATCGCGGTCGTCTCGTTGGTCGTCGCCGCGCTCGGCATCGCCAACATCATGCTCGTCAGTGTCACCGAGCGCACGAAGGAGATCGGTATCATGAAAGCCGTCGGTGCACAGAAACGCGACGTCCTCCAGTTGTTCCTCACGCAGGCGATCTTACTCGGCATCATCGGGTCGATATTCGGCGTGATTCTCGGTGCAATGGGTGGATACCTCGCCACGGACTACGTCGGCCTCCCCCTCGTGTTCGCGGTCGAGGTGGTTCCGGTCGCCATCGCAGTTGGGCTGGTCGTCGGTGTGGTGACGGGACTCTACCCGGCGTGGAGTGCGGCACGGGTCGATCCCATCGACGCACTCCGCTACGAGTGATCGAAGTGGGTGGAGAATCACACCCACGACAACACCCAAGCAGTCGGACTCCGAACGAATCCGTATGCACATCGCCTTCGTCGCCTACGACGGCATGACCGCGCTCGATTTCGTCGGCATCTACGACCCACTGACCCGACTCGATACGATGGGATTCCGCGACGACGTATCGTGGGACGTCTGTGCCCGGACGGAGGGTGTCACCGCGAACGCCGGACTCGAAATCGTTCCCGACGTGGTGGCCGAACCGCTTTCGGGGTACGATATGCTGGTCGTGCCGGGTGGATTCATTGCGCGCGAACTCGCCAAAGACGAAGCGTTCGTTTCGTGGCTGGCGAGTGCTGATGCTGAGTGGGTCGTCTCGGTCTGCACGGGATCGCTCTTACTCGGTGCGGCGGGCTTCCTCGAGGGGAAGCGAGCGACTACCCATCCCGACGCTTACGACCAACTCGGCGAGTATTGCGAGGTGGTCGAAGAGCGCGTGGTTCGGGATGGACGAGTCGTGACAGCGGGCGGCGTCACGTCTGGTATCGACCTCGGCCTGTCACTCGTCGAGGAACTGGAGGACGAGGAGACGCGCGACGCGATTGCGACACAGATGGACTACCCGTACTGACCGGTCTGGCTCGTCCTACGGAAAACGAGATGCACCGCTGTTCGACGAACTCCTCAGAGTAGCGTCTTTCGTCGCTGGAAACTACCGAGAATGGCCTCGACCAGCGTTCCCTACGCGCTGTCGGTGTTCGGCGTCGATGTCGGATTGGCGAGCAGATTCGAGTTGCGAGTTGACGAGTCGGTTCTGTTGTTCGCCCCACTCGTCCGGAGAATGGGTCTTGATGTACTCGATCCAACGTTTGATGCCAGCGATGCGTTGCTGACGGTCGCGTTCGTGTTTTTCTTCGAGGGGATCACGTGTGTTCGAGTCGCTCATATTCGTTCTCCACGCCGAGATTCGTACTCCACTGTTCGAACTCCGGGATTCTCAGGTTTTCCTCGAACAGCGAGTGAGTGGAACTAGCAGCCACAATATCAGCTATCGATGGCCAGATTCGGGGAGTGACCCCCGGTTTCGCGCGTCTTTGTTCGAAGCTATCTCAGCAGGATTAAGGACTCCGGTTACACATCTTCGGCCATGAGAGCATATCGAGCCAAAGTCGTCGAGCCGATCCATCTTCCCGATCGCGAGGAACGGGTCGCCAATCTCGAAGAAGCGGGGTACAACGTCTTCAATCTCGATGCCGACGACGTGTTCATCGACCTGTTGACCGACAGCGGAACGGGGACGATGAGTCAAGATCAGTGGGCCGCGATGATGCGGGGCGACGAGGCGTACGCGGGCAGTGACAGCTTCAAACGGCTGGAAGAGAGCGTCACCGACGTGATGGGATTCGAGAACGTCGTACCGGCTCACCAGGGACGCGGGGCGGAGAACGTTCTCTACGGGGTCCTCGTCTCCGATGGCGATTACGTACCGAACAACACCCACTTCGACACGACGCGGGCACACATCGTGAACAACGGCGGTGACCCCGTCGATTGTCCGATGGACGCCGACGAAGACGACCCCTTCAAAGGGAATCTCGACCCCGAGAAAGTCCGTGATCTGGCGGACGATGTCGGAGCCGAGAACATCCCCGCGATCGTCGTCACCATCACGAACAACTCGATGGCGGGACAGCCGGTGAGCGTCGAGAACATCCGCGAGGCACGCGACGTCGCCGACGAACTCGACGCCACGTTCGTCATCGACGCCTGCCGATTCGCCGAAAACGCCTACTTCGTTCAACAACGCGAAGATGAATTCGCGGATTCGAGCGTCGCTGCCATCGCGCGCGAGGAGCTCTCGTACGCAGACGCCATCGTGATGAGCGGGAAGAAAGATGCCCTCTCCAACATCGGCGGTTTCGTCGGCGTGCGCGACGAGAAGCTGTTCGAGCAGGCCAGACAGCGCGGAATCCTCTACGAAGGGTTCTCCACCTACGGTGGGCTGACTGGTCGCGACATCGAAGCGATGGCGGTCGGGCTTCGAGAAGCCGTCACGCAGGAGTACATCGAATCGCGCGTCGAGCAGGTGCGTGAACTCGGCGAACTCCTGCAGTACGCTGGCGTGCCGATCTACACCCCGACCGGTGGACACGCGGTGTACGTGGACGCCGAGGCGTATCTCCCGGAGATTCCACGCGAGGAGTTCCCCGGACAGGTACTCGTCGGCGAACTCTACCGCGAAGGTGGGGTTCGTGGCGTCGAGCTCGGCGAGTTCGCGTTCCCGGGCGAAGACCGCCCGCAGCTGGTTCGACTCTGTCTCCCCCGTCGTTCGTACTTCCGTGACCACCTGGAACACATCGTTGAGACGTTCGAGAAGGTCTCGGAGAAGCGAACCGAACTCACCGGTCTCGAAGTCGTCGAGGAACCGGAAATGAAGGAACTGCGCCACTTCAGTGCGAAGCTGGAGCCGGTCGCGTAAACGAGAAGGTATACTGTCCCACCGGGCGAAAAGATAGGAGAAACCGGGGTTACCACCCGGATGGATACGAGGACGATAGAGGCAACCGATGAATACCGTGACGCTCGCTCGCAAGGTATTTGACCCCTGTGACGAACCATCGAATAGCGGAGTTTCGCCGCGACCGACAGAATGAGTGCAAACGACATACCCGTGACCGTACTGTTCACCGTCGATTCACTCCGAGCCGACGCGCTTCCGGAGGACGGTGTCGTCGCCACCCTCGGAGAGCGAGGCACCCGCTTCGAGAACGCCTTCGCCCACGGAAACTGGACACCATTCTCGTTTCCGTCCATCCTCGGAGCGAATCACGTGTTCAGCGACTCTCGAAGTATCGGTGTCTCCGAAGACCCGACGCTGGCCGAGTCACTGCGCGAGGACGGAATCGGCACGGCTGGTTTCAACGGGGCGAACGGTTTCCTGACCGAACACTGGGGGTACGACCGTGGGTTCGAGGAGTTCGAGACGTTCACATCTGGAACCGGCGACAGCCTCTACAGCAAGTATCTCACCGCTCATCCGACCGTGCAGGCGTGGCTGCAGGTTGCCGCCTCGCCCATTCGACAACTGTTCGGTCAGGAAGGCGGCGCGCGGAACGTCTCACGGATGCTCGACGTGGAACGACGCGCCATCGATTTCGTGGAGAAGGCGGAACCACCGTTCTTCCTCTGGGTTCACTACATGGACGTTCACACTCCCTACGTTCCCGCACCGAAGTTCGTCCGGGACGAGACAGGTGCGAGCGTCGGCTCACTCAGGATGCTTCGAGCGCACGCGCGAGCAGGGTTGGGTCGTGAGGTGGGTGAATCGACGCTCTCGGAACTCCAGACGCTTTACCGAGCGGCGATTCGGCAGGTGGACGAGAGTGTCGGTCGGATACTCTCGTCACTCGAGGACAGAGGATTCCGTGACGACGCCTGCGTCGTCCTCGCGGGCGACCACGGCGAGGAGTTCATGGAGCACGGCCACCTCGCCCACTATCCGAAGCTCTACGAGGAGCTGATACACGTTCCACTGGTCGTCGATCATCCCGACGCCGACGGCGAGCGAGTCGAACGAGCGGTCGGTCTCGACTTGATCCCGCCGACTATCTGTGATGCGATGGGGGTCGAACACGACTTCGCGGGACAGAATCTCCTCCAGAGTGACCCTGACCCAGTGCCGGTCACCTCGGTAGCGGTTCGAGGCGACCACGTCACGCAACAACCGATTCCGCGGCGACTGAACGACGGCGAACTGCTCGTGAGCGCCCGGACGAGCGACTGGTCGTACATCTACCACACCGAGTCGGAAGAGCGGGAATTGTACGACAGAAACCGTGACCCGGACGAACAGGAGAACCTGTGGGACGACCTCGCCGGCTCCGACGTCGCCAGCTTCCTCCACGAAGCGGTCGAAGATCGCATCGAAGACATCGAGGCGGACGACGATGGCGAGTCGGCAGAACCACCCTCTGCGGTCACGAACCAGTTGAAGGCGCTTGGCTACCAGTAGGGTCACCACACGTTTTAGCCGATGGAGCACGAAGGACGGTGAGATGATACCGAACAGCGGAGCTGTGGTCTCGGCTCGAAGCGTGAAGTCAGCTCTGATGATGAAGACGACGACACAGGCAGGGGGGTGGCGGTGATGGCGAGCGTGCTCGTCCTCTACGGTTCGACCGAAGGGCAGTCGGCGACCATCGCGGAGCGAATCGCTGGCGTCCTCGAAGAATCGGGCCACGATCCGGCGGTCGTTCACGTGAGACACCGGCCCGAAGGGTTCAGCCTCCCGGAGTACGACGCGGTCGTCGTCGGCGCGTCGATACACATGGGCAAACACCAGAAGTACGTGACCCGGTTCGTCCGGAAGCACGCCGAGGAGTTGAACCAGCTACCATCAGCGTTCTTCTCGGTGAGTTTGACCGCTGCCGAAGGGAGCGAGGAAGCGTGGGAGCGAGCGAAGGAGTACGTCGAGGAGTTTCTGGACGAGACGGGGTGGAACCCGGACGCCACGGCGGTCGTGCCGGGTGCGCTCAAATACAGTGAGTACGGGGTGCTCAAACGATTCGTGATGAAACAGATCGCCAAGCAAACGGGCGGCGGGACGGACACCTCCAGGGATTACGAGTACACCGACTGGGACGAAGTCGAAGGGTTCGCCAGTGCGTTCGCTCGGTCACTGTGACGAACCAGTTCGAGGAGGGGCTAGATTCCACGTTCAGCGACGAAAACCGACAGGAGAGAAGGCCACTCCCATAAATATTGTTTCTGTGTCTTCCTAGTCGCTGCTACTCCGAGTCGTGGTGCTCAGCAAGTTGAGTTCGCTACTGAAGACGGTGGCGTCTCCGGAGAGCCGCCGTCGATCACCGCGACTGAAGGTGGCGTCTCGCGAGAACATCAGCGCCGTGATCGCAGCATCTGGACCACCGAGGTCGTACCGGATGACCCATCCGTTGTAGTCGTCGGGTTGGCTGATCTCAGGCACGTCACCCCCACCGGGACGGCGGAGTAGGCGAACGACCGTGGACTGTTCGAGCGCGTTCGTGACGCGGAACGGGACGTTCGGGTGGTATGCGTAGGTGTACACGAGCACGTTTTCGGAATCTTGGGCGGCAGCGGTACCGACGCCACCGAGACCGAGCGCGAGTGCACTCGCCGTGAGCGCCCCCTTCTTCATGAACGAACGGCGTGATTCATCTGAAAAGACGCCCCCGGCGTCCTTCTCTGAACCGACTGTGTCTATCTTGTCACTCGTTGCCATATTCGACCGCAATTCCCTGTAGAACTCGCAAGTATTTAAGGAAGTAATATTGTCATATTAGGGAACATGTCCTCTTCTCGCAGAGGATGGGTCGTAGCGATCGGATCGCCTTACTCGGCAGCGAGGGTATCGAGAACGCGGTCGAACCGCGCACGAACCTCCGCTGCGATGTCGTCCATCTCGGGGTTGTCGACGATCGAAAGCATCGCTTCGGGGTCGACCATACTCACGACGACGCCGTCGTCGGACTGGTAGACCACGACGTTACAGGGGAGGAGGACACCGAGGTTCTGCTCTGCATCCATCCCCTGCTTTGCCAGTGGCGGATTACACGCACCGAGGATTCGATATTCCGGATAGTCATCGATGTCGAGTTTCTGTTCGAACGCATCGCTCACGTCGATGTCGCTCAGGATTCCGAATCCTTCCTCTGCGAGGGCGTCCGTCGTTTGCTCGACCACTTCGTCGAACGTTCCGGCTACGTGTTGCTGGTCGTAGTAGGACATCACCGAGTAGTACAGAGTGAAGATAGTTAGTAGTTGAGGTCGATTCGTACAATCCTCTCGTCAGGTCGTGGCGATACATCCGTATCAGTAGACCACGTCTAAATTGATTCTCGAATTCGTCTTGTGGTAGGGATACAATACAAGTAGTCAGGTGGCCAACATCGACTCGTGAGCGAATCGAACGACGCCTGCGACATCGACGAGGGGCCGAACTGTGACTCCTCGCCAGTCGACGATTACGTCTGGTTGGGTCGGAAACTCGGACGAAAACTGAAAGAACTAGTGCGTAGATTGTGAGCTGGTCGTAAGCAGCTGCAAAGCTATTCAGTCGGCGTGGGCAGCCATCTCTTCGTGCTCACCGCTCGACTCGAAGTACGTCACGTACACCTGTGCGAGGAAGACGGCGGTGAAGACCACGTCGAGAACCGTCGTGTAGGTATGTGGCACCGACCCGCTGGTCGAACCTTGCTTCGGAATCAGGTTGACCGCGGCCCACGCGTAGTGGGTGACGATACCCGACACGGTCGCCACGACGAAGATGGAGACGAACAGCACCGCAGCCAACCGTTTGCCGTAGTATTTGCGGTACATGTCCACGATGTGCGGGACGATGAGGTCGGCGTAGATGAAGCTCATCACACCACCGAACGGGATGCCCGAGGTCCACAGCACGAGTGCGAAGGGGACGTTCGCAACCGAACAGACGAACGTGATGACCCCGACGAAGACGCCGATCGCGGAGCCGAGGACGACCCACGCGACGGTGCCCTGCGGTGCGAGGGTGAACAACTGCGTCCACCACGACCGCGGGACGAATGCCGCGAGTAGTGAGGCGACAATGAACCCGATGACGAGGTCGTCCCAGAGCATCTCCCACTCGCCGATGGCGTTGCGGAAGGCGTTCTTCCACCCCGAGACGGTGGTCAGTTTGTCCTTCCACGTCGCGTCTTCCTGCTGGTTCACGTAGGTCTGCTTGCACGACTCCGAGCAGAAGTACTCGGTTCCACCGTCCGTCTCCACGCTGAGCGTGTCGTCGGAATCGGGGTCGACGTCCATCCCGCAGACCGGGTCGCGGACGGTTCCGCTCTCCTCGTCGCCTGCACGGACGTGGTCGCGGGCGGCTTCGAACCACGAGTCGGGGATGACGTACTTCGTGATGGCCGCCAGCAGGAGTATCATCAGGATACCGCCGAACACGTCGGCGGCGACGAACTGCCAGCCGAGCAGGATCCACATCACCAGTCCGATCTCGATGACGAGGTTCGTACTGGAGAACTGGAACGCGGCGAACGAGGCTTCCGGGGACGCCCCCTTCTTGAACAGCGATTTCGTCGTCGCCACGGCTCCGAACGAACAACTCGACGAGAGGAAGCCGAAGAAGCCCCCCAGACCGAGTTCCTTCAGCCCCCGACCGCCCAACACGTCCGTCATCCGCTCTTCGCTCACGAACGCCTGCACGGCCCCCGCGATGGTGAACCCGAGCACCAGCGCCCACCACGTCTTCCACGTCATCTCGCCGAAGAACTTCGCGGCCTCCATGAGACTCTGGACGACGTTCATGTGTACCTATAGGGACGCCACTTTTTCTTCGGTTGTGGTTAACAGAACTAGGGAGTTCTGCGAGTGTACGGAGACGGAGCGAGGTTCGGACGAAGTCTGAACGTGGGGGAGAGCGTGGTCGTGCGTCAGTTCACGACGGGGAGCGCGACGACGATTCTGTTTCGAACGGCGTTCGGAACAGAAGGCGCATCTTCGATCCGGTGTGACCCACGGTAGAGTTTGTTTTCTAAGGGACCAGTGGCACTCTACTTTGGATACTAGCAAGAAGGGCGAAGGCCGTCCGTTGATTCAAATGGAGGCCATCAAAAACGGTGGCAATCAAAGGTCGAGATGGGCGGACGGGCGTGCTATGGCACGCCCGTCCACGATCCGGTGGTCGATAAGCAGCAGGCAAGCGAAAGTGGGGGCGAGTGGGCAAAGCAGTAGCGAGGGGTGTGAAGGCGGGAACGAGTGGCGAAGCCACGAGTGACCGACTAATCGAAGGCGTGAGTAGACCAGTATATTTCAGTACATTCCAGTACAGTCAGTACAAAATAGTGTGATCAGTACACGCCTTTCCACCGAGTCGCTACACACCCAGTTCCTCGGCGAGTTCGAAGAACGATTCGATGGTCGAGTCCGGTTCGCCATCGAACGGTTCCCACGGTTTTCCTTTGCGGTCTACCCAGACACCCTGCATCCCGGCGTGCTGAGCGCCCTGCACGTCGAACCATCCGGCGGTGACGTGGGCAATCTCGTCGATAGGCGTTCCCGTCCGGTCAGCGCCGTGGCGGTACAGCTCCGCGTCGGGCTTGAACGTCTCTATCTCGTCGGCGCTGATGGTGTCCACGAGGAGGTCACCGATATCGGCGTGTTCGACCATCGAATCTAGCATCTCTGGGTTGCCGTTGGAGAGGACGTAGCAGTCGTAGCCCCCATCGCGGAGGCGACGGATGCCATCGCGCACGTCGTCGAACACGTCGAGTTCGTGGTAGACGGCGAGTATCTCGTCGCGCTCGTCTTCGGAGATATCGGCGTCGTTGGCAGAGAGGGCGTACTGGAGCGCGTCCCGGTTCATCTCGTAGAACGGCTGGTAGGCGTCGATATGGTTGGCGACGAAGGTGTATTCGAGCGACCGGGCGCGCCAGAGCTTCGAGACGGGTTCCGGGTTCTCGACGCGCTCGGCCAGTGCTTTCTCTGCCGCGTCGACATCGACTAGCGTGCTGTAGGAGTCGAACGTGACGGTCGTGACTCGGTCGGAATCGAAGGACATGCGTCGAGCCAAATTCGTCCGGTGCGGAGTTAACGGTGGTGGGGAAATCCTCCGAATCGGTACCGAGGAAACCGTTATTCGTGTCACGGTCGAAGTACGAACCATGGCTACGACAGATGACGGTGATTCGTTGCTCCGAATCTTCCTCGTCGTTCTCGCCGTCCTGCTGTTAGTCCCGTTACTGCTGTTGGCGTTCGTGGCTCCATTGATGGGTGTGATGGGTGGGTCGATGGTGGGACCGGGGTTCCGCGGACAGGTGCCGTTGTTGGGATGGCTCATGATGCTCGTTCCGCTCCTCGTCGTCGTTGGATTCAGCTACCTCGCGTACCGCATGCTCGCGGGTGGGGGTGGCAACGGAGGTATCGGCGGGGGTGACCGCGCGCTCGAAGAACTACGGATGGCCTACGCTCGCGGCGACATCTCCGAAGAGGAGTTCGAGAAACGGCGCGAACGACTCCAACGGGAAGAATAGCGCCGACAACTGCTGTTCAATCCGCGGCCTGTGCGTTCCCGCGGTTCCCCTGTCCCATCTCAGCGGGGTTCATCATCCCTTCTTTGACGCCGAGTCGGATGAGCACGACGTTCACCGGGAACGCGAAGACGAAACCGACCGAGAGCGAGAAGGCGAGCGCGCCCCAGAACAGGAGCGACCCGAACTCCGCACCGCCTGCGATCAGGAGGTCGGTTCCGATGGCCGTTATCTCCATGATCGTTATCGACGGCGTCTCGCTGTAGAAGGCGTCCATGACCGCCGTTTTGAACCCGACACCTTCCTGCATCAGCGGGCCGACGGTCAGCGCGTACCCGAAGAGGTACGCCAGCGTGAACGTACCGGCGGCCTGCCACAGTATGCTTGTGACCGCCAGCACGCCGACCAGCGCCGTCAGCCCGACGACTTCTCCACCGCCACACCCGGAGTAACAGTGGGCGGTCGAACGAAAGCTACGTCGCCACAGCGAATCGTGTGATATCTGCGTTCGACCCGAGTACCAGTAGATGGCCAACCCGAACGGACCGGAGTACAACACGACCAGCGCCCAGACGAACTTCATCAGCGACGGCAGGGCCTGATTGCGCTTTCGAATGTCCCACCAGAGGACGCCGACAGACGCGAGGACGAACACCGCCCACAGGCCGAGTACCGTCGGATTGGACAGGATCGGTTTCATCACTTCTCGAACTGGCGCGAACGCGTGCTCTATCTGTTTTATTACCTGCGTGAGTTGCATGGAGACGCACCTCGGTTCGGACGACATCTGCACCTTGGATTCCCCGCTGCTCGTCTCGCCTGCGTGCTAGTAGAGGCCTGCCACTTTCTACCCTTCCGGCTAACAGAGCCGAACTCAGGGTCGAGCAAGTACAGGTTTCTAAGACTAGAGGGTTATCGTGTACTCTTTCCCGGCGTCGAACCGGTCGAAATCCGAAAGTCGGCTGCCACACGAACTCCGTGTCTCCGTGGGACTGAGATGGATATCGAAGCGAGAACTGCAACCCATCGTTCCCCACGTCGAGACGAACGTCGTCTCGTGTGCCAACTTCGGCTTGAGCGTGTAGAGGAGTTCTCCTCGTTCCGGCATCCCCTTCAACAGAAGCGAGAGCGCGGAGTCCGCCTCGACGGTGTACTCGCGGTCGAAGATCGTGTTCGTTTCTGGCTCGATTCGCGTCGCCCGCATCGTGAACGGAAATCCGAACCCGTCACCACCGCTTTCGACGGACTTCGTTTCCCCGTGCTCGTTCGTCACGCGGTACGCCGAGATCGGTCGATTCGACACCGAGAGCGAGAACAGGTGTGGACGATTCGTCGGATTCTCCACGAGGAGACGGCTTCCGTTCGAGGATCGAGAACTCGAAGTCTGCCGTGCGATGCTCAAGCCGATCGTTCCGGTGAGAAGAACTCCCCCGGACGCGAGAACGTGTCGCCGTGATACGTGGTCGGATAGCTGACCCATGGTAACCCCCACAGCACGTCATCGTTCCGCAACAGTTTTACTCCTGTGGCCTTTTCAAAACTCGTCCATCGATTGGTTGTAGCGGTCGTGCTGAATGGAGGGCACACATTCATCAGCGGCCTTCGACGAAATCGCCCACCACCTGATTGAATTGTTTCAGTTCTTCGACGGTAAGATAGTGTCCACTTTCCTCGAATAGCTCGAACCGAGCCTCGGGCACGAAGCTGGCGGTTCGCTCGACCACCGGAACTGATCGCCACTTATCGTCTGCGCCGGCGCACACGAGCATCGGAACGTCGACACCGGGAAGAACCTCTCGTAGTCGATGTCCGCTTACTCGTGCCCTGAACACGAAGGCGTTATTCGTGCCCGGACACGCGAACCGGTTCGTACGGCTCTTCGAGATACGCCATATCGCTCCGCGAGAGGTCGATATCGAGGGCTTCGACAGCGTCCTCTAAGTGTTCGATGCTGGTCGTGCCGACGATGGGGGCATCCACCCACTCCTTGTGGAAGAGCCACGCCAATCCGATCTGGGCCATCGTGACCCCCTTCTCGGCGGCGAGTTCCTGCACGCGCTCGTTTACTTCGACACCACCGCCCTCACCGTAGGGGTGTTGGTGCGCGTAGTCGTCGGTCTTGCCGCGAGTCGTGTCCTCGAACTCCTCGTGCGGTCGCGTGAGGAATCCCCGAGCGAGGGGACTCCACGGGATGACGCCAACCCTCTCGCGGTCACAGAGCGGAAGCATCTCTCGCTCTTCCTCGCGGTAGATGAGGTTGTAGTGGTTCTGCATCGTCACGAACCGGTCGAGTCCGAGGCGGTCGCTGGTGTGGAGGGCGTCCGCGAACTGATGTGCCCACATCGAGCTCGCGCCGAGGTAGCGCACCTTCTCGCGCCGAACCGCGTCGGAGAGCGCCCGCATCGTCGTCTCGATAGGTGTGTCGTCGTCCCAGCGGTGGATCTGATAGAGGTCGATGGTGTCCATCCCGAGGCGATCGCGCGAGTTGTCGAGTTCCTGTTCGATGGCCTTCCGCGAGAGACCGCCCGAGTTCGGGTCGTCGTCGTTCATCTGAAAGTAACATTTCGTGGCGACGACACTTTCTTCGCGCCGGCCCTCCAAGGCTTTCCCGAGGATGCGCTCGCTCTCGCCGCGCGAGTACATGTTCGCGGTGTCGAAGAAGTTGATACCCAGGTCGATGGCACGCTCGATGATCGGCATACTCTCGTCTTCGTCCAGCACCCACTCGCGCCAGTCGCTCGACCCGAAGCTCATACAGCCGAGACAGATCTTGCTGACCTCCATGCCGGTGTCGCCGAGTGTCGTATACTCCATATCGCGGGAATCTCGTGCCGAGAGCAAAAAGATGGGGAGTTGCGGATAGATTTCTGGGAAGCTATCTGAGGACCTATCCGAACAGCTATCTAGACAACTACAACGAGACACGCCCTTGGATATCCACAGATTAGGGTAAAGGGCAGACAGCCAGGGGCCTGAAACGCTAAGTGTGTCCATATCGTCGGAATACTAGTTCGTATGGGGGGGTCGATGAACGACGATGCACAGACAGCGACCAGAGTATCGAGTGCGAGAGACGAGGTCGTGACGTGTTCGAACGTCTGGCGGACGTACCAACGCGACGGCGGATCGTGGCTTCGGTTCGGTAACGAGCGCCGTAACCGTCCGACAGTGACGGCACTCTCTGACGTTTCGATGACGATCGAGCGCGGCGACTTCGTCGGCCTCGCAGGGCCCAGTGGAAGCGGAAAGTCCACGCTCGTCCACCTGCTCGCAGGTCTCGATACGCCGACCAGTGGGACGGTGACGCTCGCGGGAAAGAACGTGTCGTCGCTCTCTCGTCGGGAGTTGACCCGCCTGCGACTGGAGCAGGTCGGTATCGTCTTCCAACGGTTCCACCTGTTACCGTCGCTGTCCGCGCGTGCGAACGTCGCACTCCCGCTCGTCGAACGCGGCGTCCCCAAGCGGAAGCGCCGCGAGCGAGCAGCCGACCTGCTTGAACGAGTTGGACTGGGTGACCGGCAGACCCACCGACCGAACGAACTGTCCGGTGGCGAACAACAACGGGTCGCGGTCGCACGCGCACTCGTGGGCGACCCCCTCATCGTGTTCGCAGACGAACCAACGGGCGAACTCGACACCGACAGTGGGGCGATCATCCTCGACCTGCTAGAAGACGTGGCGACAGACCGGGCGGTGCTGCTGGCGTCCCACGACGAACGAGCACTCGACCGAACTGATCGTGTGATACGGCTCATCGACGGACGGGTCGAAGATGGGTAGCTGGCTTTCGCGGTGGGGCGGGTTAGTCGGGGTGGCTCTTCGCCGAACGATGACGAAAGCAACCCGCACCGCTCCGCGACAGACCGCCGTCAGTGTCGCGGGGGTTGCGGTCGCCGTTGCCCTCCTGCTGGTCGTGACCGCCCTCGGACTCGGTCTCGTGCAGGAAACGACCGTCCGGAGCGATGCCGTCGACTACTGGGTCGTTCCCCAATCGGCGGACGTGTCCACGATGGTCGTCTCCGCCGGTGAGCCGCAGCTCGGCGACGTACATCGAAAGAGTGCCACGCTCACCCGGCAGGATCGTATCGAATACGCCACACCGATCCTCGTTTCGGTGGTACAGGTCGAATCCGGGGGGAAAAGCGAGTACGTCCTCGGCATCGGCGTGATTCCGTCGTCCCGCCTCGACCGTGTGGCAGGTCTCCCGACTGCGCCACTCTCTCCTGGCGATCAGTACTTCACTAACGGCAGTTACGACGGGGAGTGGACCGGCGAAGCAGTCCTCTCGGAAGGTGCGGCCGACCGCTTGAACGTCTCGACCGATGCGAATCTCACGGTCAGCAGTGCCCTCTCGGGGGGAGGGGGACAGAACCTGGAAGCAACCGCCGTCGAACCGGCAGCAGTCGAGTCCGGCTTGTCCGGTTTGCCGGTGATGGTCGTCCACCTGAGCGAGTTGCAAGCGATCACGGGAGCAAAATCTACGGATCAGGCCGACCAGATACTCGTGAAGTCCACCACCGGCGGGCTGAAACCCGAACTGGAAGACCGATTCCCCGGTACGACCGTCGTGACGCGGACGGGGTTCACGGCCAGTAACGCCGTCGACTCCGATCTATCGCTGGCGATGGCGTTAGCTGCGCTAATCATCGCGATCGTCGTTGGTTCCCTATTCGTCGCCACCACGCAGGGCTTGCAGGTCGAAGCCGACAGCGAACAGTTGGCAACGCTGACCGCGATCGGATTCTCTCGACGGGCGCGGGCAGCCCTTCTCGTGGTACAAGCCCTCGCGTTGACCCTCGTCGGGGGCACACTCGGTATCGCATTAGCTTACGTCACGACACAGGTGATGAACTACGTAGCGACTCGGGTCGTTGGGCCGGTTCCCATCGCTACCTTCCATCCCCTGTTGGTCGGTTACGGATTCGGCGTCGCCGCCCTCATCGGAATCCTGGTCGCGCCGTACCTGCTCGCGATGGAACGCCGGAGCGAAGGTGTGACGGAGGTGATGCGATGAGCCGGATTCGAGTAGCTGTGGCAGTCGCCACCGCCCAACTCCGTCACGACAGGTCACGGACGATACTAGCAGTCATCGGCATCGCCATCGCAGTGCTCTCGACCACCCTCCTCGCTAGCCTCGGTGTCGGTGTCTTCGAGACCGGCCAGCAGAAGTTCGATGCGTCGGGTCGAGACCTCTGGATCACGGGGGGATCGCTCTCGAACGGACCAGCAGGATACGGCCCGTCCATCCTGGACTCCCACGAACTGGCCCGAGACATCGAATCCCGCGACGACGTTACGTCAGCCGTCCCGATGGCGTTTCAGGCGGTCTACGTCGGGAACGGCTCCGGGAAGACGCGAACGCTGGTCGGCGTCGGCGTCCCCGGCGGAGGGCCGTTCGTGGACATCGAAGCGGGGTCGGGATTCCAGCAGTCGGACGTCCACTACGACGATGGAACCTACGAGGGACCGATGACGGGGACGGTCATCATCGACTCCCGAACCGCAGAGATGTTCGACGTGGACGTCGGCGACACGCTCCACATCGGCGGCTCGGTCGAGAGCGCGCGGGATAACACGTTCGAGGTCGTCGGCATCTCGTCGACCTTCTCCAGTTTTCTGGGTGCGCCGACCGTGACGACGCACCTGAGCGAGCTACAGGAGGTCACGGGGACGACCGGGACGGACAAGGCGACGTTCATCACTATCTCGCTGGCCGACGGAGCAGACCGAAACGAGGTGGAACAAGAACTCCAGCAGGAGTATCCGGAGTACACAGTTCGAACGAACGACGAGCAGATGCGGTCTGTTCTCCAGCACAACACGATCATCATCGCAGTCGGTGGGGCACTGGTCGTCCTCGCAGTCGTCGCGGGGTTTGCCCTGACGCTCGACGTCCTCTCGATAGTCGTCTTCCAGCAGAGCAGGGAACTCGCCGCACTCTCAGCGCTCGGGATATCCTCACGGACGCTCGTCGGTATGGTAACTGCACAGGGTGTTCTCCTCGGTGTGGCCGGTGGCCTCCTCGGTGTCGCCGCAACGCCGCCGTTCGTGGTCGCGTTGAACTACCTCGCCGAGCGACTCGTCGGCTTCGAGGACCTCGTGCGAGCACCGACGGAAGTGCTGTTGCTCGGCGGAGCGATCGCACTGGTAATCGGGACGCTCGCAGCCGCGATTACGGGGTGGCGGACGCTCCGCATCGTTGGTATCGACCAACTGATGCGCTAACGTGCTAGAAGTTCGTCGGCGCTGTGTGAGATTCAAACAACGAGAGGATTCAGACACAGGTTAGGAGGATAGATGTCGCGAGTAGAAAGTATCTTGAATGTAGATTATTATGTGGGGTCGGTCTGGCTTTGAGTGGCTGTTGTTCATGGTGATTTCGACTTTTGATTTCCTCTGTTAGTGAGCAGCACTATAATGAAAATTTCCGAGCTCAGTTCTCTCAACTTCATTTACTACTGCCGAGGATTCCTCCCTTGGATGGTAATTAAACCTCAGTAAAAATTCCTATTCTACTATTAAATGGTATCTTCTCTGTGGCACTGTCTAGTTTAGCTTCTCCTCAAAAATATTCGTTGATCGATTGGTATGGACTCATATAGTTGCAGTACTGCATAAACTGTGCAAGAAACTATTGGACGCTTCGCCGACTTCCTACCCGGGAGTTGTGGAAGCAGCCGATCCGCAGTTTGGGCGTGTGAAACCACTTTCCAATCGGTTTCGCTCTGTATATTTAAGCTGACCGCTCAATCCAATTCGAAAGAGGGCAGCCCGATAGCCGTTACCATCGACGAGGAACGTTGCGTCCGAGAGATCGTGTTTTTCGGCTAGTTCAGAGAGAAATTCAGCCGTCGAATCGGTGCCATGCTGATCAAACACAGCAACGCCAAGCAGCAGTTTTGCGTCGGTCTCTATTGCAGTATACAGTCAAGACCACTCGCCGTTTATTTTGGCAGCGTATCGTCAACTGCGACCCGCGTCAGCTGCGCCGACGGCGGGTCGGAAACGTTGTCAGCAACTCGATGAACCCATTGAAAGATCGCTTGATGTGAGCGTTCTACGCCGAAGAGGCGAAGAATTGCTCGTGGCTCCTTAAGTGAACACCCCGTCGCGTGGAGCCGGACGGCGAACGCTCCCGACATTTAAGATTCGCCGTCTCAAACGTTTCACTGAGCAGTTCTTGGTTAAGCATGAACACCGAAACCACTGAACTGCTCGCTTCTCAAACTGGCCTAATTAGATGGTGCCTTCTCTGTATTAGTTTTGATTTTGTTAGAAGCTATGAAATTACCTCGATGACCCCATCCCCCACACCGGAATCAGCTTTGTGTTACGTTTCTGCCTTTTTATCGGTAGACCTCCCTTCGACGCTCATGTTAGAATCTTCGCCGCGGAGAAGTCTCTCTACTTGCTGGCGATCCTCAGGGTAGCCAACGTCTACTCGCCAACCATCCATTCGAATGGCATCGATGGTTCGGCCACTCTGAATCAGAAGGTCGATGGCCTCACTGATCTCATACTCGCCGCGGTTCGACTGCTGCACGAGATGGCAGGCACGGAAGATAGCGGGCGCAAAGGTGTAAAATCCGGTCATCACCAAATTCGAAGGTGGCTCTTCGGGTTTCTCGATTACGTTGGTGATCTCGTCATAATCGTTGGTATCACACACCGTATCGATCTGCTTCCTGGTAGGGAACTTTTTCGATGAGGAACGCGGCGTCAGCTCGATCCTCTTGTTGTCGTTTGATTACATCTCCGAGATTGGCGTCGAAGATATTATCACCTAACATCAGCATGAAGTCGTTTTCGATGTGGGGTTCAACAGTCAGTAACGTGTGAGCAAGGCCTTTTTCCTCACGCTGGTGAGTGTACGTAATCGGACTCCCGTCATACTCGTCATTGTAATAGTTGATTAAGTAATCATTTTGATTCCCTACTACGGCTACGAACTTCTCGACTCCAAGCGCGGAGTCAGGGTGCGCGTACCCTAACGCGACTGAAACCGTCCACTGTCTCCGCTCAGATCCGATAACCGAGGTCAGCGAGATGTCGTTCGACTTCCTCGGTCTCCGCCGCGTTTCGCTCGTCCGGTTGTTCTGCCCGTATCTCCTTACGCTGCCCGCCATCGAATTCGAACCAGGGAACGTCCAGTAGTTCTGGCACGTGAATGCCGTACCAATGGTCGTAGTCCTTGACTGGAACGAGGGGCAGACGCTCTCCGAGTAACTCGCCGTGGTCTGCCGTAATCACGGTCTTGCCCTCGAACACGCCGAGGAGACGCGCCACTTCTCCCAGCACGAGTTCCAAATTCTCCAGATACGCCCGCCATAGGTCGGCGTCGGTTAGATCTCTGTTCTGATTTCGGGTCGTGACGATGTTCAGGCCGTGACCATGGTCTATATGCTTGCAAGCGAACGAACCGAGATATGGCTGGTGCGGTTGGAGATAGTGGACCATCAGTCGTTTGTGTGGATACTCTTTGTCTGCTTCGAGGGCGCGTTTCGTCACCGTCTCCGGATGGGTCGTCAGGCCGCCTGCCGCGTCTCGGTACTCGTCTTGATAGAGGGGAACGAAGTCGTGAACCTCGGCGTCTATCTCCTCGCTGAGCAGATCGAAGTAGCCGTTCGCGGAGACGTAAACAGTGTCGTAGGCGGTTCGCTCTGTGAAGTTCCCTCGAATGAACTCCTCGCTCGTCGCACCCCGAGATTCTACCTTCCGGAGGGTCCCCTCGAAGGCACAGACGTGACGGAACGCGTCGAATCGGCACGCGTCCAACACGACGAGGTTGTCCCAATCTTCGGCGAAGATGTCGATTCCACTCCGGTTGAAGCTCCTGCCGCCACGTAAGTACCACGTCCGAAGTAGCTTCCTAGGGACGGCATTGGTGTCCTCCAAGAGGACTCGAAACTTGTCACGGAGAGACATGACACTCGTAACCAGAGGGAAGTCAATAAGTGTACCGTCGTGGTGGAAATCCTCTCCCTTCGTTGTCGAATTACTCGAAACGTATCGGGTCGCTCCCTTCGAACAGTCTCGGCCGAATCGATTCGTCTCAACCAGTCGCGGGCCGACGGTTTAGACGGGGTCGAGCGCGTTCTGCGGGTTCTGAAAGACGTGGGCGATACGGTCGCCCCGTACTGACCGCAGGTCGGACTCGGGCAATCCGACGATATTCCGGCCCTCGTATCGCATCTCTCCGGTCGTCTCCGCGGCCTCCACCAAAACGGTGACCGGCTCGCAGGTAACCGTTTTTCCGAACCCGGACTCGCCGACCAGACAAACCGTCTCACCGCGATTCACGTCGAAGCTGACGCCGTCGACCGCTCAGACGAGATCGTCGTGGTCTTCCGAGCGAATGTGGAGATCCTGCACCGACAACAGAAGGTCGCTCATCGACCTCCCTCCTCGTTTTGCGGGGCGTGTCGGTCGTCTACGAGCGTTTACATCCCGTTACTACCCTTTGCGTGCCAGTTCCGTTCGAACAACGTATGGACGTCCCTCATGATACCGACGAGTTATAAACCATACTACGTATTTGGATTGCGATTCGGATACCCCCGGCCGGACGGAACGTCGCGATGGCAAAGCTGGTGAGTTCGTCCGATACTCAGGGATTTCAAACGACGATGCGACGCGAGTCATAAACCACCGAACAACAGCAACTATCACCAAATGCCAGAACAAAAATTCCACAGCCACATCGGTCGCACGTATGCAGAATATGAAAATTAGTGGCCCGGACAGACCCGAGCACCGGAAGACGCCCCGGACGTTCTCATGGTCGTCTTTTACGACGCCGGATTCGGACAGTGGTGGTGTTACGGTGGCCTCATCGATAAACATCGACCGTCTTGCAGAGAACGGTCTCCTGTACAACTTCCACACTACCACGCTCTGTTCGCAGACGCGCTCCTGCTTGATGACCGGACGGAACCATCACTCGAACCGCGTGATGGCAGTCTTCTCAAGGCCGCCATCAAGCGAACTGCTGGTGGTCGGGACACGCCGACCGCGATTTCGTTCGAGACGGATTCCAGTGACTTCCCGAAGCACACGCCGAGCGCGTACACCTCGACACCCCTGTAATAGGCGTTCGAGAACTGAACGGAAATTACGAAGTCGAGACGCCCGACGGAACCACCGAGTTCGACGAGTAGGTTCTCACTACGCCCGCCGACCTCAGCAGGGACCTCGTGGCCAGCCTCGCGCCGGATTCTGCGGACGCAATGCGAGAACTCAATTATCACCCACTCGTGTAAGTCTATCTCCGTACGAACCGATTTTAGAGGTGACGTATACCCTGCTGCGCTCGGCTATCAGGTCGGCTACGGCGAGAAACTACGAACTCTCGGTGTCTCGAGGAACGTCAGTATGATCGAGCGGGAAATCCGAGCGAGTGAAGCGACGGCATTTACACTTGTTTCTTCGGTGGGAGGTACGACCCCGAAAACTTCGAGGAGAGCGACCACCGAATCG
The DNA here is from genome assembly GCF_054177585.1 of Haladaptatus rarus. Classification (NCBI taxonomy): domain Archaea; kingdom Methanobacteriati; phylum Methanobacteriota; class Halobacteria; order Halobacteriales; family Haladaptataceae; genus Haladaptatus; species Haladaptatus rarus. The sequence goes on along the minus strand of NZ_JBPEHG010000005.1, from coordinate 195,762 downwards.
GGGAGATAGCGACGACGGAATTCGAGTCGGTGACGGGCGCGGACGCCCAAGTCGCCGCTGTGGACCGACTCCGGCACGGATTTCCGGCGTACGACACCTCGTGGTACGCAGTCGAGCGGGTGGATCTACCCGACGGCGTTCGGCTGGCGACGAACTACACTGCGCGGATGGGCATCCAGTGTCGGATTCGAGAGGCACGCGAGTTAGTCGAGGAGTTGGCGGTACAGTCGAGCAAACCACTCTTATACCATTGGAAACGCGTCGTTCCCGACCGGTTCGTGACGGGTAACGACGCAATTACAATACACGAAAACATCGTTCGGTGGTTCACGATTCCGTCTCGGAGGTGCGCTTGCAGATCTCATGAGAGAGAAACCGGCGAACATCGTCTACGTCACTATCGATTCGATACGGGCCGACCGGGTGGGATTTCTCGGCTATGAGCGACCGACGACTCCTAACTTGGACGGACTCGCCGACGGTGGAACCGTCTGCACGACTGCTATTGCCGACGGCATCCCGACATACTACTCGTTCAAGTCGTTGCTCGGCGGACTGCACTCACTGAGTCATGCTCGCGGTGCAGGACTCCCCGACGAGACCAAGAGCCTGGCGGAGGCGTTCGACGAGGCGGGCTACGCGACAGCGGGATTCAACGCCGGAAACCCATGGCTGACTCGGAACTACGGCTACGACAGGGGGTTCGAGGTGTTCCGGGACTTTCTGACCGACGACGAATCGTCGGAAGTCTCGGATCTATTGGGGACGGCGCAGTCGTTACTGACCGGCAACGAACTCCTGCGGGACAAACTCGGCTCGCTGGCCCGGATGGCTCTCGCCGTGACGGGGCGAACGCCGCTCGAACCCGCAGAACGGGTCACGGACGTGGTAAAGAAGTGGCTCGAACACTACGCCGGCTCGGAGCAACCGTTCTTCCTGTGGATCCACTACATGGACCCGCACTACCCCTGGGTGCCCCGGGGCGAGGATCTGCGGCGACTCGGATTGCGACCAATTTCGGATTTCGAGAAGGGTCGAATCTGGCACAAGGTATCGTACCACAACGGGGAAACGGACGCCCGAACTGGCGTCTCACTCGTGGAACGAACGCAGATAGACGACCTCTACGACGCGGAAGTCAGACGCACGGACGAAGCGGTCGGTCGATTAATAGAGACGCTTCACTCACTGGACTATTACGAGGAGACGCTGTTCGCAGTGGCCGGCGACCACGGAACACAACTGTACGACCACGGCAGTTTCAGTCATGGACCCAGAGCACTCTACGACGAAGTCGTTCGGGTGCCGGTGTTGCTCTCAGGGCCGGGCATCGACGAGACGACAATACGGAGGCCAACGTCGCTCGTAGACGTTCCGACCACACTCCTCACGGAGAGCGGTGCTGACGTGCTAGACCAGACCATGACTACCTTCGAAGGGAGTAGCATCTACGACTCGAACGACGACCCGGTCTTCTCGGAGGTCGTCTACGAGTACGACCCGGTCTCAGACCAGTACGTGGACAACGGCCTGTTGCTTGCGTGTTACGATTGGCCGTGGAAACTCGTCTGGAACCGGGAACACCAGACGGTCGAACTGTACGACCTCGAATCCGACCCGGACGAACGTGACGACCGCGCTGTAGAGGAACCAGAGACAGTCGAACGACTCCTCGCGGAAATCCAGACTCACCGCGACGGCATCGAACGGCAGAACCGAACTATCGACGAACGACGGCACATCCGAACCCGTCTCGCCGAACTCGAACGAGCAGGCAAGCTATGACACTAAACCCGATACCGATTGTCCACGAATTACGAGCGGAAGTTGCCGGAACGGAGACGATGCCCGCACCGAGCCGAGTTCATCTCGAGGCGGCGATTCGATGGTTGTTCCGGAGCCAAGACGTGACTGGGTGTGGCGGGTCGGCAGCCACGTACAACCTCTTTTTAGGGTGGGCGGATCCGTATCCGGAGACGACCGGATACATCGTCCCGACGCTCTATGACTACGCGGGCTACGCCGACGCGCGAGAAGCACGTCGGCGCGCCTATCGCATGGCCGAGTGGCTACTGACCACCCAGCGAGAACACGGCGGCTTTCCAGCGGGTGCCGACCCCAACTCTGAGAGTTCACCGAGCGTGTTCAACACCGGGCAGATTATCTTCGGACTGATTCGGGCCTACCGAGAGACAGGTGAGGAAGTGTTCCAAGAGGCTGCCCGACGGGCCGCGAGTTGGTTGCTGTCGGTGCAACACGAGGACGGTTACTGGGACACCTACGTCTACAAGGACACCGTACACAGCTACAGTTCGCGCGTCGGCTGGTCGCTCATCGTCGCCGCAAAGAGTACCGGCAGCGACGCGTTCCGGGATGCCGCCAAGCGGAACCTCGACTGGGTCGCCGAGCAACGCCTCGCCAACGGCTGGTTCGAGAAAGCGAGTTTCGAGCGAGGGCAGCCCCCGTTCCTGCACACCATCGCGTACACAATACGCGGCTTGCTCGAAGGTGCGGTGCTACTCGACGACGACGCCCTCTTCGACGCGGCACAGGACTCGGCCGACCGGTTGCTCGAAGTGAAGAACCGAGACGGCGTGTTGCGAGGCGAGTACGATTCGTCGTGGAACGGCAGTTCGTACTGCTGTCTCACCGGTAACGCACAGACCACGCTCGTCTGGCTTCGACTCGCAGAACTGACAGGGGACCCGCAATATCGCTCCGCAGCCGTTCACGAACTCGACTATCTCAAATCGAGACATCGTCCGACCGGGCCGCTCCCATTACGGGGTGCGCTCGCCGGTTCGGATCCAGTCTGGGGTCGCTATCTCCGGTTCCGGTATCCGAACTGGGCAGCGAAGTTCTTCGCGGACGCGTTGCTGGCGCTGGAAACTCGCTGAACGTCATTTCGGTCGCCACGAATCGCTGTCTCGTTTGCCAGTACGTTCATCAGACAGAACGTCGTACCCCTGCTGCATGACTGAGGAAGCCAGCGTTCGACTTCCGGCGGATCTCTGGGAAGAGTGCGAACGGCGCATCAAGGGAACCAACTTCGAGTCGGTCGAGGAGTATGTCCAGTTCGTCGTCGCCGAACTGCTGGACGGAACCGACACGCGAGGGAGTAGCGGCGTCGAACGGTCGGAGAACTCCACGGAAGTGATGGATCGACTGAAGTCATTAGGGTACCGATAGTCGGGTAGCGATACCGAGAGTACCGACTCACTGACTCGGGGGGTACTCTACGTGACTACGCCGCGTTGTACCCAATCGTATCAATTTTTGATACATACCGTTTGATAGATTAAACCGCACCAGCGTAGCCGCTGGAAGACTATCTTCATCGAGCGTCGAACTGATGCAGTCGGCGGTCAACGAGTCGTTCGTGACGTGCATACCGGTATCTCGCCGAGTGCGATTCCCCATTGTGAGGTCGTCGGACGTATCGGCCGTGACTCGCTCATGAACGCTTCGTGCCGTTGGCTTCACGAACTCCGATTGCATCTCGCCGGGGGTCACTTTCAGTCTATTTCGAATCCGGTATTCGAGTGGGCGTCGCATCCGGAACGTGTTCAAGTCGATTGCCGTCGTTTGGTCCCGGAGTGGAACGGCACGTCGAACATTTCGGGCGCAAGACTATCGATTACTCGAATCTAGAACTCGTCATTCCGTCTGTACTCCATCGGAACCGTCAGCAAGGGGTTGTGGAGACACTTCAGGCCGAACGGCGAGACGTAGTGAGAGAACTCGTTCATCAGATTCGCTATCGTCGCCGATGATCGAATATCCAATAGAAATTGCGCTTGCACGAAGGTACTCAGTGATTTGCCCGACCGGTCGTAGTCGAGCGGCGACTGCTGGAGCGCGCTCTCTATGTGCGCTCCGACGTGGTCGCGGTACGTTCGCTCGCAGTCGAACGCTCGATTGCCGACGAAGTCGTCCACGTAGTGGTCCATCAAGTCGTCGAACGAGTACTCCTCGTCCGGTTGCTCCCATATCTTCGAGTTCGAGAAAACCGAGGAGTAGCCGCCGAGTTGTAGCGTCGGAAACAGCGTGATGCCACCGTCGAGTGCGTCGGGATACGAGTCGACCTCCCCGTGAAGCGTGAACAGAAACCCGTAGCGTTCGAACGATTTTTCGAGCGTCTCGCTGTCATGGGGATGGTCGCCCGACCAGTCCATCTGCGAGAAGGAGAGGTCAAACGCCTCGGCCAACTGGCGGACGATTTCGCGGTCGGAACTACCGGTGCAGACCAGCGGGTTGTTGTCGACGCCGTAAAGCAGTTGCGGCGTCACCCCCCGATCTAACAACCCAACGAGTACGGTACGAGAGTCGAGACCACCGATGACGTTGAGCGTGACTGAGTCGATTCCCGGTAGGTGGTCGAAAACTTCGGGCACCCGGGTTCGATACTCCCGAACTGCGTCGCCTATCGAAGCGTCCGACGAGAGCGTGCATATCGAACTCGGGAGGTCTACGACGGATTGCTCGCCGCTCGAGAGGTCGATTTCTATCGCCTGCGACCCGAATAAACGTTTGACATTCCGGTAGAAGGTCTGCTCGCCCGGCGTGTGGAACTGGAGGGAAGTCGCGACTACGTCGATGGCTCCGACGACCGGATCCGAAAGACATTCTGCGACGACCTGAAGTGAGTTCGAGACGACGTACGGCGAATCCCCGTCGGTGTAGTAGAGACTGAGCGCCCCCCTGCGGAACCGTGAACACGGTGACGGTCTCCCCGTGTTTCACTGCAACGGCGTAGTGGCCGATGACGCTCGCTCTGGCCGCGTCATTGTCACGGTCCGTGAACTCCTGATAGAGACGCCGGAGGACAGGTGCTCCCAACTCGCCAGCGGCAATCACGGTGCCCGCAGAACAGATTCAATCATCAGCATCGACCAGGACGAAATTCGTCGTGGGGATCACTCACTTCTCGTAGGCTTGGATCGAGTACTCGCGTCCCGACTCCGACCCAGACGGTGTCAGTCCGGCACGCTTACAGACGTCCGATGCCGCTTCGTCAGCATTCTCGCCGTCGGTTATGTACCAGCGGGCAATGAGCAAACGTGAGACTCTACTACTGCGTTCTCCTATTTGAACAATTGTGTCACCTCGTGGTGGCGTTACCGTACATCGAAGGATGACGCGCAGATGAGATTATAGTACTCCGCACGGAGAAATTAGAATCGAACCTTGACAATCGAAGCGAACTGTCGCTAACTGGACTAGCGGGTACGCTCATTATCCCGCGGGTCGAATAATAGCGGGGGAAACTGTGCCGCTCGATACCGACGCAGAAGGAGACGATTCGGAGAACCGTTCGACAGCGACGGACGAGGATGCTCATCAATGGTGTGGCAGTCGTCAGTGCCGGGCCAGCGGAGACTCCGTCGGAAGCGACGCTGAGAGTCGTCGTTGGCGATTAGTCTCTCGCCGGTCGTACGCGACCCACTTGTTGAACGTAGTCGTCCTGTTGGGAGTGGTTCTCCTTGGCATTCCGACGACTGTTGGTGCGGGAGTCGGTACAGATATCGGTGCAGAGGTCGATCAGAGCGTCGATGGGAAGAGAGATACTGCTCTCACCGACCGCCGGATGACTGCGGGCGACGAGCCAACGGTCGAGTTCCTCAACTGCACTGCGGTGAGAGTCGAGGGCACCGCCACGATTCGGATGCGATGGGTCGGCTTCTTCCAGTACGGTCACAATTACGGCATCGTCGAACGTTCGGTAAACGAGTCCACGATACTTCGACCACCCACCGAGGCAGAGGACGCCGAACATTCGGACGAACTCGTTGGAACCGAACGCGGGTATGTGACGTTGTTGAAAGTAATCGATGAAGACGGCGGGAAGAAAGTCTACGTCAACCCGTTCAAAGAACGGTGCCATCAAGCGTTCCTTCCGGAGAAAATAAACGTCACTCTCGTCGACGTGAGGGCCGTCTCTAAAGACACGTACCATGTGACGTTCGGCTACGAGAATCCGAATGACTTCACGCTCACTGCGGCCCCACCGTTCCAAGTCAAGGCGCTATCGTTCTTCGAATCCCGATACGACGATAACTGCTCGACCACTCGCACGTCTATCGCGGACCGCACGAATCGGTCTCCGCCCCGCGAGTTCTATCCCGGAACGCACACGTTCACCGTCGAATGGCAACCGGAGGACGACGACGAGCGACTCGTCTGGGTGCTCGACCTACGCAACTTCGCCGACCCCGAGTGGGCAAACCTCACTGCGACGACGCCGAGGGCAGGTCACGTCGCCGCCGAGACGAACGACACGAGCGTTGATTCCGGGACGGAGGGTTCCCATCTCGATACCGCGATTGACTGGATAGAACTGCTCTTGAAGTCATATCTGCGCTGAGAGGTCTCGGCGAAGACTTGTGCGCTTACGAGTCTTTCTTGATGCGGACGGTCGCCGGACCGTTGAGCGTCATACTGGTTAGTGCCCCGGAGTAGCAGGACCCGTCCTTGCCACCCCAGACCACACCGGTCAGGTCGCCAGCGTCGACCGTTTCGCTCGACTGAATCGAGTTGCGTTTGTCGCTTTCTTGACGTCACCGCTGACGCTAATCACATAGTCCGTGGATGCACTGGGATACTCGCTGCCGTCCACGACGAGGGACTTCGACAGCGACCCGTCGCCTGAGGACCCGCCATCGACCTTGACAGTCCTATTGCCCCTTGATGGTAAGATATGTAATCGCTCCGGAATAGGTGAAGGAGTTGCTACTCCCGAAGTTTGGACGCGGACTCACCGTCGATGACGATGGTCTTCGATGGGGAATCACTCTCTCCCGTGAGGTCTGCGACCGTCACTTCCTTCCCGCCGTAGCGGAGCGTCCACTTGCTCTCGTCGAGCGTCATCGACGTGAAGGTACCATCGACGAGATAAGAGTCGCCGTAGCCATTGCCAGCGAGTCCGGAGACGGTCGTCGTTCCGTCACCGCTGTTCGTGACGCTGTCGTTGCCCTCGGCGGAGTTGTCTTCGGCGCTCGTCCGCTTGCTCACTGACCCATCGACCGTGAACTCGTACGTGACGCCCGACGTGTCGTCTCCGGAGACGAGTTCGAGGACCGTCCCCGACGGGTCGTCGGAAACCCCTCTGAGCCATCACCCGGCGAGTTTTTTTGGTTTTGTACTCTCGCTGATAGCTAAACTGTCGATGAAGACGGCCTGATCTTTCGGCGAGGTCCAGTTGCCACCGAAGTATATCTGCCAGAGGCAGTTACAGCCGAGCGAGCGATCTGTGACGAACCTGAAGTTAGTTCGCTCGTACTCTAGATTCCCATCGACCCACATCTTCAGTTCGCCGTCGTTGTTCGCACTCCCGCCGCTGACCGTGTTGAGTTTGACGTACTCTGTAATCTTCACCCACTTGCCGCGTTGGATGACGGTGTTCCTATGTGGGTCTCCGTACGTTCCCGACTGATCCATGTGATATACGTAGGGGCCAATTTTTATTTCGTCGCCTCCCGCTCCCTCGTAGGTGATACGACATGACCAGCCGTTCGTCCCCATCGCGGGATCTCCACCGACGCCTCCTCCGTTTGGCCCAATGTGGACGATTCCCGGTAGCTTCCCACCGCGTCCCGCTTGGAAGTCGGACGGAAACATTACCCAGTAGCTCAGGTACATCTCGGTGAGTTCCTCGCTGGAGTCGCCAGCTTCTACGGGGTCGTACTTCGCCCATGTCCCCTGATGAGTGTTTTCTTCGATATCGACTTTGAGACTATTCGACCCATTTTTTGCGACCGACGACACAAGACTCTCGTTGTCCGCGTTTCGATATGAGGTATCGGTGAATATCTGTTGGTAGTCGTTATCCTCGAAGTTCTCTTCCAATAAGAGACCATTGTTCGAACTTGCCGTGCTACTACCTGCGACGCCAATGACCGTCGCCGCAGCGCTTCCAGCAAGCCGAAGATAGCTCCGGCGGCTAAATTTATACGTCTCGCATTTGGAATCGCGTGCCTTTTCATTGCGTGCCATGCAGTCTTCAATGCAGTATAACAGGTTTAAGTACCCTCCGGTTTAGCCTTTGGTAATGTGACATATAATTTATAAAGATGCCATATATTATGTTTCAATATATTAGTTTAAAGTCTCTAAATAGTTTACCCTATGAATTGAATATAAAATTATGTCATATGACGACTGTCACTATCTCGGTCGTCTTTATGCACACCGAAATTCCGCTGTATTGTTTCGAAACCATAACGTTCGTCGTTGATCCTGGGTCAGTCGCCCCGAACGCCTTTGAGCGAGAGTTCAACGACTCGTTCGTGTTCATGACCCGAAATACTCGATCGAAACGACCCTTTTCGAGCTAGCAATCCAACCACTACGACGAGACCGGTCGTCTCAGAGCCTGCTCAGTCAGGAGGCTCTCGTACACGTCGGCGTACGACGCGGCCACGCTCTCCCACGAATGTTCCCGGACGACTGCCCTTCTGGACAGGCCCCCGCGCTGCGCTCGTTCTTCCTCGTCGTCGAGCAACGAGAGCGTGGCCGCAGCCAGCGCTTCCGGGTCTTCGGCGATTTCGAGCGTTGTGGTGATCGTCTCGCCGAACGCTTCGGCACCAAGTGAGTTCGTCACCACCGGTTTCCCCATCGCCATAGCTTCGAGTATCTTGTTCTTGAGACCGCTTCCGGACTGCATAGGTGCCAGATACACGCTCGCTCGCTCGAGATACTCTCGAACGTCGTCTACGTACCCCGTGACGTGGACTCCCTTCTGCTCATCGAGTTCCTTGACCGCTTCGGCGGGGTTCTTCCCGACCAACCAGAGCGACGAGTTGGGGAACTGCATTCGAACCTTCGGAAACACGGATTCGGCAATGTATCGCGCGGTTCGAACATTCGGCGAGAAATCCATCGTTCCGTGGAAGACAAGCGTCGGTTCGTCGGCCGAGGGTTCGCCTCGCTTCGAAAAGTACTCGGTGTCGACGCCGTTGGTCACGACCTCGACTCTCGCGTCGCTTTGTATCGAACGAAGTGCGTTCCGATCCGCCTCCGATACCACGGTCGTTACGTCGTAATGTTGGAGAAGTGTCCGCTCTAATCCACGATAGAAGTGGCTGTTGACCCGGTTTTTCAGGCTGTCGAGCAACTTCTCTTCACGAGCGGCTTCGCGTGCGTAGTAAAGACTGAACGAATCAGTCAAGTCCAGCACTTTAGGTGCAACGTCGGATTGCAGCATCGAGAGTGCCGACGCTTTCGGAGAATGGACGTGCAATACGTCGACGTCGTTGCGGATGGCGAACCGCTCCACTTCATTCCGCACGCGTCGGAGTCCCGACCACGCGAGTTTCCATCGAGAGACGATACCTGCCGCAGTGGCGACTCGATTCATCCTTCTAACGTGGTTACTGTATCTATCGGGGTGGTCTATCGCTACTCGTTTGCGTATCGCTTGGGCTATTCGCTCCGCATCCTGCTCATCTCGCTCGGACTGTTGGTCGAAGTGAGCTAGATAGACATCGTGGCCTCGCTTCGTCAAGAAGTCACAAACGTTATAGATGTGTACCGCACTCCCGTCCTCTAAAGGGACGGGACAGTTCGGCGTGAAGACGAGTACGTTCATGATTGAAGAGATGAACACCGATTTGTCACTAATGCTTTCTGGCCCTGTCGGTGCGCAGGAACTCGCGCTTGTGTATCGAGTTCGACGACTTGTTCGCGGTGGCGTTCAGCGGTATCAGCCAGACTGTTACCTCCTCGTTCGTGTACACCTTATTCGCCGTCGGGTCGGCGTGTAACCGCTCTACGTATCTCGTTTGCCACCTGTGGGCGACCGGCCAGACACTTTTGAAGAGTCTCTGGTAAGAGAGTCTATCGACCTCAGAGAAAATCATGTACGCGTGAGGGCCCGTCCGCTCCGTGTTCGGGATCGACGCGCGAATCGTCTCGTTGCCTTCGTACCCGAACGCATCAGGTATCGGAGCATTTTGGTATGTATCCGTTGGAACTCGCCGAATCGTCCCCGTTCGTGCGTGATCCAATCGACGGGGACTGTAGAGACTCGCCACGAGACCGAACCGCTGTTCGACCGGCGAGTGATACTCGTACCACCACTCGCTACTCTCGAACTCCTGTGGTGTGACTTGACTGTTCCGCGTGAGACTAATCGGCGACCAGTGGATAGTGAAGAGCGACGAGATAAGCATGACGACTACGAACAACGAGACGGCCATCGAGAATGCCCGTCGGGCGGTATCCCCCCCTTTGAGATCGACGTACTCGCGCAACTTCCAGAACGCTAAACAGTTGATGATGATGGAGGCGAGTACGGCGTACCGAAGTATCCGACCGTAACTGAAGATGAAACTGGATAGCAAGCTGACCGCCGAGAGGAACGCGAACACGAGGTACACCAGCAGGAACTGAACCGACCGTCTCCTCGTCCGCTCGCTGAGCGACAGGTGTCCGAACCGGTGGAGTAGTAGAACCGCTGGAACCAGAAACATGGGAGATACGAAAAAGTAGAGCCATCGACTTCGAAACCACAAGAGGTAGGTGTATTCGAACGCCGAGAGGTTCGCTTTCCCCAGCGTGGAGGTCACGGCCAAGAGGATGCTTGGTCCCTCCCTGAACGGGCTTTTGACGCCAGTCTCGACGAGCAGTGAGACCACCGAGAAGATAGACCAACTGACACGAGCGTCATATCGTTCTATCCCCCAGAACGCTGTCAAGACTGCCATTAGCAGTATCGCCGGTAGAAACGTCTTCCGCTCGTGGACGCTCGAGATACTCTCATACCGCCCTTTGACCGCTGCCCGGTAGGCTCTGTCCGCGACGACTAAGCAACCGAGCAAGATGATGAGTGCAGAGATGACGAAGATGTGTACGGTCGGGAGGGCGACGACGAGAACGACGAACACTATCGAGTAGGCGAGCGATAGGTCGTTACGTGACCTATAGTACAGCACCAAGAAAAGCGGTGGGACGAAGATAGAGCCGTTGAACGGCGAGAACTGCTGTACACGTTCGAACGTGAACATTAGGGCGAGGATGGTCGCAAACAGCATCGGGGGTTTCGAACGGAATACCTCCGCCGCGAGCCGCTGGACCCAAATCACGTACAGCAACGCGAAGATTCCCGGAAGAACCATCATCACGGTGGGTAGCTTAAGCCCCGTCGCCATGTAGTAGACTACGGCCAGAAGATGCAGTGCGGGATAGCCGTTCGACTCATCGACGTGCCCGGTCAGGAGCACGTCTCTAGCGTATCCTATGTGTGTGAGTGTGTCGCCTCGACCGTATGCCTGATAGCCACGGAGGAGCGGCAACCAAAACACGAGTAGCATCGCCAAGAGTGCCGGTGCCCAGACGTACAACCAGTTGTGTTTGGATCCGTCTTCGAACTCCGCCATCACCGAGACGACCCCCGCAGCCACGACCACGCCACCGAGCAGTACCCACACGTGCCACGGATAGGCCGCGTACAGCGACAGCTCGTATCCGGTTGGCGGCTGAGAACTCCCAATCGTGAGGGCAGCCGCCGCGAGAGCGAATAACTGGCAGCTGCAGACTGCCTTCAACGTACTCTTCGAGGCCACGATAGCCACAGGACTACCGATTCAGTTAAGAAGATTACGGCGCTCTCGGCGAGAGTTCGCGTTTGGGAGGGGTATGGGACGGTCTCGCGTGAAACGCGTCGCTACCGCCGAGACCGACGCTACGTCTGGACCGCGTAGAGAGACGCGTAATGGCCGTCGTTTTCGAGTAGCTGTTCGTGGGTTCCTCGTTCGACGACTTGCCCCTTCTCCATCGTGTATATCCGGTTGGCATTCGTCACCGTCGAGAGACGGTGGGCGATGACTATCATCGCGTAGTCGCGTTCCATTCCCTCGATGCCGGCGTGGACTCGCTCTTCGAGGGTCGTGTCAAGGTCGCTCGTCGCTTCGTCCAACACGATCAGGTCGGCGTCCTCGACGAGTGCGCGCGCGATGGCGATTCGCTGTCGCTGCCCGCCGGAGAGTCTGACGCCGTCGTCCCCCAACTCCGTGTCGTACCCCTTTGGGAGTTTGTCCAAGAACTCGCTTACCTGTGCTATCTCACAAGCGCGTTTGAGTTCCGCCTCGGAGACGTTTCGATTCCCTATCGTGACGTTGTATCGGAGGGTGTCGTCAAATATGTATGGGTTCTGCCGAACGACAGAGACGCGCGAACGCCACTCACCGATGGCTACCTGTGAGATGGGAACGCGGTCGGCGGTTATTCTTCCCGATTCGGGGTCGTACATCCGCGTCAGCAGCGAGACGATTGTCGACTTACCGACACCAGAGGGCCCGACGAACGCGATGAACTCGCCGCGTTCGACCGAAAACGAGAGGCCGTCGATGACCTGCTCGCCCTGCTGGTAGGTGAAATCGACGTCGTCGAATCGAACGCAGTCCACCGTTTCGGGAAGCGTCTCAGCCGATGAATCGGGCTCTTCGTTCGCTTCGAGTTCCGCTATGTACTCTTGGGTTCGAACCAGATGGGGGAGTTTCCCTTCGGCGCTGTAGAAGTAGTCGTTGAGCGTACTCAGTCGCGGTCCCAACCGAAACATCGCGAAGAGGAACACACCCAGTCCGCCGAGCGAGAGCGAGGCGAAACTGACCGCGAAGTAGATGAGCGAGAACACGGTCACTGCGATGATCAACTGATAGAAATTACTGATGGCGGCCTCATTGCGCCTGAGCGTGATGGTCGAGTCGGCGTACATATCGACTGCGTCTCTGAAGTCATCGGTGAGTTCCTCGTCGAGTCCGAACAGCTTCACGTCTCTTATGCCCTGCACGCCCGACTGGACTATCTCCTGCACTCGCTGATTGGCCTCTGCGACGCGGTCACCGACGTCGTAGCCGGATTCCAAGCCACCACGAATCAAGTAGACCGCACCGCCCAGAACCACCCCACTCACTACGGTGAGGACCGGCGCGAGGTACATCGCGACCGAAAAGTACACTAAGCTTATCAGTCCTTCTTGGACGATTTTGACGATGATAGATATTGAGTTGCCTGCGTAGGTAGTCTGGGTGACGATGGCGTTGAGTATCTCGTCGGATCCTCGCCGGTCGAAGTAGCCGATGCGAGCGTCGAGTGAGTTCTCGAACAGTCGGGTCTGAAGGTGCCGAATGTAGTCCGTTTGCAACACAGAACGGAGAAACGCGACGGTGAAACTGGCCGTGAACCTGATCGTCATCACAGCGATGACGCCGAGCAGGACGTACTCCAGTTCGAAGGGGACGCCGAGGAACTCGTAACTTCGGGCGAACAGGCCCAGCAATCCATCAGCCTCCGAGGCTGGCGGTCCTCCCGACTTCGTCTGTTCGATAATCGGGACGATGAAACTGAGACCGACGCCTTCGAGTATCGCAGCGACGAGACTCAGCGTGATCACGCCCGCAGTAAGCACTGGGCGGTACGTCGCAACGACCCAAAGGGCCTGTACTTTCTCACTGTTCGAAGTTTCCGTAGTCATCTTTTGAACTCATCGTACGCGGCCGGGGATCGATAGATGCATCTCCGAAACGACGACACGCCGATTCCCCACGCCGTGCTCTCTCCCGAAAGCGGATAGCAAGTGTTCACTCCAAACTCTCTTGAGTATTTTGGCAATAACGAGTAGTACGACGCCGAGTAGTTCAGCTGATCCAACGTGAACCGGGATACTAGACGTTCGATAGGCGCGCCGATTATGCGAGATAGCCCAAGTCCCGCAGTCGTGCCTCCGTCTCTTCGGAGTTCGCGGTCGTGTCCACTGGATTTCCTGACTTCCGTACCTGTTTCCTCGCTTCGCCGTCGACGACCAACCACGGAACGGTCACCAACTGTGACGTGTACAGTCCTCGTGGATGACCGTACTCGATGTGCGGAATCGGCCTTGACCGCTCGCCGACCATGTTGCCGTGGTCGGCGGTCACGACCTTTCTCCCGTCCAGTTTCTCACACAGCACTTCGACCTCCGGGAGGACGACTTCGAGATTCTCCCGATAACCGTTCCAGAGTTCCTCTTGCGAGACGTCTACGGTGCCCAGTAACACGTCCGTCCACGGGTCGCTGCCCGAATCGTCGAACCGGTTCTTGTCGAACGTGGTATCCGTCGTGAGGAACGGGTAGTGGGGTTGGAGGAAGTGAACCAACAACCGTTTGTCCGGGTACTGCTCGGCTGCGTCTATGGCGGCATCTCTCACCCGTTCCGGCCGAACGGTTCCGACTTCGTCCCAACTGTCGGACCACACATCGACGATGTCGTGGAACTCGAATCGGACCTCGTCTCGCGTCCGCGTGTACATCGGATTCGCGGTGACGTACACCGTGTCCGTCAGGTCGCGACCATCGAAGTTCGCCTCCAACCATTCTTCTGTCATTGATGCGCGCGACTGTCTCGCCTGTAGATCTCCTTCGAGTTCGGAGCACTCTCGGAACATGTCGAACCGACACGCGTCGAGGACGAGAAGGTGGTCCCAGTCCGCGCCGGCGACGTCCATTCCGGCGTCATTGAACGCCGTTCGATTCCGTACGAGATGGTACGCTCTGTTTACGTCCCGCAGGAATCGAACTGGATGCGCCACGTACTCGGACTTCATCGACAAACCGCGTCTAGCAACCTTCTTACAGAAGGTCAACTGCGACGGTCGGTTACTCATCGATCTCCCCCGCCCCCGAACGGCCGAGTGTTCCCCACATTCTTCGTTTGATGAGACGGGGAGTTACTTTAGGATTACTACCAGTTCGTTTCGACTGTCGCTCGCTCTGACCGCTGCCCGTTCCGACCATCGCCACTCGTTCAGCGCATTGCCGCGTACACCTCCCGTTTCATCCGGTGGGTGGCTGCTCCGTCCAGAACGTCGTAGTGTTCTCGAACGAACTCCGTTATTTTCTGCGGCCGTGGGGTCTGCTGTTCGCCTGCGGTTGCAAGTGCTTCTTCGAGCGCGTTCCGGAACTCCGTCTTGGTCGTTGCGGTCCGAGCAACGCCTGCGTCTGCGAACGGATTGTTATGAAACTCCTTTCGATTGAAGTCCACGGTGAGCAACTGACATCCCGCTATCAGCGTGTCGAACCCCGTTATCGAGTTCTTCGTTATCGCCACGTCGGAGGCCAACAGGATATCTTCCAACGACTGCTGATTTCGAACGATTCGATACGCTCCAACGCGGACTCGCTCGGCAATCGTCTCGTACACGTCTGTCTCCGTTTCGGTCGGATGCAACTTTACGACGAGGCGGACATCGTCCATCTCTGCGACTGTCTCGAACACCGTCCGTATCTCTTCTTTCTTTTCTTCGATGCCGAATCGAGGCGACTGACTCTGCGTAAGATAGGTGACGACGGGTCTGTCGTCCTCGTTTTCTGGCCACTGTTCATTCTCCAACCACTGTTCGTCCTCCGACGGCGCTCGCTGTGGCGTGTTCATTCTATCGAGCAACTCGTCGAATATCGGGAGTCCCGTGACGGAAATTCGTCGTTCGTCTACTCCCCACTCGACGAATGCCGATTTCGTCTTCTCGCCCCCGACGAGCAGGTGTGTTCCGTCGAACAAACTGAGTTCTGGGTCGAAGATTTCGAAGCCTCTGTAGATTCCGACGTGGGGAACGCCCACCTCCTCACACGCGTGCGAGAACGACTTGACTTCGCTTTGGCTGATGTGGGGCGCCACCAGTATTTCTGTCCCGCTCGACTGAAGGAGTCGCTTCATCGTGAGGGCGTTCATGATACTGGCGATGGACGAGACGAAGATAGTCTGGCGAAGCAGATTTAAGAGGATTTCGTACAGGTTCACACCTCGGTAGGTGAACGCGCGCCGAAAGTTCGGGTCGTCGCTCAGTTCTCTGAATCCGTCGACGACCTCGGCGTAGCGTCGGTTCGCCGTCTGCACGATTTCGTGAGTCACGTAGTTGTCTACGAAGTCGTATCGCACGCCACGCTTGTCGAGTGATTCCACGCCGTCGAACTCTCTGGGAACCAAGACGAGTTGTCGGAATCGACCCTCGCTCCGGATGGCGTCGTAGAGCGGCACCACCACATCAAGATACTTCGAATTCAACAGGAAGTACAGTATCTCATGTCGATAGTCTTCGACTGCACTCGAGTGCAAACCGCCGAAACTCACTGGCGAATCGAGGGCACTCCCCGGCGTGTCGTCGAACACGAAGCGTCGGTACGACATATCCGCGTTCGAGTAGTTCAAACCTCTTTTCATCGCTGGCACGACCCTGTACGGTACGGCGAGTGGAATCGAGAACCCGAGCGCGTTCTGCTCGAACTGTAGACACCGGTCGTTGAGCGTTGAATCGAGACGCTGTCGAATCGATTCGTCGGATTCCAAATCGACACTCGAACCCGCGAAGACTTCCTTCGCGGCACGTTCCCACGCTGTCTGCGGAGACAACAGTTCGGCGGTGTCGAACGCGATTCGATCACGAACTGCATCCAGTATCGCTATCTTCTGCAGCGTGTCTGCGAGCACGTGCGAGTGGGACGACAAATATCGAAGCCCATCGAGTCGACACAGCGACGTTCCCTCGTAGCCGAGCGTCTCGTAGAAGACGCGCTCACCGTCGATTTCGGTATCGTGAACCGACTCGAAAAGCTCGTGGGCGTCTCGTAGACACTCTTTCCAGAGGCCGCTCGTGTCGACGAGGTTCCAGTACGGCGTGACGTCCAGCTCGTCCATATCAGACGACGCGTTGCAGTACTGGACGACTGTCTCTTCCAACGCGACTACGTTTCCGATGGACGATGGTTGTCGGTCTTCGAGTCGGCGCGCCTGCGATTTGCTGGAGAGAAAGACGACTGTATCGGATCTCATACTGTTGCGGAGCGAACTGAGGCCAATACTACAGCGAATTTCATAAAAGTAGTGGGGTAGTGCGTCTCTTCCCGCCGAACGCTCTGAAGTCTGTCGCCGCAAACAATTAAACGCACGTGCGTCGTTACTCCGTTGGTTCGATGATGGGGGAGATACCACTCTTCGAAGTTCCGTGGGACGGACGCGAGGTCGGCAACGTGGTTTCGTCTATCACGCGCGGGAGTCACTGGGCCAAGGGACCGTACATCTCCGAGTTCGAGGAACGAATCGAGGAGTTCCTCGGAGTCGAACACGTCATCACGGTTAATTCTGGGACGACGGCACTCGTCTGCGCACTGAAAGCCTGTGGCGTCGGTTCTGGTGACGAAGTCGTCATCCCATCGTTCACGTTCATCGCGACGGCGAACGCGGTCGAACTCGTCGGTGGGACACCCGTGTTCGCGGATATCGAATCCGAAACGTACGGTCTCGACCCCGACGCCGTCCACGAAGCCATCTCTCCGGCGACGAAAGCCGTCGTACCAGTCCATCCGTACGGCACTGCGTGCGACATCGGGGCCATCTGCGACGTCGCTCGGAGCGAGAACATCGCCGTTGTCGAGGACGCAGCGGAAACCTTCGGCGCGCACGCCGACGGTCGGATGCTCGGTTCGTTCGGGGATATCGCGGCACTGAGCTTCTGTCAAAACAAAGTCGTCGCGACGGGCGAAGGCGGTGCCGTCGTGACCGACGACGACGACTTCGCGGAGACGATCCGACTGTACCGCTCGCACGGACGTGCTTCGAGCGACTACTTCGGTTCGTCGGACAGCGGTCGATACGTCTCCGTGGGGACGAACTACCGCATGTCGGACTTGGTCGCGGCCATCGGTTGTGCGCAACTGGACAAAGTCGGGAAACTCATCGAGGGGAGACAGCAGGCAGCGCGACGACTCGACGACGGGTTCGAGGACGTGGACGGCGTGGAACCACACTCGACTCTGACCGACGGCAACGAGCACGTCTATCAACTGTACACGGTTACGCTCGGACAGTCTATCGACCGGGACGCGGTAATCGAGCATTTAGCCGACCGCAATATCGCATCTAAGGTTTACTGGGACCCGCCCGTTCACCAGACCGCGTATTATCGCCAGTGCAACGCGGGCGACGAACAGGGGTCGGAGCTACCAGTCACCGAAGCCGTTTCCGCTCGCGTCCTCTCACTCCCGATGCACCCATTGCTAACTCGGGAGGAAACCGACCGTATCGTCGGTGCTGTTGAGGACGCAGTCAGCGAACGATAACGTAAAGAAATCGGTCGTGACGGCTCCGAACCCCCCCTGCAATTTATTATATACTTTGTTGTACAACGGTGCCGATGACGGCCTTAGAGAACAAACAAGTACTCGTAACCGGGGGGTGCGGGTCGATAGGTTCCGAGCTGGTCGCGCGGATACTCGACCACGAGGAGCCGGCGGTCCTACGCGTCTTCGATAATGACGAGGGGGGCCTGTACGAATTGAAAACCGAGCTCGAGTCTAACGAACGAGTGCGCTTCCTACTGGGTGACGTCCGCGACCGTAGCCGCTTGAAGATGGCCCTGGAGGACATCGACGTGGTTTTCCACGCTGCTGCACTCAAACACGTCGGCTTGAACGAGTACAATCCGTTCGAGACCGTCCAGACGAACGCGTTGGGGACACAGAATCTCATTCGAACCGCAATTGAAGAGAACGTCGAAGCGTTCGTCACAATAAGCACCGACAAGGCGTCTAATCCGACCTCCGTGATGGGTGCGACGAAACTGCTCTCAGAACGACTGACAATCGCGGCGAACACGTACAAGGGAGAGCAGAAGACCAAGTTCGGTTGCGTCCGCTTCGGCAACGTCTTCGGGTCCAGTGGATCGGTCGTGCCGCTGTTCCTCGACCAGATACGCGAGGGGGGACCGATGACCGTCACCAATGTGGAGATGACGCGGTTCATAATGCCAATAGAGGAGGCCATCGCGTTGGTGCTGAACGCGTATGAACGCTTGGAGGGCGGCGAGACGTTCGTCCTCAAGATGCCGGTGTTCAGACTCATCGACCTCGCCGAGGCGATGCGAACCGAGTTCGCGCCCAAATTTGGATACGAACCCTCTGCGATTGAGATCCAGCAAATCGGTAGACGCCCCGGGGAGCGAATCCACGAGAAACTCATCTCCAAAGACGAGATCCGACAGGCGGTGGAACTCGACGAGATGTTCGTCATCAGGTCTCTCGTGGCTGACTGTGAGTCCGACCCCCCTGACTACGATCATCGAAACTCGCTGGAAGCCGAGTACACGTCTGCGGACGTCGAACCGCTCTCGAAGGCCGAACTCATCGACATGATAGAGGAGACGGCGACGTACCAGTCCATGGTGACGAACTGACGATGCGGGTCGTCACGTATCACTACGTCCGCCCGTCGGTCGAGCGACCGCCGTTCGGCTACTATCACCTCGACGTCGGGGACTTCCGGCGACAGTTGGACCACCTCGAATCGGAGTACGAAGTTCTGGACAGGTCGGCGCTTCTGCGGTGGATAGAAAAAGACCACTCACCCCCCGACGACGCGGTCTTACTGACCTTTGACGACGGACTGGCCGACCATTACAAGTGGGTACTGCCGGAACTCAGGTCTCGGAATCTATTCGGCGTGTTCTTCGTGCCGACGGAACCGTTGGTCAGCGACGGCGTCCTCCCGGTTCATCGCGTCCACTCGCTCGCAGGACAGTACAGTTCGACGGCTCTCCATGACGCGCTTTTCGGCGAACTTGAGCGGTACGAGTTCGCCGAGTCGGATGGAAACGCAGTTGACGACCCCTACGCAGACCGGCAGACTGACGACGCACTCAGGACATTCAAACGGGTGCTCAACTTCGCAGTCCCGTACGAATACCTCGACGACGTGCTAACAGCCCTCGAATCGAAGTTCAGGAGTTCACCTCGCGCCAGCGAGTACTACCTCTCGCAGGATGAGCTTCGAGAACTGCACGACGCTGGCATGGTGATCGGAACGCACACGGTCTCACATCCCGACCTCTCGCGACTCTCCTCGTCCGAACAGCGAGTGCAGATTACCGAATCGACCGAGACCGTGACCGATATTGTCGGCGAACGCCCGGCCAAACTGTTCGCTTACCCGTACGGAAGCGAGCAGACGTTCACCGACGAAACGAAAGCTCACCTCGATTCGCTTGGCTACGACGCGGCGTTCACGACGGTCTCCGGTCTCGTCTCGGAGAACCAATTTCGAAACAAACGGTTGGCGCTCCCGCGAATTGATTGCAATGAATTTCCGCACGGCGGAGCGACGTTCGATCTGGACCCATGAGGGGGGTTCGCGGGGTTTTGTCGAGAATACTCAAATTGACTCCCGTTTATAAGTATGTCCTCGTCGTGTCTTCGATGTCGATGAATCGCATTCCTTCCGGACGAATTCAGACTGCAACAGGTCAGCGGGGGAGTTTCGAGTGAAGACGTTCCACGGGAAGCCAATCGACCCGGCCGAGTTCAAGCATCGAGACCTCTCGGATTTGCAGGGACGAG
Organism: Haladaptatus rarus; assembly: GCF_054177585.1. NCBI lineage: Archaea > Methanobacteriati > Methanobacteriota > Halobacteria > Halobacteriales > Haladaptataceae > Haladaptatus > Haladaptatus rarus. The sequence goes on along the minus strand of NZ_JBPEHG010000005.1, from coordinate 175,404 downwards.
TCGAGAAGAAGCGCCAGCGGGCTCGCGAGTTCCGACCACAGGCCGACATCGAAGTCGAGGAGTGCTACGTTTGTGGGTCCACCGACGCCGACACGACGCGCGAAATGTTCGGCTACGAGTACAAGCGATGCAACCGTTGTAACCACGTCTACCAAGCGCGAAGACTTCCACGCGACGTTCTCAACGAGTACTACCAGACGGACTCGGACTTCGCCAGCATCTACACCGACGAGGAACAACTTCAGTACCGATTAAAGAACATTACCAAACCGAAGATTGATTTCGTGCTGAATCACATCGACAATGACGCAGGTCGGTGGTTAGACGTCGGTTGCGGGGTCGGAGCGTCAATCGAGTATCTTCAATCGGAGGGCTGGGACGCTGTCGGTCTCGAAATAAGCGACGAGTGCGTCTCCGTCGCCCATGATGTGTTCGGGATCGAACTCGAACCGACGCCCATCGATGAGTACGTCAAAAAGAACCCGAACAAGACGTTCGACGTGGTGACATTCTTCGGGTACCTCGAGATGGTTTCACACCCGATGCGCGACCTCCAGTTGGCCCACGACGTGCTCGACCCGGACGGTCACCTCGGAGTCGGTGTGATGAACGCCGACTCGCTATCCTCGCGCGTCCACCGCGCGATTCCGAACCGCGCGCTTCGTCACTCGATTCCGCCCGTCGGCCTCAACCAGTTCACGAGAGAGTCGCTCGAAACCGCGTTCGAACGCGCGGGTTTCTCGGGGCGATCGATGTGGTACTTCGGTCTCGACTTCTACGAACTCCTCACGCAACTCTGTCTGGAGATAGATGGGTTCCAGCAGTCGGACCTCTACTCGTATCTCATGGAGAATCTCACGGAGTTCCAACAGGTCGTCGACGACGACGCCGAGAGCGACTACATGGTGTCGGTGGCAGCGCGTCAGTGACGCTTTCGTGACAGCGCATCGACGAGTCTGTCTGCCCGAACTATTTTGGAAAGATACGGTGAGAACCGACCATGGGTGGACTGTTCGACTTAACGGACCGAATCGTAGTGGTCGCCGGGGGAGCGGGACTCATCGGAACTGCGCTGTGCGAGGGCCTCGCCGAACAGTCGGCGACTGTCGTCGCGGCCGACGCAGCGAAGGAACGGGGGGAACGACTCGCGACGGAACTCGGAGACGACTCGGAGTTCCTTCAAGTGGATGTGACCGATGAGCAGTCGATAGAGCAACTGGTCGAGACCATCCTCGACCGGCATAGCCGAATCGATGCATTCGTCAACTGCTCGTACCCGCGCAACGAGAACTACGGTCGCCAGTACGAGGACGTGACAATTGAGGACTGGCGCGAGAACATCGATATGCACCTCAACAGTTACTTCGTGGCGGCACACACGATTTCGGAGGTGATGATGGAGCAAGAGCAGGGTGGCAGCATCATCAACTTCGGCTCGACGTACGGTGTACAGGCACCCGACTTCTCCGTGTACGAAGGGATCGAAATGACGAGTCCGGTCGAGTACTCCGCGATTAAAGGCGGTATCCTCAATCTAACGCGCTACATGGCGTCGTATCTTGGCGAACGAGGCGTCCGGGTCAACGCCGTCAGCCCCGGCGGCGTCTTCGATGACCAGCATCCGCAGTTCGTCGAGCGATACGAAGAGCGAACCCCACTAAACCGCATGGCGACGCCTGAGGACTTTCAGGGAGCAGTCGTCTATCTCGCATCTGATGCATCGCGCTACGTCACCGGTCAGAACCTCGTGATCGATGGGGGCTGGACCATCTGTTGATGTCCGAACTGTCTCTGACCGGCGTTTGACAGGATTCGATTACAAGTAATTCGACCGTTCGAGCACGAGGAGAGATACTCGCATTCACGCCGTTGCTTTTACGTGAACCGTGTTCCGGAACGGCGGGTAGAAGCCTGCAATTTTAAGCGAGACGTAATCTAACACGCTATTCGGGTCGAAGAACAGCTCCGGTTCAGGACGCTGTTCACCGAACAGGAACGTCTCGTTCGTGAACCCCGCCCAATCCAGCATCCGTTCTAGTTCGCGACGAGTGTACTCTCGTTGGTGTCGTTGATACGTCTCTTCTTTCCCGAATCCGATTGTAATGGGTGGGTAGCCTAGAAGCAGTTTGATTCGCTTGTCAATGGATGCGAGATTTGGAGTCGAGAGAATCAAGGTTCCAGAATCTGTTAGCACGCGGTGGAACTCCTCGAACACCTCAACCGGTGGGTGAGCAGTGACGAGGTGTTCGAGGACTTCTGTGAATACGAGCAGGTCGAATGTATCGTCGTCGAACGGAAGTGGTTCGTTTACGATATCACAATACTGGAACTCGATGCCCACGTCTTCCATGCGTGCAATCCACCGCTGTTGTGCGTTTTGGTTTTCCAGTGACTCGTCGTTGGGAAGGTCCACGCCGTACGTGTCGCAGCCGTGTTCTAGTAAGAGGTAGATACTAAAGTACCCAGTTCCGGTTCCGACTTCGAGAACGGTCCAATCTTCTGAAACGTCGTCGGGGAGGAGTTCGGTAAACTGGTTCAATCTGTCAGAGTATTTGTACGTGTCGAGACCCTCGTCGCGGACGAGTTCAATTAGGTGGTCGTGTTTTTGTATTGATGCTTGCATCGAGTCCGATAGGAACATGGGAAGTAGTTTAAGTATTTTGCCGTATGTCATATAATAGCGGGTAAAAGCAAGGAATGGGCAGTTATAATTCCTGTTCGTCGCTCCATTAGACGTCGTAGTCGAACCGAGATAGATCCCGACAACGGAAAGCGGGTGATTCTGACCCTCCTTAATACTTCTCCACGATGAATACGCTACTCAGAGGCCAATTGACCAGCCTGAACAGTTATACGAAACGCTATTGAAAGGAGAGCGGGGGTCAGATGATAGCCGACAAGCGGGTAGTCGCAGCAGTCCCCGCACGTGGGGGAAGCAAGACAGTACCGAACAAGAATCTCCGACAGCTCGCCGGGAAGCCGCTCGTCGCGTGGCCAATCGTCGTCGCGGCGGAGACACCGGAGATAGACCGAACGATAGTGACAACCGACAGTGAGTCGATAGCGGCGGCGGCGCGCGACTGGGGAGCCGAAGTCGTCGAGCGACCCGAGTCGCTGGCCGCAAACGACTCGTTGGTCATCGATGCGCTCCGCCACCTCCGCTCCGAACTTCGTGAGGAGGGCGAGGATGCCGATTATTTGGTGATGTTGGAACCGACGTGCCCGCTCCGAACTGGCGAGGACGTGCGGAACTGTTTGGAACTGCTCGCGGACCCGGACGAGGACTACGACTCCGTGGCGACGTTCGCGGAGACGGAACCGAGTCCGCATCGACTCTGGAGCGTCGAAGACGGGCGACCGGAACCGTACGTTGAGGGGGCGAATCCGTGGCTCCCACGACAGGCACAACCGGACGCCTACGAACTGACGGGCGCGGTGTACGCGTTCGAACTCGACAGTCTCCCCGCCGAGGGAACATCGCTGCTGTTCGGCGAGTCGGGCGCGGTCACGATGCCAAGAGAGCGCGCCGTAGACATCGACACGGAGTTCGACTTCGAACTCGCGGAACTTCTCATCGAGGAGGGAATCCATGATCGAATCTGAACGCACGACGGTTTGGGAGTTGTTCGACCTGACTGGACGGGTCGCAGTGGTAACGGGTGGTCCGGGGAAACTCGGTTCGCAGATGTGCGACGCGCTGGCGGAGGCGGGCGCGAACGTCGTCGTCGCCTCGCGAACCTACGAGGACTGCCAGGAGAAGGCTGACGACCTCTCGGATCGATACAACGAGGCAATGGCAGTGTCGGTTGATGTGACCAATGAGGATGCCGTCGAGAGGATGGTCGACGAGGTCGTGGATCGCTTCGGCAAAGTCGATGTACTCGTCAACAATGCGTACAACGCAAGCGGGTATGGCGTCCCGTTCGAGGAATTGACCAGAGATGAATGGGAAGAGACCCTGGAAGGGGTCCTCACGCAGACGTTCTTTTGCTCACAGGCGGCACTCCCGGCCATCCGCGAAAGCGACGCAGGCACGATAATCAACATCGGGAGCCATTACGGCGTCATCGCGCCGGACCATCGCGTCTACGGCGACAGCAACATCAACAATCCGCCCACGTACGGGTCGGCGAAGGCCGGAGTGATCCAGTTCAGTCGCTGGCTCGCCTCCTACCTCGCGGATGAAGGGATTCGGGTCAACTCTATCAGTCCCGGTGGCTTCTACAGCGAGGAGATGGAGGACGTGGAGGACTACGAGGAGGTTTTCGTCCCGAACTACGAGCATCGGACGCCACTCGGTCGCATGGGCGACGACACCGACATGAAGGGTATCGTCGTCTACCTCGCCTCCGACGCGAGCAAGTGGATGACCGGCCAGAACGTCGTTCTCGACGGGGGGTGGACGGTGTGGTAGAGGAAGTTGATCGTGCAGTAGAAAACATCGACTTTGGAATCATCGGCGTCAGTCCGGGCAACGGCCATCCCTACTCGTTCGCGTCCATAATCAACGGCTACTCGGACGCGGGTTTCGAACGAGCAGACTGGGATGTCATCCATGACTACCTCCGCGAGAAAGATCCCTCGGAGTTCGGTTTCGAAGGCGTCAGCGTCACCCACGCATGGACTCAAGACCCAACAGAGACCGAGCGACTGTGTGAGGCCGCCCGGATTCCGAACGCGGTGGACGACCATGGGGCATTAGCCGACGCAGTAGACGCAGTAATAATCGCTCGTGACGACTACGAGACACACGCCGAGATTGCCGTGCCGTTCTTGGAACGGGGACTGCCGGTGTTCCTCGACAAACCGCTGACTATGGACCTCGACGAGTTGGCGGCGTTCGAACCATACCTCGAAGACGGCCAACTGATGTCCTGTTCCGGAATGCGATTTGCGCAGGCACTTGACGAACCGCGAGCGCACAAGGAGCAGTTCGGCGAGGTGAAACTCGTTCGGGGGACGGTCATCAAAGACTGGCCGAAGTACGGTGCCCACATGCTCGACGCGATATTCGGCGTCCTCGACCAGCGACCGGTCGCCGTTGAGACGAACGACGCCGACCACACTTCAGTTGCGGTTCGGATGGACGGCGGGACGCTCGTACAGGTCGATACGCTTGGCGACGTTCCGATGACGTTCTCGGTGGACCTCTACGGAACTGACCAAACCTGTCGCTACGACCTCCGGGACAACTTCACGGCGTTTCGGCGGACGCTCTGGCGATTCGTCCGGTCGATTCGAACGGGCGAACCGGCACTCGCTCCCGAGAAGACGCTGGACGTGATTCGAACCCTCGTTGCGGGGAAAGTTGCCCACAGCGAATACAGACGCGTCTTACTGGACGAATTCGACGTATGACCACCGACTCAACCGAAACAGAGTTCGACGCTGAAGCCGACGAGACGGTCACGGAGGTGGTCTTCCTCGGGACGAATAACGTCGGTCGCAGGGTGTACGACTGGCTCTGCAACCGCGAGTCCGTTGTGGTTCGGGCGATGCTAACGGAGGCCGACCAGTTATCGCTTATTGCCGACCTCAACCCCGATGTCGTGGTCGCAGTGGGCTTTCGTCACATCGTGCCGTCAGAAATTCTCGAGATTCCCGAGCAGGGGTGTCTCAACCTCCATCCTGGTCTGTTGCCGGAGACGCGAGGGTTCAACCCGAACGTCTGGAGCATCGTGGAGGGCCACCCTGCCGGGGCGACGCTCCACTACATGGACGACGGCGTCGATACCGGCGACGTGATCGCGCGAAAGTGCGTCGAGACGCGATTCGACGACACCGGTCGGGACCTCTACGAGCGTCTAGAGGAAGCGTGTTTCGAGTTGTTCATCGAGACGTGGCCAGACGTAGAGACCGGGAGCGTCCAAGCAGTACCACAGGACGACACAGCGGCGACGACCCACCGAAAACAAGACTTCATAGAACTCTGTGAAATCGACGCCGACGAGGAGTACACAGTAAAAGAACTCCTTGACGTACTCCGCGCGCTGACGTTTCCGCCGTTCGACAACGCCCACATCGAAGTCGATGGCGAGACGTACTTCGTGGATGTGGACGTGCGACACGAGGACGACACCGACGAGGAGAGCGATTTTGGGACACTGTCGTCCTACTGAGCAGCGAACGGAGCGGTTAGTCCACGAGTCGGTCGCGGGCGTTCTCGAAGCGGTCGCCGACTTCCACGTCGAATCGCTCGACTAACTCTCCCGCCGGAGTCTCCTCGCCGTCCGCGACCTGAACGCGGGTGAGTTCGAGGCTTCCTTCCCACGCGCCGACGCCGAGGGCGTCCCCGTCCCGGTACAGAATCTCGCCCGGTCGGCAGAAACGCTGGTCGCCGGACGGCGGATTCGCGGCCCAGAACGTGACCCGATGCCCGTTCACGAACGAGAAGGCTCCGGGGTACGGGTGACTCTGTCCCCGTATCCAGTCGTACACTGCTTCAGGAGACTGGATCCAGTCTACGACCCCATGATTCGGCGTTCGCTTGGGCCACCACGTCGCCGCATTGTCGTCTTGGGGCGTTCGGGGGACTTGTCCGTCCGCGAATCGCGGATAGTGGGTCCGAATCAGATCGCGTCCAGCTTCTACGACCTTCTGGTACAGTGACGCCGCGTCATCTGTCCGCTCGATGTCGATGGAACGTTGCCCAACTAAATCTCCAGCATCGGCTTCCTCGACCAGGTGGAATAATGAGAGCGCCGTCTCGTCCAGCCCTTTGATGAGGCCCCATGCGATGGGTGCTCGCCCGCGACCCCGAGGGAGCGGCGCTGGATGCATCCCGAGCGCGGCCACCTCGGGAATGTCGAGGACCTCCTGCGTCACGAGGCGCGACCACCCCACGACGAACAAAAGGTCCGGGTCGTAGTCCGCAATCTGTGCTCGAACAGTGTCGTCGTTGACCGACTCGGTCTCGTGGAGTGGCACGTCTCGAGCGACTGCGAACGACTCTAACTCCGCCTGGTCGGCGATGTCGTCGCGCTTCGGTCGGGTGAAGATGGCGCGAATGTCAGCACCGAGCGCGTCGAGTTCCTCCAAGCAGGCCCGCCCGAGGTCGTTGTGCGTGACGAACACCACCCGTGTGGACACCTCGCTTCCCGAACTGGTCATTTTTTTATCAGCACGTGCGGGCAGGAATCGTACGAACAGAGCGTCTCTACGAACTCTTCTCGATCGAACGGAACGTGTTCACCGCCATCGATCAGCGCCATTGGTTCGAACCCAAGATCCAGAAGGTCTTGTACGCTGTTCCCTATCGTCGCTTTTGCGTCGTCAAAGATGATGTTGTGGAACTCGACCATCACCTTACACGGAGACGACGCCTTCTGCAGTAACTCCGCCATTCCGTCAAGTACCTCGATTTCGTGCCCCTCGACGTCCATGCGAACCGCGTCGATATCGGTGACGCCTCGCTCCGGCAAGAAGTCGTCGAGTCGAATCGTGCTCACGTCCTGCGTTCCGACGGTGATCTTTTCGCGTCGGTTCCGATAGTAATCCGAGAGCTTTCGCTTCGGTTCGTCGTCGGTGAGACTCCCCCAGTTCGATTCATTCGTTATCGACATCGTCGCAACCCCGGAGCTATCGGAGACGGCCGTCTCGAACACTTCGAGGTTGTCGAATCCGTTCAGTTCGGTGCTCCCGCGGAGTATTTCGACGTTTCTGGGAACTGGTTCGAAAGCGTAGACTGCCCCCGAAGAACCGACTGTGGCGGCCTCCATCAGCGCGTAGTAGCCCAGATTCGCTCCCACGTCTACGACGGTCATCCCCTCTTTTAGTTCGGACTTGAACAGGGCCATCGCCGTTTCTTCTCGACTGCCGTCGAGTATTAGTTGCTTCGAGAGACCGGGGTCGCCGAGCGAGAGGTACATCTGATACCCGTCGAATTCGCGGACGACGTAGTTCGAATCTGATTTTAGCTTTACATATTCGTAGTGCAGCTTATCGCGCAGTTCCGGGTAAGCGTGTTCCGTCCACCACCGGCTTACTGCGGGCGGTATTTCGCCGATTCCGTCCTCGTTCGCTATCTCTACCAGTCGAGTTGCATTCTGTCGTAAGTTACTCATTAGATCCCCCCCTTCGGTGTACATTGCCCACCCAAAACCCTCCGAAACTCGATACCACACAGTGTGTTTGAGAGCTCTGGGCGGAATATTCTGACTTCTACGAACTCCCGTAAAAACGTGCTGGTTGTCTCCACTTTTTGACAGGGAGACACTTACTGCTACCCGATTAGTATGCTCTCTTTCGCTGACCCGACTCGCACTGGCCGAAGTTGGTCAGATGTCCCGTGGATTCAGTACGTCAGTCGCTTTCGAAGGAGATCCGAATCCAGTTCGACAGAAGTCAGTCGCTCGGCGATGCGGCGACCGGCACCCCCGTAGTCGTAGGGGTTCTCGCACTCGCTGGCCCGCCGCCGGACGGCGTCGTCCTCCAACGCACGCTCTATTGCGTCGCCAATTTCGTAGCGCTCGTGGGTCACCGAGAGCGTATTTTCGGCCCGCTCCCGGCCCTCTTGTCGTGAACCCACGTCCACGACCGGGAGGTCGAACGAGGGCGCTTCAATGATGCCACTGCTAGAGTTGCCGACCATCACGGCGGCGGCGTCCAGCAGACCAAGGTACTCGGCACGCGGGAGACTGTCGAACGTCTCCACGAGGCCATCAGTAGCATATTCGTCGATGACGCGTATCATCCGTCTCCCGCCAGCGTCCGAGTTCGGATAGACGACGACCGGTCGAACGTCCGCGTCGAGAACGGCGTCCAAGGTCGCCCGCATCTGCTCGCCCGCCGCGTCGGGTCTCGTCGTCACCGGGTGCTGGACGACCAGAGCGAGTGAACCCGGCCCGTCGAGGTCGTACTTCGAGACGACTTCCGTAGGTTCGGCGTACGCCCCGTCGAGCACGGCGTCGAGTCCGGGTGCACCGACGGTGGTGATTCGCCACTCCTCTTCTCCGAGTTTTCGGACTCGTTCGGCACTGCGCGCCGACACCGGAAAGTGAAGGTGGGAGAACTTCGTCAGCGCGTGTCTGATGCTGTCGTCGATTATCGCGCCGTGCATTGAATCGCCGCCGTGGACGTGCGCGACGGGAATGTTCATGTGCGCCGCCGCGAGTCCGCCCGCCAGCGCCTCATCCCGGTCGCCGAGGACGAGAACGATGTCGGGGGCGATGCTCTGTAGCGACTCCGCGATTCCTTCAGTGCCGAGTCCGAGTGACTTCGCCATCGAGAGGCCGCTGTCGCCAGCGACGAGCATGTGGACCGTCTCGGTCACGTCAAATCCGTCCGCTCGGATGTCCTCGACCGTGTTGCCGTGCTCTGGCGAAAGGTGCATACCCGTTGCGATGGTTCGCAATGCCAGCCCCGGCGTACGGCGAATCTCCTCCATCGAAGACTTCAGAAGTCCGTACTCCGCTCGCGTACCGGTGATGACGGCGACGACTCGCTTATCGTCGGCCTCCGAACTGCGATCACCGTCGCTCATAGCGTCTTCCGAACCTCCCTGACGAGGCTGAATGCCTCCGCAGCGTGCACTCCCGCAGCTGCACCGCGCGTCTTGGCGCGAGCGCGCAGACTCTCCGCAGAGCGTGGGTGCGGGAACTCGCGAGTCTCAGAATCGTACTCGGCGAACGCTTGAACTTTGGTCTCCAACTGATCCGCGATGTCCACGTAGACGTTCGGCGTGAACTGCATTTGGTCGCCCCCAATCCAATCGGTCGAAGAGGGAACCTCGTATGCGAGAACTCGTTCCACGCCCGAACCAGGACGCGTCGCAACGAGCGTCGAGTCGTACAGCGCACGGTGGTCTTCATTGACCTCGTGGTCTGAGTGGGTGTAGACGATGTCTGGCCGCAACTCCTCGACGGAGTCTTCGAGAACCGCATTTATTTCGACGTGTGGAGCGTCGTCGAGTCGCATGTCCGGGAAGTCACCAAAACGAACGTCGGAGACGCCCAGTCGCCGGGCACATGCCTCGGCTTCTCGGCGCTTCTGCTCGATTAGCTCCAGGTCATCGTACTGTTGTGTCGCGCCTTCGGTCACGATGAGGACATGGACTTCGTCGCCCGCCTCGGCGTGTTTCGATAGGGTTCCGCCAGCGCCGAGTACTTCGTCATCGGGGTGGGCGGCGACGGCGAGTACGGTGCGATTCGAACTCATCTACTCTTCCACCTCGGCATCCAGATCTCCGCTCGTAACCGCGTCGCCACAGTCGAGCGGTTCGGTGACTCGCGCACCGAGTGCCGTCTCGTAATTCTTGGGCGAGAGACCGTCCGCTGGCCGAGTGACGGCGACGTTCGCTTCGGTCAGCCTCTCGCCCGCTTCGAGGCGTTCGGTCGCGTGGAGGCTCTTGCGGACGACCGCTCGATTTTCACGCTCCTCCTTGGTCGGTCGCTTCTCAGGGCTTCCGAGCGCGGTGGCGGCGTCACGAGCGACACGGACGGCCGTTTGTAGCTCGTCGGATTCAAGCGAGGCGCGGTGGTCCGGCCCAGGTAGGCGATTGCTCAACGTGAAGTGCTTCTCGACGACCGTGGCCCCTGCGGCGACGGCAAACCCGGGCATCTCGGGGGCGGTAGTGTGATCCGAGTAGCCGATAGGCACGGGCAATTCGTCGGCCATCGTCTGCATTGCCCGGAGGTTCGCGTCCGCCAACTTGGTCGGGTACGCCGACGTGCAGTGGAGAAACACGAGCGGCACGTCCGGATTCGCGGACCGGATCGCGTCAAACGCAGTATGAACTTCCGCCATCGTCGCCATCCCTGTGCTTACTATCATTGGCGTATTGAGTGCAGCGATGTGTTCGAGAAGCGGAACGTTGTCGAGTTCTCCGGATCCGATTTTGACGACCGGGACGCCGAGTTCTACGAGGAGATCAGCACTCTGAGTGTCGAAGGGTGTCGAGAGGAACGTGATACCTCGCTCGTCGCAGTACGCTTGCAGACGCTCGTGGTTCGCCCGCGACAACTCGTAGTTTTGCAACATCTCGTACTGCGAGTCGTCTCCGGTCGTCTCCTCCTGATACTTGGTCTTCGGTGCGCCTTCGGTCACGAGTCTGTCGGTGGCGAAGGTCTGGAACTTTACGGCGTCGGCACCGCTCGCTGCGGCGACATCGATTAGTCGCTCTGCGATTTCGACGTCTCCGTTGTGGTTTACACCCGCCTCCGCGACAAAGTACACCGACTCGGGATCGGCGACAGCGTCTCGAAAGGTACCCATGGTGACTACTGTTCGCCGTTTCCGTGTATAATCTCTTGGCCAATAGTCTAATTTCTGAGGGGTAAGCGCTACTAGATGTGCTCGGCCCCCAACCTAGAAACAGGTGCAGATCGAACTGCATGCCATGCGTCTACCGACGATGGAGGACTTCGCGGAACTCGAAACGTGGGGGCTGGTCGAGAATCCTTTTGAGGCTATCGAAGACTACTCAGCCGAGCGAGAACAGCGTCGGTGGAAGAACGTTCGTCACTGTCGGGTACATCGGGAGACTATCGAGCATACGCCTCCAGCGTTCGTCGGGGACTCACAGTCGTACTACCGGTCGCTCGACCGACCTATCGACCGCCGGAAGTGGGAGTTTCTGAAGCGGAGAAAAGCGTGGTTTCACCCGCCGGTCGGTTGGAATCGGTTCGCGGCCCCGGAGACCGCTCGCATCCTCGATCTCGGGTGTGGTGACGGCGACGTGCTCGAGCGCGTCGCGGAGTTCGTCGCCGGGCGCTGGACGCAGGCCGGACACGACGGGTCACCGATGGAACTCGTAGGCGTGGACCTCAACGAGTCAAGAGTCCGAAACGCACGCAAACTCGCCGAGTCGCCCCACGAGAAGATTACTCTCGCCTTCGAACAAGGTGACGCGACCGAACAGTTGCGGTTCGGCGACGACTTCTTCGACTACACGGTGATGACCGGTCTGCTGGAAATCCTTGACGAGGAGGCTGTCGAAGCGATCCTCGACGAAGTGAGTCGCGTCACCGCGAAAGGCGTCTACGTGCGGGACCTCTTGGATGACTACGACGGACTGTATCCCCGGCCACGCATACCGGAGATGCTCTCTGAACGCGGCTTCGAAGCGGTCGAACGTCACCGACTCTTCGAAGAACCGTTTACCGAGCAGGGGTCGAAAGATCCACTGGAAGTTTGGCCGATGAACGTACATCAGGTCATGTTCGCCGAAGCAGCGACCGAACCCTAACGTGACCGCGAGATCATGTTCGCCGGTCAAATCGAATGTTGTGATCGCGAATTTTCCCATAGTGAGTTCGAACCAGTTACAGCTGACTTAGCAGGTCTGTACGCCCGGAAACACGCCGTGGAAGTGGAGAATTAGTCTGTGCTTGTAAGAAACCTGCAAATAACAAAGGCGAAATCCGTGCTGTGTCACCGCGTGAATAATCGGAGGGGGAAATTTGAGGGGAAAGACACGCGCTACGAGACGAGTGGCGATAGCTCTGGAGAGGAAGCGTCGGTCTGAGGGATCATGTTTCGGAGACGCCGGTCGGCGACACGACTTTCGGAGGCTCAATGACTAATTATGATGGAAGTAATGATAGTTTTGGGCACCCGGCCAGAGATAATCAAACTCTCCTCCGTCATTCGAAGGTTCGACGAAAGTGACGTACTGTACGAAGTCGTCCACACCGGACAGCACTATTCGGACGAGATGAACGATGTCTTCTTCAACCAACTAGACATACCTCGTCCTGACCACAATCTCCGCGTTGGATCGAATTCACACGGCCAACAGACCGCAGATATACTCGCTAATATCGAGGACCTCCTTGTGAGCCGCGCTCCAGACCTAGTCCTCGTCCAAGGAGACACGAACTCAGTCCTCGGCAGTGCCATCGCGACGAGTAAACTCGACGTGGAACTTGGGCACGTTGAAGCGGGCCTACGGAGCTACGAGGACATCCCCGAAGAGACCAATCGGCGTGTGACAGACCACGTCGCCGACTATCTGTTCGCACCGACGACTCGGGCGAAACAGAACCTCAGGCGTGAGGGCGTTCCCGAGGACCGAATCTTCGTGACCGGCAACACCGTCGTAGACGGGATTCGCCAGCACATCGAGATAGCAGCAGAAAAGAGCACCGTCCTGGCAGACTTAGACGTTACGGACACGGGGTACGCGGTCATGACTGCCCACCGGGCCGAAAACGTGGACGACCCCGACCGGTTCGCCAAACTACTCGATGGGGCGGTCCGAGTCGCGGACGAGTTCGGGCTACCGGTTCTCTATCCGATTCACCCGCGCGCCGAAAAGCAGTACGAGCGGATGGCGGTCGAACTGCCGCCGGAAGTCCGACTCATGGACCCACTCGACTACTTGGACTTCCTGCAGTTAGAGCGCCACGCCGAAATCATCCTCACCGACTCCGGTGGCGTTCAGGAGGAAGCGTGCGTTTTGGGCGTCCCCTGTGTGACGATGCGAGAACACACGGAGCGACCAGAGACGCTGACGGTCGGGGCGAACTACCTCGCGGGCGTCTCGGCGGAGGCTATCTCTGAGGGCGTAGAGACCATGCTACGGCGACCGAACGCGTGGGAGAATCCCTTCGGAGACGGCACGGCCGCCGAACAAATATACGACGTCGTGACCGACCCGAGAGAGGTAGTCGCGTGAGTACCATCTGTCTCCACGGTCTCGGCTACGTCGGACTGCCGATGGCGGTCATGTTCGCCAACGCCGGACACCGCGTCATCGGCTACGACACGAACGAACAGTATCTGGAAGAACTCGAGCAGGGCGTGCTGTCGATGGACGAACCAGAACTCCGGCGACTGTTCAGGGATGCACGTGAGTCGGGCGCACTCAAACTCAGTTCCACCGTCACGACTGCGGACTACCACGTCGTCGCGGTACCGACACCGTTCGACGAGACGAACAAGCGAGCGGACCTGACCTACGTACGGCGGGCGTCCGAAACCGTCGGCGACGCGCTCCGCCCCGGTGACACCGTCGTCGTCGAATCAACCATTCCGCCGGGAACTACCGAGAACGTCGTGCGTCCAATACTGGAGGCGGCAACGCACCCTGAGAGACCCTGGTTCCAATTGGCCTACTGTCCCGAGACCATCCTGCCGGGGGCCGTCGTCGCAGAACTCCGTCGGAACGACAGGGTCATCGGTGGCATCGACGAATCGTCCGTCGCTGCGGCCCGAGATCTCTACCGCTCTATTCCGACTGGTGAGATACGCACGGTCACCGACACAACGACCGCCGAGTTCGTCAAACTGATTCAGAACACGTATCGTGACACCAACATCGCATTGGCGAACGAAATCTCGAAACTCGCTCGCGATTACGGCATCGACTCGCGGCGAGCCATCGCGTTGGCGAACGAGCATCCCCGCGTGGAATTGCATCAACCGGGGCTCGGCGTCGGAGGTCACTGTCTACCGGTTGATCCGTGGTTCCTCGGTCAGGAATCCGAGCATCTCGATCTCGTCGCCCATGCGAGGAGCGTCAATCAGTCGATGGTCGAGTATGTGGCCGAACTACTAGAAACCGACCTCGACGGTCTCGCAAACGCTCGAATCGCCATCCTCGGCGTCGCGTACAAGGGCAACGTCACGGACGTGCGGAACAGTCCGGGATTGCGATTACGCGAGACGCTCCAACGGCGGGCGGCCGACGACTCGTCGGGGACGGGGTCCGCGCCAATCGACGTTCTCTGTCACGACCCATATGTCGAGATGAACCAGGTCGAACTCCAGTCGCTCGACCGGACGCTCGCCGACGCCGACGCGACGGTACTCGCGACAGACCACGACGAGTACGCCCGTCTCGACCCAGCGGAGGTTCGATCGCTCGTCCGTCGCCCGTTTGTTCTCGACACGAAGAGTATCCTCGACCCGACGTCGTGGGAACGTGCGGGATTCGAACTCATTCGACTATGACCGGGTTAGCCCACTCCTCGGCAGACGCGCCGGAGCAGTCCGCAGACGAGAGAACAGGCGCAGATGGAGCGACAGAGCGGATCCCAGAGGGGTCGGCGTCCGAGCTACTGATAGTGACACAACACTATCCGCCAGACAACTCCGGTAACGCCTCGCGGATGGCGGACACCGCGAAGAACCTCGTCACCGAGGGATGGGACGTGACCGTCCTCACGCCACACCCAGCGTTCCCGCACGGTCGATTCGACCGGTCGAAGACCCGGAAGCGAACCACCGAGCGCGACGAAGTCACCGTCCACGAACTGTGGGCGTGGACGCCGACGACCGACGACCCTGGCTTCGCCAGCCGCCTCGGCTACTATCTTGGATTTGCCCTCCACGCGGCCCTGTGGTTGCTCGTTCACGGTGGCCGATACGACATGGCGTTCACCTCTTCACCGCCGATTTTTACCGGACTATGTGGACTTGTCACACGACTTGTCCATCGCGTCCCGTGGGTCGTGGACGTTCGGGATCTCTGGATAGACGCCTCGGTCAGTTTGGGGTTCCTCGCTTCGGGATCGGTCGCCGAGCGCGCGAGTCGTCTCTTCGAGCGACTCGTCGTCACTGTCGCCGATGAGGTGACTGTCACTACGGAGACGCTGGCAGACCGACTCGCGGGCCGATACGACGTCCCTCACGAGAAGATGACCCTCGTCCCGAACGGGGTGGACGCCGAGATGTTCTCGCCGTCGAGCGACAGCGACGATCCGTTGATACTGTACACTGGCAACGTAGGGCACGCACAGGACATCCACGCATGCCTCCGGGCCATGACCAGACTTGACCGTGACGACGTCGAACTGCTAATCGTCGGCGACGGCGACGCAAAAGCAGAGCTACAGCGTCTCACAGAGCGTCTCGGCGTCGAAGATGTGGTCACGTTCCGCGGATTGGTCGACCGCGAGGAAGTTCCGAAACTCCTCGACCGCGCTGCTATCGGTATCGCGCCGCTGAAGGACGACGACGCGCTCAGCTACGCTATTCCGACCAAGGTGTACGAGTACATGGCCTGCGAATTGCCGGTGTTAGTGACTGGTACCGGTGAGGTAGAGCGGATTCTTGATGAGACGGGGAGTGGCGTCGCAGTCGAGAGCGACCCGGATCGAATCGCGACGGCGATGGAGCGACTGCTATCTGACCGAGAGAGACGAGGTCGGATGGGCGAGAACGGACGACGATTCGTCCTCGACAACTACGAGCGTGCCGTGATTGCGATGCGTCTGAGCGAGCGATTGGAAGCGAAACTCGATTAGCGCTCGCCCAACAGCGTTTCAACGATTGGTTCGTACCCATCCATTAGGACGCTCCAATCGTACTTTCGACCGAGTTCCTGCGCGTTCTCGCCCAACGAACGGCGAAGTGCTGGGTCGTCTCTAAGCGTCTGTATCCCGTCGACGAACCCCGACCGAGAGTCGCGTATCAATGCCGACTCGCTGTCTTCCAGTTTGATTCCCTGTGCTCCGACGTGTGTCGTGACGATTGGCAGGCCTGCCGCGAGATAATCCATCATCTTCAATTTCGTCCCGGATCCGAGGGTGAGCGGACAGATGGCAACGTCCGCGAGCGAGAGTGCGTCCGGTAGGTGTTCAACGAACCCGGGCGTGTGAACGTTCGCTCGGTCGTTGTTCGGCGGATTCCGACCGACGAGGAGGAACTCTATGTCCGGCAACGCCGGCGCGAGTTCGCGGACGATTTTCTCGGCAGCGTCCGCGTTCGGTTCGTAGTCGTACGCCCCGACGAACAGACAGACCGTCGCATCCTCGCGGAGTCCAAGTTTATTTCGCAGACGTTCGGAGTCTCCTTCGTCGGAGTACTGCTCATAGTGGGTTCCGTTCGGAATCGTCTCGACGATGGTATCGGCTGGCTGTTCGAACTTCGAGCAGTCCTGCTCGGACTGGAACACGACGGCGTCCGCTTCCGATATCCACCGCTGCTCGAACCGTTTCAGATTTGCGACAGCGCGCTCGCGAATCGATTCGGGAATCGGTCTCCCCCCGAGCTGTTGATCCAATAGGTCAAACGTCGCATTGTGCACGTTGAGGAGCAACCTCGCGTCGAAGCACTCGGTCAATTGATGGCTCGCACGGAGCAACTGCGGCGACTCACAGCAGATAAGGTCGAACTCGACGCCAAGGCGTTCGACGAACTTGGTAGTCAGGCGCGTCTGTAGCAACTCCACTGGGTTGTCTTCGGACAGTCCGAGGAGGCTGTACCACGCGTAGGTTCGGCCTAGTTTGGACTCCATGAACGGGTTTTCGAGCGGGACGGTTCTGAGGTTCGCTGGAGACTCGTACTCGGTCGAACAGGGGTGTGCGAGCCAAACGGTTCCGAACTCCGTTAGTTTCTTCGCCGTCTCCCACGTTCGGTTCTGCCCACCGTCCGACGGTGGATGCAAGGACCGTCGGTAGAGGTGGAGGATGTTTGGGTCGTATCTCATTCTCCGACATCACCTCGACTACGCAACTCGCTCGGAGGGCGACTGCGGTCGTTTCCGTCCGTCTGTATCGCGACTATTGCCTCGACGGCGTCACTCAACTGTTCACCGATTGCTTTCGCGGAGTTCTCGACCTGCACTCGTCGCTGGGCGTTCCGTCCGAGCCGCGCTCGTTCTTCGGGGTCGTCCAGTAGGGACCTAACCCGACGTGCGAACGCCTCGCCGTCGCGCGCTTTGACGAGCAGTCCGGACTCGCCGTCATCTATCTGTTCAACGATCCCGTACGCAGGATTCGTCACGATGGGGAGTCCCGCCGCTTGCGCTTCTAAGACGACGTTTGGGTACCCGTCGATGTACGACGCATACAGAAATAGGTCGGCGGCGGCGTACGCCGCGGCGATGTCGTCCACGAAGCCCGGCGCGTGGACGCGTCGTCTGACGGTCGGGTCGCTGATGTGCTCGTCGAGGAACCGCTTTAGCGGTTCGTAGTACCGCCCGTCGCCAGCGACGATGTACTCCACGTCGGGCCGCTGTCTGAGAATCGGGAGCATCGCGGCGACGATTTCGGTGACGCCCTCGTACTTGCCATGGAAGTCGAGATTAGTGACCGTCAGGAGCAGGTCTCCGTTCGTCGTCCGTTCGAACGGAATCCCACGCTCTGGTCCGTCGTACTCGTCTACCTCCACCGGGTTCGGGACGGGAACGATTCGCTCTGACGGTGTCTCGGTCTGGCGCTGGACGACGGCCGCGAGTGCCGCCGAGACGGGGACATACCCATCTGCGAGCCGAAATGTAATCCGGGTAAGAGACGCGAACAGTGCCTGCACTACCAGCGACCACCAGTCCCGGTCGTACCAGTACTCCCGGAGCGACTCGTCGTGTTGCCTGACGACGTCGCCATTCTGTCGCACGAGGAGGGGGACGTCGGCCCATTGACTCAGCAGAACGCCGAGCACTCCGAGCAGTCCCGCTCCACTGTAGACGAGAACGGCGTCGGAGTCTCGTTTCGAGAGTAGTCGTCTACCTCGGACGAAGGCGGTGAGGTAGGCCCGAACCCCCTCACTCGGGTCGACGGTCAGCAAAGTTCCGCGCGACCCCATCGCGTTGAAGGGAGCTTTCATCTCCTCAACGCGCATGTTGGTGAGTCCGAGTACGTGGCTGGATTCCGAACCGACGTGACCCGCTGTCCGTTCGCTCATTCGTCCCATTCCGTCATCGCCTCAATACGCGACCATCCCACGTCGTTCAACGTAGACAACAGCACCCGCAGTCCATCGACGTAGCTTAACGACGAATCCTCGTCGCCGTAAATGCAATCGACCGGAACTTGTGTCGGTGCCGCGCCGAACTTCTGAGCAAACAGTATCTCCTCGATGTCCATACAGAAGTCGTCCGAGAACTGCGTGAACGGTAATTTTCGGAGTAACGAGGTGTCCACGGCTCTGAATCCACACGTTGGGTCGGAGATCCAATTTCGCGTTCTGAGACTAATCGCCAGCGAGACGACTCGGTTGCCGAAATGCCTGTCGAGTGGCATCACGTTGCGGTAATTGGGGTCGGCGAACCGGTTGCCGATGACGTACTGGGAGTTCGACTCGATGAGAGCGTCGCGGAACTTCCCGAGGTATTCCGGACTGTGCTGTCCGTCGGCGTCGAGTCGATAAACGATATCGGCACCGAGTTCGATAGCTTTCGTGTACCCTCGTTTGATGGCTCCGCCGCTCTGCTGGGTCTCGTCGTTCTGCAGGATCAACGCACCCGCAGCCTTGGCACGTTCTGCGGTATCGTCTTCCGATGCGTCGTCCACGACGACGACGCATTCGACGAGGTTTGTCTCGAAGATGTCAGTCACGACCATGTCGACGTATTCCCCCTCGTTGTACGCCGGAATCACCGCGACAGCCGTTTCCTCCGCGTTGCTTCGTTCTGGTGATGTGTCGTGCTCACTGTTGGACGCTCGGATTGCATTTCCCACGATGACCTCACCAACCCTGCCTGCAATTCGCTATCCAGTATTTAAACTACGGCTATCGTTCAAGTTGGGGTTCACTCGATACGCTCGATTGAATCCCGTCATACTCCGTTACTATCGGTCAATCTGTGGCCTACTGGCGTCGTCCGAGGTTCGCGCGTTTT
Organism: Haladaptatus rarus; assembly: GCF_054177585.1. Lineage (NCBI taxonomy): Archaea > Methanobacteriati > Methanobacteriota > Halobacteria > Halobacteriales > Haladaptataceae > Haladaptatus > Haladaptatus rarus. The sequence continues at coordinate 155,900 of NZ_JBPEHG010000005.1, read as the reverse complement.
GGCAATCGTCGCCTCACCGATTGGGTGCAGAGACGTTTACCCAGAGATGCGTCTCTCTGTACGCACTTTCTGCACTGATGTTCTGTGGCGGGTCACCTCGAAAGAGAAGATATTGCAGTTGGAGGTTCTCGCCCGTTGTCGTCGGGACTATTCTGTGGCTACGGTGCCACGTCTCCCCGTGTTCGAGCACCGGTCGAAACCGATGGAGGGTTCGCTGGTCGAGCACTCGAGTGGAACCGTTCGCCGTCTCCACTTGCCGCAGTCGGACGACCACCGTGTAGGCCGTCCGTCGCTGTTCATAGTTGCCGATTCCGACCGTCAGGTTCTTGCCTTCGCCACTCACATACTCCGTCGGATAGTCGTCCGCGAGAAGTTCGCCGGAGTCGCCCCTCGACAGCAGGTAGAACTCCGTGAATGCCGGATCCTGCTTCGGGACGGATAGCGCGTAGACGACGCTCGCAGTCGCGGCGAGCACAGAGACGATGAGGAGGACGTTCAGTAGCTTCTTCTTTCGACTGCCGGGATTCGAGAGACCCGAACGGGCCGAGACGAACCACCGCTCGTAGGGCACCCGAAATCGCTCGGACGGTGGGAGTCGCTGTCGTCGAACTGCCGCGAAGACGGCCAGTGTGACTGTCAGGACGCTCGTCACGGTAACGACGGTGGCGAAACGAACCCCGAACGTGAAATTGAGGAACAGGCCGACGAGTGCGACGAGAACGACGCTCAACGCCACGGAGAGTGCGACTCGTTCAACGCCGTCGATGCTCCTCCCATCGAAGTTGCCAGTTCCGCTCTCACTTTGCTCCTCGATCACGCCTTCGCTCGTGGCCGCGTTCTCCGGAAAGAGGGCAGCGACGAACGTGTAACCGGGAGCGAAGAGGACGAAAAGCGTGCCGAGGACGACCCGGAGCGGCGTCTCGGGCACGACTGGGACTGCTCTGAGGAGGACGGTCAGCGCCACGACTCCCAGTATCATCGCCAAATCAGGGGGGAAACGGCGGACGGAGCGTGGCAGCATCGACCAGACCGTTCGCAGATCCATGACGACCAATCATATTCCGTTCTTGGTAAAAAAGGTGTATGTATAGAACAACTCTGATAGCTCTCCCCGATAATTGAACGCCGAACGGTCGCAGTTCGAGCCTCTCAGAACGCACCTTCAGGGAGGATTTCGAGGACTCGTCGACTGACGAAGTAGACGGTGACGACAACCCCCAATAGGAGGACCCACTTCAGGCGTCTGCGCCACCGTGGAGCGACGTTGACCGGTGCCGTCAGTTCGACCAAGACGAGGAACCCGAGAAACGACGCCGCGAAGAATAGCTGCATCGACAGTGCACCGAGCAGTGCGAGCGTGTAGGCTACTGCGAGCATCCACACTACCTGTGCACGGACGAAGCGCGCCTGTCCCCGGGTCGTCATCTCTTTCCCATTCGAGGCTCCCACTGTAGTAGCTATCGGCTGTAGAACCGTAATTCCAATTCCGAGCGCGAAAATCTATCGCAACTCCGCCCGCGAGCCAACGCCAACGTTCTATGTGCTGAGCGGTGTAGGAGGGTCAGCATGGGAGGGTTGACCCGTCGATATCCACGTGGAGGGAGCGTTCCGAAATCGTTCACGGCCTCGCATTCGGATCCCGGAGCCTGCGGGGAGCGCCCGAGGACGACTCCGTCGGGGTCGGTGTGGCGATGAAGCGACTGCCCGAGGCGATTCCGGAACTGGCGTTCGCTACCATGGTGATCCTCCTCGTCGTCACGATAGTCATCGCTGGGAGCACGTCATCGCACGCGTTCAGCGCGTACAATACCGATTGGGACGGAACGAGCGACCTCCGTGTCATCGGCGGTGGAAGTGATGTACGGACGACGACCATCCACGATACGGCCGGATACAGCAACCACTCGCCCGAAAAAACCGTTGCGTTCGTCCTCTCGCCTGACTCGGCGTACGGTTCGACGGACTTCGCTCGTCTCACCGAGTTCGTCCGAAAGGGTGGCACGCTCGTCGTTGCCACCCAATCACCGACACCCTCCAACGAGTTGCTGGGCACACTGGACGTCTCGGCCCGCATAAACGGCCACCCTCTACGCGACGTCCAATCGAACTACCGATCATCGGCATTGCCGGTCGCGAACGACGTCGCAAATCGGTCGCTCGTCGCCGGGGTTGATTCGCTCACGCTCAACTACGGGACTGCAGTCGAACCGCACGAGGCTGCAGTACTCGTGAACACCTCGGAAAACGCTTACCTCGACACGGATCGAAACGGCCAACTCAGTGGTAACGAATCACTCGGAGAGCGCTCCGTTGCGACCGTAGAATCCATCGGCGACGGACAGGTCATCGTCGTTAGCGATCCGAGCGTATTCATCAACACGATGCTGGAACGTGAGGGGAACCGCCAATTCACCCGAGCCCTCCTCGCCCCCCATGACACGCTTCTCCTCGACTTCTCGCACGCCGCCGGACTCCCACCGCTGGTGTTCGCCGTACTCGTCGTTCGGGAGTCAGGCCTCCTCCAGCTTGGACTCGGTGTGCTGGCTATCGCCATCCTCGGGCAGTGGTCGCGTCCTTCCAACCTCATTCCCAAGGCCCGCGAATCGCTACTTCAGCGGTTCCGTGGGGACGATTCTCCATCAAACGTCCGCGCATCCAAGGCGGAATTAACCGCGTATCTTAAACGGCGCCATCCCGACTGGGACGACGAGCGAATCGATCGGGTCGTTTCGGCTGTCAAGCGCCGCCAACGATAGCTGTAGCCCCGAAGTAATCCAAATGAACTCCGCGGAACTAACCATTCGAGTTAACCGGCTTCGGGTGGTCACAGTCGACGATGACTGAACCGGCTGCTATCTACAACGACCTTCGTGAGGAGATACAGACCGTCTTGGTCGGAAACGAGGATGTCGTCGAAATCCTTACGATTGCTCTGTTGACGAGAGGACACGTCCTCATGGAGGGCGTTCCGGGCGTCGCAAAGACCACCATCGCCCGGTTGTTCGCCGAGGCGACGGGGTTAGACGCGAATCGAATCCAGATGACGCCCGACGTCCTCCCGGCCGACATCACGGGCACCCACGTTTATCGAGAACAGACCGGCGAGTTCGAACTCCAGCGCGGCCCGGTGTTCGCCAACTTGGTCCTCGCCGACGAAATCAATCGAGCCACCCCGAAGACCCAATCGGCGCTGCTGGAGGCAATGCAGGAGAAAACCGTCACCATCGAGGGTGAAACCCTCTCGCTCCCGACCCCCTTCATCGTCGTGGCGACCCAGAACCCGTTAGAGATGGAAGGAACGTACAAACTTCCCATCGCGCAACGCGACCGATTTCAGTTTAAACTCACCGTCAATACGCCCAAAAAGGACGATGAGCTAGCTCTGATTGATCGCTTCGACGACCGACCCACGATCGGCTCCGAACACGTCTCGCAGGTCGTTACCAGAGAGGAGATCTTCGCCGCACGGGAGGTCGTTGAGGACGTCCACGTCGACCGGGAAGTAAAGCAGTACCTCTGGGAGATCGTGAATGCGACGCGGAACAATTCCAACGTCGAACACGGTGGGTCGCCCCGGGCAATGCTATCGTTTTTAGAAGCGACCAAAGCTCGCGCAGCGATTCGAGGTCGGGAGTACGTAATTCCCGACGACTTGAAGGAGTTAGCCCGGCCGGTTCTCACCCATCGGTTGGTCACGAGTACCGAGGCCGGATTGAGTGACGTGACCGCCGGTAACGTGGTGGACGAAATCCTCGACGACGTGGAGCTGCCGGATGGAATTGATGCGGTGGCTCGGGAGGAGGGAGACGAGACGACGGTGAAAGACGTGACCAGTGAGTGACGGACGTAACCCGCAAACCACAGCCAACCCCTCTAAATCGCAGATAGTCCCTCCGAAGTACAGTTAGTCCTCGGTTTCTTCGGTCGCGTCCGAATCCCACTCGCAGGTGACTAACACATCGGCACGATCATCGGAATCCGTCGTCACCTCGGTCGTTACGGGGGAATCGAGTTCCGCCGCCATTCCAACCGCGAGGAACGACACAATCGGGTGATCGAAACGGTCGACCGATCCGTAGACGCTCCCCGCGACGGCAACCGTAACGCGCCCGCCGTCCGGGTCGGCGTCCGTCGTCGCGCTTTCGGCGAGTTCGAAGCTTTCGACGAGCGCGTCGGCCAACTGCGTCGCGAGAACGGCCGGATGCTCGGCGACTTCGTCAACCATCGAAGCTTCGAATTCTCGGTGAAGGCCGTCACCGGTCGGCGGTAGGGAGACGCCGCGCTCGAACTCGTTTTCGGCGACGACGAACAGGGCAGCTAACCGTTTGGGATTGGGCACGACGTACTCCGAGTGCTGGGGAACGAATAGGCGGACGCCCGAGGACGCATCGTCGGTCGTCTGCGCCGGGGCGTATACGCGATCGTCCTGGAGGCCGAGATCGGAGACAAGTCGGTCTCCAGTCTCTGCGAAGGCAGCGTAAATTCGCTCGCCAGTCCCCGCAGACACATACCGTTCGGGGGTGAGGTAAAAAGTCAGGATGCCACCGAACAAGCCGGTACCGCCGAGAGCGAGGAGGACGGTTCGAGAACCGGGAAGTGCGAACGCACCAAGTACAGCCAAAACGCCGACCGCGAGCAGCCCGATCGCGGTTCGACGATGGGTGGTCTGTCGGGCGCGGACGTACTCCTCGCGGAGTCGGCGGTTCTCCTCGGCGAGCAGTTCTATCTGCGCGGCGAGATCCGCATTGGCCATCGTATTCGAAGCTTCCTTCCGACTCGTCTCAGTGGCTCGGGAAATGTCTGTCCGCTCGACGCCATCACGGCTCACGTGCCATCACCCCGTTTACGGACGTCGCTTCCGAGTTCGAGTGTAACGAGTTGGTAGCGATGCAAGCCGTAGGCGATGATCACGAACGTGACGATCAACAGAACGGCGGCAGTTGGAAGTCCGATTCGCGTCGCTGTCGTCTGAAATCCGAGAATCGAACTGCCACTCATCCACGCGATCGAGCTGCCGAAGAGTATCCCTCCGAGGGTAACTGGTATCGGGTTCACGGGATTGTCGTACGCGATTACGGGGGCGAACAGGACGCCCACCAAACTGGCCTCGACCACGGCGATTTGAACGAGGTCGGCACCAGACAACAACGCGACGAGTGCTACCTGCCCGAGTGCGAATGCGTACGTCGACGAGAGCATGTACCACGCGGTTACGATGAGGGCAGCCGCGACGATTCCGGGTGCGCCCGCAAATGCGATGAGTGCACCAGACGCAAGCAGTGTTTCTACTCCGCCGAGTCGGGTGCGCTCTGGAGCAGCGTCGACGGCCCGCTTCACCTCAGAATCGTTCGTCGCAATCACATTAACCCGCCTCCTCCGCCTCTCGTTGGGCACTGTTTGTCGATAGCACCGCCTCTAGTCGGTCGCCCGGTTCGATCGCTATTGCCGAGACGCGGTCGATACGTGCGAGCTCGCGTCGGAATCGCTCGAATTCGGTGTACCGCTCGTAGGCGACGTCGAAGTCGGTCGCGTCGAGCTCGAACAAGGCCGTTGGCGTCAGAAACACCAGTACGTGATCGGCGTACTGTCGCGCGAATTTCACCGTCTCACGGGTCTTGGTAGGGTTCGTGTCGTCGGTGATCACCACGGTCGTTTCCACACCGCCTAACTGGCTGAGGTACGACCGGACGACGCCGTAAAGCGGGTCGCCGGTGATTTGTTCGACGTACGGGTCGGCTTGTGCCAAGAACGGGTGCAGTCGGGTGGCGAAAGCCGAGCCATCGTCACGAAGACGGCGTGAGTGTCTTCGAACGTCCGCAGGCGAGCGTGCGGTCTCGAACGTCTCGTCGCCCTCTCGGGCATCTTGCACGGATAGCTCCCGGATTCGACGCTCAATCGATTCGTATACGTCGTCGCTGGCAGCGAGTGGTTGGTGGAGGAGAAGGCCTTCTTCACCTACCGTGTAAACGCCGATGGGTTCACCCCGATTTCGGATGTGTCGGACGACGTCGAGTGCGACATGTCGCGCGTAGTCGAACATCGTTTCACCGCTGGATCCGACCGCCATCGAGGGACGACAATCCAGGAGGAGGACGGTTCGGTGATCTGTTTGGGTCTCGAACTCCCGGACGTGTGGTTGGTCGAATCGCGCGGTCGCGTTCCAGTCGATTCGACGCACTGGGTCGCCGGGGATGTACGGACGAATATCCGCCAAATCGATACCGGAACCGCGCTCGTCGACGACATGATCGCTATAGGCCGTGACCAATGGCTCACCACCCACGTGGATGTTCCTCAGCCCCCGTGGGTTCACGGTTATGCTTGTTTCCGAACCGATAGAAAACGTCGTTCGAAAGCGCCCCGTCTCGTCGGTCGCGATCACCGTCGATGAGTCGAATTCGAACTCGCCAGCCAGCGGACACCGAACCGTGAAGGTTTCACTCGCAGTGCGGTCGCCGACACCCAACGAGACTCGTCGACTCCCCTCCGTTTTGACACCGACCGGTGGTTTCGCCCGTATGTCGAGTGCCACGGGAGACGCGCGTGGTAACTCGACCGTCAGGACGATTTTCACATCGTCTTCGACGTGAACTACATCTCGATCCGGCGACTGGACTATCGAGAGATCAGCGGAGACGCCCGAGACCGACCGAACGAAAGCGTACTGGCGGGCGACCAGCCAACCGCCGATTCCAGCGGCCCCAATCAGCAAGAACGGGCGGGAGAAGAAGACGGCAAGTCCGGTCAGGGTCACGAGGAGTCCGGTCTCTCCCCAATAGCGTCGCGTTACCTCCATAGGGAGGGAAACGGTGCTTCGATAGTTCAAGCTATTGGTGGCTCCAAACATCGAACTCACGCATCCATCAGACGTATTACGGAGGCAAGAGTATCACGTTGTGTGAATGGGGGAACGGGGGGCGGTACACTGGTAGTCGTCGTTATCATACTCACGGTGACGGCGAGTACGTCGGTGGTCGTCGACGCATCAGGCCTCGACGGTACGGTCGACGATCGAAGTGCCAACGACGAGGTTGCCGAATCGCTCCCATCCCAAAACAACACGACAGTTCGTCACAAGAACCCGAACGAGATTCGAAAGGAGGAGGAACTGAGCGAGTGGCAAGTGTGGCTCGCCAGAGAGGCCGCCGGGAGATATTCGAAGCGCGTCAACGTGAGTCAGTCGGACCGTGAACTCGCGCGGAGATTTCTCGATAACAACCCTAAGTACGCGGAACTTGCCGATCTGTACACCGCAGACGCCATCGAAACCGGTAACGATAGCGAGAATCAACCATCGGATCGGCTTTTAGCCGTTGGGGAACTCCAGCAGAAATTCTTCGCCGACGTGCAACAGTATCGACAAACGCTTCGAAAGTATCGCCACGCGCGGAATCGGAACGCGACGCTACAAGCTCGACGATATGGGCACGAACTCGAACGTCATGCAGACGAAATCAATCGGACTGCAGTCCGATTCAACGATAGTTACACGAACCTCTCGTCAGCGGAACAGGCAAAATTGGACAATTCTACGCGAGACATCGGCCAGATGCGAGCCAACGTCATCGAAACCCAATCGACCGTCAGGAACCGTACATTCGTCCCGACTTCGCTGACGGTTTGGACCGTTGGGTCGAACGGGTCGTTCACCGAACCCGTACAGCTCGGCGGTCGATTGGAAACCGACAATGGCATGGCCATCTCGCATCGGAACGTAACGTTGCGAATCAACAACCAGACTCTCCGGACGAGAACCGATTTCTATGGGGAGTTCAATGTTGAATACCGTCCGACGCTTCTTTCGGTCGGCAAACATCACGGTTCAATCCAATTTCAGCCTGCGAACACGTCGGTCTATTCGAGTGCGAATGCGACCGTCGGATTCACAGTTCAGCAGGCAACTCCGAACGTAACGATAACAAACCGAACCGCGCACGTGGGATACAATGAGACGCTCGTTGTCAATGGAACCGTCGGGGCTGATGGAGTCGGTGCATCGAACATTCCACTCACTGTAACGGTCGATGGAAAACCAGTCGGTCGAACGAAGACCGGGTCGAATGGGTCGTTCGGATTAGCGACACGGTTCCCCGCGAACGTCTCGAATGGCCCCCAGCGTGTCCGTGTACGTGTGGCACTGTCAGACCGAGCGCTCGGATCAACGAACGCTTCGACACGAGTCCGCGTCGAAGCGACCCAAACCTCGGTGTCGATATCAGATACGAGGGTGTTCAACGAAACTGCGTTCGTTTCCGGTCGGCTCACGACAGGCGATGGGGTACCGTTGGCGAATCAGACGATCCAACTTCGGATCAATGGAACGGTCGTCGGGAGTACAACGACGAACGAGACTGGAGGATACGCCACGATCGTGGCCGTCCCACCAGGACTCCAGAACAGTGACTCGACCGTTCATATCGTCGCAGCGCACTCGTCCAAGGGGAATCTCGAATCTGCACGGTCGGATGCAGCCCTGACGTTCTCGTCGGGCGACACGAAGTTCTTCCCCGAACGAGTTCAACGTGGCATCGCTGGTGCACTCGGCGTCGCAGTGCTCGGCACATTCGTCTGGCGGTTATTTGCGAGCGACGAATCGCTCGAAAGCTCGGATAACGATGACGATAAGACGCGGTCGGCGAGCGATATCACCGACACGTCCGGTCGCCCATACGACACCCTACTCAATTCGGCGACTGCGTTCCTCTCCAACGAACAGTTCGACGCTGCTGTTGTGACTGCGTATGCAGCAATTCGTCGCCGACTCTACCATGGGGATTCAGGAACTCATCCCACACACTGGGAACTTTTCGCGGATTATCGAAATGGCGACCTTTCAGACGAGCAACTCGAGCGAGTTAAACGACTGACCAAAACGTACGAACGAGCCGCGTTCGCGGCAGAATCGGTTCCCAAAGACGAGGCGACAGAAGCCGTCAGCATCGCAAAGTCGCTCAATCGGGAGGAGGATGAGTCGTCGAAGGAAGACACAACCGACTTCTCCCCTACCTGACTCCCCACCGTGAAACGGCCCTCTTGTGAAACGCGAACACTCCTCGAACCACCTATCGAAGATACCGATGAGGATACGATCACTGGTAAATCAGCAACCAATCTTGAGCGTCGGGTACTACACAGCGAGGGCAACATTCGGCCATAGTTCGGCCATTTGGATATCCTTCTATTGCGGGTGTAGAGGCGACCAACTGTCCTTCTCCACTCGGTTCAAAGAGGCTTAACGTTGCTCTGTTCCCCGGAGGAAACGGTAATAATCCGGTAAGTTACGGATACCACTTTCTAATCGCTCACGCTCGATCGGTAATATCTAGTTGAAACTCTGTCGTTTCGAGTAACAAGCCAATACATCATCCTAGTTATCAAAATCTAGATGGGCAGATGATTACAGATATAGGCTTGTAATGGAAGGCAGTATCACTTGACTCTGTCACCACTGCTTTTAAGGACGCCCGCGGCCAATGAGACCTGCTTAGTATAATAAATATTATATATGTTATCGCCGTGTGTCCGCTGAAAACGGAGTCCGGCGAGAAAGCCAATGATGCCTGAACTGGAAAGAAAACGATCGTATCCCGGATATTGGGATGGTCATCTCGATTGACAAAAATCATACACGAGTCCTTTAGACAGGGATGAGATGAACGGTTGGCCAGTACTGTCGACGCACTATTAAAGCGCACCGCGTGCTTATCAATTACTGAAGATCGGGAAGTATATTTCGCTTCCAAAAGTTTAGAATTTTCAAATATAGATAAAGTTCGAATAAGAAATTATATCGCTATTTTATTCAGGAATAACAGTTCTAAACCCCCTACAAATACAATATATTGGATAGAATAACAGATAAACACTACATTCGATGATTCTTAGAACGTATATTTATATGTCAATCGTGGATATATTTTCCTTTTTCCAATTTTTATGTGGCGAACTTAAAGATTGGTAGATATGGCAATACTGAGAGGCTCCATCCCGGGAGCGTGAAAACCATCTCGTGAGACACGTGTCGGTCATCGTCCGACCGGTCGACTGCTACGGGCCGCACGAACACTACAGCGAATACCAAAGTGTCGTGCCGATCTTCATCTGGAAGGCCCTGGACGAAGAACCAAACACTGTCTATCAAGGCCACTGACGAATATTCGATTACGTAGGCGATACTGCGACAACACTGGCGAACATCGTGGATAACTTTTATTCGGGAGAGGTGTACAATCTCGGTGGGAATCCCGACCGGGAGATCGACATCCGGGAGCTATCGGATCTGATCCTGGATCACCTCGACATGGACGGTTCGCTGGTCACATACGAGGAGAAAGAGGAGATGACCACCGACGTGAAGCGAATCAACAGCAGCAAGGCGAGACGACAGTTGAACCACGAACTGACCGTCCCGACGAAGAGGATGGTGTTCTCGTAGCTCCAATCCAGTTTGTGGATATCGTATCCCGGATTGAATACGTCGACATCGGCGCCGTTGTAGACCGATCTCGTCTACTCGCACTCGACTCCTCGGTCAACGATGTCGTTTGCAGCGAAGTCCGAGACTGCGATGACGCGATTCGAATTCGCATAGGCACGTTTCTACAGGAGATTCGTCGTCGGTAAGCACAGTCTTTCTCTGATGGTCTGTGGGTCGTCCCAGTGATGGGAATGAGTCATCAACGGCGTTCCCCACGTTTTCCGAAGGGTCGGCGTGAAGGCGTGGACGACACCCGAGTCTCGGTTCAGAGGTTCGAACGAGCTCAAACTAGAAATTAATAGGGAGGAGAACTTAGTGACGTGCAGTACTTCCATCGTGAGTTAGTACAGGTTTCGGAATCTCTGACTGTCGGTCGTCTAGGTGGTGACTTTCCATTTGTGAAAAACTCCGTTAACGATTCTAACTGTTGGGGTTCAGCCGGTTACAGGCCGTTGACGAACTATCGTAATACTATCGGTAATCGAAGCGAAGGACTGACGAAAACGAATTCGGCGAGTACTCAACTGAAGACGGATGGATCGCTCACGGTCGCAAATAGAAATTGCTTAATCGTATTTGCAGTGGCCGACACGCTCGCCCGGTTTCTCCGGCATTTCCTCGTCTTTGTCGTGGGCGTCTCCACCGGGGTCGTTTTCGTCCTTATCGTGGCCCTTCGCTTCACCTATATTTTGGCCGGGTTGTTCCTCTCTCGACCCGAATTTGTTGCAGTCGTGGTCCTTACACCCGGCAAGCGACATCCCGCTCATACCAACGATACCGCCTGCTGCTGCGCCAGCTCGGATGAACTGTCGTCGTGTCTGTTTCATCGTCTTTCCTCCAGCAACACCACGCACCGAGCAGTTACTTTGTTATCCACTTCTTGCAAGATAAAGTGTCGAAGAGCGACGACGGTAACCAATAGTACTGCGGCTGTAACGGTCAAAATACCGAATCAATAGCGGAGAATAAACATCGGTGACGTGATCCATTTTTCCACTCCGTGAGACGTTTCCTATTCTTCGCCGGATACCTTCGTAGTTCCCAGAAAAGCACGACGGCCACATAACCTGAAAGGGGTAGACGTCGATGATCGAACGATGAACATCAGTATCGTCGGAAGCGGCTACGTCGGCACGACGATCGCCGCCTGTCTTGCCGAGTTGGGTCATTCCGTGACGAACGTCGATATCGACACCGATGTCGTCGATGCCATCAACGAGGGGACGCCACCGATCTACGAACCCGGTCTCGACGAACTCGTCGCAACACATGCGGGCGATCGACTCGCCGCCACGACCGATTACGGTGCTGTCCGAGACACCGACGTTACGTTTCTCGCTCTCCCGACGCCATCGAACGACGACGGGAGCATCGACACCTCGTACGTGGAGGCTGGGGCTGAGCAAGTGGGAGAAGAACTAGCGACGAAAGATGGGTCGCATGTGATCGTGACGAAAAGCACCGTCGTCCCCGGAACGACCGAGGAAGTGATCGAGCCACAGGTCGTCGCGGCGTCCGGAAAATCGCCGGACGAAGAGCTCCACGTCGCCGTGAACCCGGAGTTCCTCCGCGAGGGGAGCGCGGTATCGGATTTTCTCGACCCCGACAAAGTGGTGTTCGGCGCACGAACGCAGACCGCGCGAGAGACGGTGAAGTCCGTATTCGAACCACTGGTCGAGCGAACTGACACCCCCATCGTCGAAACGGGACTTCGGGAAGCCGAGATGATCAAGTACGCGAACAACGCGTTTCTCGCCGCGAAGGTGAGTCTCATCAACGAGATCGGGAACATCTGTAAAGCGTACGATGTGGATGCCTACGAGGTTGCAGACGCCATCGGATTGGACGACCGTATCGGCTCGCGATTTCTCGGAAGCGGTGTCGGATAGGGTGGCTCCTGCTTTCCGAAGGATATAGCCGCGCTCATCGCTGCCGCTCGTGAGCGCGACTACGAGCCAGAGCTCCTGTCGGCCGCAGTGCGCGTCAACGACGCACAACCACGACGGATGCTCGACTTGCTCGAAGACCACGTCGATATCGCTGGAAAGCGCGTGGCAGTTCTTGGACTGGCATTCAAATCGGGCACCGACGACGTTCGTAATTCTCGGGCGACTCCCGTCATCGAAGGACTCCGGAACCGTGATGCGGAAGTCATCGCGTACGACCCGGTCGCGGTCGAGCAGATGCGCACGCGCGAACCCGAGATCACGTTCGCAGACTCCGCCGTGGACGCACTTGACGGGGCTTCCGGCACACTCGTGATGACGGATTGGGCCGAGTTCGCCGACCTCGACGAAGAGTTCGACGTGATGGCCAAACCGGTCGTCGTCGATGGGCGACACGTCGTCGAACGCCGGACAGGGCTGACCTACGAAGGGCTGACCTGGGACTGAGAAGTTCACTGAGCCGAACGAAACCGGTCACTATGGCGGGCCAAAGCCGGTAAACAGCAGGCACACGACAGAGATATCGATGTGGCCATGGGGACATCTCGCGGTGGGGTATCTCGCGTATTCGCTCTACATCCACGTCCGCCACCGTCGCGCCCCGACCGGTTCCGAAACGCTTCTCCTCGCCATCGGCACCCAGTTTCCCGATCTCATCGACAAACCGCTCGCGTGGACGTGGAATATCCTCCCGTCCGGACGTTCGTTCGCCCATTCGCTTTTCACGATGATACTCGTCATCGCGGTGGTACGCAGCGTTTCGCGGCGTGTCGGCAGACCGCTGTTGGGGCAGGCGTTCGCTATCGGATATCTCTTGCACCTACCCGCTGATGGGCTGGCCCCGTTCGTCTCGGGTGAGTATGAGTACCTCGCATTCCTGCTCTGGCCGGTCGTTCCCGCACCGGACTATGGATTCGAACCAGGCATCCTCGCCCACCTTTTGGCGTTCGAACTCTCGGGCGTGGCGAAAACCGAACTGCTCATCTTTGGTTTCGTCTTCGTCATCTGGATCTACGACGGTGCGCCAGGGACTCGACGCTAGAAGAGTTAAAATCATCCTCGGAACCCATTCGGAACATCGTGAGTCGACGCGGAGCGTGTACTGTCGCCGACAGAGAACGAATTATTGAGTACACCAGAATAAGTGGATGGTGAATACTATCGATATCTTCGCTCAACAACCAGCAGACAAAGGGAACTGATTCGTTTTTTACTTTGCATCTCGGTCGTGGCTGCCGGCCGAAGGCCGGGAGCGGTGGGTGGGGCGGTGGGCGTGGGTGGCTGGAATCGAAAAAAGAACGACCCGCCCGTTTCGCTATCCGACCCTTCTCACCTCGCGCTCACTTGTTAACACGATGTGCGGCTCAGCCCGTCCGTGCCGCTCTTCGTAGGCGTCGTACAACGCTTGAGAGTAGCGTGCGATCACGCTTTTCGACGGTGGACACATCCCGCTCACTGCCTCCGCAACTTGCGCTTGAGTCACCGTCTTGCCGTCCGTTATTCGATCCGCCGCGTAGACGGCCGCACCCGCAATGGCGACTCGTGACGTCCCTGGCCCGACTGGTACCGTGTCGGCCACCTCGAGAAGGTGCTCACCCAGCCGTGCGAATGCCAACACAGTCCGCGCATCCAACTTGTCATCTAACGCCGCCAACAATCGCTATCACGACTGGCCATCTCCTGCGCGCGCTCGCTCGCGCCCAGGGGCGCTCGCGAAGGCGCGAAGCGAGCGCGCGCGATCGGCAGTCACACAAACCAGTCCGCGCGCTGACCGGCCGACGCGAGCGGCCAGCATACAAGCCGGTTTCGTGTCCGTCGACCAGCGGGAGACGCAACCGAAAGTGCGCTTGGTGCTGGCGTCGAAACCAGATGCCCGGAACGGCCGCAGGCCGCACGCCCGGACTGGTCGGTCGCGAGCGATGCGGAGGGCGGCACGCGGCGAGCGGTCGGGCCGTCGAACATCAGTTGAGCAGACTGCTGTCTCAGTTCACACACCACGGGCCGAGAGTGAGTGATGCTAGCGTCTCGGTTCCCCTCAAGTCAAGATGCATCGCATACCGAACGGCGAGAGAGGCACACGCGGGAGTCCTGCAGAGCGAGCCGTGTAAACAGGCGGGTCAATATAGGTTCCCAAAGCGTAATATATTTCGCTACCTAATGAACAAACGATGACCGACGATATCCCGCCTGACGTAAACGAGCAGGTGGAAGCTGAATGGGTTGACGAGACGACACCATTTGAGCGCGTGCGGAGTGTGATGAAACGAACCTATGACCCACAACCCGTACGGACAATCGCTGAACGTGCCCGAACGAGCGAGAACACGGCGCGCAAGCACCTGCGCCACCTCGCAGAGGATGGATACGTGGTCGAAACCGCAGCCCCCGAGACCAGTGGGGCACTGTACAAGCGGTCAAACGAGTCGCTCGTCCTCGACCAGGCAAATCGCATTCTGTCCGAGGTCGATTCTTCTACGCTGGTCACTCGCGTCGCGGAGATGCAAGAGACGGTGCGGTCGTACCGCGAGGAGTATGACTCGGACTCGCCTGCAGATGCGGTGGTATCGGATGCCGAGATCGACCGTGCAACACTTCAAGAATGGCAAACAGCGCGTCGAAACCTTGGCTTCGCTAAAGTCGCGCTCGCCGTGAGTACTGCAGAACAAGACCTCCAGTCGACGCAGGTGCCGTGATGCCGACATCAGACGGCAGTCTCGACACAGCCGAGGAGTCACGTGCAACGCGTGGGCCGATCGATGGACCCAGTCTCTTCGATTTTCGAGATGAATTCGAGCGACTAGAGCCGTTGGCAACGGGTGCCCCAGATGATGTCGTGAATCCGATGGTACTGCACCTAACGCTGACCGATGGTGTCGGCACGGCCACCGACGCCCGACTGGACGTGAAGTGGACGACACGCAACGACTACAATATTCATTATACCGATTCAGCAGGTCGCAACCTCAGGTGGGATATTCATCCACACGACTATCCGCGGCCAGCGGATGACCGGCATTTCCATCCACCGCCGACCGCCTCGAACGACCCACAGAACGTGGCAGAATCTTGCATCGGAGTCACCGAGGTCGAACTCGTTGCGCGAGGAGTTCACGCGTTGTGGCGGCGAGCGTACGACCGCGAAACGTTCGAAGAGATTAATGAAGTTGAGAATCCGCCGTAAACTACTCCGCCCGACACGCTTCAGACGGTGAGGTCGGTGTATCTGTCCGTGATCCGCTGTGCAGGAACCGACCGACTAACCCGCTGGCGTTCCGGGAAGGTGCGAACCAAGGCCCGGCCGAGGGGGACGGCGAGCGGACGAACCGGTAGCGAACACCAACTAACACCAGTAGCAACCGCCACAATCTACAGGGTGGGGTTGAAAGGGGTCGGCGGCTCGACGAACCCCGACGACGTTCTCGTGAACGAACGTGAACGAGAGTCAGCGAGAGCAACGCTCTCGCTCGATAAGCACTGGAGCGACCAGCGGGAGCAAAGCGCGCAGCGAGGCGCGGGAGTCGAGCCGCCGAGGGCTTTCAGTACAAATTTCTTAGGTGTATCGTTTGCATGACGATTATCGGTCGCACCCAGCTCAGTTTTCATTTACAAAGACAGTCTTGGCTACGAGTTAACTGAACGATTTCCGTGTGGAGGGTGACAGCAAGGCGAGAGAGTGTCCTCGCACGATACTCTCCGGCAATCCCCGTTCGATAGTAGGACTCTGATCGATTTTCACGCCAGAGTTCTTCAAGTCGCTCAGCGGTGTCCTGAGAGAACAGCCCTGCTCGGACACCTAACTCGTACACTTCAGTATGTCGCTGCCCAGCCACATCGTACCCTTTCTCCTCGACATAAAATTGGATCGAGCGTTCGATCGCGACGAACGAGGCTTCGATAATCACCGTATAGTGTCCATTTCGTTCGAGGAGAAAGCGTGCAGCGTCGATGAGACGACATGCCTTCCGCAATTGGAGAATCGAGGAGTCAGTAACGTGTTCGAGCCCAATCTCCGGATTTTCAGGTGTGCGCTGGAATGCATCCTCTGCACTCTCAAGCGCCGCTTCCATGTCGTTCGAAGTCATTCCGTTTCACCGCCAAACACAGACTGCTTCACTTGGGCGAGTGCCTGGGTGGAGTGTAGTATAATTCCTTCTTGGAAGATCGGTCGAAGATCATCACCGCGTTTGCAGGCACTTTCAACAGACTCAGTGAATAGCTCGAATTCGTATCGCTGCCCATCGAATGTCTGGTCTTCAAGGTCTCGCTTGATGTCCGCGATGGTTCGCCTCGATTGCACTAATTCGTCGTTCTCATCGACGAGGACGAAAATATCGATGTCACTTGCACGGTCGGCCTCGCCACGTGCCACGCTGCCGAAACAGACGATTCCGCCGATAACCGATAGCTCATCAGTAACAGTATCGATAAACGCACGTAGAGGCTTTCGGAACTCTGGTTGCGGGATCTCAAGCAAGGGATCGCCGGCCTCGCTGAGTCTGCCCTCGTTGATGCGGTAGAGGGTCTTTCGACCGACGTCGCGTCGGATGACAAGTCCTAATTCTGTGAGGAGCGAGAGGGCGTTCGAGACACTCGGACCGCCGAATCCGGTGAGGGTCTGCAGGTGACGATTCGAGAACTCATCTGTCGGGTTCTGTGCCGTAATTTCGAGGATATCATCCATTGCCTCGTACCGGAATATTTGTTCGTTCGGGAGCGGGAGTCGTAGTTCGACGCGCATATCGTTACACTAGATGTAATTGTTTACACCACACATAACGATTTCGCTGATTCTGATCGCCGACGAGATACTTCTGTGAGGGTGGTTCGTCGCCCGACGCAAATCCCGAATTCCAAATGCCGTATGCGGATTTTCGACAAGTAAAGCAAGAATATCACCGGTGCATTTGTGGCTGAAAAGAGCCAATGGAAGGCAAAAGAATCGGCAAATCAAGTGATGCGCCGTTCTGGATACGTTGACTGCCCATGGATGGAAATACTCGCCAGCATTTACCTAGGCTACGGAAACTAACCAACTTTACGCAGTTCGAATGAGTTGATCCACTGGAAATTCCGTGGTCGTCTTCATCTCTGCATGTTCAAAGAACGGAATCTTGTAGTTAGGTAGAACTTGGCTGACGAGTAGGGGTGATGACGTGAATGCGCGGTCTATCCAGTCTGAGAGGAAGTATAAAAAGTATAAACAAAAGGTCGCACTGTGATGCCGCATACGGCATAATAGTGTGGGAGAAAAACTGAACAATGACACCGACCCATCGCACGGGAGAGGTATTGGACTTGCTCATCCCGTTCGAGATTCTGAACGCTTTGAGCATGGAGTCACAACGTGTATCCTCAAATTCTTAAGCGATAACCACGACAGCAACGTCCATATCCGGCAACTCTCGAAGGTCGTTCCGCTTAGCGAGCGACACGCGAAGCCATCAATATCCTTGAAGCGAATGACCTCGTTGGGACGGTTCATGAAAGAATTATGCGACGTGTCCACATCAACCGAAAGCGACTCGACAATCCAAGCGACCCGATATGCAGCATCCTATAGACGCGCTTCCAGACCCCCGTGCGTATCGCTCGTCAGTAATCGTTGCTTGGTTATTGTATCTGTTCGGACGACCGGATTCCGACGAATCGAGCGAAATCATCATATGCTAGGGCATTTCATCAGCGGACTCATGGCGGTCTACCTCTGGATCCACGGTCTGGGATTACTCGCAGTTGCCGTCAATGCCGGCCATAATCTCGGTATCGAACTCGTCCTGATGGGAAAGAATGTGTGGAAGCGACGCAGTCCGAACGTCTTCTCGCCAGGTGAAGTGCATCAAGTTACCGTTCGTTCCGAGCCGCCAAACAAGAGCGACCTTCAGAAAGCAGAGACGGCTGACGGACGAACACTGGAAGTTGCGGATGTCACACCCGGAGAAGTTTGTCGGGTGAGGATCGCTGGCAAAAGAGGATGGTCAGGATACGCCTATCCCCTTGCGATGACTGACGACACCGACGAGCACGCTGGACGGTGACAGTCCCGATCACTCTTTCCGAACACCAAACACTCATCTCCGAAACGAACAGTTCACACCGTCAGAATAGGAATTTAAGAATACGGCGTGCGCGTCATCGATTGTCACACCCGCTGACGCACGAACACACCAGTCAGCCGCACCAGCCCACAGCCCGCACAGTTATGGCACTCGATGAAACCACACCTGCCACCGACACCACCGACTCGCTCGACACCCTAACGACAGACCCACTGCCAGTCCCGGTTGATATCGAACCAGACGACCTCCCACCAGCACCAGACCCACCCACACCGCGCACGTATCTTGAAATCCGTCCCACGGAAACCCAGCTCAATCCGACCGACGTCGTCCAAGCGATGGACGTGTTGTACTCCCTCTTGAATGAGCGTACGAAGACGGGACTTCGACACGCACTCACCCGTTCGACACACGTTCCTCGCATCGAGTGGTTGCTCGTCGCCGATGGCCGGCCAGATTCAAGCGTTCGCTATCTCGTCGGCAGTACTGACGATGAGCTGCTCGTTGACCTCGAGGGCGTCCTCCGAACATGTTTTCCACAGACCTACGAATTCAGCGAGGTGGAGTTCCACCCCCGATTCGTCGAAGACCACCTTCCGCTCGTCGCACAGGATGGCCATAGCACACCGACGACTTCAGCAACAGCACGTGAAACAACAGAGACGACCGACACGCAAACCGTCGATCCTCACCGATTAGCCAAGCCATACGCCGCCGGTGTGGAATACGAAGGCAATGCCACGATGCGCCAGGATTGGCAGTTGCCACTCACCGCGCTCTATGAGCGAACACAGGGGACAATGAGCGCAAAAAGGAATCACACAACCACATCTCGAACGAAGCGATCGAATGTACAGACCCAGTCTGCACGGATTCCATTAGCGACGCTCATCGAAGCAATCAGCACTGCTGAGGTACCCGTCGTCTATCAAGTCGTCTGTCGATTGCGTGGCGACGACCACACGTCGGCCGAGGTTCACTGCACGAATCTCGAACAAGGAACGGTCACCATCGGCGACCGAATCTGGAACGAACTATTTCCCGAAGCTGCATCCGACGACGCCGACCCACCGCAGATGTACCGCGACCGACTGGAAGCCATCAGAGACCGAGACCTGCGGCGAACGCTCACCGTCTCGGCATGTGCTGTTGCACTCACGCGTCACACCCCGGATCAGGCCGACCAGGTCGCTCGTCGTCTCGCAAGCACACTCGGCCATCTCGGTGGTAGTGACCATACGATTACGGGACGTGTCGCGACAGACAGTGCGGGGCGGACGTACGGTGAGACACCGGAGGGAACACAGATTTACGATGCCCTCTGTGAACGGACAGTCGACGACCCAACCTACGAAACGACGAAAAGTGCGTTTCCATTCACCAGCAATACGAGCACGGGATTGATCGTCACGCCGGCCGAACTACCGGGTTTCTGTCTCCTCGACGGTGGCGCACTCACGCCGAGTGGCAAGCGCGCGTTAGCAACACGGTATGCAGAACGCACGGGACTGGTCCTCCCCTCGCCACAGGAGCTGGCACGATATGTCCCGCCCGGGCAAGCAATCGGAATGCCTCTCACCCACGACCGCCATCCATACGGTCATGCCCTCTGTATCCGTCCCGAAGACCAACGTCGGCACGCGTTCATCGTCGGTGATACCGGCAGTGGCAAAAGCATCCTGATGATGATGGCCGCGCTGACGAATCTCGACGCGACCGATGGGCCCGATATCTTCTTCTTTCATAAAGCAGGGACGGCGACGGAGTTACTCCAGATGTATCATGGAACGTACGGTCGGTTGGACGACGAGCGAGAGATCCTGTATTTCGACCTGACGGAGGTGCTGCCAGCGCTCTCGTTTTTCGATATCAGACCGCTTCTCGAAGCTGGCGTGTCACGCGAGGAAGCACGCTCGCGCAAGGCGGGCCATTACGAAGAAATTCTCGCGGGCGTCATGGGTGGCAAACAGTACAGTCGCGCACCCGAGTCACGGAAGGCGATTCGAAATACCATTCGGGCGTTATTCGACCCGATTCACGGTGCTGATGCCTTCGCGCATGCCGACCTCTATAGAGAACTCCAGGCCATCGAAAAGCAAGAGACACTGCCCTCGGTCTCCGAAGACGCGCTCGCACGCTACTTTACCGGACTTGGCGAGCGTGACCGCGATATGTTCAAAGGTATCATGGGTGGGGCGACCGGCCGTGTCGAGACGGTCGCCACGGATGGACGGCTTGCCCCGCTGTTCGACCACGTTGCAGCCCATGAGCGGAGCGAGCACATCGGCGGTGAAGAATCGGGGGGTCACGACCCACACTTCGATTTCTCAGAGGAGATCGACGAGGACACGGTCATCGTCTTCGATTTCGGGGGGATGGAAGCCAGCGTCAAGCGCACGCTCACCCTTGTCTTGCTCTCAAATCTCTGGACGGCACTCAAAGCCCGTGCCGAAAATCTACAGGCAGCAGCGAATTCGCCCCAAGTGAATTGTTATTTCGACGAAGCGGCTGATGTGGCCGACACGAAGCTGATGGACACACTGCTTTCACAGGGGCGGTCGTTCGGTCTCTCTATCGCACTTGGGGTGCAGTTTCCTGCCCAACTTGACTCCGCTGATCCAGACAGTAACACGTACGAAGAAGCACTCAACGAGATCGCGACGGTCGTCGCTGGCAACGTCTCTCTTGCAGAGCAGCTTGCAGAGGCCTTGGCCACGCCCGACATGCCGCCACACGCGCTCAAGCGTCGGCTCGCTGCGATGCCGAGTGGTGAGTGGCTCGTCCGTCCGGGGTCTGGGTTCGATACCCCCACGGTGCGGCCGTTTCTCGCGAAATCGCTGCCCGCACTGCCGGGCCATCCTGCGAGTGACCAACCGCTTTCAGGGACTGATAAACTATTGTTCGAGGCTGCGTTCTACCGGCTCAAATCACAGACCTTCCTGGACGCAGGGCTCGCGCAGGTTGAGGCAATGACGAACAGGGGGGAGATGGGTGAGACCGACACAGACGCGGATTCGGATGCGACTGACGAATCGGCCACGCAGTCGACTGTCCGAGTCGATACTCTCTTTCCACATACGGAGCGGATTCCGACGTGTGTGGCCTACGACGAGGATACACACTCCCTTCGATGTCTCCGATGTGAGAACCGGTATGATCCATCGACCGAAGGAATGCTCCGTGCCATCGAGTGCTGTCACTCACTCGATACCGTCGACCGCGACGACATTCCTATCTGTGAGTTCAATCTCAAGCTGGCACCTGTAGAAATCGACGCTTCAGAGTGGTCGGTGAAACAGTTATTGTTCTTACAGGCGGTGTATAATGCCCAGCAGTTGCGCTACGACCCGTTGGAGTACGATCTACTCACAGATTCGATGCTCCGTCTGCAGGAGTACGTTGGTATCGGCTCTGATGCGGTGCGAGCACTGCTCGATGCTGATCTGCTGAGGCACGATACCGATCACCCACACCGGTTGTATACGGTCACGTCCGATGGGCGAGCCGTGATTGGTGAGAGTTATCGGCAAGATGTTGATTATGGCCATGGGCGCGGTGACCTCGAAGAATCCACCGAGCACGTCTTTGCAGTTGAAGTCCTGCGGCAGTATCTCGACCACGAATATGTACAGAACGCGAAGTCAGCTGTCGTCGACGTCGTCCCCTACTATGAGATCGACGAGCAGCGTCGTCTCGACGTTGCTGGCCTCGATGCCGATGGTGAAATCGTCGTTGCAGGTGAAGTTGAGCGCGTTAACCATGACATCCGACGGGCTGTTCCCGAGGATTTCGATAAAATGGCTGACAGCGATGTCGAGGAGGCAATTTGGGTCGTGCCAAAACAGGCTGCTGGCCACAAGGTGCTTGCGGCGTTGAACGACCCGCTCGAGGGAACGCCACGTGTCGAAAAGACGTATGCGGAGACGACGCCGCCCCAGCAGTTCCGTATCGACACGCCAGGAATGACAGCCATATATCCAGTTGGGTGGTTGCGCGATCGACTCGACGGCCACGATTCATGATCGATTTCGTGGGGACAGGAGTCGACTCCCTTGCTCGTGGAAGGAGTGCCATCCCTCTGTTGTTCATTATCGACCGTCTCTCCCGCAAAGGGGAGGTATGACGCGGGTCGAATTTCAACGATGAGTAGACAGTGGGGGAGAGAACGAAGAGGGCCTCGTCAACAGAACGTGTCGGGTTAGTCTTCATCGCGACGGCTAGTGATATTTATTCTGGAAGGTATGCGGCTCGTCGGATTTCATAACTGGACAAAATCGATAGACGAGAGCCGATTATGAAGAGTTTCGTTGTGACGGTGGACGCCATTTCATCACAGGAAAGACAGAGAAGGATGGTCTCTACTGCGCGTTTACTCGTTGGATTCGGTCGGTTCGGGAATTGGTGAGGCTGTGTATGGCGGGGGTTCCTAGGTCTGTTTTTAGATTCTTATGGGGACAACTACCGGTCAATAGAGCCGATTATGAACTCGAAGAGAGGATTGTAAAACACCTAGAAGACATATAATCGGGTCTCGTCTCTTGATTCTAAGTATGAGATGGACTTCATTGAGTAACGTTGAAAACTCAACCTGCGTAACAGTAAAGTTTGTTATTAAATATATAAGTAAAAGGATTATAGCCAAAATCATTATTTACTTAACATACAATGACCACACCTCACAGGATGGCCATTTGCAAAGAGAACCTTATCGGACGGTTATAGAGAGATTCAAACAATTCGATTTGATTAGCTAATAATGACGTCTGAAAATAGTATTGATTTTCAGGGGAGTAGTTCTATGTCTGACTAAGAAACAATAGTATGCAAACCGATATTCGGGTGCTGTACCTCGGTCCCACCGCCGACACAGGTATACAAGTAGGTGAATTAGAAAGTTCATCAGAGCTATCATTTCACACTGCAGACGACGAGCAAGCGATCCTCGATGCTGTATCGGACGAAAGTGTCGACTGCATCGTCAGTGGGTACGAGCTTCCAGCGGGAAACGGCATCTCCCTGTTAGAGCAAGTTCGTGACCGAAACCCGAATTTCCCCTTCGTGCTCTGTACGACGACCGGCGACGAAGGTGTCGCGTGGAAGGCCATCATGGCAGGCGTTTCAGAGTACGTCCCCGCCGAAACGGACGAGACACGAGTCGCCGTACTCGTCGACGCGGTCGAACGAGCGGTCACAGACGCCCGTCGGGCGAAAGAGCGATCCGATCGGTACAAATCCATCGTACAGGCGATGGGTGACGGCGTCTACACCCTGGATACGGAGGGTGAGATAACCGCAGTCAACGACACCCTGACGGAGATATCCGGATACGACCGGGACACGCTCGTCGGAGAACACGTTTCCATCCTGTTGGACGATACCGACGTGGCTAGAGGCGACCGAGTCATCCGTGACCTCCTTCAGGGGAAAAAGGACGTCGGGAAGCTCCAGATGACACTCCACACGGAAGATGGGCGATCAGTCCCGTGTGAAACTCGTATCGGCCTGCTCACACACGGCGACGAGTTTCTCGGAACCGTCGGCGTGCTGAGGAGCATCGCAGAGCACGAGCGCATCAAGGCGGCACTCCGCAACGAGAAACAGAAGATCGAAGAACTCCACGAAGTCGCCTCGGAGATGGAGGCCTGTCAGACGGCGGATGAGATATGCGAGTTGACCATCGACGCCGCAGAGAGCATCCTCGAATTCGACATCAGTGGCGTCGACCTCGTCGAAGATGGCTACTTCATCCCGAAAGCCATCTCGACGGGGATGACCGACGACGGGTACAACCAGCTTCGCGTCGACGAGGGGATCGCCGGACAGACGTACCAGAACCACGAGACGCTCATCTTCGACGACCTGCACGGAGTTGCGGACGCCGTTCCAGCACAGGACGAATATCGGTCACTTCTGAGTGCCCCGATCGGCGAGGAAGGGATATTCCAGGCCGGGTCACGGGAGGTCGGCGCATTCGACCAGGAGGACGCCGAGCTGGCAGAGTTACTCCTCTCACATACGTCCGAAGCACTTCGGCGCATCCATTCACAGACCGCCCTCCGCGAAAGTGAAGAGAAATATCGAACGTTGGTCGAACAGAGTCACGACGCGATCTACATCTATCGAGACGATCAGTTCGTGTTCGTCAACCAGCGCGTGTGTGACCTCAGCGGGTACTCCCGAGACGAGCTCGGGGAGATGAAGATATGGGAGCTCTTGCACCCCGACGACCGAGAACGGGTCAAGGAGATCGCAAGTGAACGAATGCGTAACGGCGACTCGCCACACTACGAAGCGCGTGTCGTGACGAAGGGTGGTGACGTTCGACACGTGGAGTTCAACGTGCGTATCATCAGCTACGAGGGCGAGATGGCACAACTCGGCTCTGCGCGTGACGTGACGGAGCGAAAACAGCGAAAACAGGAACTCAAACGGCAGAACGAGCGCCTCGAAGAGTTCGCCAGCGTCGTCTCACACGACCTTCGTAACCCACTCAACGTCGCACAGGGCCACCTCGAACTCGCCAGAGAGCGGGGCGACGAACACCACTTCGACAAGACGAGGAACGCCCTCGGACGGATGGGAAGTCTCATCGGCGACCTGTTGACGCTCGCACGACAAGGGTTGGTCGTCAGCGATACGGAGCCGGTCGAACTGACGACGGTAGTTCGACAGGCGTGGACGAACGCCGATACACAGGAGAGCACCCTGATCGTGGATTCGCTTGGAACGGTGAGGGCCGACAGAGGAAGACTCCAGGAACTGTTCGAGAACCTCTTTCGAAACGCCATCGAACATGCAGGGAGTACGACGACAGTTCACGTCGGGAAACTCGACGACGCATCCGGAAACAAGGAGATGAACGGCTCGACGGACGAGTTCGTCAGTGGTTTCTACGTCGAGGACGACGGTCCCGGAATCCCACCGGAAGAGCGCGAATCGGTGTTCGAATACGGACACACGACAGCAAAGAACGGGTCTGGATTGGGACTGTCGATCGTGGACGGAATCGCAGAGGCACACGGTTGGTCCGTCTCGGTCTGTGAGGGTCGCGATGGAGGAGCCTGTTTCGAGATCCGTCGGGAGTGACTACACCGACCGGAATCCTTCGATGGTCGGGGATTCGAGCGGACTCGACGGAAGGCCGGCGGTGGGGTCGGGGTCGTTGTAACCACGCGGAGCGACATCGTTCGGTGCGTCCGGGTAGAACAGCGACGCCAGCAGTTGGATCTGACCCCGCCCGATGCTCAACTCGAACTGGCCCCCGCCGTACAGCCGGATATCGTGCCGTTCACAGCGTTCGAGCGTGGCGAACAGCGATTCGACGCTTCCGAACCGCGAGGGTTTGATGTTCAGCCAGTGCGGTTCGAACGAGAGCGATTCCACGCTCTCGACGCCCGTAATCGGCACATCCCAGGAAATCCTATCGCGGGCGGCGTCGAGGATAGACGCGGTCTCGTCGGTGTACGCCGGGTCCTCGATGACCACGTCGGGCAGTCCGTCCCGCACACGACGATAGAGGTCGGGGTCGGGCGACTGGCCGACTTCGGTGTCTTCGTACTGTGCTTTCAGATCCACGATTCGAATCCGGCCCGTCTCCGCCAGTTCCGAGACGAGTTCGGCAGACCACTCCGGCGTGGCGTCGAGTTTGAACGCGAGTCCGGGGTCGATGTCGAGCCACCGCCGTACGCGCTCCGCACTCGGTGGGTCACCCAGGCGCGTGCTCACGACGAACCGAATCGGTAACGCGGTGCGATCGAGGACGGTCGGGAGGTCGGTATCTGCCTGTCGGAGCGCCAAATCCAGCGCCGCGCTCTCGAATGCCCACCGTCGGTAGTGCCGGAAATCCGCACGCGACGGGCCGCGGGGGAACAGATCGAGGTCGGCCAGTCGCGTCGAGAACTCGTCGAAAGTGTACCCACCCGTGACATCGACTCCTTGCTCGCCCGACCCATCGAACGAGGCGTTGGCCAGTGCGCGCTGGTCGTCTTCCTCGTAGGTTACGTCCTCGCCGCGACCCGTCTCACCGCCACCGCGAAGGACGATCTCGGTCGTGACGCGCGTGAACTCACTGGAAGTCTCGCGTTCGTGGGTTTCGAACTCACAGGTCTCGATCTCGACCGGAAGGTCGGTGACCGCCTCGTAGAGAGTCATGGAGAAAGGGACGGCGGGAGCGGAGTTAACTATCGGGTGTGACCGACTCGTGGCGGACTGCTCGTCACGGTGCTCAGTATATTTCAGTACAGTCCAGTACAATCGTATCAGAGGAATCCCCCGAAGTGACCGAATAGGGACGAGACACGGCTGGTCGGGGTGTACGCTTTTGCTACTCGAAGTCGTCTCCGACCTATGACCGTGTGGGTACTTGGCGACCAGTTGACCACGCAGGTCGGCCCGATTACAGACCGGGCGGACGAACGGGTTCTGCTGGTGGAGGCACACGACTTCGCCCGCCGGATGCCGTACCATCCCCAGAAATTGATGCTGGTCTATAGCGCGATGCGTCACTTTCGAGATGAGCTTCGAGAAGTCGGTCGAGAGGTCGTCTACCGGCAGGCCGAGACGTTTTCCGAGGCACTGGAAGCACATTTCGAGGAGTTTCCCGACGACGAACTGCGGATGATGACCCCCGCGAGTCACGGTGCTGGCGAACGACTCGCGGAACTGGTCTCCGACGCAGGTGGACAGCTCGAACTCGTGGCCAACGACCTGTTTCTGGTCTCACTGGCGGAGTTCGACGACTGGGCGGGCGACAGCGAACGGATTCGCCACGAGCAGTTCTATCGCTGGGCGCGAAAGCAGACAGGTTATCTGATGGACGATGGCGACCCTGTCGGCGGTAAGTGGAACTACGACGAGCAGAATCGTGAGACACCACCGTCGGATCACGAGTTTCCAGACACACCATCGTTCGAACCGGACGAGACGACCCGCGAGGTGCAGGCGTGGGTCGAACGGGAGTTCGAGACGTGGGGCAATCCCGATGGATTTCGGTGGCCCGTCACGCGCGGGCAGGCGCTCGACGCGCTCGACCATTTCCTCCAGTACCACCTCGCCGACTTCGGGCCGTATCAAGACGCGATGCTCGATTCCGAGTGGGCGCTGAACCACTCCCTGCTCTCCTCGTCGCTCAATATCGGACTCCTCCATCCGCGTGAAGTCATCGAGGCGGCGATCGACGCTTCCGAAGCTGGGGTCGCCGACAGCGCACCCATCAACAGCGTCGAGGGGTTCGTCCGTCAGGTGCTCGGGTGGCGCGAGTTCATGCGGCACGTCTACCGTAGGCGGATGCCCGAGATGGCGTCCGCGAATCGGCTCGATGCGAGGAGAGGGCTGCCAGAGCTGTATTACACTGGCGAGACAGAGATGAACTGTCTCCATCACGCGGTCGAGCGTGTGCGGGAGCGCGGCTACGGCCACCACATCGAGCGACTGATGGTGCTTTCGAACTTCGCACTTCTCTACGCGGTCACCCCGCAGGAGCTCGATCGGTGGTTCCACTTCGGATTCGTCGACGCCTACCACTGGGTGACGACACCGAACGTGGTCGGGATGGGCGTCTTCGGCACGGACGCAGTAGCGACCAAACCATACGCCGCAAGCGGTCGGTATATCGACCGGATGAGCGATTTCTGTCGTCACTGTCGATACGATGTCGGGGAGACGGAAGGCAAAGACGCTTGCCCCTTCAACGCACTGTACTGGGACTTTCTCGCCGCGAACGAAGACGACCTCCGCGACAACTACCGGATGGCGCTCGTGTACAGCAACCTCGACGGGAAAGAAGAAAACGAGGTTGAAGCGATGCGCGACCGTGCATCGGAGATTCGAGAGCAGGCGAGAGAGGGTGATCTCTAAGACTTCGAGACGGGGAGTCATTTGCTACGGAATCGTTTCTTCAGAGCCGATTGCTACGCCCGGTCACCGAGCACCTCGTCGATCTCCCCGAAGGAATCGATGACGTAGTCCGGCTGCACCCCTGCGCCCGCGAGGTCGTCCGAGGACGTCACTCCCGAGTGGACGAGCACCGTCGTCATTCCGAGGCGGTCACCGAGCGCGATGTCGGTGTCGAGTCGGTCGCCGACGAGGAGGCAGTCCTCCGCTGGGATGCCGAGATGGTCGAGTGCTGCTGCTCCTGCTTCGCGGGAGGGTTTTCCGAGCACGTGGTCAGGCTCCCGATCTGCGACTCCCGAGATAGCGTTGAGGATGGCACCCGTTCCGGGGACGAACCGCTTCGACGCGGGGATCGTCACGTCCGGGTCGGTCCCGACGAACGTGGCACCGTCTTCCAGCGCCCAGAACGCCTCGGTGAGCGTCTCGTAGTCGAACTCGCGGTCGATCGAGGCGACGACGACGTCGGCGGCGTCGGGGGTGTTCCGAAGAGTGAAGCCACGCTCCTTGAGGAGATCACAGAGATACGTCTCGCCGACGACGAACAGGTCGCATTCGGCGTGTTCGGTTTCGAGGAACTCCGCCGTGACGAGTGCCGAAGTGAGCACCTGGTTGGCGTCGATAGCGACGTTGTGAGTACCGAGCCGGTCGACGTAGTGCTCGGGTGGCTGTGTCGGATTGTTCGAGAAGAGGAGGAGGTCGATCCCTGCCTCGCGCAAGGTGGTTACACCCTCCCTCACACCCGGCAAGGGGTCGTTCCCGCGAACGAGCGTTCCATCTACGTCCAGAACCGCGCCTCGATAGGAAGTCATCAGGCGGTATGATGCACCCGAGGATGTTCAAGTTCCCGACTAGACGAACTGAACTGAACGGATGCAAGGCGACGAGTATCACAAACGTGACTGCGCAGCGGGACATCTCGCCGAGTCTGGTTCCGTTCTAATATATGAATCTACGCCCGTTTCTCGTCGAGTGTCCCCAGGACGATCCGCGCTTCTACGAGGTCGCGGTCGCTGTGGAGGGAGTCGTCGCCGAACTCCGCGACGACGCGCTCGCTCTTCTCTCGAAGTCGTGATTCGACACGACTCTGGTCTGGTTCGTCGCGGGTGCTGTCGAGCAAGGCTTCGAAGTCCTCACGGAGGTCGAACGATGCACGGGCGACGTTACACCGGGGAAGAGGACTCATCTCGAGATCTAACACGAGGTCACGAACGACGTTCCAGTCGCTCTCACAGAAGTGGATCGATACCTCACCGACGATGTCGCGCCACGCGATGGGGTCGCCGTATTTCATCTCCGGTACTGCACTCGGTGGGAGGTCGATTCGAACGGGGGCGTCCGGGTCGTCACAGAGACAGCACGGCTGTTCCGTCTTCCCGGTGTACATGAGAGATGCTCGGGGCGGGACGGATAAGTCGATGTCGGACGGCAGAGTAAAGTCTCCCCGATGACACTGCGAAGACGAGAATGAACCGACAGCGGCGACGACGAGTATTCCTCTATGTTGGTGCGTTCATGACGGTACTCGTCGCGTACTCGTTTGCCTACTCGTGGGGGATGGCGGTCTTCGAGGGCATCGACAGGAGCCTCCTCCAATCGTTTAGCATCGTCATCGAGACGTTCACGACGACGGGATACGGTGAAGACGCCGCCAAATGGGATTCGGTCGGGATGACGCTGCTGATGGTCATGATGCAGATGACGGGCGTGTTCCTCATCTTCATGGCCCTGCCGCTGTTCGTTGCGCCGTGGATCCAGGAGGCGCTTCGCGTGAGTCCGCCGACTACCATCGACAAACTGGAAGGCCACATCGTCATCTGTGGATACTCGCCGCGTGCGGAGACGCTCATCGACGAACTTCGGTCGTGGGATCGGGAGTTCGTCGTCATCGTCAGAGACCGCGACGAAGCCCTCGACCTGTACGAGCAGAACATCTCCATCGTCCACGGTGACCCGGAATCCGCGGAAGTGCTCAGGAGGGCACACGTCGAGCAGGCAGATACAGTCATCGCGGATGCGTCCGACGAACAGAACGCCAGTATCGCACTCGCGGTGCGGGAGGTCTCCGACGAAGTGCGCGTCATCAGCCTCGTGGAGAACCCCGACCTGACCAACTATCTGCACTACGCCGGAGCAGACCAGGTGTTCTCCCCGCGCCATCTCCTCGGGCAAAGCCTCGCGGAGAAGGTGACCGCGTCGGTGACGACCGACCTCGGCGAGACGGTCATCATCGGCGAAGATTTCGAGATCGTGGAGCTATCGATCCAGGACGGGAGTGAAGTGTGCGGGACGAAACTCGCGGAGAGCAACATTCGCGAGCGAACCGGCGCGAGCATCATCGGCCTGTGGCGACGTGGCGAGTTCCAGAGTTCACCGGCCCCCGATACGGAGTTGGACGAGAGCACCATCCTCGTCGTCGCTGGACAGGAGACCCAGCTCGAACGACTGAAGGAGATGACGCTCTCAGGTGACCGAGCGCCGACTCGTGGGACGGTTATCGTCGCCGGATACGGGGAAGTCGGCTCGACGGTTCAAGAGACGATGCAATCGACCGCGATGCGAACCGTCGTCGTCGATATCGAAGACAAACCGAACATCGATGTCGTCGGTGACGTGACCGACGAAACCACCTTACGGGATGCTGGCATCGAACACGCGAACGCACTCATCCTCGCACTCGCGGATGACACGACGACCATCTTCGCCACGCTGGTCGCCCGTGAACTCGCACCGGGAGTCGAGATCGTCGCCCGAGCGAACGAGACCGACAACATCGGGAAGCTATACAGTGCAGGCGCGGACTACGTGCTCGCACTGGAAACGGTCAGTGGACGGATGCTCGCGTCCACCATCCTCGAAGGCGAAGAGATCATCTCGCCGGACAAGCAGATAGAGATCGTCCGGACGACCGCCCCACAGCTCACGGGACAGACCCTGGAAGATGCCGACGTTCGGTCACGAACCGGCTGTACCGTCATCGCAGTCGAGCGGAACGGTGAGGTCATCACCGACCTCGGCCCGGACTTCGTGATTCAGAGGGACGACCAACTCGTCATCGCCGGAACCGACGAGGATACGAACGAGTTCGCAGAGATTGCCCAGTGACGGTTCGGTGTACGAGCACTCAGATCAGAAGCGAGGCCACCCACCACGTCACGAACGCCTCGATGAACGCTGCGAGGACGAATACCGGCAGGAGACCGAGCAGGACGTAGTACGCCCTGACAAGTTCCACCGCGAGGTCGTCTACCGAGGCACTGCCACGGACGAACGACCACGCAGTACGACCGAGATGAAGCCCGAGTGCACCTGCGATGGCCAGCGCAGGAATCTCGATTATTCCGTGTGGAACGATGAGCGCGAGAGCGAGGGTCGTATCGGGTAACAGACCGACGACACCGCCACCGATGACACCGTTGAACAGGAGGGCGACGACGGTAGGAATGCCGAATCCAAGTCCTGCATAAGCGGCCGAGATGGCGACCAGCCAGTTGTTGGCCGTCAGCGTGACGAACACGTCGAGCGGAATCGCTCCGAACATGTTTTCCGAGATGCCCGAACTCCCACCGTCGATGGCGAACGAACGAGTAGCGTACCAGCCAACCAAACTCCCGACGAGGAACAGATTGAACGCGACGACGACGAAACCTGGAAGCGAGACGACGAACGAGCGGAGTTCGCGGAGGCCACGACCGAATGCGCCCCGAACCGATCCTCGACTGCGGGACTCGACCGGCGGTTCGTCGAGATACAGCGCCGTCTTCAGTACGCCGAGCGTCGGCGTGAGACCGAACGCGACGACGATGCCGAGAAGGCGACTGATTCCGAGCTGCGAGAACACGACGGTTACGAAGCCGAACAACCCCACGAGACCGATGACGACGACGAAGTAGGCGGCGACTCTGAACGGATTCCGTCGGATGAACCCGCCACTTCGACGAATTCCACCCCACACCCCGACGCCGTCGATGACGATAGCCTGCGGGACGAACAAGAAGAGGAGATAGACGACGAACGCCAACGGGAACCAGACGAGAACCGCGAGAACGACCAGGAGGACGGCGACGGGATTCTCGGTCGCGGCGATACCACCGAACACGACGACCGGGGCAGATATCAGCAGAAACGAGAGGGCGCGGACGATACCCAACACGAGGAACGTCCACCAGTCCTCGGTCGCACCGACGACGCCGGACGGGATAGCAGGCACTTCTCGGAGCGCCGCCGTCACCGTATTAACCTGTGCTGCACCGACGATTGCACGGGCGACGAACAGGACGACAACTCCGAGAGCCACGGAGACGAGGAGGATGACGACTGTTTCGAGCGTGAACAATCCCTCTATCACCCCACCGAGTCTGTCGATCTCCGTCGCGGTCAGTTCCGACCCGGTGACGTCTATCTGTTCTATCGTGGTGACGGCGGTTTCGATTCGTCCCGTTCCGAAAAGGAGTGCGAAGGCGAGCGCGACACCGACGATGGGGATCGTCTGGGCCACCAATCCGACGCTTGTTCCAGCGAGGAACATCGGCAATACCGTGGCCGGTCGGGCGAGGAGTACCGACCGAACCGACGAACTCGCGTCGCTGAATTTCATATCCGAAAATCTTACCCGATTTAAATATACGTGTTGGTGGATGGGTCGGAAGCCTCGTAATCGACGGTGAGGAACCGCGTGCCGAATACCCACATCTCGTGACGTGCTCGAATTCCGTCTTCGTCGTCGACCCACACGCGAAACGTCTGCTGAAGTGGGAGAGCGATGGCACCGAGCAGTGTGACGAAGTACAGCCCTTCGTCGCTCGTCGCCGTCTTCGTCGTCAGTTCGATCCCTGCCGGGCCGTCACCGCGGTCGAGAGGCCGGACGGACAACACCGTACTCAGGTTCGACCACGGAAGGGGAGCCGCGATGTTGACGTACCGCGAACCGTTCCTGAGGTGGCTGGCGTAGATGGCGACGAAGACGGCGGTTCCCGACTCGTCGGTTCGAATCCACGCACGCGCTCCGTCGCGGGGGTCGTCGTCCGCATCGATGGCGACGATTCGACTCGTTAGCGTCCCTGTCGCAGACTCCCACGGCCCAGGGAGGTTGAGCTGTTCGATTCGACTCGTCAGTCGGGCGGCGAGGGCAGCACCCAATCGGAATCCACGATGCCACCTCACGCAATAGGAGAGGTCGTAGTCGGCAGTGTGTTCGTAGAACCGCCGGACTGCGGGATGGATCGTTGCCGGGTCGAAGTCCGGTCGAGCGTACTCCTCCATGTCGTCCATCTCACCCGGCAGGAGTTGCCCTTGCGTAATGTCGTGTCGTCGAAGATAATCGGCACCGACGCGCCCTCGTGCGACGAGGGGACTGAGTGGAATTTCGCGTGTGCGCGTGGCTACTCCTCGAAGCCGACGAACTCCAACACCGATGATAGCGAAGAGCGCGGCGACGACTGCCAACCGCCGATACCCTTCTCGCACGTTCATGCTAACCGATTAGTCATCTCGCTATTTCAGTTCATGCCTCCCTTGTCGTCGTGTTATCTGGCTCATAATAATGGAAGTCTAGATGTTTTATTCGTGGTATGATAGGCACAGGAACGAAAACGGAAGAGGCGACCACACCCGAGACGGCACGTACCGACGAGATGTGCCAAGACGACGAGCCAGTGCGTCGGTCGTTCTCGCTCCGTGCGTTGCTCCCCGGCCCGTACGTTCGATATCCGAAGTGAGATATCCACCTCGATGTCGACTGTGAGATAACCGCCCGAAACCCTCGTCTCCCTCGATTTTTTATCCGTTCACGCGAAAGAACCGATGATGAACGTCAGACAGGTCATTCCACCTGACGCTATCCCGAGCGTAGACGACCCCGAATTCGGGGACGGATACGATGGCGACCCCGACGACCGCGTCGTCGCATTCGAAACCGAGACAGGGGCTGCGCGGGCCTATCCGATTCGCTTTCTACACTACCACGAGATCGTGAACGACGAGGTGGACGAACCCATCGCAGTGACGTGGTGTCCGCTCTGTGGCAGTGCAGTCGTCTACTCGCGCGAAGTCGGTGGGAACACCCTCACCTTCGGTGTGTCGGGTAAACTCGCAGACGACGACCTCGTGATGTACGACCGCGAGACCGAAACCGAGTGGAAACAATCGAGTGGCGAAGCGATTTCGGGCGAACTTCGCGGCGAATCGCTCGACGTACTGCCCGGCGCACTCCTTCCGT
The DNA here is from genome assembly GCF_054177585.1 of Haladaptatus rarus. NCBI lineage: Archaea > Methanobacteriati > Methanobacteriota > Halobacteria > Halobacteriales > Haladaptataceae > Haladaptatus > Haladaptatus rarus. The sequence goes on along the minus strand of NZ_JBPEHG010000005.1, from coordinate 121,316 downwards.
GGGAGCAGTTCCGCGAACGCCATCCGGACGGTGTCGTCCTTCAGCCGCTAGGCGGCGATAGCGAGGCGAGTGGGCCGGGTGACGAGCCGGAACCGATAGACTACGACGACGAACCGTATCAGGCGTACTTCGAGCGCGACGGGTTCGGCCTGTCCGCCCACCGTGGCGGTGGCTCCCGCGAATGGCATCGTGAGGACATCGACCCCAAGGCGGTCGTCCTCGGACTCGAATCCGACGGAGACGTGCTCGGCTTTCCACTCGCTCGCGTCGAGGATGCCGGAAAGGTCGTCACGGCGACGGTCGGCGAGACGGACGTCGCGGTCTTCACTGCAGAGGGAATCCACGCCTTCGAGAATCCGGGGTTCGAGTTCGAACACGTCGAAGGGTCGTATTTCGAAGGCGGCGGAACTCGCTGGCACGGTGCGAGAGGCGAAAGCGATGACGGACGCGAGCTGACGCGCCTCCCTGCGCGACGCCTGTTCGCGTTCGCGTGGCTGGACGACCACGAGGATGGAAGCGACGAAGAAGGAGGCCACGGGACCGAGAACGGATGGGGCGAAGCCGAGATACTCTGGTCGCCGGGGTGATCTCCGGTCTGCTGGTAAGGCGGAGTTTCCCAGCCGGAACCCGATGAACGCCCGTCGGTGCTTTTGGTCGTCCACGTTGCATGCGGTTGCATGACGACCACGACCGAGATAGCCGATTTCGTCACGGAGACGGAGTTCGACGAATTTTCCGCGGACACTGTAGACGAACTGAAAAAGCGAATCCTCGACTCGCTGGGGATCGCTATCGGTGCGATGGGTGAGAAGCCGGTCGAAGACGTTCGCGCGACGGTCGAAGAACTGGGCGAGGGTGACTGCACACTCTGGGGGACCGGAACCGCTACGCCACCGGACGCGACGATGCTGAACACGGCATACGTCCGGTACCTCGACTACATGGACTCGTTTCTCGCACCCGGTGAGACGCCGCACCCGAGCGACAACATCGCGGCGGTGATCGCGTGTGGGGAGTACGCCGACCGCTCCGGGGAAGACCTGCTGGCTGGCGTCGGAATCGCGTACGAAGTTCAGGGAGAACTCGCGTGGAACGCGCCGGTTCGCGACAGAGGGTGGGATCACGTCACGCACACCATCGTCTCGTCGGCTGCGGGAGCCGCGAAGATGCTCGGTCTGGAGCACGAAGCCACGCGGTCGGCGGTCGGAATCGCTGGTACCGCGCACAATGCCCTCCGTGTGACCCGAACCGAGGGAATCTCTGAGTGGAAGGGGTTGGCGTCCGCGAACGCGGCCCGGAACGCGGTCTACTCAGCGATGTTGGCGAAGAACGGCGTCGAAGGCCCGACGAACCTCTTCGAGGGACAGAAAGGGTGGAAACACATCGTCTCCGGCGAGTTCGACGTGGACTACTCGCCGGGCGAGCACGTCCACGACGTGATGACGAAGAAGTTCGTCGCGGAGACGTACGCCCAATCCGCGGTTGAGGGGATCATCGAGTTGGCGGAGCGCGAGGATATCGACCCCGACGACGTGGAGTCGATCCATCTCGACACGTTCGCAGGAGCGAAACTCATCATCGGCGGCGGCGAGGGGTCGCGCTACGAAGTCGAGACGAAGGCACAAGCCGACCACTCCCTGCCGTACATGCTCGCCGCCGCGCTCATCGACCGGGAGATGACAAACGCACAGTACGAGCCCGAGCGAATCCGGCGGGACGACGTGCAGGAACTCCTCCGAACCGTCGAAGTGGAAGAAGACGAGGCGTTGACCGACCGCTTCGAGTCGGGTGAGATGCCTGCCAGCATCGACGTGACGATGGCCGACGGGACGACGTACCACGTCGAGAAAGACGATTTCGAGGGACATCCGAACAACTCGATGTCCTGGGAACAGATCGAAGCGAAGTTCCATCGGATAGCCGAAGACCGATACGACGAGAGACGACGGGCGGAGATCGTCGAAACGGTGCTCCAACTCGAACAGCATGACGTCGCCGACCTCGTGGCGCTTCTCGACTGAGGTCGTTCCACTGCCCTTCGAGATACTGTTCCACATCAAGAGATGAGACGGTGTCCGTCACCGAGGAAGCGACCGTCACTGACGGTCTCGTAACGACCATAGCATCGATCTGCACACCCACTAGCGACTCGTAATGACGACATACCGGAACGGCGTTTCGGAAGTTGGCGAGTTCCCACGGCGAATCTTCGGGTCGGAATCGGTAATAGCGATTACGACTCGACCGACCGCCGAATAACAAAGGTCGAGTGGCGCATCACTCGTTTCGAGCGACCATGATGGGGGAAGACGACCGACCGGGAGATAGAGGCGACAGATCGGGAGACAGAGAAAGCGGGTCGGGGAAAAGAGGAACCAAACGATACGAGAATCGGGTCGCCGTGGCGCTCCTGCTGGTTTCGGTATCAGTCGGAGCGGTCTCGGGACTGCTCTTGGGAACGTCGGCAGGCACCGCCGTCGGTGTCGCGGCGACCGACTGCACGCCGGACACAGGCGATGCCCTCGTCTGGCACATCGAACGATACGGGACAGGATGTCAAGAGAAGTTCATCCGCTATCCGGAAGGTGAGCAAATCGACCAGATCGGTGAGCCACCGTGGGCACCGCTGTAACCGACCAGCGTTGTCGTTCCACTCGGACGTTCGCACCGTCGTCGTAACACGACCACTGTTTTCACTTCGGCCACTGTCGTAATTCAACCGTTTTCGGCGACACATCCGGGATTCGGTTGTACATCCACGTCTCGGCTTTCCATCGGGGGTTGTGCCCAGCGAGTCGTCGTTCGCCAGCTTTCGATCCGCGGTGACTGTCGGGAGACAGTCGATGCCGGTGGTCGGAGTCGCTACGGTCGTATCAGCACACACCGCCCCTCTCGCTCCCCTTTTCGGCTATTTTATCAATAATCCGTCACAGAACCCCCAGTTAAGCTAGTATTCCTCGTTCGACGTGTCTCTACCAACATATCAGTAAACTTTACTAAGCCAGGGCAGAACTATCCGGAAGCATACTTTTCACAGGAGTCAGTTCATCAGATGGCGATGGTCTACGGTTTGAGAACGTCTAGTGTGATATCCCTCGTTCAACGGGGTTGACAGTCATTCGATGGGTAGACGACGTCTACCATCTTGATAGCCCCAGTCTACCGTTTTTCAAACTGTCAATAAAAAAGGTAAATACCGGGTTTAGACCAAGTTGCGGCGATATGCCTGAGTATCAAACGATGATCCAGAACGTAACGAAGGTACGAACCCGGTGAAAGAATGGTATGGAAATCAAAGACGAGACGCAGTGTGATACTCGCAGTGTTGCTCGTCGTTTCGACGATGAGTATCGGGATGGTAAACGTAGCCGCCCTCGGAGACGCGTCAGCAGGGCAAGACGACAGCGTCGTTCACGCGAACGGCGACGACGTGTACGTCGTCTTCGGTGCCGATACGTCCTCGACCGACCTCGAAACGTGGGTCGATGAGTACCAGAATCAAGTGGGGACGAGCTCGCAAGAATCGTCTTCACAGGTGATACAGTACCAGGACGTCCAGCAGTTGAACATCAACCAGCAGGGGAGCGCAGTCGCCATCTCCATCGACGGAGGGAAGGCTGAGGCGATCCAGCGCACCTACCAGGATAACACGAACACCCAGACGGGTGTTGCCCAATCCGTGAACGCGAAGAAAGCGACGAAGAAGAAGACGTTCAAAGACGTGAAGAACGTCTACGTCATCTTCGCGGGCGAGACCAGTTCGCGTGAATTCTCCGGCTGGGTCGTCAGCGACGACTCCCACGAGAGCGAGCAGTCCGCTGACGCGCACGTCGACCAGTATCAGGACGTCGACCAGCTGAACTACAACAGCCAGAGTACGGCGATCGCCATCGCGGAAGGCGGGAGCTACGCTCGGGCCTACCAGCGTAGCTATCAGTCGAACCAGAACATCCAGCACGGCGAAGCTACCGCAGCGAACGTCGGCGATGGCGATTCCCAGAACGCCGATTCGAGCGTCTGGCAGTACCAGAACGTCTCCCAGTTGAACGTCAACGAACAGGGCGTCGCAGTCGCCATCGCGGTCGGTGAAGGCAGCGTCGCCAAAGCGTGGCAGATCAGCTGTCAGTACAGCGTGAACCGCCAGGTCGGCAAGGCCACCGCGATCAACTTCGACCCGCAGTCGGTCGAGGAGGTCACGGCGTCCGCCGACATGCAGGGTGACTTCTCGGACTCGGACGTGAAGCGAACGAACAGCGACGGCGCACAGTCGAACTCACAGAGTGCGTCGGCGAACGTCAACCAGTTCCAGAACGTCAGCCAGCAGAACATCAACATGCAGAACCGGCAGTCGCCATCGCAGTCGATTGCAGCGAAGCGACGGCCACGCAGGTCAGCTACCAGGCGAACTTCAACGCACAGGTCGCGGAGGCGAACGCCGTGAACGTCGAAGATGGTAGCTACAAAGCCACTGCAGTGATGGACGGAACGGACGTGAAGGGTGACAGTTCGTGGGCGGTCAGCTACGACGACGGTGACGAGCAGGTCAACGAACAGCACGCCGCCGCCGACATCACGCAGGTACAGTACGTCCAGCAGTTGAACGTCAACGAACAGTACAGCGCGGTCGCGTACGCCGAGAACGGCGGAACCGCCAACGCAGAGCAGGTCAACGAGAACGTGCAGGTCGCCGAATCGAACGCGACCAACACCGACGACCAGCAGCAAGACGACGGCCAGAAAGGCCTCCGGATGGTCTTGTAATCGGGTAGTCGAGCAATCGATCAGCTGGATAGTCGAATAGTCGGCAGATGATCGGTCGACGACGTTCAGTTCGTTCGACTATTTTCTTCGCGTGCGCCGGAAATCTTACCCCCTCCCGGTGAGTGGCCACGCTCGTGAACGTCCGAGATGTCCTCGTCGAAGTCGGAATCGCAGTGCTCTCGTTTCTCGTGGTCGGCACACTCGTCACGGAAGTGCTCCGTGAGCGAATCTGGCCCTCCCTGATCGTCGGCATTCCGGCAGGGGTAATCGCAGGAATGGTCGTGTTCGTGATGGTGCACTACCTCCGTGACCGCGAGTAAGAGTTCGGCGGTGTTGACGAGGGTGAATTTGGAATCGATTTTTGTACTGAAATTTACTGCACGAACAAAGAAACCCGACCATTCGACTCGAGATCGATCTTGTTCTGGTCGGTGAGTCTCCGCAGCGACGGGATTGTCGAAAGCCCCGGTCGCTCTTCCCTCGCACGGGCACGCCCACAGGGCGTGCCTTCACGCGCCACCGCACGCATGGCCGACAGGCTGCTGAGTCCACACCAGTCAGTCATATGAACGCGCTAGCCCGTCCGTTCCTCGTCCTGGTGTCCTCGTTCGCATCGCTCACGAGGGCTCGTCAGAAGGTTCGGAAACCCTGGCTATCCCTACAGAATAGAGTCGAGTCGAACGAAAATCCCTGTCAGCTACCGGATTTCACTCGGACGACGTCCAGCGACTCCCCAAATCGCTCGTTCGAGCCGAGCAACACCAATGCCCAGCCGAGGAGGACGAACTCCGACCGGGCGAAGACGAGCGCCGAGACCGGAACGAGTGCCACCAGAGCCGAGAGTAAGAGCGGACTCGCGGCGGCAATGAGGCCGCCGAGAAACGTCAGGTCGTCCTGGGACGGCGACCGAACCAGTGAGAGCGCAGCGTATCGCGGCCCCGAGTCGGGGAGCACCAGTCCGAGGTGGAAGACAGCACTGGCGACCGCGAACTCGACCGAACCGATGGCGATGGGTGACCGCCACTCGATGAATACGGGAACCATCCCGGCGAGCACGACGGGAGCACCGCCGACCACGAGGAGGGTTCGAACCGTCGCCGTGCGATTTGAACCGACCGCGCCCGAGATCGACGCGAGCGATTCGGCGAAGGCGGGAGGAACCAGCCGATGGAGATAGAGTTCCTGGGCGAGATGCCCGAGAAGGCCGAAGCAGACGAGCGTCCAGCCGAGCATCACCGGAAACGTCACGAGCGGGGAGAACACCGAATCCCCCGGAAGCGGGCTGAAGAGGAGACTGACGACGACGCCAACGAACGGGCCGATCACTGACAGTAACGCACCACGGGCGACGAACCGCCGCTGACGGCGGGAGAAACCGAATGCGGGGACGCCCGGAAACCGCGACGCACCCGGAATCACCAACCCGGTCGAGACGAAGGCCACGCCCACGAGCGTCGTGACGGCGACGACCACGAAGAGGAAGATCGCCGTGAGCGAGAGCCGACCCTGCGACTCGAACTGCACCGCGAGCAGACCGTCGAGGTATCGCCACCCGAGCGCGAGTATCGCGAGCCCGACGACGACGAACGGGGTTCGTGTCCACGCCGGAAGCGGGAAGGAATGGTCGGCGATTCGTCTACGGTGAGCCATGGGTTCACTTCGAGACATAACCGGAAAAGGATTATCTGGCTGATCGAAGTGAGCTAAAAGGCCGAAGACGAACGGGTGAGAATCAGGTGGAGACGACCGAATCCAGATAGCCGTAGCCGAAGTCAGCCGAGGAAGTACAACGCGGCGAAGAGCAACACCAGCAAGAGGAGCAACACCGCCACTGGTTTGAACGCATCGAGGATCGAACTCTCGGGCTTCTTCGGGCCGGAACTCGTCAGCGGTCCATCCATACTTTCGACCCCATCGACCATCGATATATGTCTTGTGTATAAATTGTCAGAATCCGGAGACAGATGTTACCCATCAGTCTTTATAAACGATTAAGACGCCGCCCTTCGATTTCCGAGTATGAAACTCGGGACAGGGTTGTTCACCTGCCAGCGACGCCCCGACGACGACCGCTCGATGACCGAGATCTACGACGAAATGCTGGAACTCGGCGAAGCGATCGACGCCGCGGGACTCGACAGTGCGTGGGTATCGGAACACCACTTCGCCGACGACGGCTACCTCCCGGCGACGATGCCGTCTCTGGGGGCGCTGGCCGCCCGAACCGAGAACGTCGAACTCGGCACTTGCATCGCGCTCGCACCCCTGTACGACGGCGTTCGACTCGCCGAAGACGCTGCGACCGTCTCCCTGCTCTCCGACGGACGACTCACTCTCGGTCTGGCCATCGGCTCGAATCCCCGCGAGTTCGAGTCGTTCGGCGTCCCCCGAGAGGAGCGCGTCGAGCGACTGACCGACACGACGAACCTCCTGCGCGCGTCGTGGTCCGACGGTTCGCTCGACTACGACGCCGACTTCCACGACGTATCGCCCGACGTGAGCGTGACGCCGAAACCCGAATCGAAGGTTCCCATCATGTTCGGCGGAGCGGTCAAACCTGCAGTCCGGCGGGCGGCCCGCGTCGCGGACGCGTGGTGTGCTCCCTCGTCGCTCTCCATCGAGGGCGTCCGAAAGCGCAAGGAGGACATCGAGCGCGTTCGAGAGAACGAAGGCATCGAGGGTGACTTCGAGGTGTACGTCCTCCAGCACGGGTTCGTCGCCGACTCTCGCGAGGAGGCGTGGAAAGCGATGAAACCCGGCTACTTCTACATCCAACGCCGGTACGCCGAGATCTTCTCCGGCGAGTCGGTGGACGAACTCGACGCCGAGCGCAAAGCAGAACTGAAAGAGCAGGCCATCTTCGGCACGCCCAAACAGGTCGCCGAGGAGCTACAGGATTACCGCGACACGCTGGGCGACGATATCCACTTCATCTTCCGCACGTACCACCCCGGCATCGGCACCGACGCGATGGTCGAATGTGTCGAACGCCTCGGCGACGAAGTCGCGCCACTGGTTCGATAAAACTCGGCTGGAGAGACCAGCGTCCGCATCCGACACCCCACCGTTTCCGCTGTTCGACGGCCGCAGAACGGTTATGAAACCGAACTTCACGAATCAGCACATCACACTACTTTAGTGAGTGCGGTCGAAACTGCAGTTCATGGGTTTTGGAAGCTACGATGAATCCGAGCAGCAGAACCGTGAGCAAGATTCGAACATGGACGAATCGAGCGCGGTCAACGTTCACGAGAACACTCACGACGGCGATATCGAGTTCGATAGCGGCGCGTCGAGCGACGAACTCATCGGTCGGCTCAGCGAGATGCGAGACGACGAGACGGACGACGAATCGTAGCGCGGTCTCACCTTCTTCGGAAATGACACCGGTCGTGGTGGACTCGGACCCCTTTTCGTGGTGATCGATCACCCCGACCGAGAAGACATGTCACTGGAAAGTAATTCTGATATCGGTCGTTCTCGAATCGCCACCGATGAACGATATCGTCCTCGTCCGCCGTGAGATACGACCGGGAAAGACACAGGAACTTCGAGAATGGTTCGACGAACTCACCCAGCGCGAGGACGAGGTGCTCGAAACGCTGGCGAACGAAGGCGTATACACGGAATCGGTCTTCTTCGAGTCAACGGCTGACGTCGATTACATCTACTACTACATGGAAGCGGCAGATATGAATCACGCAAAAGAGGCCGTCGAAGAGTCAGAGTACCCCATCGATGCCGAACACACGCGAGTGATGGAGCGGACACTCACCGACGAGTTGACAAAACTCGAACCGCTCGCCCACTTCGAAAATTCGATCGGCGAGTGAAAGAAAATTCTCCAGGGACATGATAAACTGCGACCCTCTCTATCCCACCCTAGTATCGTAAGCGGCGAAAGCATCGTTTATCACCCACCGGTTGACACGTAGAGATATGTACGACGAGTTCGTGTCGGGTCGCCCGATCCGCACCGATGATCTGACTGGTCGGCTGTACCCTGGGCTCGGTTCGGGGCCGCATCCCGGTGTCCTGGTGCTCCACGGTGGCGGGGGTGCTGGTGGATACGAACGAGCGTACGCTGCACGACTGGCCGAGCACGGGTACACAGCACTCTGCGTCGAATACTTCGCCGCTCCCGGCGTGTCCGACGTTCTCCACGAGATTCCACTCTCCTACTTCGGAGACGCTGCCGAATGGCTACTCGACCAACCGGAAGTTGCCGGTGATCGAGTCGGTGCGCTCGGCTTCTCTAGAGGTGGGGAGGCGTCCCTGCTCGTCGGAACACATTTCGACTCCATCGGTGTCGTCATCTCGTACGTTCCGAGCTGCTACGCATTCCCTGCACCGTCGTGGATGGACGGCGTCGACGAAGGATGTGCATCGTGGACGCTAAACGGTGAACCGGTCGCGTTCCTCCCGGTCGATAAATACGTCTACGAGGAAGATGGGATCGAAGAGTCGCTGGGCGAAAAGCCACCGAATCCATCGACACTAGCGTTAGAGCGCTCGACGGCGGAAGAGAAGGAGCGGGCGACGATCGAAGTCGAAAATATCGATGGGCCGGTGTTGCTCGTTCCCGGCGGACGGGACACGGTGTGGCCATCGACCGAGCTTTCGAACCGCGTCATCGACCGACTGGAGCGACACGACCATCCCTGGTCATTCGAGCACCGTGAATACCCTGACGCAGGCCATACGGTCCGTGTCCCCTACCGGTTCGGCGAGGATGATTCGTCTGACGGCGAACATCGGTTCGGTGGAACGAACGAGGCCAACGCGCACGCTTCGGCTGACGCCTGGCATCACGCGCTCCGGTACCTGCAGAAGGGAATCGGGGAGTGAGCTGCTGTACGGAACGAAGTAGGAAGAACCGTTGACGAGTGAGTCGGGAAGTATATAGCGATATGCGATTTACAAAGTCAGATCCGCCTCACGTCGCCAGCAGCCCGACCGCACAGATCGCCAGTCCGATTCCCGCCACGTCGCGCAGATCGACCGTCTCGCCGAGGAAGACGACACCCAAGATGGCGGCGACGACGAAGTAGAGACCGGTGACCGTGGTTGCGATTGCGGTGTTGCCGCGCTGGAGCGCGACGTAGTAGCTGATGGAGCCGATTCCGGAGAACAACCCGCCAGCGATCGCGAACGCGACGCCCGACCCGGCCAGCGACACCGACCCTGACTGGTTGGCGATGTACGCGACCGCGACGCCGACGCCGACTGCGTAGGAGACGGCCATCGACACCTCCGGTGCGAGTGTGCGGGTCGAAGCGTCGGCGAACAGCGCCCACGCACCCCACGAGACCATTCCGATCAGCGCGAAGAACACGGCAGTCCGAACCATGCGTAGGGAGAGACACCGCACGGAAGAATGGATTTTGATTCCGGCCAAGTTGACCACAGCAACGGGATTACAGATGGCGGCTACCGGCGCGCAGACACGGCCTACCCGATGCGTAGTCGCGGCATAACAAACTCGGTCGTTCCCGACCACCGCGCTATGGCACGCACCGCGACACTCGTGTTCTTCGTCCTCCTCACTGCCTGTGCGGGGGTCGTGACCTTGCCCACCGGCGCGATAGACGCACAAGCAGACCCGGAACCGACCGAGCGTTGGAACCGAACCTACGGCGGTTCCGGTGACGATATCTTCGCCGACATCGCCCGAACCGACGACGGTGGCTACGTCCTCGCCGGGGAGACGGAACGTTCCGGCACCGGAATCGACGCCTGGGTCGTGAAGATCGGTGCAGATGGCGAAACGGAGTGGGAGCGATCCATCACTGGGCAAGGAACCGACAGGCTGTACTCGGTCGTCACGACCGACGATGGGTACGTGGTCGCCGGGCGAACCGACCGGGACGGACAGGCGAGGGGATGGGTGCTCGAACTGGGTCGAGATGGTTCGACGCAGAACGAACGAACGCCCGGCGTCGGCGCATTCTACGGGATAGAACACGACGGGGACGGCTACGTCCTCGCAGGCTGGACGCGAGGTGAGTCGGGCCCCAGGGGGTGGCTTCTGAAACTCGATGGCTCCGGCTCGAAGGCGTGGGAGAAGACGTATGCCGCCCCGGAGGGCTACTCGACCGGGCGACTGAAGGCGGTCGTCCCCACGTCGAACGGCTACTTGCTCGCTGGTGAAGTCGATGGCGGAAGTCAAGATGCGTGGGCACTGCGAGTCGGAAACGAAGGAGAACTGCGCTGGCAACGAACTCGCGGCGGGTCAGCCCGTGAAGCGATCTGGGCGGCGGCTGGCGAGGACGACGGAATCGTCCTCGCTGGTGAATCCGAGAGCGGCGACTCCCGTGACGGCTGGATCCTTCGATACGATGCGAACGGCGAACTCGCGTGGGAAGAGCGGTTCGGTGGGGAGCGCGACGACTGGCTCGATTCGGCCATGCGAACCGACGACGGGGGCTACCTGTTCACCGGAGCGACGCTGACGGGTGGAATCGGGAGCGCAGACGGCTACGTCGTGAAGACCGATTCGGCGGGCACCATGCAGTGGGAGACGGTGTATGGAAGTAGCGGCTGGGACAAACCGTGGCCTGCGATTCGAGCGCACGGAGGCGGATACATCCTCGCAGGACAGACCAGCAGCTTCGACACGGCGGGAAAAGACGGATGGGTGCTCGCCCTCGGCCCTGACGGACAGGTTTCCGGATCGACACAGACGACAGGAGACGAAACCGGCGACAGCAATGGCAGCGATGACGGAGCGACTGAATCGACGACGAGCGAAGAACGAGCTAGCGATCGAACGACTACTCAGACAGGGAAGACGAGTCTTCCCGGCTTCACCGCACCAGTGGCCCTCGTCGCACTCACACTCTCGGTACTTCTCTGGCGACGGTATCGGTCGTAATACGACAGTCGTCCATTCGGAAAACTGCCCCGTTCGAACGATTATTGTCATTTATTAATACAGTCAGTGAAATACTATCGATTGTTGCTTTTACTCGTAATCGGGATTCTTTTATCCTTGTAACCAGTCTGACTCACCAACTGAACGGTACCGGAACGTGAGACGATGAAAGAAGACAAGCTAGCGGAACGAATGCCCGATCTCGACGATGGCGAGTACGAGGCCTATCGAATCGAAGATAGTGATGACGACGTGAGCACACGGATCATCCGAGGCGTCGAGGAGCTCGTCGGCACCAGTAACAACAACGATACGTGGCTCTACGACAGCATCGACCCGGATGCACTCGACTCTATCTTCGACCACAAACACGATGGGACACCTCGAAACGATGGGAAAGTCGTCTTCGTCGCCCACGGTTGTGAGATCCACGCTCACGCCTCCGGTGAGATCGTCGTCCACGTTTCAAAAGCCGACGCCGACGAGTAGTCCGGTCATTTCTGATCGACTTCGAGACGATCTCGAAGCGATTTCGAAACGGTATTGGCGACGGACCCACGAATGGGTTCAAGAACCGATTGATGACCGAGGAAGCAACCGTTACTCTTCGTGAGCTATTCCGTGAACTGCCGGTGCAGACGACTCTGTTCAGCGTCGGCCCGGTGATGCTTGGATTCGCACAGCTGTGGAACGGCTACACTCACGAAACAGCACTCTCGTTTCACGCCCTGTTCGCGGTCGTCATGATCGGATTCGCGGTACTCGTCACCCGCACCCATCTCGCCTCGTTCCGACTCCAAAAACTGGAACGTCGTTAGGCAGTTCCGGCGGGTGCACCTGCTCTCGCCTCCCTGCCAGCGTAGGCGTTGTATCCGGCGACGATGGCAACGACCACTCCGGAGACGATGTCGCTCCAGAACGCCGTCCCCACGTCCATGACGAACGGAACGAGGATCATCCACAGCCCCAGCAGTGCCACGAACGATGAACTGCCGATGCTGGCAGACAGTCCCTTCGTCATGCGGTAGTAGTTGTAACCCGCGACGAGGAAGATCGCGGCACCGATGATGAGGTTGTTCCAGTAGCTCGTCAGCGACATCGCCGGATAGACGAACGCCGAGATGAATATCCACGCGCCGATAAGTGACACGAAACCGCTCAGCCACTTCAGGTTCGACTCGTCGGTGTCGGTCTGTCGTGTCGTTCGTTCTCTCGTTTCAGTTTCACTCATCACTATCCCTCCAATCGAGAGTAGACCGAGCGTGCGAATAAGTAGCGCGACCGTTCACGAGCTAACGTGCCGTTACACACGGCCAGGGTCGTGCGTTTCGAACCATTCTGTCAGCTGTTCGAGACGGTGGATCGCTCGGTCTGGATCGCCGATGTTGTGGTGTTCGTCGGGGTAGACGACCAACTTCGCCGGGACGCCTTGCTTTTTCACGCTGACGTAGAGCTGTTCGGACTGCGATGGTGGACACCGCCAGTCTTCCCCACCTGCCGTGACCAGTAGTGGCGTCTCGACGTTACCGACATCCGTGATGCTCGACGCGGCGTCGTACGCCTCCGGATTCTCCCACGGCAGGCCGAAGTCGTTCTCCCACCATTTGTGAGCGTCGTCGGTTCCGTAACACGACCGCAGGTCGTAGATTCCGTGTTCGGCAGCGGCAGCCGCGAATCGGTCGGTGCTCGTGACGAGGTAGCCCGTCGTGATCCCTCCGTAGGAGAAGCCAGTGGCGAAGGTGCGATCGGAATCGACCCACCCGCGCTCGACGAGGTGGTCGACGCCCGCGAGCACGTCTTCGACTTCGCGTGGCCCCCACTTGCCGCGGATGACTTCGCTGAACTCGCGGCCATAGGAACTACTCCCACGGTAGTTGGGCCGGAGCACGACGTAGCCACGGTCAGCCCAGTATGCGTACTCGAACTGGAACTCGGGTGCGTCGTAGGAGACCGGCCCGCCGTGGATCGAGACGACGAGCGGTCGCGGGTCGGGGTCGTCCGGGTCGAAATCGGTGGGGAGGTAGGCGATACCCTCGATTTCGTTCCCCGAGTCGTTCTCGTAGACGACTCGCTGACAGTCGGGCATCGAGTGGGTTTCCTCGAATACCCTATTGAGACCTGTGAGTTTAGCTGGTTCCCCGGATTCGAGGTCAGCCGTGTCCATCGCGTGTAGGTCGCCGACGGTCTCAGGTTCGGTGAGCAGGAGACCCACCGTCTCCCCCGCGAGGTCGAACGTTCGAATCGTCCGGTACTCACCCTGCGATTCGAAGACGTATTCGGGGGCGCTTCCATCGACGAAACAGCGTGCGAGCCGAACACTTCCTTCGTCTGCGATGGGCGCGAGGACCGTCTCGTCGTCCAGCCAACGGAGCCGACTTGCGTGGGACACCGTCCGGTCGAGCGATTCGGTGACCGACTGGTACTCGCCGTCTTCCGCCACGAACACCTGCGTCGGGATGTGCCAGTTCGTGGCGTCACCCCCGACGAACGCGAGGCGTGAACCGTCCTGACTCCATCGGGGTGACCCAGCAGTGAGTTCGGAGTCGGTGACCTTCCGGAGGTCGTCTCCATCCGGGTCGATGGTGAACACGTCCATCACGCTCGAATCGTCCGGGCGCTCGGTGTGGTTCGAGACGAACGCGATTCGCTCCGGCCCCCACGCAGGTTGCAGACCGGCCATGGGTTCGTAGGTTCCGGCACCGTAGGCGTCGTCCAGTCTGCGCTCCTCGCGGGTGGCGAGGTCGACGACGAACAGGTAAGTCGTCACGCCGTCCAGGAAGCCCTTGCCGTCGAAGCGATGCTGGAGTCGCTCGGTCTCGACCGGACCGCCGTCTCGCAGTTCGTCGAGATACTCCTGTTCGTCTTCGGTCGGGTCGCGCGCCGAGACCACGAGACGGTCGCTCTCCGGAGCCCAGTCGAACTCTCGGACACCTTCGTCACGGTCGGTCACCTGGCGAGCATCACCGCCGCGCTGGAGGTCGAACACCCACAACTGCGACTTGGGTTCGTCGTCATCAGCCCCGGCAGCGTCCTCGTCATCCTCATCGTCTCCTCCGCTCTCGTCGTCTTCGTCTCCCCCGTCGTCGGAATCACCCCGTACCGAGAGCGCGGTGTCTTCATCCCGTGCGGCCAAAAAGCCGAGTTTCGACCCATCTGGCGACCACTTTGGCGATGAGGCGTCGGATGCTCGTGAGAGACGATACGGGTCGTCACTCCCGTCGGTCGGAACCACGAACAGCGACGTCCGTCGATCGTCCTCGTCCCCGTCGAACTCGCTGGCGACGAACGCGAGACGATCGCCATCCGGTGAGAGGGCGATGTCGGTCGCCAGAGTCAGGTCGTAGAAGTCGTCCAGTTCGAACGTATCGGTCATCGGTGGCACGTCTCACGCGAGGGTTATAGTTGTACGCTCGCCAGCAAATCAAGCGATGAATGCGCGTAAGGCCGACGAGACTCACGCCACATTTCGCTCTTCGACCGTCCGTCCCTCCGCGAATCGAGCGCTATCCAGTCCAGAGATGTCCACGAGTGATGGTTTTTCATCGAAAATCAGCTCGGCGACGAGCTGGCCGGTTGCAGGTGCGTGCTGGAATCCATGGCCCGAGAATCCGACGGCGTTCACGAATCCTGGAATCGTTTCCTCGATTATCGGATGGTGGTCGGGCGTGACGGCGTACAGGCCAGCCCATCCCCGTTTGATCCGGGACTCCGGGCCGAAGTAGGTCGTCCACTCGGAGACGCGTTCCAGCGCCTCGACGGTCCAATCGAGATCCGTCGTCGTATCGTAGGCGTCCGGGTCGGCGGCCGAAGGCCGGCCGAAATGGCCACCGACGAGGGCCGCGCCCTCGCGCTCGGGGCGGAAGTACGACCCGGTGTCGAGGTCGATAGTCAGTGGCACCGGCTCGGGAACCGGCGTCTCCGGTTCGACGACGGCGATCTGCCGCCGTTCGGGGGCGACAGGAAGGTCGATACCAGCGAGCTCCGCGACTCGCTGCGCCCATGGCCCCGTCGCGTTGACGACGAAGTCCGCCGCGATACGGTTCTCTGTCGTCTCGACACCGACGACAGCGCCCTCCTCGCGGCGGACGTTCGTGACCTCGACACCGGTTCGTATCTCGGCACCGGCCTCGCGGGCAGCCCTGGCGAACCCCTGCAGTGCGAGATGGGGATCGGCGAAGCCGTCCGTCGGAGAGTACGTCGCGGCACGGAACTCCTCGTCTCGCAGGCCAGGGCAGTGCTCGCGGGCTTCTGCTGGTGTGAGCAGTTCGCTCGGGACTCCCTGTTCGTTCTGCATGGAAACGGTGTCGGCGAACCCCTCCGCAGTCGCTTCCTCTCGGGCGAGAAAGAGATAACCGGAGCGGCGGTAGGCGATGTCGGTATCGAACGCCGCTTCGAACCGGTTCCAGACTTGCATACTGGCTTGCGAGAGCGCGACGTTGACGGGCGTCGAAAACTGGGCGCGAATGCCACCCGCCGAACGTTCGGTGCTCCCGGCACCGACGTTCGAGCGTTCACAGACGACGACCTCGGCACCACGGTCGGCGAGATAGTACGCACTTGCACATCCGACGATCCCCCCGCCGACGACGACTACTCGCATGAGATGGCGTACGAACTGCCGGATAATGGTTCCATCGCCGGGAGATAAGACACCCCAGAACGAACTCCCCCCATGGTTCGAATCCTCTCTGATGCCAACGTGGCGTCGATTCTCGACGTAGAATCCTTGCTTCCGGTCGTGCGCGAGGCGTTCGTCAAACAAGGTCGCGGCGAGGTAGAGCGCCCAGATCGTCCGCACTTCCCAGTCGGTGCAGGGCTCCGGGGCGACGACCCCCTCGGAACTGGCCTCGTCATGCCCGCATACATCCACGGAGCGGACAACTACGCGACGAAACTGGTCGGTGTCCACGAAGGGAACGTCGACCGAGGCCTGCCGACCGTCAACGCACAGATCGCCCTCACGGACGCCGAGACAGGCCAACCAACCGCCTTGGTCGCCGGAACGAGAATCACGAACGCGAGAACAGGCTGTATCGGCGGTCTCGCTGCCGCAGAACTCGCACAGTCGCCAATCACGCTCGGAGTCATCGGTGCCGGAACGCAGGCTCGTTGGCAGACGCGCTGTATCGGTGCCGCGTGCGAACTCGAATCCATCCGCGTGTACTCGCCGAGCGATTCCAAACGGGAGTGTGCAAGAGACCTCGAATCCGAACTCGATATACCGGCGACAGCTGTCGAATCGCCCAGCGACGCCGTTTCGAATGCGAACGTCGTCGTCACCGCCACGACAGCGACCTCACCTGTCTTCCCCGGCAACGCGCTCGAACCGGGAACACTCGTCGTCGCCATCGGTGCGTACACGGCCGAGATGCACGAACTCGACCGAACGACGTTCGACCGTGCCGACCGAATCTTCGCCGACGTTCCCGACGAGGTAGCGGAGATCGGCGACCTCCAAGCCACCGACCTCTTGGAAGACGACCTCGTACCCCTTTCCGACGTGTTCGAAGGACTCGCTGGTCGTGACGCCGAATCAGATATCGTCGTGGTCGAAAGCGTCGGAACCGCCGTGCTGGATGCCGCCGCGAGCGAACACGTTTTCGACCGGGCAGTCGCCTCGAAGGTAGGCGAGGAATTCGACCTGTAGCGGTAGCCGGAGAGCTTCGATAGCCGGACAGCCACAGAGGTTCGACAACTAGATATCTACAGAGCTATCTGGATAGCTATCTCGAGGTTGTAGTGGATGTATAGCACAGACAGCAGAGGAATATGGATAGCTTTCTGGATAGATTTCTGATGAGATCGCCCAGTTTCGGATCATCTTCGTTTGGATCACCTACGCATATTGTACCATCTTTCGCAGGGAAAGCCCGAGCTACATACTGCGGTTATCTAGACAGATATCTGGAGAGCCATACCAATATATGTCCAGATATATATTTAGAGAGACAGATAGCTGGATAGCTATCCGAATAGTTCAGCCCAGTCGTCTGACGAAATTTTATGAGGGGGTAGTGTATATCGAACGACTGTATGAAGCGAGCCGTCACACTGTGGAGTGAATCCGGCGGGGTGGGCAAGACGACCATGGCGACCAACGTGGCCGCCGCGCTGGGACGACGAGGTGAACGAGTTCTCGTGGTCGACCTGGACCCCCAACTGGGTAGCTTGACTGACCACGTCGGCTACCAAGAGCTGAAGACCGGTGACCGAGAGCATCTCGGAGACGTCCTGTTGGACGACGAGAAAGACCTGCGCTCGCTCATCGTCGAGACCGAGGATTTCGACCTCGTTCCCTCGCACGAAGGACTTGCTAACATCGAGAGCGAGATGGCTGCACGAAACACCTCGCTTCGAGAGTTCCAGCTTCGATCCGCGCTCAAACCGGTCGCGTCCGAGTACGATTACTTCCTCATCGACCCGCCCGCGACGCTGAACGTGCTCGTGGACAACGCGCTCGTCGCAGCGCGGAACGTCGTCATCCCGATCGAACTCACACGGAAAGGAAGCATCTCCATCGAAGGGCTGGAAGATACGCTCGACAGCATGGAACGAGGGTTTCGAAAATTCGACGACAGCTTCAAGCTCGGCATTCTCGCCATCGTCCCGAACGAAGTAGGCGATTCGAACATCTACCGGGATACACGTGAAGAACTCGAAAGTGGCGGGAAACCGGTCACCCCCTTCGGCGTTCGAAAGCGAGACGTGCTGAAAGAAGCGTGGAAGAACCAGATGAACGTGTTCGAGTTCGCGGAAAGTGACGAAACGCGTGACCTTCGAGAGTACGAAGAAGATCTCCTCTCGAACTTCGAACTGCTCGCACAGATTATCGAGCGGGGCTCGGTCGACGTGGAGGTCGAAGCATGACCAAGGACGACCGGTACGGAGCGACCGACGACGACTACGGTGACGATTTCGACAGCTACTCGTCCGAGACGACGACTACGAGTTCGAACACGGAGTCCACCGAGAAGAATCGAGAAATGACTGACTCGAACTCCGGATCGACGGAACGTAGCGCCGAATCGAACACGAATGAACTCCCGTTCATTTTCGCGCGCCGAACGGTGAAAGCTGACAGGGAAGCAGTACCCGTGTACGTCCAGGACGAGACCGCAGCAGAGATCGACGAACTCGAACGTGAACTGAGCCAGCAGTTCGGTGGTGACAAAGTGATGGCCCTCGACGTGCGCGAGGCACTCATCCGCGCAGGCCTCGAGAACGTCGACGATGTCCGGCGTGTAATGGAAGAGTGGGGATACGGTCGTCGATAGCGAAGTAGCTCTCGTCTTGCGGATATCTCGATAGCTTTCCACCAATATTCCTGGGAAGATTTCTAGATGGATTCTCAAGCAGATATCTATGAAGACATCTAAACGAACCGTTCGGGTAATCGCACGAGTCAGAGCTTTCGACAGGATCGGTTTGGGAAACAAGCGAGAAGAGATAAGGTCGATTGTATTGCGCCATTCATACAAAACCGTTAAGTCAGTGTGGACCATACGGTGGCGTAGATGACCGACAATATCAAAGAAATCAGACAGCAGAAGCGTGAGCAGATGCTGAACAAAGGCGCAGAAGAAGAGCAGTCAGTCCCGTCCGAACCGATCTACGTCGAGGGGTCCGGTCACCTCGACGAAATCACGAAAAAGTACGATGTCGTGCTGGTCGATTTCTATGCAGACTGGTGTGGCCCGTGCAAGATGATAGAGCCGGTTATGGAACGGCTGGCGCAGAATACGGACGCGGCAGTGGCGAAGGTCGATATCGACCAATATCAGATGCTCGCGCGACAGAACGGCGTTCAAGGGGTTCCGACGCTCGGCCTGTATGCCGACGGTGAACCGGTGCAACGATTGGTTGGCGTCCAGGATGAGGGGAAACTTGCCAACCTCATCGAGCAGTACGCCTGAGAAAAGCCCTTTTTGTACCTGCCGGTGGAAGTGATACGAGATGGGATTTCACACGTTCGACCCGGAGAAAGCGAGTAAACTCGAAGAGACGGATCGATATCGGCACGTCTCCCGCGAAGAATTGGTCGGCCACCTCGACCCGTCCAGCGACGACATCGTCGCCGATCTCGGTAGCGGCACCGGTTTCTACACCGACGATGTTGCGCCATTCGTCGGGAGTGTGTACGCTGTAGACGTGCAAGAAGCGATGCACGACCACTACCGTGAGAAAGGCGTTCCCGAAAACGTCTCGCTCGTCACGGCAGACATCTCTAACCTGCCGTTCGAAGACGACGAACTCGATGCAGTGTTCTCTACCATGACGTTCCACGAGTTCGGTAGCGAAGACACCCTCGTCGAAGTCGGTCGGGTACTGGAGCCGGGTGCGCGATTCGTCATCGCCGACTGGAGCGCCAGAGGTCAGGGCGAAAGTGGGCCACCAGTAGACGAGCGGTATGATCTCGAAACAGCCAGGGAGTTGCTCGAATCGGCTGGGTTCGAACTTCAATACGGAGCGGAGCGACCCGAGACGTTCGTCATCGTCGCCCGTCGTTGAGACACAGCATTCCTTTTCGGATCCGCACCTGGATGAACCGCATTTCGCTATATCTATCGTTCCATGGAAATTCGACCACTCCGACACCGGAGAATGGAACTGATACCTTCCGCTCTTCCACGACAATTCCCACTGAATCGGTCGGTAGGTAGAACTGCGAATCCTACAGGGACGTGGTTGAATAAGCCAAAATAGGATTCCAGTAAGGTAGTTATATGAGGTAATCGACACATAACCAACGCGATGCCGCTCTCGAACCGGCTTTTGCTGAGATACTACCTGTACGCCGTCGCTTGCGGCATTGGAATCGCTATACGCGGGTTTTAGCCTCGTGGCCAAAGGTGCCAGCTACGTCGCTGGCGATGTCAGTGAACGAATCGGCGAGAGAATCTGGTTCATCGCCCCACCGCTCGGAGTGGCGTTGGTGCTGGTCGTGACACCATTCGTCCCCCTCCTTGCGCTTCCCTTTTTCTTCGTCTTCCGGGGTATTCGCAGTCTAATGACCATTCTGCGGAGCCTGTATCTCAACGATCATATCAGGCCGGGTGGCCGTGCCACCGTACTTTCGGCGGCGTCGATGGTGTTCACGGTCGCGGTAGCGGTCTCCCGAGAAGTCGGCGGCGTTATCGGGGTTTTGACCGCACCGCTGACGATGTTCGGCCTTTACGGTGGAGTGTTTATCGTCGCCGTGCTGATCTTGCTTGGGGTGATCCCCCAGTATTCCCCGGCGTTACATCGGAGTCCCCATCTGATAGAGCGAACTACTGGAAGATATCGACTGCAACTGGAAAGGAACGATTCGTTCACCGTAATTGCCGATATCGGCCGGTAATGGTCGAATATCGTGATCCTGGAAGCAGCAAACGAATATTTAATAGTTACCATGAACAACCGAATTACTAGAGGTAACTATAAGGTTGTGGAACGTCAACTAGAAGCATGGTAGAACCGGTGAATCAACTAGAAATCTGGTGTGAGGGGGAAGAGTGGTGTCCGATCACATCCACGACGTCGCTCATCGGGAAGAAATGGCACCCAGTCATCGTCCATCGGTTACTCGTCCATGGCCCGAGCGGATTCAACGAACTGAAGACGGAAGTCGATGGAATCTCCAGCAAAGTTCTCTCCGACAGTCTCGAAGATCTGGAGAACAAGCAGTTCGTCCTGCGTGAGATAGTCAGTGAGAAACCGATACGGGTGCAGTATTCGCTGACAGAATACGGAGAGTCGCTCGAACCAGTCGTCATGGCGATGCGTGACTGGGGAATGGAGTATCTCACCCCGGCAGCGGACAAGAACAGGTCGCTCGTCTGAATCGAAGAAAATTGTCTCGGCCGTAGCGGCCACCGCGCTGGCGTCGTTCGTCGTTACGTGGTGGTAGGTTACCGTGCCAGTCGTTAGCATGCATTTATATGTAACCAGTTCCTACTAGCTAACGTAGCGTAACCGAATAACGACTAGATACTACGCGTATGCCCCCAGTCACCCACGACGCCCCCACAGCTGAACTGTATCTGACCCGCGAAGAGCAGTGGGTGGTTCACGTGGCTTTGCTTCAGTACATCGAAGCCGCTGCCCTCCCAGAGACGAAACTTCCAGAGCCGGACGTCGAGTTCCTGCTCCTTGAACGGGTCGAAGCGGGCGAGTTCGTGTTCACCGATTTCGAACTCGACCGACTTCGATACGAGTTGGACTACTACGCTCGTGACAGTCTCACCCCTGACCAAGATCGCCCGCTGACACACCGTATCATCGAGAAGATCGACCGCATCCACCCGACGAAATCGTGACGTAAGTATCAACGATTCGAGTATCGGCACGCGTCTCTGCCTTCGGTGAGGATATTCGTACTCACCTCCACCTCACGGTATGGCAAAAGGAGCAATCGTCGTTCTCGCAGGAACGGAATCGCACGCCGACCTCGGGCGCGTCACGAACGCCCTTCATGCCGCAAAGGAGTTCGCGGACGAGGGTGACGAGGTAGAGCTCATCTTCGACGGTGCAGGAACCCAGTGGGTCGCAGAACTCACAGACGAGGACCACGCCCTTCACTCGCTGTACAAGTCTCTGGAGGAGCACGCCAGCGTCTGTGAGTACTGTACCGGAGCGTTCGACGTGAGCGAACCCGTCGAGGAGAGCGAGGCGACGAAAGTCGGTGAGTTCGAAGGGCACCCGAGCATCCGAAGCCTCGTCACGGAAGGGTACGAAGTCATCACCTTCTGAATCCAGGCAGTGACGAATATCGACGGTGACGATTCGTTCCATCGGACACAGAATCAAAGGTCGTGACGGGGGACGTTATCGTTGTGACAGGGTTACGGCGTTGTTACCCGCTAACGAAGCGGTTATCTGCCTTTTATCGTGCCGGAAGACCGGTGAAGGGTATGACGCGAGCCGCTGTAGCTCGTCGCCGGTTCCTGCTCGTTTCGAGCGCGCTTTTCGGAACGACTGCTCTCGCTGGTTGTCTCGGGAGCGACCCAATCAGTCAGCGGAGACGACGACCTCCGAGGCAACCACGAACGACGGCACCTCTGGTTCGACGACGGAAACGTTAGAAACGTCCGAAACGTCGAAGACAATGAACAAGTCTACGTCGACGAGTGGAACGTCGAAGCCGCGAGACGTGACGTTCGCGCTCGTGTATCAGAAAGAAGCCCACCCACGACAGGGACAGTTTCTCGACGTCGACGACCCAGCGACCGACGATGGTCGGCGACGACTGGCCGAGCGATTGGTCGCGGAGGAAGACGTCCCGATGGCCGTCCTCGTAGACGAAATCCCCCGCAACGTCTCTGCGAAATACGGCGGTGCTCCGAACATGCTGTACATCGTCGACCCGGCTGGCACGATAGCGTACAAGAGTCTCTGGACGAATCCGATAGAGGTGAACGCGTTTCTGGAACGAGAGTTGATGGAATCAACGTAGATCGTAGCTGAGCCGCTCTGTCGTAACCGATCGACTCACCCCCATTTGATAAAACGCCAGACAGTTACACCGACGACTCACTCCCACTCGATAGAACGCCTGACAGTCTCACCAACCGATACGATGTGACAGAGCGGATTACCTGGGAACACCACTGGATTTTCGAGGATGCCGACGAGGAGACCGGTAAACGGTGCGACCACCTCGACACGTTTGCGTTTGAAGGGATCGCCGATGGTGCAGATGATCTCGTCTTCGTAGACGAGATCACCGCGTTCTCCTTGCATGTTCACGATGCCGCCGTCGTCTGCGCGAATCCACGTTCGTTCCGCACCAGCCTCGACGACCGTCCGCCATCCGGGCCAACGAACGAGTTCCTGCTGGAAGACACCGTACTCCGCGAAGACGCTTCGAACCCCCTCCAACGCGTGTTCGATGAGGTCGCGTTCGAACCGATGGGCTTCACCCATCTCGATGGTGATGGTCGGAAGCCCACGATCCGTGGCCTCACGGCGGAGCATCCCCGAGGCCCCAAACCCATCGATGACGAGATTCGTTCCGAAGGCATTGGCAAGACGGGAAACTGCAGGGTCGCTCATATCCGCCCGGACGTGGAGCATGTTGGTTCGACCGCGCGTGGACGTGTGGAAATCGATGCCCATGTCACAGGGCTTGATGAAGTTCTCGTAGATTCGGTGTGCGATCCGTCGATCCGTCGTTCCGTCCGGGTCGCCCGGAAACGCCCGATTCAAGTCCTGTTCGTAGCCAGGGAGATATCGCTCCTGTGCGATGAAACCGGGGACGTTCAAGACGGGGAGACAGACGATCGTTCCACAGACTTCGGAGTGTTTCCACTCCTGGGCAACTTCACGGACGACCTCGATGCCGTTGAGTTCGTCACCGTGCAGCGCCGCCGCGAGGAAGATAGTCGGCCCCGCTTCAGTTCCGTTGATGATGGTGACCGGAATACGAACCGGATCGCCGAGATACGTTTCGCTGGTCGGATACCGGAGGTGTTTGGTTTCTCCCGATTCGACGCGTCCTCCCTCGTATCCGAACGGTTCTGGTTCCCCCATACACTCGATGACGACTGAAGTCATCTTGGATATTGGTATCACACAGCAATTTGGCGGCCGGTGTTATCTGTTAGAAATTGCGGTCTCGGCAACTGTAGCGTCTCACGACCATCTCGGGTCGAATCACGTTGGAATCGATAGCTTCGGTAGACCTTAGCAGGTCGGGGACACAGGGAATGACATGGATAACGACACGAAAAGCATCTGTCCGTTCTGCGGTGTCGGCTGTGGTGTTCGCCGGGCAGAGAATGGGAAAGGGCGAGGGTGGCATGCACCGGTCAACCGCCGGGGAGAGATCTGCCCGAAGGGGGTAGCGGCCTACGAAGTCGTCGGACACGACGAACGACTGACGGAACCACAGATTCGCAAAGATGGCGAACTCGTCCCCGTCTCGTGGGACGAGGCCCTCACGCGGGTCGAAGCGGAGTTCGGTCGTATCGTGGACGAGCATGGCCCGGATGCGCTCGGGTTTTTCGCCTCGTCGGGTTGCACGAACGAGGAGAACTACGTCTATCAGAAACTCGTCCGCGTTCTCGGGACGAACAACGTGGACAACTGCGCGCGGCTCTGTCACGCATCGACCGTGGCGGCCATGCAGTCGCGGTTCGGCGCGGGTGCGATGACGAACACGATAGACGATCTCGTCGAAGCCGACTGTTTTCTGGTCTGTGGCGCGAACCCTGCCGAGCAACATCCCATCATCTTCAGCTCGTACGTCGCACCGACGGTCAAAGAAGGGGCGGCACTGATCCACGTCGATCCGCGCGAAAATCGGACGACGAACGCCGCGACCCACCATCTTGCCGTCAAACCGGGATACGATATCCCACTCCTGAACGGAATGTGTACAGTCATCTTCGAGGAAGGACTCGAAGACGAGGAGTTCCTGCGAGAACGTATCTCCGACGTCGCAGCGTTCCGTGAGTTCATCAACGAATTCGACGTAGACGAGTGTGCCGAACTCGCGGGTGTCGACGCAGCCGACCTTCGGGAAGCCGCGCGAGTCTACGCCAATGCCGACCGTGCGGCGGCGTTCACGGGGATGGGGATGAGCCAACACCGATACGGGACGACGAACGTCCACGCCCTTCTCAATCTCGCGCTGATAACCGGAAACATCGGAAAGCGTGGTGTCGGTGTCAATCCACTTCGCGGACAGAACAACGTCCAGGGAGCCAGCGACGTAGGTGCCCTGCCGGACGTTCTCCCCGGCTATCGACCAGTGACGGATTCTATCGCCCGCAAAGCCGTCGCCGAGGTCTGGGGGGTCGAACCCCCCGCAATGCCGGGACTGACGGAAGTAGAGATGACCCACGAGTTCGGAGATGGGATTCACGGTGCCTTCGTGTTCGGCGAAAACATCGCGCAGACGGAACCGAACGTGAACCGAACCGCAAAGGAACTCGAAGAACTCGATTGTCTCGTCGTCCAGGACATCTTCCCCACGGAGACGACGAAACACGCAGACGTCGTGCTCCCGGCGAGTTCGTGGGCCGAGAAGGCCGGTACCGTCACGAACACCGACCGGCAGGTTCAGCGGATGCGCCCACTCACAGACCCACCGGGCAGCGCGCGTACCGATCTCGACATCATCTGTGAACTGGGGCGGCGATTGACGAAAGGCGATGCCCGATTGGCCGACGATGCGTTCGACTACGACGGCCCGGAAGCAGTGTTCGAGGAGTTGACGCAGGTGACACCCCCCTACGCCGGGATGACCTACGACGGAATCGGCGAAGGAAGTCAGCGCTGGCCGTTTCCCGAAGGTGCAAGCGAGGGTACCGGCGTCCTCCACCGCGACGAGTTCGCCAACGGTGATCGACGGGTGCAACTCGTTCCGGTCGAACACGTCGACCCACTGGATTCGGTCGACCGAGACGAAGGCGACAGAACACTCGTACTGACGACTGGGCGCGTCATCGAACACTTCAACAGTGGTGTCGTCACCCGGCGGTCGGACGTGCTGACCCGTCTCCGGGGCACTGACGCACTCTAGATTCATCCGGAGGATGCGGCGAATCTCGATCTCGAAGACGGTGATAGTGTCGTCGTCGAAAACGAACACGGAAAAGTCGACGCTTCGGCGGCAGTAACGCCAGCGATCCGTCAGGGAGTGGTGTTCCTTACGTTTCACTTTGCCGACCCGCTGGTCAATCGACTGACCGGGGACGAACTGGATCCCGAATCGAAGATTCCCACCTACAAGCACGTCGTGGTAGAGGTGCAGAAAGCAGGATGAAATCGCGTCCGGGCTGCCACCGAGTGACGCAGTTATACGTGCTCGGCCCTAACCTCAGGTAAGTCCGGCTGTCGGAGTCAGGGTCTTCCTTCGTCTGTCACGATTCAAATCGGCTGACGACCGGATTCCGAGTACGATTCCAACCGGTCGGAGTTGAACATGAGCGAGCAGAAGACGTACGAACAGCTGTACAGCGAAACGATCCCCTCGGTCGTCTCGGTCTACGTCCGACCCCAGAACGACACTCGACGTGCGCGATCAGGGGCGGGGTCGGGATTTGTCTACGACCACGAAGGGCACATCATCACGAACCAACACGTCGTCGGTGATACCGAGGAAGTGGAACTCCGGTTCAGTGAGGGCGACTGGAGAATCGGCAGTGTCGTCGGGCGTGACATCGACACCGACCTCGCCGTCGTGCAAGTCGCAGACGTACCGGAGTACGCGAAACCCCTTCCAGTTGCGACGGACGCGCCGAAACCGGGGCAACGAGTTGCTGCACTCGGAAATCCGATGGGTCTCGACGGAACCATCACCACTGGCGTCGTCAGCGGAACGAATCGCTCGCTTCCGACTGGGAACGGGTACGTCATCCCTGACACGGTACAGACCGACGCCGCCATCAACCCCGGTAACAGTGGTGGCCCACTCGTGACGCTCGACGGCGAAGTCGTCGGCGTCAACCGCGCCCGACAGGGCGACAATATCGGCTTCGCTATCTCAGCAGCGATCGTCGCCCGTGTCGTTCCCGACCTCGTCAGCGATGGCTACTATCGACATCCGTTTCTCAAGATCTCGACGTTGGACGTTTCCCCACTCGTCGCGAAGGCGAACGAACTCAACGAGACGGGTGGCGTCCTCGTCGTGGATGTACGGCTCGGCCCGGCAAGTGGTGCTCTCCTCGGATGCGAAGCGGTTCGAATGTTTCGAACGCGCGAGATTCCGACCGGTGGCGACGTCATCGTCGGAGTAGATGGACGAACCGTTCGCTCTCACGAGGAACTGATGCGATATCTCATCACCGAAACCCAACCTGGGGAGGAGATCGAGGTCGAACTTCTCCGAGAGGGAAAACAGATGACCGAGTTCGTAACCCTCGGAGAACGACCCAAATCGACCGGTCACGGTAGTGTCGGTATCACGATCGAGTAACCGACATCACGGTCGGCTAATCCTGAATCACGGTCGTTGAAGACAGATATCACGGTCGTTGAAAACGTAGACGAATCAGTGTCGAAGCGTTCGAGTCGGAGAGGCCGATTTCGACTTTCGCAAACAACGGAAATACTGGTGATAATTCGAATGTCTCAGTGTATCAGAAACAACGGAAATAGTGGGGTTGATCGATGAACTTGAAGGTGATGGTAAAGGCTACGGAATCGAATACATGACCCGAGATCAATTCGACGGTAGAATCGGGGTCGATCGGTAGATTTCTGTGAGATAATCTGGAAGATTCGACAGGGTTCATCTGATAGATTCGTCGACATGAAGTGGGTGATGAACAATAGAAGATTTCGACGAAGTGGTCACCGAAAGCACCGGAAATGGTGGTGTCAGACACGACGCCTTCTGCCAGAAATGAGGCGAATTGATCTCATCTGTTGGTGGGGCTTCTGTCTTATATTGGCACAGTCGATGGTAGTCGGAAGAAAGTTAGGCTTCGCGTTCGTCGAGAAGCGATTGATAGTACGGGCGGATGCTCTCGTGGACGCCAGCGAGTTCGATGGTCTCTTCGAGCGCACTGACGACGAGTTGTAGATCCTGCTTCAGTGCGTGCTCACGGTACTTCCCACCCGACATTCCCTCGTTCTTCTCCGTCGAGGAGATGACACCGAGCATCGCGAGGTCGGCGAGGTGGTCACGCATTCGTCTGCTCGTGAGCGCCTCGGTACCGATGTGATTGCACAACTGTTCGTACCGTGGGCGGATGTCCCGCGACCGGGCGGGTGTGTTCCCCTCGGCTTCGATAGATGTGAGTGCGTAGAGGATGAGTCGGGCGTGTTGGGTGAGGTCGGCGACACCTTCCATGATCCGGTCGCGTTCGAGTTTCCGTCGGGCCTCCTGAACGTGATGGTCGACGACCTGTTCGGCGGCATCCTTTCGCGCGAGGTCGCCCGCTTCGAGGAGCAAGTCGAGTGCCTGCCGGGCGTCACCAGCATCCTGCGCTCCGTACGCTGCACAGAGTGGAATAACGTCTTCGGCGAGTGCGCTGTCGTGGAACGCGACCTGTTCACGTTGTCCGAGTACCTTCTGGAGTTCCGTCGCGTTGTACGGTGGGAACGAGACCTCCTTCTCACAGAGGGACGAGCGGACTTTCGCCGACAGGGAATCACGGAACGAGAGATCGTTACTGATGCCGATGAGCCCGATCTTGGCGTGTTCGAGGTAGCCGTTGCTCCGAGCGCGTGGGATCTGGTAGAGGATGGAGTTGTCGTTGATGTGGTCTACCTCGTCCAGGACGATGATGATAGTTCCACCGAGTTTGTCGAGTTCGTCCCAGAGGAAACTGTAGACCTGTGCCTGTGGGTAGCCCGTGTTGCTAATCTGGTCGGCAGGGTCGCGAAGGGTGTTGACGAGTCGAACCGCAACTTGATAACTCGAATTGAGACCGTCGCAGTTGATCTCGATGACCGACAGAGAGATGTCGTCGTACCGGGCAGCGTCTTCCTGGAGCTGCTTGAGCAGGAATCGCGTCGCTGCCGTCTTCCCGACGCCGCTTTTTCCATAGAGGAAGATGTTGGATGGGGCTTCACCGTTGATGATCGGTTGCAGCGCAGCGTGGTACTCTTCGAGTTCGTCGTCTCGTCCGACGAGGTTGTTGGGGGTGTACTCCTCCAACAGAGCGTCCCGGTTCTTGTAGAGAGAGTTATCCCGGTCGAAACTGAACGAAGACATTACTACATGCTTTCACTGAATAGTATATAAAACTGGGGCGTCCGTTGTTTCTTCTGTTCCGGTGCGTTTAAATAGTTCCGTCATTCGTAGGGGTGCAGCATTTCCGGTGTTTGGGACAGGATGATCTCGATGATGAATGGCGATGTCGGCTATAGCACTGCAGGATGTGATCATGCAGCGTGGTTGAACCGATGCAAGGATTCGTTCGGTCTCGTTCTCGAGAAACAAATACATTCGATGAACTCGACGAACTCGACGATCACATATCGGGGAACACTCGCGCGAGAAAATGAGAATCAAAGTGGAAGAACGAGGGTAGAAAGATAGGAGAAAGACAACGGAAACGATGGGGTAGAAAGACGTGGATGATTCTACAGAGCCGCTCCATTCGGCTAAATACGCGGGTTCTCGGGAGAATCGCATCTGGCGTCTCTCGCTGAAAGACACCGTCTTTCGTCGTTGCTTATAAAGACACACCCACCCCACTATTTCCTGTGTTTTGTGAGAGATGAGTGGTCGAAAAAGATCCACTATGAAAGCGATAGATTTATTAGATAGTATATGCAACCATATCCGTAGTGGGAAACGAGTTTAGAATTGAACTAAGTTCAACTGAACTCTAATTCATGAAAGGGTCAAATTCTCCGGGTTTTACTGCCATCGATCGTTCCTAACCGTATTTACGCGTCACGGTTCATTATTGCGCCACCGTTCTGTGGGTGCTTTCTTCGGTTTGTAGCGGTTCTGTAGCCGTTTTATACTCGTCTTGCACTTGTCTCGTCATCGTCTCGAAGCCGTCTTGTGATTGTGATCGAGTCGTGGTCACTCCCGTCATCTTTGTCGCTTCTGGCAGCTAACGTCGTCCCCACAAAACAGCGGAAACGATGGGGTGGGTGTCCATTCAGATACCGCTCAGCAGTCGGAAACTGTACGAGAACACCTCGCTATGCTCGTGTCGACGTATCGCTGTCGATCTCCGTTCGGTTCCTCCGTCTTGTAGACTCGACTTTTCGCGTTGAATCCCACGCCATCACCCACCCTACCGCCATCAAAACAACGGAAATTGTGGGGTCTGTGTCTTCCCCGTCCACTCGGTCACCGGTTCGTCAACACCAACGTACTCAACACACGAAAGACAACGGAAATTGTGGGGTCTGTGTCTTCCCCGTCCACTCGGCCACCGGTTCGTCAACACCAACGTACTCAACACACGAAAGACAACGGAAATCGCGGTGTTACCGAACGACGACCGATTGAGAACAACGGAAATATTGGTGTCGAGTCGGGTCGAACCTCGGAATTCGTTCGCTCTCATGCGAATCTGTTCATGGTGACGCTGTCGTTGCCCGTGGAATCGTAGTAGGCCGAAATCAGTGCTCCCACCCTCCGTTCTTCCGCCCATTACTGCACCTCTTTTCCGACTCTTCCCCTCGTTTTTCCTGTCGCTCCACCCTGTTTTTCCTGCACCATACTCCCTGTCTTGTTTTCCCTGTTCTCTCCACGCTACTCCCCTATTCGTCGCCCCCAACTTATTTTTCCCACACGAATTTCGAACGGATTAGGACGATCACGCCTTGCCGAGTCGTTCGCATTCGACGTACATTCGAATGGTCTGCTATTCCCACCGAGTAGGCGTTCTTCTACGAGATTTCTACAGATCTAAACAACGGAAACGGTGGTGTCTGACGGACGACGCTCTTGCTTTTCCATCCATCGTATCCGATTGAATCCGTCTCGATCGAGTCTCCACTGACCCCGTCTTGCGTGAATCTGCATCGAACCCCCTATCGCTTCTTCTTCTTCGCACTCCTCTCGATTCTACTTATCCACCATCTTCCACCATCCGATCAGATGTCACGATTTTGCATCCTCGACTGCGCTTGAACATCTGAATCTTGAACATCTGAAGGATATCTCGTAAACCCGTATTACGCCCAGAAACTTCGATAGAGCCGTTTTCTAGTTCTGTTCGACTTCCAGTATCCGCGCCTCACAACTCTCACACGTCGCAGCCACGACATCCATCGAACGACAGCAGGATTCGACCGTCTCTTGTTCTATCGCGATCGCGCCACCGCAGTCGGGACAGGTTTCGAGGAAGATGCGGAGACCACTGAGGATGCGACTCTGGTTATCGACGGGGAGATCGTCCCAGTCGTCGTAGCGTTTCCGGAGAATGCGAGCAGCAGCGAGATCCGCGACCAGTGCCCCGTGGGATTCCCACTGGCCGAGTCGGCGGCCATCGATTCGAGCGAGGAAGGCGCTGTCGTGCTCTTCGAACTCCAGTTCGTCCTCGTCGGTGTCGAGGATACGGCTCAGGTCACTCTTTTCGGCACCGTCTTCCATGACGCGCTCCATGGTGTCGTGCCAGGTCGTCCTGAACTCCTCGTCGAGACAAAGGTCGTCGAAATCCTCACACGGGGCGATGATGTTCGCTTCGCTTAGTACCTCTTCGGGTTCTCTGCCCGTCTCATCCGGAGCAGGCGTCGCCATCTCGTGTTTGTCGAACTTTCGTAGCAACCAGTCCGGGAAGTATCGCTTCGTCAACGCTGGTGTCCCTGGAACGAGATACCCCCGAAGGTAGATCGCCGTCAAACTGAAGACGAAGAATGCAACACCCAGGATCGGTGTGAGGAACATCAATCCTGCACTGACGAAGACGGCTATCGTTACGTTGACAATAGTACAGGGGGTGCAGCGATTCTCTCCAGTGTACTCTGGCTGTCGGAAACGATCAATGAATCTTGGGAGTTCCGCGCTCATCTCATTCACTACTAATTTGCTTCAGTAATATATACTTATTGCTGAACGAGATTGAAAAAAGGAGTGAGGCTCCGTTGGCACATTCTATCAGTGATATTCCTTCCAGGTATATTCTGGCATTTATAACTTTCCTGACTATTCACTCGGACGATTCCGCTCGTGGAAGTCGCATGGTTACGACACTTCCTCTGGGTTGGTTCACACTGAACGTGAGTTCACCACCGAACTTCCCGACGACCCAGTTCGTCAACCACAATCCGAGTCCGCTTCCGTGTTGGAGAGCCGTCTCTCGTCCCTCGCTCAGAACCGACTGTTCTTCTTTCGGAATCCCTGGCCCGTCGTCGGTGACGGTTATCTCCACCCACTCTCCTCTGTTGGAATCGACCGTCGTCACCGAGATCGTGTCGTCAGGACTGTCCGTGTCGTTGTGTTCGGCAGCGTTTTCGAGTACCTCGCTTACGACGGTGTCCAGCGTCTTGTCTCCGTACACCCACGCTTCGTTTGGAAGATCGGCAGTGAGATTTACGTCCGGGTACGACTCTCGGAGGTCGAACAGGATCGGTCGATGAGAGGTGTGATATCGATCGGCGTTCTCGTCTGGCTTCTTCCGTCGAGCGTTTTCCCGACTTCCCGAGCTTTCTCGCTGACTTCTATCAGTTCTGTCGCTTTGCGCTTGATTATCTCGGCACTTTCGGAGGTCTCCGGAATCGACTCCATGAGATTATCTGCGTGACCGAGGACGACGTTCAGATCGTTTCGGAGATTGTGCCGGAGGATACGGTTGAACACCTGGAGCCGTTGTTCCCGCCGAAGGAGTTCCTGCCGCGTTCGAACGGAATTGATGGCGTAAGCGATGCTGTTTCCGAACTTCGAGAGAACACGTCGTTCGGTCTCGTCGAATGCATTCGGGTGGTCGGCATACACGTTCAACACGCCATAGATGGAGTTTTCGTATTGGAGTGGAATGACCGCTCTCGACTGGTATCCACGTTCGAGCGCTTTCTCCCGCCACTGTTCTGACGAGGATTCATCTGCGATTTTCTGCGTGATCTGGATCGTTCCAGTTTCGAGCGCACGGGGAAAGGTTTCGACTCATCTTCCGTCGAATCGCCACGGTACGTTGCGTCGAGATACCCCGCCTCGATTCCAGCAGAGACGCGCGGGATGATTCGCCCCTCGTCGACTTTTCCCATCCACGCGAACAGATACGACTTGGAATCTGCGAGGCGCTCGCAGACGGACTCTTCGATCTCTTCGCGGGTCGAGGCTTCGAGAAGCGATTGACTGACGTCCCAGATGAGGTCGTTGATGTCGATCTGCCTTCGGACGGCCTGTTCGGCTCGATGATGTGAAACAGCGTTCTCGATACGGTTCGCCAGCGCGACGAACTGGCGTCGCCCGGTTCCCTTCTGGAGATAATCGGTAACTCCTGCCGAAATCGCCTTGCTCGCGGTCTTCTCGCTTCCCCCACCGGTCAGGAGGATGAATGGAATCTCTGGGTTGACCTCCTTGACGGCGTCTAGCAGTTCGAGACCGTTCATCTCCGGCATCTCGTAGTCACTGACCACGCAATCGAACTGCTCTCGTTCGAGTCGGGTGAGGGCGTTTTCCGGATTCGTTTCCGTATGAACTGTCACGTTCGGTTGTTCTTCTTCGAGGACGGTCGATGCGACCGTCGCGAAGAACTCGTTGTCTTCGACGTGCAGTACCCGAGTCGGGCGACGTTCCATCCTACCATACAGGTCTTGATTGTGACCAATAAATAACTTTGTCCTGTTTCTCCATTATTACTCCTTCATATCACATAGTAGTCATTGACGACCCCGGTTTTCGGGAGCGACGGGTACTTCGCCGAACGCTGGCTGCGAGCCATCGTCGGAGGCGGCCCACTCGATAGCGTTCCCCAACACCTGCTGAATCTCCGGCTGCCGGTAGATGGGATACGTCTCGTGACCCGGACGGAAGTAGAATATTCGCCCCGAACCGCGACGATAACAGCAACCGCTCCGGAACACTTCACCTCCTTCGAACCAGCTCGCGAAGACGAGTTCGTCGGGTGCGGGAACGTCGAACCGCTCGCCGTACATCTCCGCTTTTGGGACGATGATCTGTTCGTCGACTCCGGTGGCGATCGGATGGCTCGGCTCGACCACCCACAGGCGTTCTTGCTCGCCCTCGTTTCGCCACTTCAGGTCACAGCTCGTTCCCATTAGCCGTTTGAATATCTTCGAGAAATGGCCGGAGTGGAGGACGATGAGACCCATCCCGTCGAGAACGTGCTGGTGAACTCGTTCGACTATCTCGTCAGCGACCGCTTCGTGTGCGGCGTGCCCCCACCAGGTCAAGACGTCCGTTCGTGCAAGAACGTCTTCAGTAAGTCCGTGTTTGGGCTCGTCCAGTGTCGCTGTCTGGACGTCGAATCCCCGCGATTCGAACGCATCCGCAAGCACCGCGTGAATTCCGTCCGGATAGCAATCGCGTGCCGCCGCTCGTTCTCGTTCGTGACGGAACTCGTTCCAGACCGTTACTCGAATCGGGTCAGTCATGGCCCACACTGTCTGCCGAGAGGGATTTACCCTTTCGGCCCGGCACCCACTCCGAAATCACGACCGAGATTCTCCAAAGTGTGTGAGAATTCTCCACTAGCGCGTTTATCTCGCCAATCGACGAAACTACCATATGGAACCTCGAATCAGCATCATCACGCTTGGCGTTTCAGATCTCGACGAATCGATCCGATTCTACCGAGACGGTCTCGGACTGCCGATTCAGGACCGAGAGGAGGATTCACCCATCGCTTTCTTCACGTTGGCGGGAGCGTGGCTCGCGCTCTATCCGCGCGAACTACTCGCCGAAGACGCGACAGTCTCCCCTGTTGGAAGTGGGTTCGAAGGAGTCACACTCGCTCACAACGTCGAATCGAAAGAGCGAGTAGACGCCGTTCTCGACGAGGCAGTCGACGCGGGCGCAGACCTCGTCAAACCAGCACAGGACGTAGACTGGGGCGGATACTCCGGCTACTTCGCAGACCCGGACGGCCATCTCTGGGAAGTCGCGTGGAACCCCTACTGGGAGTTCGAAGAAGTCGATCGAACAGGGCGCTGAAAGAGACGGTCAGTCGCCGGATACTTCGTCGTCTTCCCACCCTTCGCTGTATACGGACTCGTCTGAAACCCCGATCTCCGCGAGTTCGTCTTTCGTTTCCACGACCATTTCGGGAACCCCACAGACGTAGAAGTCGGTCGTCTCCGGCTCTGGCACTACCTCCTCGATGTGCGTTTGAACGTGACCGGTCTTCCCGGGCCACTCCGCTTCGGAGAGCGAGTAGGCGACGGTCAGATTCTCGTGTTGGGATTCGAACTGGTCGAGGGTCTCCCGGTAGATGATATCCTCCTGTGTCTTCTCGCCGTAGAGGAAGGTCGCGTGCCCGTTGCCCTCCCGCAGGTACTGTTTCAACATCGCCATCATCGGTGTGATTCCGGTTCCAGTCGAGACGAACGCGACGTCCGAATCGAGATCTCTGAGATGGAGATTTCCATCGAGGTCTTCGACCCGAA
Source organism: Haladaptatus rarus (assembly GCF_054177585.1). Lineage (NCBI taxonomy): Archaea > Methanobacteriati > Methanobacteriota > Halobacteria > Halobacteriales > Haladaptataceae > Haladaptatus > Haladaptatus rarus. The sequence goes on along the minus strand of NZ_JBPEHG010000005.1, from coordinate 85,714 downwards.
TCGTGTCGCCGGGTTCTCGGCCGTGCATATACACCGAGGCGGTTCCATCGTCGTACCGCTTGATGGCCAACGTGAGGCTGTTCGTCCCCGGAAGCGACGTTGCAGTGTAGGGACGAACAACTTCGTCGCTCTCACCATTTCCGCTACTTTCATCGCCCTCTTCGCTATCTCGCTCGAAGTGGAGTTGCGTGTGCTGGCCGGGTTCGAAATCGAAGGGGTCGTCGTCGACCAGCTGGAACTGTTTCACTCGCGGTGTCATCTGGTGGATCGACGTGATCTCGACCTCGCGCATGGATGTCCATCCGGTCGTGACGTCCGTAAACGAACTGGCCGGTGCTCAGGGACGGGAGTAAAATGACCGAGGTGAGGAGGAATAGAAAAGTGCAATGGGGAGATTGATCGGAGAGATGGAATAATGTGAGTAGAGAGACTGGGAGACGTTCTCACACTAGGCCGGAGGGCATAACTACACAGACCGACTGTGATATTCTATGGTAGAGTACTCTGACTTCCCTGACGAGTTACCCCTGAGCAAACGTCGGTCAATGAAGCGAGTCAGGGCGGTGAGCAACCTGCTGGACGAAGCGTTCCGTATCCCCAGCACGAACTACCGTATCGGACTCGATCCCATCCTCGGTCTCCTTCCGGTCGGTGGCGACGCCGCCGCCGCGGTCATCTCGCTGTACGTCGTCCTCGAAGCCTACCTGATGGACGTTCCACGTCACGTCCTCGCACGGATGGTGATGAACATTCTCGTCGACACTCTCGGTGGGGTGATTCCTATCCTCGGGTCGGTATTCGACGCGGCGTGGAAGGCCAACAGCCGAAATCTCGAACTACTGGAGAGACACGTCGAACAGTACTGACGAGCTAACGCTTCAGACGTTATTGACCTGCGTATCGCTTCTACTGAAGCGGCCATCGTGTCGAACAGTCCCGACGCGACCATCGCTTTCGGCTCGAACTGTCGTCCGAATTTATCGAATCGACATCCTCCCAGACGACTGCTCGCCTGCTAGTACCGAAAATAGAGACCGACTATGTGTCGTTCGTAAGGATCTGAGCGAGCGAAAGCGCCGCAAACGCCGCGACGAGAACGACACCAAATACGAGGTCTGGAATCAGAGATATCGGGGGGATACCGAGCCCTGCCGCAATCACGGTCATCACGCCGGCAGCAGTAAGACGGCGGTAGTAGCTGAGCCACGGGTTCTCGTCTTCGACGTCACCATCGGGTTCTGACTCGGTTGCATCGGTCGGTGAGAGGTCGAGGTAGGGGTCGAACTGGTCGGCCAGCGGGCCTCGCTTGACGATTCCCCGACTCTTGTTGTACTCGATGATTCCTTCGCCGTCGAGTTTCGGGAGGTGGGACTGATAGAGTGCGATGTAGACGCGCTGGCGTTCGTTCGACGAGAGTGCCTGAACCGTCGTGTTGTTCTCCCACGCGGCCACCTGTTCGGCGACATCGCGCATCTCGACGGTGCCATTGGTTCCTTTCAGGTATCGAAGTGCGTACCGACGGCGTTGCGTCTGGAGGATGTGGAATATCTTATCGCGCGAGAGGGGTTCCGGACGCTCTTCAGTGGGAGTTTCGTACTCGTCTGCTGCCATCGATTCTGTACCGGCACTCATCGTACAGCCGTCCAGTAAGTTCTGCTTTCTCTCCGTTCTGGCGGGTTCAAGCCGAGATTATCGTCGGTGGTTCGTTCCGGGTGTCTTTCCCGTCCCGGTAATCGGTCGTTTCGTTGCTCGCGTGCCATGTACTTCAATACTTTTTGGAGATTTTAAAAAGGTGTCGGGTCTACGTCAATGATAAACCTTTAATTTATTTTTTGGCCGCAAGATGGTAGTTTCGTTCTCGTTATCTATCTTGGTTCCTCGTCGCGTTCGTCACTGGGCTTTTAATATCTCGAAAGCGAAGCTTTCTCAGACGATGGCGAGTTTCGATAGGGGAGAGTATAGGCACGTCGTTCGACGCCTTGCGAACGACGTGCACGACCGAATGACTGCCGGGATGGGTATGCGTTCCGCCCTGTATCGGTCGGTCGGGGAGTGTGTGGTCGATCTCTGGAATCGTGAGGTGTCGCTTCGCGTCTGTGAACTCTCGGAGCGTGACCCCGAGATCGAAGTGGTCGCCGATATCATCGCCGAGGACGCGAGCGACACGCACGCAGACTACGAGATCTACATTCGAGCGATGGCGTTCTCCGTCCTTTCACAGGACGTTCGGACAGTGGTCGAGCACACCATCAGGGTCAATGGTGAGGTCACCGACCCGACCGACACGCGCGAGCTTCCAGAATAGACGGGAAATCAACTCACAATATTTGGGTACCTGTCTCTCGAGTTCACTGATATTAGAAAAATATGGAAATTTTACTAATAAGTTTAGGAATAGATGGTAATCTATCCCATCAAGTTTACCCACCTTCAGTTCGTTCGTCTCCCTATGTCCGGCACTGCACATCCCGACGAGGAATTTCGACACTGTGCAAACTGCAATAAACTTGTCGACCTCGTCGACCACCACCCAACAGTGGTCGTCGAGCACGCTTCTCTCTCCGACGAAACCGAACGAGTGACACTCCACTTCTGTAGCGGCGACTGTCTACACGAGTGGACGGGGCCGTTTCCGGAGTGATCGGCTCCTGATTTCGAGACTGGCCGACACAGTTCCAGAGTCCGGTAACCTGCACATACCACAGAAACGCTCGCTGGAGTTTTCTTTCCTCGAATCGTTCACTACTCTATGGACATCCCGCGCCCGGACTCACGTCTGAAGCGCGCTGCACTCGTCGTGGGTATCGCGCTCGGACTCCTCCTCTCGCTCGTCGCACTACCGATCGTACTGCTCGGTGTAGAGATCGTCGTCGGAATCGTCGTGACGGTCGTCTCGGTGATTACCGAACCTCGTAGGGATCTGCGTCCGGCATGAACCGACCCAGATCGACCGTCTGCTGGTAGTCAGAGCTGAGAAGCGCGTTCAGACGTGTGCGCAGTCGGTCATCATCTCTCGGCCCCCACTCGCGGGGGTCACGGATGGGAACGACGAGGAAGCCACGTCCCTTGATCTCCTGAGCGTGGAGCGATTCCATGTCGATGTCTAACTTCCCTGCCTTCGCGGTGAACTCCCAGAAGACGTGTTCGGTCGCGCGCTCGCCAACGGGGAGCAAAACGTGGGCCGCGATCGCCCGGAGTTCCGCGTCGAAGAATCGTTCCATGTCGCTGTACTCCGAGGGAGACGGTTCCCGACCATCGGGCAGACAGCACATGTGGAGGTAGCTCGTAAACAGGTTCGCAACCGACGGTTCGTCGCTGTACGCGTCTCCCAGCAATCCCACGTCGTTCAGCACCGGTTGGAGTTTCTCGCCGACCTCACTTCCGGTGAAGGGGACGCCCGTCGCGGTGCCACCGTGGATTCCCGGATGGTCGCCGACGACGTGAAAGTCGGCGTTCGCATCGCCATAGCCGAACACCGCACAGTGTCCATCGGGAACACATTCGTACTCACAGGGCGGGGACATTCCGAATGGATTGCTCGTTCTATCCGTAACGTTCTGCACGGAACTCGATAGTAGCGTGAGCGTTAAAGGCGACGCGGTTCGACGCGATTCAGCGTCGTCTCTTCCGATAGCGTTCTTTCTCTGTCTCCTGTCGTTAGCTGTTTCTAGCTTCCCGCGCCGTGTTCCTCTCGGTCGTGGTCTTTGAGTTCTTCTTCCGTCTCGAACGTCTCTCCACAGTCGCACTCGAATTCGGTTCCGTGGTTATGGTCGTGACCTCGTGCCATACGCTATCATGGACGAGCATCACGGTCTTAACTTTCATCTGAGTTTCAGGTTATCGAGTAACGACAGGGTTACGAGGGTACTCCGGGGTTCCTCGAAGTTGATGTAGACTCGTCTCCTAGTCGACCACAGGGGGTTCCATGACTGACTACGTCCCACTCGAAGCGTACGGTCTCGTCGGCAATCTCGAAACCTGCGTGCTCGTCAGTGCCGAGGGTTCGGTAGACTGGTGTCCGTTTCCACATCTCGAATCGCCGAGCGTGTTCACACGGCTCCTCGACGAAGCAGGCGGCCATTTTAGCATCAGGCCGGACGCCTCGTACGAATCGACGCAGCGATACATCGACCGAACGAACGTCCTTCGAACCGAGTTTCAGACCGCGCTGGGTGACGTGGTCGTGACGGATTTCATGCCGGTCATCGAAGAAGAGGACGGTCAGTCCCGAAAACGGGCGCTCTACCGACGAGTGATCTGCGAGCGTGGAACGGTCGATGTCGACGTCGCTTTCGCACCGCGATTCGACTACGCACGAACGCCGACCACGGTGGAGACGCGAGCGGGCGGAATCCTCGCTCGGGGTGACGATGCGACCGTGTTTCTCACGACCGACCGCGAGTTCGACGTGGCTGACGCGACTGCGACCAGTACCGAGACGCTAGAAGACGGCGACACCGAGTGGTTCGTCCTCTGTTACGATGATACCGAACCGATAGATGCCGATGTAGGAGTTCGATTGCTCGGTGACACCCTCTCGTTCTGGCGAGGATGGGCACATACCTGCAACGAATCGGAGTGTGTCTTCGGTGGCCCGTGGCACGACATCGTCGTCCGATCCGGATTGGTGCTCAAACTGCTGACCCACCACGATACCGGTGCGATCGCAGCAGCACCAACCACGTCGCTTCCGGAGGATGTCGGCGGGATTCGCAACTGGGATTACCGATACAACTGGATTCGGGATGCCGCGTTCACCATCCAGGCCCTCTCCAACCTCCACCACACGGACGAGGCCGAAGCGTACTACGACTGGTTCCTCGACCTCTGTCGTATCACCGACCCCGAGCAGATCCAACCATTGTACGGTCTCCACGGCGATGTCGACCTCGACGAGACGGAACTCGACCACCTCTCGGGTTATCGAAACTCGTCGCCCGTCCGAATCGGCAACGGAGCCAAAGACCAGCGACAACTGGACATCTACGGCGAGCTCGTTCTCGCGGTCTACGAAACGACCGACGGTGACTATCTGAGCGGGGGCGACTGGGACGAACTCCGAGCAGTCGTCGACTACGTCTGTGACGTCTGGACGAAGAAAGACGAGGGTATCTGGGAAGTGCGAGGTGAGTCTCGTCACTTCGTCTTCTCGAAGTTGATGTGCTGGGTCGCTCTCGACCGCGCCATCGCCATCGCCGAAGAACGCGACTTCGATGCGCCGTTCGATCGCTGGCGTGCAGTGCGCGACGAGATCGCGAGGACCATCCTCGAAGAGGGATACAGCGAGGAACGCGAAGCGTTCGTACAAGCGTTCGGTGATACGAAAACGCTCGACGCGACTGCCCTTCTCATCCCGCTCGTCGGGTTTCTTCCCTTCGACGACGAGCGCGTCCAGAACACCATCGACGCGATTAAAGACCAGTTAGCGACAGACGATGGTCTGGTTCGTCGCTACGACGGCGACGACGGACTCCCCGGCGAGGAAGGCGCGTTCGTCCTCTGTTCGTTTTGGCTGGTCGATGCGCTGGCGCTCTCCGGGCGCATCGAGGAGGCCCGGGAGATCTACTTGAACGTCCTTGACTACGTGAGTCCGCTGGGACTCCTCGCCGAGGAGATCGACTACGAGGAAGGGGTTCAGGTCGGCAACTACCCGCAGGCGTTCAGTCACATCGGCCTCATCAACTCCGCACTGTATCTCGGGCGTGTCGCAGGCCGAGACAGTAAGGGTGTTCCACCGATCGGGTTGGAGTTGGGGCGAGGGGTATCTACGCCCGAGTAAGAACGAAATTCCCCATCGACCGGAGGCACGAACGGTCGTCTCCGCACTCTTGCTGTTCGAGAACGAAGAGCCCGCCGAAGACTGCGAGACACTCCGTGAGGTTCGACGCCAGTTCGAATGCGAGTTCGGCGTAAGTAGCAACGAAGGGGTGAGCTGACCTACTTCTCGTTCACTTCGAGCACCCGCCCCGCTGCGATGGTCTGTCCCATATCGCGAACCGCGAAACTTCCCAACTCGGGAATCTCCGACGACGGTTCGATGGAGAGTGGTTTCTGCGGTCTGACGGTCACGACGGCGGCGTCACCACTCTGGATGAAGTCGGGATTCTCCTCTTCGACCTCCCCGCTCGCTGGGTCGATCTTTTGGTCGATGTTCTCGATGGTGCAGGCGACCTGCGCTGTGTGTGCGTGGAAGACCGGCGTGTAACCCGACGTGATGACCGAGGGATGTTGCATCACGACGATCTGGGCTTTGAACGTCTTCGCGACGGTCGGCGGGTCCTCTGCCGGGCCTGCAACGTCACCACGTCGGATGTCGTTTTTGCCGACGCCACGGACGTTGAACCCGACGTTGTCGCCCGGTTCGGCCTGTGGCACCTCTTCGTGGTGCATCTCGATGGTCTTGACCTCGCCGCTCACGTCGCTCGGCTGGAACGAGACGGAATCGCCCGTGTTCAGCACACCCGTTTCGACGCGCCCGACCGGCACCGTACCGATGCCCGAGATGGTGTAGACGTCCTGGATCGGCAGGCGGAGCGGTGCGTCGGTCGGCGGTTCCGGTAGCGGAAGGTTGTTCAGTGCTTCGAGGACGACCCGTCCGTCGTACCACGACATGTTGTCGCTGTGTTCGACGACGTTGTCGCCTTCCAGCGCCGAGATCGGGATGAACTCGGCGTCCTCGGTGTCGAATCGCACCTGATTCAGCAGGTCTTTCACCTCGGCGACAACCTCACGATAGCGGTCTTCGTCGTAATCGACTGCGTCCATCTTGTTCACGGCGACGATGAGTTCGTTGATGCCGAGCGTGCGTGCGAGGAAGACGTGTTCCTGGGTCTGTGGCTGGACGCCGTCGTCCGCACCGACGACGAGCACCGCGTTGTCTGCCTGCGAGGCACCCGTGATCATATTCTTCACGAAGTCGCGGTGGCCCGGCGTATCGACGATCGTGAAGTAGTACTCGTCGGTGTCGAACTCCTGATGGGCGATGTCGATGGTGACGCCGCGCTCGCGCTCTTCGGCGAGGTTGTCCATCACGTAGGCGAACTCGAAGCCGCCTTTGCCCTTCTCCTCGGCTTCCTTCTTGTGCTGTTCGATGACGTGCTCGGGTACGCTCCCCGTCTCGAAGAGCAGTCTTCCGACAAGGGTGGATTTCCCGTGGTCTACGTGGCCGATGATCGCTAGGTTCTGGTGTGGTTTGTTTGGCATATTCCCGTCCCCCGTACTAGATATCCTTCACTTCGAGCTACAAAAACAGTTGTGCCGAAATCACCCGTTTCGCGCCGCTGTCGGCCGAAATAACTCGCTCGTGGATGCTACCATTTCCGGAGAAAGTATTTGTCATCGGGTCGTGATGATAACGATGCGCCACATGTCCTCGCTCTCCCGTCGTACGGTTCTCCGGTTCGGTGGCACGACACTTGCTTCCGGCATGGCAGGATGTTCTATCTCACTTCATGGTCGGAACCCGACCCTCCACGAATCGTGGAGTCTAGAACCATGAATTTCGACGACGAACCGCACACCGTCCACGTACTTCTTCGCAGAGATGGCGAAACCGTATACCGGAAGTCGCTTCGACTGAAGGCCGGTCGTTCGGACGACCCTTCTGAGGGGACGTTCGATGGATATCCGGCAGAGTCAGGTGCCGACGTTCTCTATGCGTGGCGAGACGACCAACCGGAAGACCAGCGACGCAAACTCGATTTCAGAGAGTACGAAACGGAGTGTATCGGCTTCCAGATTCACGTCGGATATTTCGGCGAACCCACTTCGAGAGTGTCCATCTGGAAGACGACGAACTGCGACGCAGGAACGTAAACTCGGCAAATCGAGGCTTGCCGCTCCCCGCCGTTTTAAGCCATACACACCCCTTTCACCAGTATGCAAGCCGCAGTCCTGACCGCCTACGGTGAACCGCTTTCCATCGAGGAGGTGCCGAACCCCGACCCCGACGACCACGGCGTCGTCATCGAAACCGAGGCCTGTGGAATCTGCCGGAGCGACTGGCACGCCTGGCAGGGTCACGGCGAGTGGGCCGACGACCAGGTACCGATCGGGCAGATTCTCGGTCACGAACCCGCCGGGCGCGTCGTAGCGGTCGGCGAGCAGGTCGAGGGAATCCGCGAGGGCGACCAGATCGCGGTTCCGTTCAATCTCGGTAGGGGCACCTGTGAGTACTGCCAGAACGGGCACGGGAACGTCTGCAAGAACGGAATCGCTCTCGGCTTCGAGGAGGCCGCCCCCGGTGCGTTCGCCGAGCAGGTACACGTCCCTTACGCCGACTACAACGCGGTGCAACTTCCTGAAGGTGTCTCCCCGGTCGAGATGGCCGGACTGGGGTGTCGGTTCGTCACCGCGTATCACGCCCTCGTGCATCGAATCGACCTGACGCCCGGCGACTGGGTGGCGGTGCACGGCTGTGGCGGTGTCGGCCTCTCGGCGGTTCACGTCGCGGACGCGCTCGGTGCGAACGTCGTCGCGGTCGATCTGGATGATGCGAAACTCGATCAAGCGATGGAACTCGGCGCGGTGGAGGTCGTCAATGGCCGTGAGGAGGACGTCCCGTCGGCGATTCACGACCGAATCGATGGGGCACACGTCTCCATCGACGCGCTCGGTATCGCAGAAACCTGTCGGAACTCCATCGACTGCCTCCGTCGCCGGGGGCAACACGTCCAACTCGGGTTGACGACGGAGGAGGAAAAAGGGGAGATCTCGATTCCGACGGACGCGATGACGATGCGCGAGATAACCTTCTACGGGTCGCGGGGAATGCCGCCCTCTCGATACAACGAACTCCTTCGAATGATGGAACGAGACGTGCTCTCGCCCGGACAACTCGTGACGAAGACGGTGTCGCTGGCGGAGGTTCCGGAAAGGCTCGACGCGATGAGCGAGTTCGAAACGTCGGGTATCGAAGTCGTCGAATTTTCGTAGTGATGGCCGTCGAACGGCGAGCGCGAACCAAAATTATTTGAAGACTAACATTTCCGATTCCGATATGAGTTACCGCTTCGGCCTCAGCACGACCAGGATCGCGATTATCGGCCTTCTCCTACTGACCACACAGGGTATCACCTTCTTTCTCATCGCGGGTGCGGCGACTACCGACGCGGGAACGGTGGGCTGGATTCTCATAGTCGTCGTCCCCCTTACCCTCCTCGGCACGGGCTTGTACTTACTGACTGGTGACAGACCCGACTGGTGGTCTTCGGTCGGACGACGGGTGTAGAACGAGATGCGGGTCGAATCGATCGAACGCGTATCAGACCGGGGTCTCTTCGAGACAGCTCACTTGCTCCCAGTTGCGCGTCTCGTCGAGTTTGTAAAGTCGCTGGCGAGCGTCGGGGATGTAGACTTCCTCTTTGACGGCCCCGATCTCGGTGAGATTATCGAGTGCGCTCCTGACGGTTCGTGCGGAGAGCCGCGACTGTTGGACGAGTTCTTTCTGCGTGTGCGAGCCGTTGTACTCCAGAACCTTGAACACGAGCTTCGCACTCGGTGGGAGTTCACAGAGGTTCGTGAGAGTTCGTTCTTGCATGGACGGTTCGACGGACGCAAGCCACTAAATTACTCGCTAACTTCAGGGTAACCCAGTGTCGTGCGTGTCACCAGCAAAAGCGGAGGTTCTTTGATGGATGACTGCGATAGATATTGTATGCAGCCTGAACTTGCAAGTCGGGAGCATGCGTCTGACATCGACCGACTCTTCTGCCGAGAGTGTGGAGAGCGTTTCGACGCTGACACTGCAACCGACGACGGCTGGCGGTATCGATGCCCGAACGACGACTGTGAGGGGGCAGGCATCCGGGAGGATCTCTACCCGGTAGAGGACGTCCTGCCATCTCACCGATAACTTCGATACATCTTTCCCCGCTCGTTTCTTTCGACGGCAGTTCGATGGAAACACTTTAAGTCGCCACACTGCACGAAGACGAACACCGAATGCGGTTCGACGGAATACTCATCCAGGTGCTCGCGACACTCATGCTCGTTGCTGGCGTCGTGCTCACCGGCTACGCGCTCCTCCAGCCACAGCAAAGCGACACGACGTACACGCTCTCCGTCGAACAGGTGAACGAGAACGAACCAGGCGTGCGCTCCGAGTCGGTCGAGTACAGCGACCTCTCGCGCGAGGCGCGCATCGCGTTTGGCCGCGCGAAGTTTAAGCGGTTCGTACGAACTCCCCGAGAAGCCTCCCACACAGTTGGAGACACACTCGTTCGTCAAAACCGAAAACGGCGTCTACGCACTCGATATCTCCAAGCGCGAGCATATCACCGAGCGGATGGCGACCCTGTTCGGTAAGACGACGACCGCGCTCATCGGTACCTTCATCTTCGTCTCGTGGCTCGACGTGGTCAGTGGATTCCGGCGAGTATAGGTTTCAAAGGCCCCAGAGGGAGGCGATTCCAGCTACCGTCACGATGGACAGGAGCAACTGGAGCGGCGCACCGACCCGGAAGTAATCCGTGAATTTGTACCCGCCCGGCCCGTAGACGAACAGATTGGTCTGGTAGCCGACCGGCCCGAGAAACGAGGTCGAGGCGGCGAACGTCACAGCGAGGACGAACGCGAACGGGTTCGCACCGATGCGAATCGCAGCCTCGATAGCGACCGGAATCATGAGGACGACGCTGGCGTTGTTGCTGATGACCTCGGTGACGAGACCCGTTGCGATGTAGAACACCCAGAGGACGGCGATGACGGGAAGGAATCCAGCGGTTGCGGCGACGAGTCCACCAAGAAGTTCCGCCCCTCCGGATTGTTCGAGGGCGATACCGAGCGGGATGACGCCAGCGAGGAGGAAGATGACGTTCCACTCCACGGAGTCGTACAGTTCCGTGGGTCGGAGCACGCCGGTTGTGACCATGGCGACCACGCCGCCGAGTGCGGTCACGAGGATGGGAAAGAGTCCGGCAGCAGCGAGTCCGACGACACCAGCGATGATGGCGAGCGCCGCCGGGATCTTGTCGGTTCGGTAGTCCGGGTCGGCGACCTCGTGCGCGACGATGAAGTCCCGGTTAGAAGCGAGACGGTCGATGCCGTCCGCAGACGCCTGCACGAGCAGAGTGTCGCCGGTTCGAATCCGCACGCGGTCGAGCCGTTCGTGGATGATCTCACCTCGACTTCGGAACGCCAGGACGGTCGCGTTGAAGCGTTCTCTGAACGTCGAACTCTCCAGCGTCTCGCCGACGAGCCTGGAACCGGAGGGGATGACCACTTCGACGAGCGTCTGTTCTTCTGCGGGTTGCATCTCGGCTTCCGTCGTCGGTGTTCCGACCATCGTGAGGTCGTCCAGCGTCACGAGCGACCAAAGTGTCAGGCGGTCGGTTCGAAGTTTGAGTATGTCGTCAGACTGGATCGTCATCTGCATCGGGGGTTCGATGAGCGTCTCGTCGTCACGGACGAGTTGGAGGATGTCGGCGTCGAAGATCGCCCCGTCGATAGCCTCTTCTACGGTCTTGCCGACGAACGGTGAGCCGTCGTCGACGCGCACCTCAGTCAGATAGTCTTCCAACTCGTACTCCTCGATGTAGTCTTCTTCCGGCGGCACGCGCTCGGGAAGCAGACGATGGCCGACGAACAGCAGGTAGAGACTTCCGGTGACGAGGACGACGAGTCCGAGGCCGGTGAACTCGAACATCGAGAAGGAGTGGAGCGACGGATGTTCGTCGGCAAGTCGTCCGGTCACGTTGCTGGCGAGGATGTTGGTCGAGGTTCCGATGAGCGTGAGCATCCCACCGAGCATCGAGGCGTAGGAGAGCGGGATGAGAAGTTTCGAGGGAGAGGTCTTCCCTTCGTGTGCGAGGTCGGTGATGACGGGCACGAGGATCGCCACGACGGGGGTGTTGTTCACGAAACCGGAGGCGGGCCCGGCGACGCCGATGGTGGCGAACAACTGCTTTCGGAGGTCGGTGCCCGCGAATCTCGCCAACTTGCTCCCGAGCAGTTGGACGATACCGGTCTGGCTGACGCCCGAACTCAGGATAAGCATCGCCAGAACGGTGATGGTCGCCTCGTTCGAGAACCCGGAGATCCCCTCCACCGTGTCGATCCCGGTCCACGGTTCGAGCACCATCAGCGTGACCATCACCAGTATCGCCGTCACGTCCACAGGCAACAACTCGGTCGCAAAGAGCACGAGAGCGAGGACGACGATAGCGAACACTACCCACATATCCGTCGTCACACCCGCCACCCCGGTCTGCAACATCGACCGAAATTACGGCAGACTGCCGGAAAAAGGTTTGTAGATGCACTCGAGAAACCACATCTATACGTTACGACGATAAACGATAATCGATCGATATATTATATTATTTACGTATTAATAAGTACAAAATAGTTTCCCGACTCGTCCCGTCAGCAACTGCACTGAAATATACTGAATTGTACTGAAATGTACTGTTTATCTGCTTGTGCGATATCTGGTGGTTGATCGTCCTGCCGCTACAGGTCGCTATCCGAACGACTACGGAAAACGGCTGACCGGATCGGGCTTGGCCGGGCGGATACAGACGCCCGGCCAGCGGTCTGGTGGCAACGGGCGAACGAGGGAGCGACGGAGCAGACGCAAAGCGTCTCAAAGAGAGCGACCGAGTAAGAGCAGGGGAGATCGAAGATTTCCTCGGCCACGGAAGAGCGCGGCTCTTCCGTTGGCGTGACCAGCCGCTAGCGTGGGCAGACACTGCAGTTCGGTCTATGATTTCGTTTACTCACCAGAGATGTATCTCCGTTCGAACACCAGTAGTCGCCACGTAGATTTCGCCTATTCCGGAGATTCGTCACTCGACCAGTCGTTCCACGATTTCGATCTCGTCCACCGAAAGGCCATACGCCCGGTAGACGAGTCGGTCGATGGCCGCGTCCGTGCGAGCCAGCTTCTCGTCCAGTCGCTCGGCCCGACGACAGCGTTCGAGAAACACCGTGGCATCGGCAGGCGCGGGCACGCGAAGGGATTCGAGTCTGTCACGAAGCGAGATGGTCTTCGTCGCTCGCTCGGGGAACTCCCCATCAGAAGTTGCTCGCGGAACGTACCACCTGAGCAGGTCGAACCGATCTTCTCGACCCTCGACTCCTTCGTCGGTGTCGAACATCTCGCTGGCGTTCAACGAGGCGTCAGCGTCGAACGCCAGCACTGGAATCGGCTCGGTCTCGACGAATCCCCACGAATCGGTATCTTCGATCTGTTCATCACCGTTTTCACCATCATCGTCCGTATCGCCTTCATCGGGACGATATCGCGCCGTCGCCGAGAAGACGAGTTCTTGCCCACGCTCCTCGACCGATACCGTCCCGAGTCGGAGAGCGTCCCGCGTTTTCGTCGTCTCGGTAAGTATCGAGTTTCCGAGCGGTCGGACGAGATCTCCGAGTTTCGGGCCATCTGCTGATGGAAGCGGAATCTCGATGGCGTCTCGTTCTCGTTTGAGGTCGCCCATCCGGTCTGCGAGCACGGCCAGTGCGTCTCGTTCGTCTTCTCCGGTAGGGACGGGCAACTGCCCGGCGAACATCGGCTTCAACCGGAGATACCCTCCGCTGACGTGTGTGCCGCCGTACACCTGCTGGAACCAGCAGGCCGTCGCAGTCGAATTGATAACCGCGAGCAGATAGCGGAGCGAACGGTCGGAGTCCGCTCGCGGTCGAACGCTGTAGAGCGTGTTGAGAGCGTAGAACCCCTCGTCGTCGTACGCCGCCACCGGTCGAGCACTGATATCTCGAAGGAGCAGTTTCTCGCACTCGAAGACCTCCCGGCCACGGAGACCTCCGTACTCGTCGTCGCCGATGAGTGACGGATCGAATCGCACCCACTCGCCACCCCATTCCAGCCCGTAGCGCGAGATATCACCGCCGCCGACGAGTTTCTCGCACTCCGGGCAGTCGTCATCCACCACGAGTTTCTCCCGGACGTTGCCGGTGTGGATGCCTTCGGTCAGGGTGGCGTGGTCGTCGAGCCCGTCGTGCTCCTGCCGTAATCGTTCTGCGATAGGGACGAAATCCGGGTCGATACCGACGGGAATCACCCGGTCACCGAGGCTGTCCACGAACGACCGTAAGAGCGTGGTCTCCGTCGCGCTGTTCAGATCCGTCAGTGAACCGGCCTGTTGGACGCGGATCGACTCGGCCGGTCCAGCACCGGTCTCGACGGTGAGAACGAGCGGATACACGCTGGCATCTTCGAACACCGACACCGCGGAGACGTCGAGCAGTTCCACCAGTCGGTGTCGGTCGAGCAGTCGGTTCCGGAGCGTCCGACCGTACCGTGCCGTCGTCCACTTGTTCGGAACGACACACGCCACCCGGTCGCCGAGTTCGATCATCCGCTCGACGAACGGGACGTAGAGGTCGAACGCACCCATCGCGGTATCGTATCGCTCTTTGAGGTCGGTTTTCGTCTCCGCTGGGATGTGTCGGCTTCGAACGTACGGCGGATTTCCGATCACTGCGTCGTACTGTCGGCCGTCGAGGATCGCCGCTCCGTCGTCTGCCAGTGTATCGCCCACCTGGAGGTTGTCGTCCGGCCAGACGCCGGTTTCGAGCCACACTGCCGACCGGGCGAGTTCGACCGCGACCGGATCGACGTCGACGCCGAAGATGCCGTTCTCGGCTACCTTCCGGCGGGCCTGTCGTTCGGGTTCGTCGCGCAACGCCGCCAGTTGGTCGATGGCGCTGGTTAGAAAGCGACCGCATCCCATCGCGGGGTCGAGCACTCGCGTGTTTGCTCCCGTCTGTGCATCTGGCCCCACCGCCCGTGCGTCTGCCCGAGCACTTGCACCCACCCGCGTCCCTGCGAGCGCGCGAGAGACGGTGTACTCGACCACGCGCTTCGGTGTGTAGTACGCGCCGACCGTCGACCTGCGCGACCTCGCTCCGGTGAGCCGCATCCCATCCTCGGTCACTACCGGTTCGCTGTCGAGGAGACGCTCGTAGACCCTTCCGAGATGTCGCACCGCGAGGGCGTCGTAGTCGATTTCGGCCACGGCACGCTCGACGCGGTGAAACACGCCCGAAGAAAGTCCGTCCAGCAACGCTCGTTCGGCTTCGAATTCGACCCCGGCGGCGAACGGTGGCTCGTCTCGATCTCGCGCTGTCGCGAACTCGGAGACGACGGTACGAAAAACACCGACTGTGGCGGCTTCGAACGCCCGCTCGGATCCCTCATCGAGGAGATCGTTCGTCACGAGTTCGAGTGCGTGGCGGACAGTCTCGTCCAGCGTTTCTACTGTCCGTCCCCGGTCGCTCCCACGCGACGAGTCCATCAGTTTCGTATCTCTCTGAAGCGTGATAAAACTATTCTGCGTACAGAGAGTAGGCGATCGCCGCGAAACCGATAGCAGTGAGTGCGCTCTCGATGACGAGCACGAACTCACGGTCGACTCGGAACGCCTGATCTGCGACTCCAGCCAGAAACGCACCGAGCGTGACGATGCCGAAGCCGATCGTCAGCGAACGGAGTGCTGGCGAGCCTGTTCTACGGTACGCTTTGAACGCGAAGTAGGTGATTACGCCGCCGAGTGCGAGCGTGAGCGTCTTCAAGGCGATGACGAGTGGTGTGACGTTCATGTTTCCTTTCGCACCTCTGCCCACAGTCGTTCGAGACGTTCGTCGGTCGTCTGCGGTGGTCGTTGTATGCTCACATCGAATTCACGGTCGTCGGTCAGTGAGATGTTCACCGATTCGACCGCGAGCCGATATCGGGACGTGTGGTGGCCGTCTTCTCTGATCTCGGTCAACTCTGTAACGAGTGAGGCATCGCTCAATACGTCGAGTTTCCGGTAGAGTGTCGAAAGCGGGATGTCGGTCACGTCGGCAAGTTCGCGTGCTGTCATCGGATCGTTCAATTCCATGATGATTCGTCGGCAAGCGGGGTCGTCGAGGGCGTCGAGGACGTCCTGCAACTCGGGAGTATCATCTACCAAGTCCCGCACCATTCGGGCGCACGTTTCGTGGGAGGATATATAATACGTTCGACTACAATCGTCGTTCTCGAACGCTGAGAGTCACCGAAAAGTGAAAGATGGCGTCGACCGATACCCCACCGTTTCCGCTGTTCAGCGAAGGAACCCGAGCAACCGGTAATCGTGATCCGGAACGTACTGTCGGAACAGGAGGCTGTTCGTCAGCACACTCACGCTGGAGAACGCCATCGCCCCTGCCGCGAGCGCGGGTTGCAGGAGACCGAGGGACGCCAATGGAATCATCGCCGTGTTGTAGCCGAGCGCCCAGAAGAGGTTCTGTTTGATCTTCGAGAGCGTCCCCTCCGAGATACGGATTGCTTTCACGACGTCGCGCGGGTCGTCCCGCATGAGCGTCACGTCGGCTGCTTCTATCGCCACGTCTGTTCCGCTTCCGATGGCGGTTCCGACGTAGGCCGCGGCGAGCGCAGGGGCATCGTTCACGCCGTCTCCGACCATCATCGCTTTCTCGTCGCCCGACTGTACGTCTTCGACCACATCCGCCTTCTCGTCGGGCAGCACTTCGGCGCGGACGCTGTCGCGGTCGATACCGACCTGCTGAGCGACAGCACGGGCCGTCCGTTCGTTGTCTCCAGTGAGCATGAGTACGTCCAGCCCACGCGCTCGGAGGTCGGCGACGGCTTCTTTGGCACTGGCTTTCACTTCGTCAGCGTCGGCGACCACTCCCACCAACCGGCCATCCACCGCGACCAGCATCGCCGTCTTTCCGTCGCGTTCGAGTCGCTCCATCACGTCGTCCGCGGGCGAGGGGTCGATCTCCTCGTCACGCAGTAGCTTCCGATTGCCGACGACGACCGTTCCGTGACTCGTCTCGGCACGGATTCCGTGTCCAGGGATGTTCTCGAACGAGGCCGGTTTTTCGACGTCGATGCCGCGCTCTTTGGCACCCTCGACGATCGCCTTCGCGAGTGGGTGTTCGCTCCCGTGTTCCGCACTGGCCGCTGCGCCGAGGACGAACTCCTCGGTGACGGGTGTCGCGTCGCCTTCGATCACTTCGGTACCACCGTCCGCCGTCGGTTCGATGGCAACGACGCCGGTCAGGCGCATCTCGCCTTTCGTCAGGGTTCCCGTCTTGTCGAAGACTACGGTGTCCACGTTCTTCACACGCTCCAGCACGTCTCCGCCTTTGAACAGGACGCCGGTACGAGCGCCGATGGCCGTGCCGACCATCGTCGCGGTCGGCGTTGCGAGTCCCAGCGCACAGGGGCAGGCGATGAGCACCGCGCTCGCGAAGACGACGATGGCGAACTCGAATTGCGTGACGCTTCCGCCAGCGACTTCGGGGCCACCGGCGACCGGTCCCCACAGCGGGAGGGCGTCGACGAATCCGGCGAGCGTTTGGGGGAAGAGATACCAGATGACGCCCCAGAACAGCGCGTTGGCGATGACCGCCGGGACGAAGTAGGCGCTGATACGGTCGGCGAGGTTCTGGATCTCGGGCTGGCGGGCCTGTGCTTCCTTGACCATCTGGACGATCTGCTGGAGGGCGGTCTCTTCGCCGACTTTCGTCGCACGAATCGTGAGCACTCCGTTCTCGTTGATGGTCGCGCCGATGACTTCGTCGTCCTCGCGCTTCTCGACCGGAACCGATTCTCCGGTGACCATCGACTCGTCAACCGCGCTCTCGCCGTCGACGACGACGCCGTCGGTCGGAATCTTTTCGCCGGGTCGGACACGGAGGAGGTCGCCTTCCTCGACGTCTTCGAGGGCGACCTCACGCTCGTCTCCGTTTGCGACGGTTCCACCGTCTTCGTGAGGCGTCTCCGACGCCTCTCTTTCCACCAGCGTCGCGGTGTCGGCTTCCAGTTCCAGCAGTTCGCGGAGTGCGTCACTGGCTCTGCCTTTCGACCGGGCTTCCAGCCAGTTGCCCATCGTGATGAACACGAGGATGAGTACCGCGCTGTCGAAGTACATCCCGCCGGGGATGAGGCCGAGCAGGACGGCGACGCTGTAGAGGTACGCCGTGGTCGAACCGAGCGCGATGAGCACGTCCATATTCGCCGTCTTGTTCTTCACGAGCGCCGTGTAGGAGTTCTCGTAGAACTCCTTGCCCAGCACGATCTGGACGGGTGTCGCCAGCAGGAATTGGACGAGACCGATGTCGATGCCGAACAGCGTCTCGTCCAGTACCTCGGGGAAGAAGAGATGTTCGAACATGAAAACGACCAACGGGAGTGCGAGCACTGCCCCGAAAAGCGTCAGTCGGAACTGCCTTTGGATCTCTGCGTCTCGGGCCACCTGCCGTGCGTCTTCTTCTTTCTCTCCAGCTTCCGCTCCGTCCTCACGAACCGGGGTGTATCCCGCCTTCTCGATGGCGTCGTACATATCCCCGATGCCCACTGCTGCGGGGTTGTACTCGATACTCGCCTCGTCGGTTGCGAAATTCACCTCTGCATTCACGATTCCCGGAACCCGTTCGAGTGCCTCTTCGCTGGCGTCCGCGCAGTTCGCGCAGGACATATCCGAGATTCCGATGGTCGTTCGCGCGCGAACCGGCTCGTATCCCGCGTCCTCGATGGCCGCGTAGATATCCGCCAGTGAGACTTTCCGAGGGTCGTACTCGACGGTTCCCTCGTCGGTGGCGAAATTGACGTTCGCCTCCTGTACGCCGTCGAGAGCACTCAATGCCTCACTGACCGTCCCTGAGCAGTTCGCGCAACTCATCCCGCGAATTTCGAGTTGCGTTTTTTCCGTCATAGATGTCTCCTTGCGACTACCTACGGTCTCCCTATTCATGCACCTTGTCCTTAGCGTTCTTCGGGTATCTGGGTCGAAAACCTTCGATATATTTGGTCGAAGCTCCAAAACGTTTTATCTGCGAAGGCTGATCTCGGCATCTCTCCGGATCGCAAACCATGGACGCCTCGATACGTGGGTTTTTAAATCAAAACGAAAACAATTCGTGGTGATGCGTCCTGCCCTCCTCGCGGTCGTGCTGGCCCTCTGCGTCGTTACTGCTGGTTGCAGTTCACTCTTCGACAGCGATGACCCGCCCCCGAATCCCGAAACGACGACCCTCTCGGGCGAACTCACGCCCGGATTGTCGGCAGAGGGGTTCACCGACCGAAGTGAACTGACGAATGCGCATATTCGGATATTTCTCGAAGAGTCGTTCACGATCCGGCGTCGGGTCGTCGAGCGAGCTAACGACGGTACCGTTCGGGGACGACTCGAATCCACTACCCGAATCGGGTCGAATCACAGTCACTACTTCATCCGTTCCACCAGAAACGGGTCGCTGGCACCGAAACGCGATCACTACGAATTTGCAGCGTGGTCGAACGGAAGACTATCGCTGATGGCAAGAACGATAGACCATCGAACCTACTACTGGCGTAGCCGGAATCCGGACGAATTATTGATCGGGGGTGCAGAAGCGACCACGAATCACGACCGCCTGTACGTCCTTTTCACCGCGATGAACGTCACCCACGTCGATCGGATCGAAACGAACGACACCGACACGCCGACGTACAGAGTCGTCGCAAACGACCTCGTTTATCCGGTTTCCCTCACGAACAGCGGCGGCTTCGATTCAGTCGAAAACGTATCACTCGTGGCTGTGATCGATACGTGGGGAATGGTTCACCGGTATCGATTCGAAGTGACCGTAACCATCGACGGCGAGACCGTTCATCGAATGGAGACGTTCGAGGTTACGAACGCCGGAGTGACGACGATCTCGCGTCCACTGTGGTACTCGGCGGCGATGGAGAACACCTCGAAGCGGTAACCTATCGCTGACTGGTCGATGCTCGCTCCGGCACCCGAGCAGAACGCGCCTCTCGAACGGTGCGTCCGCCGAGCGCCGCCAGTAAAATACCGACTATCACGTCTCCCCAGAGCGGGAGCGGCCCGGCGGTTGCGACGACGAACGGGCGCGTCGTCTGCCAGAGACCGAGGAGGCCGAGGAGACCACCTGCCGCGATGCTCACTGGCTGATTTCGGAGCGAAGCGACGACTCCGTAGAGGGCAAGGAATAACACCGTGACGCCGACGAGCACGTCGTTCCAGAAGTTCGGTGCGAACATCGCCTCGTAGACGGAAAACGGTGCGATCAACAACCAGATACCGAGCGGGATGCCCGCCACGAGTGCCCTGTTCGTTCGCATTGCTGTCCCACATAATCGGTGTTCTCGATGATAAGTCGAACGGCCATCCAACAAATGAACTTTCATTAGAACAAGTACAGATGTTTTAACTGCATGTGCCGTGTAGCGACGACCGATGCGAGAAACCGCGACGCTATCGAATTCGCACACCGTCATGAGTGAAATCCTGATGCCGAACGATGCGAACAACCTCGGTCGGGCACTCGGTGGCTCGATACTCCACTGGATGGACATCTGTGCGGCCATCGCTGCACGCCGGTTCGCCCGGCGACAGGTCGTCACCGCGTCGATGGATCACGTCGATTTCCTCGGCGCGATCGACCTCGGCGACATCGTGATCATCGAGGGATACGTCTTCGAAACAGGACAGACGAGCATGGACGTCTTGGTCAACGTTCGCGCGGAACGGCCGAGCGAAGGTGAGATTCAGGACACCGCGACGTCGTTTTTCACGATGGTTGCGCTGGACCAAGACGAACGTCCGACGCAGGTTCCTGACGTCGCCTGTCCGACCGACGAACAGACGACGCTCCGGAACGACGCGCTTCGTCGCCGTCATGAGCGCAGAGAGTCGCTCGGAGCGATCCACTAAGACCAGTCGAGCGACCCAGCGTTCTGGTATTCAGCGACGTTCGTCTCGAAGAAGTTCTTCTCCCGGTTCAAATCGGTTGCCTCCGACATCCACGAGAACGGGTTCTTCGTCCCGTATCGCTCGTCCATCCCGAGTTGACTCAGCCTGCGGTCGGCGACGTACTCGACGTACTCAGCGAACTGGTCGGCACTCATCCCGACGATTCCCTCGGGACAGGCTTCGCGGGCGTAGATCTTCTCCAGTTCGACGGCTCGCTTCACGAGTTGGTCGATCTCCGCCTCGAACTCGTCCGTCCAGACGTCGGGATTTTCGCGGCGAATCTCCCCAATGAGGTCGATGCCAAACGCGAGGTGGAGCGACTCGTCGCGCATGATGTACTCGAACTGCTCTCCGACTCCAACCATCTTTCCCTGTCGTTTCAGGCCGAGCATCATGGCGAATCCTGCGTAGAAGAAGATTCCCTCCATGATGACGTAGAATCCGACGAGGTCGCGAACCAGTGCTCGAACGTCCTCGGTCGTATCGATGCTGAAATCGTCGCGGTCGATCGCCTGCGTCAGATCGACGACGAACTCGTCCTTTTCGGCGATGGACGGGATGCGGTCGTACATCCCGTACAGATGATCGGGGTCGAAGCCGAGCGAGTCACAGCAGTAGATGAACGTGTCCGTGTGTATCGCCTCCTCGTACGCCTGCCGGAGCAGGTACTGGCGACACTCCGGTGCGGTCACGTACTCGTAGAGGGCGAGCACGATGTTGTTCGCGGTCAACGATTCTGCGGTCGAGAAGAATCCGAGATTCCATTCGACCAACTGTCGCTCCTCGTCGCTCAATTCGTCGCCATTCCACTGCCGCACGTCGTCACCCATCGGAATCTCTTCGGGCGTCCAGTTGTTGGCGACGCCTGCACGGTAGTACTCTCGCGCCCATTCGTAGTCGATCGGGAGGATCTTGTTCGGATCGTGCTGGTTGTCGATGTCGAGTATTGGCATTCATGATCACCTCACTGGCAGGCGTCGCACGTCGGGTCTTCGACACTCGGCACGTCGCCGGATCGCGGTTCGTCGTCCGTCTGCGTCTCGTCGTTCTTTCTACTCTCGTCGTCCGTCCGAGTCCGGTCGCTTCGGGTCTGTGTCTTCCCGTACTCGGCCATGTCGACGGTAGATTTCTCTATCTGACTCGCACCGAGCGTGCGCAGGTAGTACGTCGTCTTCAGCCCGTGTTCCCACGCGAACTGATATACTTCGTCGAGCAGTTGCCCATCGGTCGAGGGGAAAAAGATGTTGTGCGACTGGCTCTGGTCGATCCAGCACGCTCGCCGGGCGGTCAGTCGAATCTGGTGGCGCGGATCGATCTCGAAGGCACCCCGATGTCGTTCCCGGAGTTCGGCAGGAATCGATTCTATCTCCTGTATCGACCCGTCGTGGAATTTGATCCGGTCGAGCATCTCTGCGTCCCACAGGTTGTGCGTCTTGAGGTCGTCGACGAGATGCTCGTTCACGACGGTGAAATCCCCCGTGACGTTCGATTTCACGTACAGGTTCGAGTACATCGGTTCGATGGAAGGCGTCGTTCCCGCGATAGTCGAGATGGTCGCCGTCGGTGCGATGGCCATCGTGTTGGAGTTGCGCATGCCGTGGTCGTCTACGTGTTCGCGGACGCGATTCCAGTCGAGTCGCTCTTCGAACTCGACCGGAATCTCGTGACCTCGTTCTTCAGCGAGCACGCCGACGGTATCCTGTGGCAGCAACCCACGGCTCCACTTCGACCCATCGTAACTGTCGTAGGTACCTCGCTCGCACGCCAGTCGAGAGGAGTTCAGGATGGTATGGTACGAGACGAACTCTTGTGTTGCTCCCGCGAACTCGACAGCGCGCTCCGACTGCATCGGAATCCCTTGTTGCAACAGTGCGTCGTGGAAGCCCATCACGCTAAGGCCGACGGGACGGTGACGCAAGTTGGAACGCTCGGAATCCTCGGTCGGATAGAAGTTCAGATCGACGACGTTGTCGAGCATTCGCATCGCCGTTTCGACGGTGTCGGCTAACTTCTCGCGCTGGAGACCGCTATCGTCCACGTGCTGGGCGAGATTCACCGATCCGAGGTTACAGACTGCGGTTTCGTCGGTGCTCGTGTTGAGCGTGATCTCGGTGCAGAGATTCGAGGAGTGGATAACGCCATCGTGGTCTTGCGGCGACCGAACGTTACAGGCGTCTTTGAACGTTATCCACGGATGTCCAGTTTCGAACAGTCTCGTCAGCATCGTCCGCCAGAGTTCCCTCGCGTCGACTTGCTCGTACTGTCGAAGTTCGCCCTGCTCGGCCTTTCGTTCGTAGGCTTCGTATCGTTCCTCGAATTCGGCTCCGTAGGTCCTGTGCAGGTCGGGAACCTCGTCCGGCGAGAAGAGCGTCCACGTTTCACCTTCACGAACGCGCTTAACGAACAGGTCGGGAACCCACGCCGCCGTGTTCATGTCGTGGGTGCGTCGACGCTCGTCGCCGGTGTTGCGCCGGAGGTCGAGGAACGCCGGGAAATCGAGGTGCCACGGTTCGAGGTACGCACAGGCCGCCCCTCTCCGCTTTCCGGAGCGGTTGATGGCTGCGGTCACGTCGTTGCTGATCTTCAAGAACGGAACGATTCCGCTCGATTCGACGCCCGTCGATTCGATGAAAGAACCGGACGCCCGGAGGTTCGTCCAGTCGGTGCCGATTCCGCCAGACCACTTCGAGAGGCGCGCATGGTCCCCGTATCGTTCGAAGATGTGGTCTAAGTCGTCAGCTATCGTCGTGACGTAACACGACGAAAGCTGTGGTTGGGTCGTCCCCGCGTGGAACAGGGTCGGCGTCGAAGGAACGAAGCGGAGTGTCGACATGACCTCGTAGAACTCCTTCGCCCGTTCTTGTCGGTCGCTCACCGACTCACGGAGTGCCAGACCCATCGCCACTCGCATCCAGAACGCCTGTGGCAGTTCGATGGGGGTGTCGTTTGCTTCGAGAAAATATCGCTGCGAGAGCGTCTCCATCGCCATGTAGGAGAGCAGGTCATCTCGTCCGGGCTGAAGTGCATCGGCGAGTCCGTCGAGGTCGTACGCCAGTAATCGTTCGTCCAGCAGATCGCTTTCGACACCCTGCTGGACGTTTTCGACGAACGTCGCTCGATAGTTCGCCTCGTCGTCGCACGAACCGGCGACCGTCTTTCGATAGCCCTGCCGAAATACGTTCGCGGCGAGGTCATCGTACGCCGGATCGCGTTCTATCCGCGCAGCCGCCGCTTTCGCCACGGCGTCGAACATCTCCTCACGTGTGGCACTGTCGTAGAGTTCCCGCTCCACTTCGTGGACGAGTTCGTCTACTGCGTCGTCTCCGACCGATTCAGCCCCCGATCGTGCTCGTTCTACTATCGAACGAATCCCCTCGTTCGTCGTCTTGCTGAGACTCATTGGTTACACCCTGCCCTGTCCGACGACGGAGGTATAAAGCTTTCCAACTAGACTTTACAAAATGAAAGTCTAGTTGTTTTCGAGGGTTCGGTCGCCATCTCTTCAGTTCATCAGTTCGTCTCGTGGATCTTCTCGCCTCGATTCAGTCGGTCTGCGATGGTGTAAGTCTGTTCTGCCTCCCGACGTGTCGGGAAGTGGGCGGCCATGTATCGGGCGAGCGCGACGAGCGTCACTTCTCGCTCTCGGTCGTCCGTACGCAGGTCGAACTGGGTGAAGGAAGCCTCCAGGTTCTGGAGCGTGTGGAACCCGGCATCCTCACGCAGGAGAGCCTGTCCGAGCGTTCGTTTCAGGTCTGCGGGGTCGCCACCTGCCGCGAAATGCTCTGCGACGATCGCGGCGGCGTAGTTGACGTTGCCTTCCTCGTCGAACGTTTCGAGCAGCTCGTCGCGGAGTTCCGCGGGGTCAGCATCCGACGATTCGACGTTCGGGAGAGGCGTGGGTGGCGTGTTCAGGAAACGGTCGAGATAGACGCTCATCGCGCCGGTCAGGACGCCTCGGTACAGCGCGGTCGAACTGGCACGTCTCGCTGCCTGCTGGACGGCGTTGTTGTAGGTGAAGGTGTGGTGGACGGTGTTCCAGTCGTTGAACTCGTTCGACGTACCGAACTGCGCGACCCGCATCACGGACGCGAAGGAGACGCTCGCTGCGAGTTGTTCGCAGGTCGCACCGCCTCGAATGGCGTCCGTCAGCGCATCGAGGACGACGTGGGGGTCGTCCGAGAGCAGGGTGGCGGTGAAGTCGTCCGGTTCCTCCCACGTCTCGTCGGCACCCGCTTCGACCAGTTCGGGCAGGTCGTCGAAGGTGTCGAACAGGAGTTCCGCGAGGTCGATGGGCTGTGTCCACGAGGAGAGTTCCTCGCTCCGGCGGGCCTCGGTGAGTCGCGGGATGACGCTCGGCAGGACGGTCGAAGCGTGCTCCCAGCCGATGTGATCCAGCAGTTCGAGGCTCTTGTTGATGAAGTCGAAGCTGTGACCCGCGTCGAGGTAGAGGTGGTCGGTCGCAGCGGTGTAGAGGATCTCGGCGACCTGCTCGGGGTCGAGCGTCGAAATCGCGGTCTGGAGACAACGTTCTGCACCGTCGTCGTCGCGTACTTCGATACAGTCGCGGAACCACTGGCGGAGTCGGTCTCCCGACACGTCCTGCGTCTCGAACGATGGCTGGTCGAAGTGTGGGGCTTCGCCCTGGCAGTCCGAGGCGACGTGTCGTAGGCCGGTGTAGAGTGCTCGCGGGCGGTCGTCCTCGCGGAGGTCGGGGAGGACGTTCGCCATGCAGGCGTGGATCGTCAGTCCCGAACTCCACCCCTGGTCGCGGTAGCGCGTTCCGAACTTCGCCCCGATTCCGAGTGGTTCTGCCGCCGGAACGTCCTCGTTCGACAGGCCGATGACCGACTTGGCGACCACGAGTCGAAGGTTCTCTTCGAGGCCGGTTTCGAGCCGACTTTTCCAGTGTTCTTCCGGCGACTCGTCCGTTATCGGATCGAGGTTCACGTACACGTCGCCATCGCGTTCTTCGATGGGATACGCCTGGACGTCGTCTGCCCACGGGTCGAACGTGTCGCCACAGGAGAGTTCGAACCGGGCGTGATGCCAGTGGCAGGTCAGGATCCCGTCATCGACGCTTCCCTGACTGAGCGGGAATCCCATATGGGGGCAGCGATTGTCCACCGCACGAAACTTTCCTTCGTGGTAGAACAGTGCGAGCGACCGCCCATCGCGGTTCACCAGGAGTCGTCCTTCGTCCCTGAGTTCGTCGGCGTCGGCGACACGAACGAACGTCTGGTCTGTTGCCATATATGTTGCATTGTCACACGGCAACAAAACCCTTCCCTGAAACGAGTTATTGTAGATTAAATTTCAGTTAGCCGCCCCCTCTTGCAGGCGTTCGTAACGGTCGGTGAATCTCGATTTACACGAAGAACAACAGAA
The DNA here is from genome assembly GCF_054177585.1 of Haladaptatus rarus. Taxonomy (NCBI): domain Archaea; kingdom Methanobacteriati; phylum Methanobacteriota; class Halobacteria; order Halobacteriales; family Haladaptataceae; genus Haladaptatus; species Haladaptatus rarus. The sequence continues at coordinate 59,612 of NZ_JBPEHG010000005.1, read as the reverse complement.
ATGATACAGTTCATCCTCGATGTGGGTGGATTCTCCTTCGTTCGTAACGGTGTTGCCGCATTCGACGCAGTCCGGCGCGAAATCGATGGTTCCCGGTTGCGGATTCCACTCGTCGTCCACGAGCAACTGCACGTCGTATTCGAAAACGGCGTCTTCTCCGATGGCGTCGGAGAGGAGCAACTCGACCGCCTGTTCGCGGAGATTCGTCTTGCAGACGATGTGTGCGTCTGCGGTAACGAAGATGTGTTCGACTCCTTCGAACGCCGCGAGAGACCGCCTGACTTCGTCGACGTGGCCCGGTCTTGCGTTCACGGTGACGAGGAGGGCCAATCCGTCGGTGAGGAGTTCGTGGTCGAGATCGACCGTGAACCGCCGGATGATACCCAGGTCCTGCAGGCGCTCGACACGGTCTGACACCGTCGGCGGCGAGAGACCGACCGTGTCAGCTATCTCGTTGTACGGGCGGCGTGCGTCCTCTACGAGCAACCGGATTATCTCCCGGTCAGTGTCGTCGAGTTGTCGCATTGTCGTCTAATTGGGGTGGATATTAAAAACGGTTTTCATTATCACGGTTCTCTCCCCTCTGAATCCTGTAGAAACTGGGTGAGCTAGATAATTCCATTCGAATAATAACCGAATTATCACTGCCCGTAGAGCGAGTACAGAACGAGAACCATTCCCACGGCGACGATGACGGACTGAATCATCCCGGCGAGGAAGATCGTTCGCCCGAGTTCGTACAACACCCCTTCGACGACCGCACCGACACTGACGACGGAGAATCCGGCAGCCAGATGGAGCATCGGCGTGTCTCCACTTCGTCGGTAGCCACGATACGCCTGGACGGAGATGACGATTCCGAGAAACACCGTAATGAGTTTCGCTATCACGAGACCGATGTGCATCATTCGTCCCCCCGTGCCTGTCGCCACATCCGGGTGAATCGGTCGACTGCGTCCTCTTCCCGGGTCGAGTAGGCCACTTCGAAATTTCCGTCTACCAGCTCGATCTCGATGTGTTCGACGGTGGCTTCGTAGGTTTTGAAATGGTTCCCATCCGGATCCATCTCCACTTCCTCCGCGAGGAAACCGTATTCGAGGAGATCGTCTATTCGACGGTACACGGTCGGCAACGATGCGCCGCATCGTTCGCTGAGTCGTTTGGCAGACATAGCTTCCTCGCTCGTGGCAGAGAGGATGCTCCGGACGTACTCGTCACCGATGATCGCCAGTAAGTCATCCGGGTCGCACTCTCCGCTCACGATGGCCGATTGTCCGGAGCGATAAAGAAGTTCGCGAGGTTTTTCACGCAGAGAAAAACCACTCTCATCGTTATAATCACACCGTTCTTTGCCGTAACTGGTGATTACATGAGTCACGAATCGACGACTCGCAGGCGGTTTTTGACAGGAGGCGTGGCGTTCACCGTCGCCAGTCTCGCAGGGTGTATCGGTGCATCCCCGAAGGCATCGAATGACGAGACGAGTTCACCGAGTTCGACGACTACGACCACGAATGGAGACGACCATCATCACGGTGGTTCGACCCAGCAGACCGAATCCGGTCATCACGAGAACGGCTCGGGCAACGACGATAGCCACGGTTCCCACGGAAGCGAACTATCCGGGCCGAAGAAAGATGCAACGGTGTCGATGAAGACGACGAACGACGGAACACACTTCGAGCCCCACGTCGTCTGGGTGGAACCGGGCGCGACCGTCACGTGGTCACTCGAAAGCGGCGCACATTCGACAACGGCCTACCATCCGGACAACGACCGTCCCCAGCGCGTTCCGAATGACGCTTCCTCGTGGGATAGTGGTACTATTTCGGAATCCGGCGGGACGTTCGAACAGACGTTCGATACCGAAGGCGTCTACGATTATTTCTGTACACCTCACGAGTCCACCGGAATGGTCGGAAGCATCATTGTCGGCAAACCCGACCACGAAGGGCAACCGGCTCTCAGGTCGCCACAGGAGTCGCTTCCGAAGATGACCCGAAAGAAGATTCGAAGTCTCAACGACCGCGTCACGAACGCGCTTCCGCACGATCACTGACCTTTTCCGAAACCGAAAAAAGTAATGAGTGATGACCATACTGCATGGCAACTACGATCGAAGTTGACGGAATGAGTTGCGGCGGCTGTGAAGAGAACGTTGTCGAAGCACTCGAAGACCTCTCGGGCGTCTCCGAGGCGAGCGCCGACCACGAGAACGGAACGGCCACCGTCGATGGCGACGTCGCAACCGACGATCTCGTCGCTGCCGTCAAAGATGCTGGCTACTCAGCCTCTGCCTGAACACACCCGTTTTTCTACAGTACCTCCTCCCGATCGTGAGAGACCTCTCCGCTCGAACGTGGAGGCGTCGATTCCGAGTATCGAACGGCTACCGAGTCGAAACGCTTAGACGCCATCCGGCTAATCTCGTCCCATGAGCGACCTGTTGGTTCGTGCGGCCCGCGGCGAACGCACCGAACGCCCACCCGTCTGGTTGATGCGACAGGCCGGGCGATACATCCCCGAGTACCGCGAGATTCGCGAACAGCATACGTTCAAAGAGGCGATCAAGTCGCCCGAGGTGGCGGAGCGAATCACGATGCTTCCCTGGGAGTTGTTCGAACCCGACGGACTCGTCATGTTCTCGGACATCCTCACCGTCCTCGAACCGCTCGGTTTCGACTATCACATCGAGAGCGGTGTCGGGCCTGTCGTCTCGAACCCGGTCATGGAACCCGACGACGTACCGGCGGAATCCGGCGACGTAGCGACCGATATCGACTACGTCGGGAAACTGCTCACTCGACTCCAGGAGGGAATCGGCGACCGAACCAGTATCATCGGCTTCGCTGGTGGCCCGTACACACTCGCTTCCTACGTCGTGGGTGACGAACCCACGTCTCGAAAGCCCCTCCGTCGCTTCCGGGCGAACCACCCCGATGCGTTCCGGGACTTGCTCGAAGCGTTCACGGCGGTCGTCTGCGAGTACGTCGAATATCAGGTCGAACACGGCGCGGACGTCGTACAGATATTCGACACGTGGGCTGGCGTGCTGACACCGGACGACTATCGGGAGTTCGTGTTGCCACTCCACCAGCGCATCTTCGACGCCATCGACGTGCCGTCGATCGTCTTCGCGCGCCATCCCGGCGGGAAACTGGACTTACTGGCCGAATCCGGTGCGGACGTGGTCGGACTGGACTGGACGATAGATATGGCGGAGGCGCGAACGCAACTGGGAGAGACGCCTGTACAAGGGAATCTCGACCCATCGTACCTGCTCGGTGATCCCGAGTTCGTCCGCCAGAAGACCCACGAGATCATCGAGAAGGCAGGCGATTCGGGTCACATCCTGAACCTCGGTCACGGAATCGACCGAACGACGCCCGTCGAGAACGCGAAGGCGTTCGTGGAGGCGGCGAAAGAAGTCGATCGTTAGGCCATCGTTTCACCGAGGCGAACTGGTTTCGCCTTCGGTTATAAATCTACGTCCGGTCGGCGAGTGATTCGGCTAGCTGTCTGGCTTCCCGGATACGACTTGGAACGCCCATTCTCGCGGTGTAGTTCGTGGCGAGGTGAACGCCTTCCGGCATCGCCACCTCGTCCAGCGCGTCCCACGACGTGTCGTAGGCCGGGAATCCTCGGTCGAGTCGGGCGATACTCAGCACGTCCGCTTTCGCGCCCATCACTTCCTCGAACTCCATCGACGCGATTTCGCCGAGGGTTTCATCGCTTTCTTCGACTAACTCGGGATTCTTCATCCCGCCGAGGAAGACCGTATAAACACCTTCCCGGTCGAACATGCTCGCGTTCCACGAGACGCCGAGCGTATCGAGCCCCTCGTCGTGGCGCACCTGATAGCCGAACCCATCACGGTTGCAGTCGGCACGGAGGTGTACCAGCGCGAGCGGGTTGTAGTTCAGGCGGGTAAGGGCATTCGCGGAGTCGGGCGTGAGGGTTTCCAGCAGGTCGGCACTCACATCGGCGGGTGTGGTGACGACCACCTCGTTCACCGCGATTTCTTCAGCATCGGATTCGAGAAGGTAGCCCTCCTCGGTGTCTTCGGCTTCCCGAATCTCGGTGACGGGCGTTTCGAGGTGGACGCTCTCCCCGTGAGCATCGTACAGGGCTTCGGGAAGTCGCTGTGCCCCATCTTCGAAGGAGATGGCGGGTGCCGAAGACCCGCCTGCCATCGCTCGTTTCAGGGCTGGCTTGAGCAGTGACCCGTGCTTCTGTTCCAGTTTCATCATCCCCGAGAGCGCGTGCCTGGCTGGCATCTGCTCGGGTTCGGAACCGTAGATGCCCCCGAACAGGGGGCCGATGAGGTTCCGATAGGCCTCTTCACCGAACTTTCGAGTCAACAGTTCGGCGGCGGTTTCCTCCGGGTCTGCGGTGGCTGTCTGGGGTTCTTTCAGTACGTCGAGTTTCCCGCGCAACGAGAGCAGGTCGGTCTGTCCGAACTCCTCGATGGAGAAGGGTGCCCGCCGGAGTTCTCTTCGCGCGTAGACGAACAGCTTCGTCTCTCCGGCTTCGAGGACTTCGTCCGCTAATCCGAGGTCGGTGATCAGTTCGTCGACTGGTTCGGTTCGGCGGAGTCGCTGCGGTCCCCACTCCAGCAGGTAGCCATCGACTCGGCCACTTCGGATCACGCCGCCCGGTTCCGAATCGGCTTCGAGGACGACGTGTTCGACGCCGGTTTTGTCGAGGTGGTGGGCGAGCGCGAGTCCGGTGATTCCCGCACCGACGATACCGACCTTCGTCCGTCCGACCGTCATCTGACGAACGGGGCGTTCAGGCACATCGTGCCGGGGGTGTCCTTACACTGGCACTGGCGGAACTGATAGTAGGACGGTTCGAATCCGGCGACGAACGGTTCGACGAGGTCGGCGAGTACGGTTGCGAATCGGTCGTCGTCGTGTGGAACCGGAACGCGGTAGAAATCGAGGCCGACGGCTTCTGCATCCTCACGGAGTTCGTCGTCCAGTTCCGACAGCGTCTCACTCTGCTCGTGCATGAAGCTGATCGGCTCGACGACGACGCGTTCCGCGTCGATCGCTTCGATGACTTCCTCGACTTCGGGTTCAGTCCACGGAATCTGGCGGTTGCCGTGGTTCTGAAAGCCGAGCGAGTAGGATTCGACGCCGAGTTCGCTCGCCATCACGTCACAGAACTCGTCGACGTACACGTCGTATCGACTCCCCTCGTCGAGGTAGTGTGCCGGCGTCCCGTGTGCCGAAAAGACCAGTTCGGTGTCGTCGTCCGTAAGATCGAGTCCTTCGTTCTCTGCGAATCGCCGGACGTTCTCGGCACGAATCCGGTTGTAGGTCGGGTGGCGGTGCCATCCGGTGATCTCGTGAATCGGGATATCCCAGTCGCGCTCGGCGACCGCGTTCGTGAGTTCTTCGAGTGACGCGACGGTCGTCGAAGCGCCACACAGAGGGTAGACGGGAAGCCCGACGAGTTCGTCGACCCCATCCTCGTGAGCCTGCTCGACCGCGTCGGCGATGAACGGTTCCGTAAACTGCATGCCGACGTAGGTTCGCACGTCGAACCCACGAGCTTCGAGTTCGGCTTCCAGCGCCTCCGCCTGCGCGTGCGCTTGTGGGTCGAGCGGCGAGCCACCGATAGCCTCGTACTCCTCGATGAGTTCGGGGGTGCGTCGTTCGGCCAGTTGCTGGGAACGCTTTCGTGCCTCCTCTTCGGTAGTGTCACCTTCGAGGTCGGCGTTGTTCATGAAGATGCGCTCCAGATAGCCGCGGACGTTTTCCCGTGTCGGTTCGGACGGTTCTCCGAAGTTGAGCACGACGACGCCGATTGTCATATTCGACTCTCGGGACGGGTGCGCCGAATAGTTGTCGTTTATAGACACGGCCTTTTCGAATCTCCGGGGTCGCTTCCCGATTTGCTGTGTAAATCCCGTCCGAGGAATCCTCTCGACCGCTTTCGAATCCATCAGCACGAACCGGAAACGTGATAGTAACCTTGCTTACTTCTCCGCGAATCGTCAGTTCGGCTCGTTTGCGTTCGTTTCTTCGTCTCGGACAAATTTGAGAAGGGGGAATCGTCGTATTTCTTCTTTCGTCTCGAATTTCGGTGACAGCCAAGAGATCTTCGACGGTTTCGATTCATTTTCGATGGTCGTCGGCAATGGCCGATTTCTTCCCGTATTCGCCATCTGAATACTTATTTATATAAAATATTATTACATAACTCTCTGACAATGTGACTGCGAGCTATTCTATCGCTTTATACACAAATTATAGAAGATATTTCCGTAGAGTCACTTTTTGCAATCGCTATCAGTACACATACCAATAATTAGTTACATATGTTCGACGCTCGTGTACTCCTTTCGGATGTCAGAGAAATCCAACGTCACACGGCGAAACTTCTTAAAAGCGACGGGGGGTGCGGCGTCGTCCGTTGCACTCGCAGGGATGGCTGGTAGCAGTGCTGCCGAACAGTCGAATCAACAGGGGAGTGACACGACGCTGCAGCTTGTCAACGGGACGATGACTACCATCGACCCGGTGAAGGCGACGGACACTGCGTCGGGAACGGTTATCCAGCAGGTGTTCGATTCGCTGATGAACTACCCGAACGGGCAGGTCGCGGTCGAAGGCCTGCTGGCGGAAAGTCAGGAGGTGTCCGACGACTTCACGACCTACACCTTCTCCCTGAAGCAGGGTGCGACTTTCCACAACGGGAAGGAGGTTACGGCACAGGACTTCGTCTACTCCTGGGAACGACTGGCGGCATCGGAGAACTCCCGGCGGTCGTACTTCATCCTCGATTCCATCGGGGTGAAACACCAGACGAGCGAGGAGGGAGAACTTAACCTCGATTCGTTGGCAGTACGGGCACCTGATAAGTACACGGTGGAGATGGAACTCGAAGAACCGTTCCACTCGACCCTCGAGATGATGGCGTACACCGCGTTCGCCGCGGTTCCCGAGGGTATCGTCGGGGACATACCGGGTTACGAGGGTGAGATGCCTTATCAGCGGTTCGCGACCTCGAACCCGATCGGTGCAGGGCCGTTCGAGTTCGACCGCTGGCAGAGTAACAACGAGGCGGTCGTCACTCGATACGACGACTATCACGGCGAGACGGCGAAGGTCGGTGGAGTTCGGTGGGCCATCATCGAAGACGATCAGGCGGCGTTCACCTACGTGTCGAACGAGAACGCCGACGTCGTGTTCAACGAGACCATCCCGACGGCACAGTACGACCCGAACAAAGTGACCGTCCAGAACACGGACGACCTGGGACGGAAATCGGGGACGTACGGCCCGTTACAGAACGGGAAGACGATGAACTATCTCGCCGTGCCGACCATCAACGCGTTCTATCTCGGCTTCAACACGAACGCGGTCGAGAAGCCGGCGCGGCAGGCCGTTGCGTACGTCCTGAACCAGCAGGTCGCGGTCGATCAGGTGTTCAAAGGACGTGGGGAGGCCGCGTACCACTTCACACCGCCGCGGATCTACCCAGGTGGCGCGCAATCGTACACCCAGCACGCACAGAACAACTACCCGTATGGGTACAACGAGACGCAACTCCAGCAGGCGAGACAGGTGATGGAGGACGCGGGTTACGGAAGCAACAACCGTTACCAGTTCACGCTCACTACCTACGAATCGACGACGTGGCAGGCCATCGCAAAGATACTGCGCGACCAGCTGCAGGCGGCACACATAGACCTGCAACTTCAAGAGGCTCCGTTCTCGACCCTGCTCAGCCGTGGTCGACAGGGGAACCTGCAGGCGTACACGCTCGGCTGGATCATGGACTGGCCTGCGCCGGACAACTTCCTGCAACTGTTGAATCCGCCGCTGACGGACACGTCGAGATCCGATCCGATATCGTACACGAACTGGTCTGACACGGAAGCGGCGAATCAGGCGACGCAAGCGTGGGAGAAGATACAGAACAACCCAGCGCCGACCGACCAGGCACAGAGTGCCCGCAACGAGGCCTACGTCACCATGGAGGAGGCGAACTGGGAGGACGTGACCTTCCTTCCGGTGTATCACCGCGTCGACGAAGAGTTCTCTTACCAGTGGGTCGATATCCCGAAATTCGGGGCCGCTGGTGCGAGCAGGCAGATGTACAACACGACGACGGTCGGCTCACGGAACTAGAGCCACTCGGCAGCCCACGCCTCGATTTCTTCGAAGATAGGACAGAGCGACCGGCCTTTGTCGCTCAGACTGTAGTACGTCGCGATCGGCGCGTCTACTTCGGTGCGGCGACTGACGAAATCCATCTCGCGGAGGTCGTCCAGCACGCGCGAGAGCGTCCGCGAACTCGCACCAGTCGAACGTTTGAGTTCGTTGAATCGTTTCTCGCCGTCTCGCAAATCGTAGAGAACGACCAGTCGCCACTGCGAACCGATCTGCTCGAACGATTCGACGACGGAACAGGGGCCTTCCTCGACGGTTTCCGATGACATCGGTGTAATCTGGTTACGTCTATGTCCGCGAACCTATAAATCGGTTCGGGCCCGAATCAGGTAACGAGATGATACTGCAACCGGTCGAGCTCGATTCTACGATGGACGGAAATGTCTGCCTCGCCTGACTCCATCCATGACACCATCCACCACCGGACTGCATCACGTGACGAACATCTGTACCGACATGGAGGAGACGCGAGCGTTCTACGAGGACGCACTCGGCTTCCATACGGTGAAGATGACCGAGAACTACGACGACCCCGGAACCCTCCACTACTACTTCTCACCGACGCCAGCGGGTGAACGGGGAACCGTCATTAGCTACTTCGAGTATCCCGGTTCGCAGGGCCAACCCGGCGGCGGGGCCAGCCACCACTTCGCGCTCGGTGTCGAAGACGAACCCGCGCTCCGCGAGTGGCGCGACCACCTGCAATCGGAAGGTGTTCGCGTCTCGCCAGTCCGCGACCGGACGTACTTCAAGAGCATCTACCTCACCGACCCCGACGGACTCGTCATCGAGTTCGCTACTTCGGGGCCGGGATTCGAAGTGGACGAGGAGACTCCCGGAAGTGGGTTCGTCGAACCACCGAACTGAGCCCATCGAAAGCCCAATTTATTTATTTCCCGACTGTGTGCGTCGTCTGATATGGAACGAGCACTAGCGGTCGTCGAAGGATCTGAATCGGCCAAGGATCTGGTTCGAGAGGCGGGAGAACTCGCAGCAGGCGTCGGTGCGGGACTCGTCTTGCTCCACGTCACGACCAACGACGAGTACGAAGAGACGCGCAACTCGCTGGAGCGTATCCCGTCTATCGAAACCTCCTACACCGCTGGACAGGCACTCGAAGGGGCGCGCCATTTCGCGGCAGACATCGGGCGAGAAGTACTCGACGAGGTCGACGTCGAGTTCGAAGCCGTCGGACGGGTCGGTGACGAGCGTGACAAGATCCTCGACGCTGCCCGCGAGCACGGCTGTGACCACATCTTCCTCGCTGGTCGCAAACGCTCCCCGACCGGAAAAGCACTCTTCGGCGACCGCACGCAGTCGGTCATCCTCGACTTCGACGGTGCGGTCACCGTCGTGACGGAGTAATCCCCTTTCGAAGCAGGTTGGGGCAGTTCGAGGCAGTTCGAAGCAATCTAGATTCTGTTCGAATCGTAACTGGTAAGTTGTTCACTAGTTACACTCTGAGCGAATGCTGGGCAGTCTACTTAAGAGTGGGCCAGTTTCGGAATCGATAGCACTGTCCAGGGACGAACTGTTCAACCTCTGTCGCGTCGAGCGCCGTCGCCACGCGATCTCGGTTCTGGCCGACGTGGAAGACGTCATCCCGATGCGGACGCTCGTCGAAGAGGTGACTGCTCGGGAGTTCGGTTCGGACGCGACCACCGACGAGCGCACAACCGTCTACACGACGTTCTACCAACAGCACATCTCCGTGCTAGATGACGCCGGTGTGCTCTCCGCTCCCGACGGCCCGAGCGGAATGCTCTATCCCGACGAGAACGCCGAATCCATCGCAGAACTGCTGTCGTACGTCGACGAGATCTCGGATTGATCTCGGACTGATCTCGGTTCCCCCACGACATCTTAGCAACACCTTATCGCTCGTCACCATTCGTTGCCGAGTCTCCTGCGTGCGACCAGATACCCTGCGTGAGTTCGCCATCGCCTCCCGCTTTCTTGGTGTTCGACGCGATAGCGTGCCCCACACGATCCACAGCGCCGCCGATCTGGATTTTTGACGGCCTCCGACGCGCGAAAGCGACGCGCCTCCCAGTCGCAGGACGAACAGACGAGACGAAGACGTGCGTCGGCGAACGACCGACAGTGGCGGGGGGCGTCGAGTTCCCGCGCTTTCTCCTCGAATCGTGGCCCGTGCCCCGATTCGCCGAACTGCTGGAACTCCCACGCGTGTACCAGTTCGTGCCGGATCGTTCCGGTGAACTCCTCCCAGCCGAACGCGCGGTAAGCGTCCCACGTCAGCCGAATCGTCAGGTTTCCAGTCCGGCGGTCGTAGATGCAGGCTCCGGCACGGCGCATCGCTCGATCCGAACACTCCCAGTCGACAGCGGAGAGGTCGATGTCGATGGAGACGGTCTCCGCGTATCGTTCCGCAGCGGCGAGCAGTTCGGCGCGCGTTGCCGGTTCCATTCGGTGCTGACTTCTCACCCGCGGGTCATAACTTTCCCCGTTGCGAGCGTAGTACGAGCATGACCGAGACAGCGACGCACTCGACCGAGACCACTAGAGAGCGGCTGCGACAGACGTTCTGGGAACGCCATTCGAACCCGAAGAGTGGCTGGACGAGGGTACTCTCCTATCCGGCCATGATGCTCGCGTTGTATCGCCACGACTGGAAGCTACTCGGTGCGACCATTCTCTTCATCGTCGTCAACCCCGTCCTCTTCTCGAAGCCCGACCCGGAGAAAGTGGCGGATAGCTGGATGTACAGGGGCGTCCTCGGCGAGCAACTCTGGATAGAACACGGCGACAAGCGGGGCTATCCGAACCTTCTGAACAGGCTCAACGTCCCAATCTTCTTCTACGGACTGTACGCTGCGTATCGCCAGCAACCGACGGCAACTGCACTCTGTACGCTTCTCTCCGCCGGACTCAAGTTTTGGTTCGTCGGTGAGATGGTTCGCTATTACGAGACACACCACGAGGAGTTCGACTCGTCCCACGACGAGTTCGACTCATCGCCTGCGAGAGGCTAATCGAGTCTAGCCATCTCGTCGTCGGAGAGATCGATGGTCGATGCCGCGACGTTCTTGTGGAGGTGTTCGACGCTCGACGTGCCGGGGATCGGGAGCGTGACGGGCGAGTGATGGAGCAGCCACGCGAGCGCGATCTGCCGGTGTGAAGCGTCGTGTGCATCCGCGATGTCGGAAAGCGTGTCTGCTTTGTCGCCGAGTTCGCCCGCAGCGAGTGGGTACCACGGGATGAACCCGATTCCAGCGTCCTCGCAGGCCTGGAGGACGGCTTCGTGTTCTCGATTTGCGACGTTGTACTGATTCTGGACGGTCGCGATCTCGACGATGTCGCGGGCGGTTTCGAGCTGGTCTACGTCGACGTTGCTCAGCCCGACGTGTTCTATCTTCCCATCGTCTTTCAGTTCCGCCAGCGCGTGAACTGAGTCTTCGAAATCCACGTCCGGGTCGGGACGATGGAGTTGATAGAGGTCGATGCTGTCGGTGCCGAGCCGGTCGAGGCTCCCCAGGATGGCGTTTCGCAGGTAGTCCGGGTCGCCGTTCGGAAGCCAGTCACCGTCGTCGTTTCGGAGGAGTCCGCCTTTCGTCGCCACGACGAGCTTCTCAGGGTACGGATGGATGGCGTCTCTGATGAGACGCTCGCTGACGCACGGTCCGTAGGAATCTGCCGTATCGATGAAATCTACGCCGAGCGAGATCGCCTCGTGGAGGACGCGTCGTGCCTCGGTCTCGTCGTCGGGGCGTCCGATGATGTCCTCACCGGTCAGGCGCATCGCTCCGAAGCCGAGTCGGTGGATGGTCATCTCCCCGCCGATGTCGAAGGTGTCACTCTCGTTTTCGAGGGCCATGCAGGGAGATTGTGCGATAGCGAGTAACCTCTTTTGGCACCCTCGACCGCTTTCAGTCCCCCCGATCACCGCTCCCATTTCCGATTCATGTGGAATCGACGACGAGAGGGAGTACTTATAAATCGCTCCCGCTCTTGCTTGATACTATGTCACAGGAAGTCGCTCAGCACGACGGTGAATCCGGGCTTCCGCCCGCCGCATGGCAAGCAGTACAATCGTTAAAGGCGGGTGTGCTGAGTACGGGCCTGATGGTGTTCATCTTTCTCGTCGCCGAAGCAGAGGCTCGATTCAATCTCGGCGTCCCCGCCGCGATAGCGAAGTTCGTCAGGATGCCCGGCCAACTGTATCTCGGATTCATCGTCTTCGTTCTCGCCGGGATCGTCCTCTGGCCGCTCGTGTTCGCGGCCATCGAGGGCTATCTCACCGCACTCCCAGGTGGCGAGGATGTCGGTATCCGTGGAATCGTCTTCGCGCTGCTACTCTGGGTTGCGTTCCTCGTGTTGGGGTCGGCGGGCCTCAAACTCGCGGGGCCGTTCCTCGTGCTCTATCTCGTCTTCACGCTCATCGCCCACGTGGTGTATGGCTATTCGCTGGGCGTCCTGTACGGAAGATTCACCCGATAGATCGCCAAAACGTTCCTCTCGATAGCTATTCCAGACGGTTCTCGAACCACTGCCACTCGCGGGAGAAGAACCCGTCCTCTTTCAGGTTCCACACGTCTGCATCAGTGATGACCGGCCCCTTCCGGTAGGACTGGAGCATATTCCACACCCAGACCACCGTCCCGAGAGCGATGATGATCGCGCCGACCGACGCGATCTGTTGGAGGGGTTCGAACTCGACCGGGTACTGTGCGTACCGTCGTGGTTGTCCGAGCATCCCGATGACGATGAGGGTGATGAACGTGACGTTCACGCCGACGAAGGTGAACCAGAAGTGGATGCTGGCGAGCGTCTTGTTGAACATCCGCCCCGTGAAGAGCGGATACCAGTAGTAGACGGCGGCGAACATGGCGAACGGTATCAGCCCCATGATGATGAGGTGGAAGTGGCCGACGACGTAGTAGGTGTCGTGGTAGATGAGGTCGATCGGAATCGCCGCCAGGAAGACACCTGTCACGCCACCGATGATGAACGTCGCTATCGACCCGACACAGAACAGCATGGGGGCTTCGAGACGGACTCGACCGTTCCACATCGTCGAGATCCAGTTGAACACCTTCACCGCGCTCGGCACCGCGATAGCCAGCGACACCGCCATGAAACTCGCCCGGATGCGTGGGTCGATACCGGTGGTGAACATGTGGTGGGCCCAGACGCCGAACGAGAGCACGCCGATTGCCAACGTCGAGTAGACGACGAACTTGAAGCCGAACAGTTTCCTGCTCGCAAACTTGGGGAGGATGAGGCTGACCAGTCCCATCGGTGGGAGGACGAGGATGTACACCTCGGGGTGGCCGAAGAACCAGAACAGGTGTTGCCACAGGATGGGGCCACCGCCATCCAGCGCGAAGAAGGTGGTGCCGAAGTTCCGGTCGAGCAGGAGCATGACGAGCGCACTGCCGAGCAGTGGAAACGCGAACAGGATGAGGCCGGCCTGCGTGAGCAACGTCCACGAGAAGATGTCCAAGTCCTGCCAATCGACGCCATCGCCTTTCTGCGTGAACGTCGTGGCGATGATGTTGATCGCGCCGATAGTGGTGCTGACTCCCGAGAGGTGGAGCCCGAGCAACATCAGATTGATCGTCGGATTCGGCTGTTGACGCGAGAGGGGCGTGTATATCGTCCATCCCGTCTCGGGTGGCTTGAGGAGGAAGAAGGGTCTCGCGGCCGCCTCACCCAGTATCGGTTCGATGACGTGCCCGCCGACGTCGGAGATGAGACCGAAGCGAACCAACAGTAATGCTGGCGGGAGGAGCCAGAACCCGATGGCGTTCAACCGCGGGAATGCCATGTCGTCGGCGTCGAGGAGTAAAGGCAGGAAGTGGTTGGCAAACCCGAACAGCACGGGTGTTGCGAAGAAAAAGAGCATCGTAATGCCGTGCATCGTGAACAGGCCGTTGTACGTCTCGGCGTTCCACACGTCCACGTTGGCCGTGAACAGCTCTGTCCGCATCATCATCGCGTCCGTTCCGCCCCAGAAGAACGCCACGGCTCCAAGCAACAGATAGAGTGCGCCGATGTCCTTGTGATCGACGGTCGTTATCCATCTGATGAGACCAGTGGGCTTGCCGTATCCTGCCTCGAAGCCGGTGACGTAGCCGCCATCGGCTTTGGGGTCGGGTTCCGTTTTGGAGTCGGGTTCGTTTCCGGGACTATCTATCGAACGAGCGAGCCAGAGTGCGACCGCTACCAGTGCGAGTCCGAGGAGTGTACCAGCGGCGGCCTGACCGAATCGATTCATTGTGGGCGTGTGCGAACGGATTGTCGTCGAGTGCTGGCGATGGTTTGCAGCGCGATGCGGGTGGTACTCCGGGGTTAGGATGGGTTCCCCTTAACCGTCCGGGCCGTTCCCATTTTTCGAAAATCCGACCCGGTTATTACATTGTCTTCTGAATCGGGACGCCGACCACCGGGCGTTTCGTCTGTAAGAGTACCGATTGGGTGATGCTCCCGAACAGCACCTTCTTGGCCGGACTCCGTTTCTGACTGAGTCCGATGACGATCTCGTCTGCTTCGAGTTCGTCCGCGAGGGTGAGAAGATCGTGCGCCGGGTCGGTCGCGTCCGTGTTCTGCTCCATCTCGATGTCGAACTCCTCGCTGAGCCAATCTTCGAACACGCCGAGTGCTCGCTGCCCTTCTTCGACCGCCTCCTCGTCGTTTCCGCCGTGGAGTGAGTTCAGGACGGACACGACATCGTCTCTATCGAGCCGTGACTGGAGGTACTCACAGATACGCTCGCTCGTCTCTTCACTGTCGGTTCCAGCGACGATGTGGGTCATGCTCGGAGCCACGACCGGCAACGCCATAAACCGGGTGGCAGAGGGTGTGTCACATCTATTCTTCGCAACAGGACGGGAAATCGAAAGCGACTCCGGTCTTTCGTATCTCCATAGTTATTCAACCTCGCCGCTCCAAACTTACTCGTATGGAGGAGGTCGCACGTCTCGCGGACGAACTCAGTGAGGCAGAGACCGTCGTCGCCCTCACGGGTGCCGGGATGAGCACCGCGTCGGGAGTCCCCGATTTCAGGAGCGAATCGGGAGTCTGGAATCGATTCGATCCCGAGGACTTCCACTATCGACGATTTCGCTCGGATCCAGCGGGGTTCTGGGCTGACCGACTCGAACTACACGAGGCGATGTTCGGTGACGATATCGCACCGAACGCAGCCCACGACGCACTCACCGAACTCGCAGCGGACGGCCACCTGCACACGATTCTCACGCAGAACACGGACGGGCTACACGAAGGAGCGATACTCGACAGGGGGGCACACGACGAGTCGATAGATGATGGAGCAATGCACGACGAGACAGCATACGATGCGACGACGCAGACGGAACTGATCGAACTGCACGGCAACGCCCGTCGAGTCGTCTGTGACGACTGCAGTCACCGAACCGATGCAGCCCCGGTCAGAGCGCGCGTCGAATCGGGAGAATGTCCACCTCACTGTGATGAGTGCGGTGGCATCTACAAACCCGACGTGGTGCTGTTCGGCGAGCGATTGGACGAGTTCGCCCTTCAGCGTGCTCGTGAGTGTGCGAGACGGGCCGACGTGTTCCTCGCCATCGGGTCGTCGCTCAGTGTCGAGCCTGCCGCGTCACTGCCGAGAACCGCTGTCCGAACCGGTGCGACGACGGCGATCATCAACCTGGACGAGACGCCCGTCAGTCAACTCACCGATTTCGACATCCGCGGAGACGTAACCGAGGTGCTTCCGGAACTCGTCGAGCGCGTCGCCGACGATTCGTGAGCGCGATATATACGCTGGAAGCGGATCACCGAAAACAGTCGTCGAGACTCCGTTTTACGTCGGTCGTGGGCCGGTCGACCCTGATTTCGTCGGATACCATCCTTTCGACAGTTCGAAGATGGCGACTTCGTCGTTCTCGAACACGAGGTGATACTGCGGGGAAGAAAGCATCGTCGTCATCATCTGATTCGGCTGGTATCGCTGCATCCCGCGGATCGTGTACATCTCTTTCGGGACGTAGACATAATCGGGACGTACGCGAATCTGCATCAATCTCCCCGTCAGACAGTAGGAACTGTGACACCGCGAAAGTCGGCGAAACTGTCGTAACTGATATTGGTACTGGTACTGGCCTTTCCATTCGACGCCCCACGGCCCGATCAAGATCGCTCGATCGGTCTGCTGTGGGAACCATTCCGCTGCGTCACCGAGCACCACGAACGTCGAATCTGAAGCAGTGTTCGCTTTAGCCCACTCCATCGCCTCTACGTCGTCGCCGTCCACGAACTGCGGCAGTGACGGACTCCCGGCGTGGGCGTTCAACCCTCCCGTCGCGTACAGCGTTCCGCCGCTGAGTCCGATGGTCGCGAGCAACACGACCGAGAACGTCACGACCTCTTCCCGGTTCAGCGTCGCCACACCTTCTTTCAACCATCTGGCGATCCCGTCGAAGACGAATCGAGCGGTGACGAGCGCACCGATGAGAAACACGAACCGTGGTTCACCCATCGTCGCGACGACGACGAGCAACCACGCTGGCAGGAAGAACTCGCGTTTCAGCACGAGCCAGAAGCATCCTGCGAATGGAATCACATGCCACAGGGACAGGACGGGTGGTTCGTTGAGTTGTTGTCTGATTAGGCTCTTCAGTGTGGGGACTGCCCCGCCGATTCCGCCGTGGGTGCCTGCCGCCGCTGTGAACACGGTTCCGCCGTGGGTCGAGAGCACCACGCTCCACCACGGTGCGGTGAGGAGAACCCCCCCGACACCGACGACCATGCCGTAGAGCAAGCCGCGGAGCGACCGGTCGAACTGAACGTACAGCAGGACGAAGCTCATCGTGAAGAAGACGGTGTACATCGGATGTGTCAGGATAGTCAACGAGAACGTGACGAGTGCGGGGACGAGCCATCGCAGGTCCCGTTCTCGAAAGAGGTGGAGCCCCGAGTAGATGCCCGTGAGTGCGAATAGCATGGCTGGCGCACGGACGATTCCACCGGCAGAGAGATGCCACTGAAGTATCGGTGGGCTGACAGCGACGATGAGGGTGGCAAGCGACGCCTGCGGTCGTGAATCGAACAGGTCGCGCGCAAGAAAGTACAGCGGAACGAGATACAGGATTGTGACGATTCCGGGGAGGTATCGCGCGATGGTGAACGACCCGAGGTTCGTCACGTCGAGTATCGCCGCCGACACGTAGAACATAAGTGGCGGATAGGCGAACGGTACGCCCTCAGCGGTGTAGCCAGGGATCGTCTTCGGAAGCGCGTAACCGTTCTCGCTGATACGTTCTGCGATCTGGAAGTACAGTCCAGCACCGAACGAGGGGTACGAATGTGAGTCGAGATAGAAGTAGAGGATACATAATCCGGCGAGAAGGGCGGGGACGAGCCATGGCAGTTCGTAACCAAGTCCGTGCGATTTCTGGGTCGTTTTGGAATCCGTCTGATGACTGGCCATGGTTGAAGTCGGGGGCAACCGCTCGGCGAAGCGTGGCGGCGGGCGTTCTCGTTCGAAAGAACTATCGCAGGATTCACTCTTTGTTATCCAGTGGCTATCGGCGTGATAGCGATTATTACTGACTGTCGGATGAGGGTAGGCAGTCGTTCCGTTCGTGGTAACAACAGATTTCTGACCCATCGATGCCGAGAGACGGGCCGACTGGCGACGGGTCTCAGGCGTTCACGAGTGCGGTTCGAAGCAGTCGAAACAGTTCGTGTGGGCGATTCGTACAGTCGAACGCGCCGGTTGCGTGGACGTTCTCGCAGTCGCTCGCCGACACGGATCGAGAGTAGACGATGAGTGGCGTCGAATCGCCGACCCTCTGCTTCGCTTCGAGGATGTCGAGTCCCGCGCGGGATCCGTTTCGGCTCATATCCGAGATGATGACATCGTAATCGTTCGATCGGAGTTTCACCAGCGCATCGTCCGTCGTCCGACTGGTGATCACCGAGACGCCGAGCGCACGGAGTGCCGCTCGTTCGTACTCGTTGTTCGCCGGTTCGTCGTCTACCCAGAGAAGCGACGATCCTTCGAGTGACTCCGTTGCGAGTATCGACTCGGTGTCGATATCTGCGGCGATGTCGTCGCGTTCGTCGTCCGATTTTCGTTCGAGTGCAGCCCCGTAGAATGCGCCCGCTCTGAACCCTCATGTCTTCGCCGTCGCACTGAACCCTGCTCCTTCGAGGGTCAGTGACCCAGTCCGGTCGAGGAAGTTCTGGATGATGTCACCGAAATGTATCACCAGAAACAATACGACGAGCGGCCAGCTGATCGCCTCGATGACTGGTGCGATTCCTTCGAGTGTTCGTACAATAAAAATTCCTTTCTAAAATAAAATCGTTTGATGATGGTATAAAAACGTTCGCGTCAGTCACTCGTAGCGCAGTGCGTCGATGGGATCGGTGTGTGCCGCGTCCCACGCAGGATAGATTCCGGCGAGGATGCCGACGAAGACGCCGACAACGACCGCGACGCCGAACCACTCGGGTCGGAACGCGAGTGGTAGTCCGATGAACTCCGCCGCGACGTACCCCCCACCGAGTCCGACGAGTGCCCCGAATGCCGAACCGAACAGACCGAGCAAGACCGCTTCGAACAGGAACAACTGGAGAACATCGGTATTCTGTGCGCCGACGGCTTTCATGATGCCGATCTCGCGGGTTCGTTCGGTGACGCTGACGAGCATGATGTTGGCAATACCGATGGCACCGACGACGAGCGAGATGAGCGCGATGCCCGTGATGTACGCCGTGAACGTGTTACTTACCTGTTTGACCTGATCGACGAGTTCCTCCTGTGTGGTGACTTTGAACCTGTAGTTGTTCGATTTCAACTGTCTGGCATCCGATCTTTCTCCGAGATACGTGTACACTCGACCCTGCACGGAATCGACCTGTTCCGGATTCTCCGCCAGTACGAGCACGCGACCGTAGACGCGCTGATTCTCGTTCGCCGAGGGACTGTACACCGTTCGCTTGTAGAATGGGTCGGTCGGTGCGAAGATGCGCGGCGACGGTCCTTCGCTGATACCGAGGGCGGATTCCTCCGACGGTTCGACGATCCCGACGACCGTCGCGTTCACCTGCTGCCCGCCCGCAGCGCGCGTGAGGGTGATGTTATCCCCGACCGTGACGTTTTCATCGCCGAACATACGCGTGGCGGGGCGATTCAAGACGACTTCGTGCTCGCCACTTCGAAACGACCCTCCCGCGATGAACTCCTGATTCTTCACGTCGAAGTACGGTGGCGTCGTGGCGACGACCCACTGGCGCCCGACCGTCGAGTTGTTGAACTCGACGGTCGAAGCTGCGATGCCACTCTCCGGAACTGCTGCTTCGACACCCTGTTGCGACCGGATTCCCCGTATATCGTGTTCGGTGAAGATGGTCTGTCCACCACTGCCGAGATTCGGGAGTCCGGTCTGGCTCTGTGACTGTGCGGAGACGTACATCGTCGCCGCGTTGCCGCCCGCGACGGTACTGACGATGTCCGCTTGCAAACTCGCGCCAAGCGTGACGAACGTGATGACCGCTGCGACGCCGATGATGACGCCGAGTGTCGTCAGCGTCGATCGAAGTTTGTGTTCACGGATGTTTCTCCAACTGATTCGAAGGCTCTCGAAGACGTTCATCCGCCCGTGTCGTTCCGTGCGTCTCTCGTCTGCATGTCTCTCGTTCTCGCATCTCTCGTCCGCGTGTCACTCATTCCCGTCTCCCCGGTACCGGCTACGGGACCCACCGACAAAAACCTATGACGCGAAACGGTGGCTTAAACGGCTGAAACGCCAGATTATACCGGATTCGACCGTCTTTTCGACGCGGAATGACCTACTTTTTCTGCTTCTTCTGCTTTTCCATCCGAACCGTGAGAACGGGAGCGTCGGAGAGACGCACGACCTTCTCGGTGACGCTTCCGAGGAGATAGCGGTCGATTCCCCGGCGACCGTGCGTTCCCATCACGATGAGGTCGATGTCGTTGTCGTCTGCGTAGTCGAGGATGGCGCGGTGCGGCGTTCCGGTGATCACTGCCGTTTCAACGTCGGTCCCGGCGTCCTTCGCTTCAGCCTCGATTTCGCTCACCGCTTCGTCGGCTCCGCGTTCGAGTTCGTCGTAGACGATGTCGGCACGGACGTCCGGTGGGACGACCGTTCTATCGACGACAGAGATAACGTGGAGGGCCGCATCGTAGGTCGCTGCGATGTCGAGTGCTTGCCGAGCTGCTTTTTCCGTCGTTTCACTTCCGTCTGTTGGCAGGAGGATTCGGTCGTACATCCTCCTGAAATACGTTGTCCATACTCAAATCGGTGTGGGGGATTTTCAATCGATGGGAATCAGCCCCCCGGTGAAACGCTTTCCACACCAAGGTTCAATCGATGCTCGACCCCACGATAGCGAGCCGCCTCCAATTCGCACTGACGACCATCGTTCATATCATCTTCCCTGTGATGAGCATGGGGCTAGCACCGTTTCTCGTCTATTTCACGTGGAAAGAGATACGAACCGGTCTCCCGCTCTACGAACAGTTGCGACGGTTCTGGTTGAAGATATTCGCCATCAGTTTCGTCGTCGGAACGGTGACCGGGTTGGTATTGGAGTTCGAATTCGGAACCAACTTCGCGGCCTTCGCAACGACGACCGGGGAGCTGTTCGGTGGGCCACTGGCTATCGAGGGGATGATGGCGTTCTTCCTCGAAGCGACGTTCCTCGGAATCTTCGTCTTCGGGCGTGAGCGCGTCTCCGATCGACTCTATCTTGTCTCCGCGATATTGGTCGGTCTCGGGACGTGGCTCTCTGCGGTGTGGATTCTCGTTGCGAACTCGTGGATGCAAACCCCACGAGGGTTCGAGATGGCGACACAGGGGGGGCAGCCAGTCGTCATGCTCGTCGACCCAATCGCGGCCTACGCCAATCCTCGATTCCCGTGGATGTTCGTCCACATGCAGAATGCGGCCGTCCTGACGGTCGCACTGTTCATGGCCGGTGTCGCGGCGTACAACCTTCGACAGACACAGGCCGACGGCGACCGAAACTTCTGGCGTGCAACGCTGAAAATCGCCCTGGTCGCGCTCATCGTGACCGCACCGTTCCAGGTTCTCCACGGTGACGCCTACGGTCGCCACGTCGCGGAAACGCAACCGCAGAAGTTCGCCGCGATGGAGGCGGTCTGGGAGACGGACAGCTACGTTCCGGAGTACATCATCGCGTTTCCGACCGACGTAGACGACCTCCTGAATCCGCGCGCGAAGGACATCTTCGGCATCGGCATCCCCGGTGGAGCGTCGTGGCTCGCGAGTGGTGGCAATGCACAGGCCGAAATCCAGGGGCTAAACGAGTTCGAGGGGTCTCCACCAGTTGCGGTCGTCTTCTGGTCGTTCCGAGCGATGGTCGCCATGGGCTTTTGGTTCGTCCTGCTCGCGTTCTGGGCAGGCTACCGCTGGCGGACGGGTGAGCTGTTCGACGACGATCTGCTTCACCGAGCTCTCGTCTGGTCGTCACTGCTCGGATTCCTCGCGGTCGAGGTCGGGTGGATCGTGACCGAAGTCGGTCGCCAGCCGTGGGTCGTGCAGGGCGTGATGAAGACGAGCGAGGGTGTCTCGCCGGGGCTCTCGTCGGTGGAGGCGACACTGACGCTCGCCGGATTCGTCGCCGTCTACGCGGGGCTGCTCACCATCTATGGTCACATCATCTGGCGAATCGTCCGCAGTGGCGCACCGGACGTCGAACGGATAAACCGCGAGACGCCGGGCGTGGAGGTGGTCAGCGATGATTGACCTTCCAGACCTCTGGTTCGCCCTCGTGTTTGCCCTACTCGGAACCTTCCTATTCCTCGACGGGTTCGATTTCGGCGTCGGTGCGCTGTTCGCCACCCGTGACGACGAGGAAGAGCGCGAAACCCTGCTGGCGGCTATCGGGCCGGTCTGGGACGGTAACGAGGTGTGGCTCGTCGTGTTCGGTGGTGCACTGTTCGCCGTCTTCCCAGCCGCGTACGCCGGGCTGTTCAGCCGCAATTACCTCCTGATGTTCGCCATCCTGGGAGCTCTCATCCTGCGCGGTATCTCGCCAGAGTTCTACGAACAACGCGAAGATGAGCGTTGGCGACGGACGTGGGGGAGAGCCTTCGTCGTCGGGAGCGTCACCGCGCCGTTCTTTCTCGGGATGTTCACCGCGAACTGGGTGCTCGGTGCGTCGGGTATCGTGAACGTCCCCGCAGTCGCGTTCGGACTGGTCGTCGTCGCGCTCACGATCGTCGAGGGAGTCGCGTTCCTCGGCCTGAAGACCCGCAACGACCTGCGTGCCGAGATGGCGCGGTACGCGACCCGTGTCGCACCTGCATACCTCGCGCTCGTGGTGGTGGTCATCGCCTACCTCGGACTGACCCGCCCTGACCTCCGCGACGCGCTCGTGTCGCCACTCTCGCTGCTCGCGGTCGTGGCGACGGTCGGACTGGTCGTGGGCGTCGTCCTCGCGATGCGCAATGAACGATACCTGGTCGCGTTCGTCGCCGCTGCGGGTCTGCCGTACGCGCTGGTCACCTTCGTCGGGAACCTGCTGTATCCCGCTATCGACCCCGCAGTCGGTCTGACGGTTCGAGGGAGTGTCGTTTCAGACCTGCCGCTCACGATCATGACCGTGGCAGCGGCGTTCCTCCTCCCGGTCGTGTTGACGTACTTCGGTGTTCTCTATTCCGTTTTCAGTGGCCCGGCAGATCCTTCAGAGACGTACTGAGGGGGTGGCCAGCGGCACCGATTTTTCGGGATTTGTACGGGAGAGTTCCATAGAGAGGTGAGTTCCGTCGCTGAACGATTCACCTGTGAGAGACGCATCTGTCGAACACGCTGTTGGAGGACGTGTCGGTCGAACGCCGACCCGAAGGCGAGTGCGACGATGAGGGCGTCGATGAGAACGATGATGAGTTCTCGGCCGACGGTTCGCCAGTGTTCGAATGACATCTCGGAACCGACTGGTTCCGTCTTCTATCATAAACTCTCGGTCAAAATGCTGCGACAAATCCTCGGTCTATCCCGTTGGTGTCGGACGACCGCCAGCCGTCACCGAAGTCACGAGGACGTAACAGATGGGAACCATGAGCAAGCCACCGAGAACGAAGGGAAGCCAGTAGGCGACTCCTGCGTACAGCGCGCCCGCCGCGACGGGGCCGATAGCTCTGGCGATACTTCCTGCACTCTGGGTGAGACCGAACGCACCACCCTGTTCGTCTGCGGACGTGCTCTTCGAGACGAGTGTATTGAGCGAGACGTTCGCCAGCCCGTTACCCACAGCGAGTGCGGTGAGCACACCGAGCAGTGCGAGGAGTCCGCCGGACAGCGGGCCGACAGACGGGAGTCGGGTTCCGAGCGTGGGCGAGAATGGAAGTGCAGCGAGCGTGACGAATTCCAGTCCAGCCCCCGCGAGCGCGAGGGCTCGTTCACCGAACCGGCCGGTGAGTCGCCCAACGAGGCCGCCCTGGACGATAGCGATGACGACGCCGACGTAGGCGAGGACGTAGCCGTTCATCTCCGGGCCGTAGCCGTACTCCTGTTTCGTGAACAGGACGAACATGCTCTCCATCCCGGAGAAGGCGAGCGAGAAGAGGAAAAACGAGACGACGAGTCCCGAGAGCGCCGGGTCGGAAAGAGAATCGATGAGACGAGCGATTCTCGATCTCTGATCGGTCATCGTACGCTCGGTTCGCGTCTCCGGTAAGACGAAGAAAGCGACGCTGAGATTGAGCGCGCTGATAGCCGCGGCGGCGAAACTCGGCACGGAGAACTGGTTCAGCGGAACGGCTGTCGGGAGGAGGTTTTGTCCGACCGTGACGGCAGCGTCACTGGAGAAGATGCCGCCCAGCGCGGGGCCGAAGACGAATCCCAGTCCGAAGGCGGCACCGATGAGACCGAGTCCTTTCGCTCTGTCTTCGGGCGGTGTGATATCGGCGATGTAGGCCTGCGCGGTAGCGATGTTGCCACCCATCGCACCTGCGAGGAGGCGAGCGAGAAAGAGCACGAGGAGGCTCTCGGCGAGTCCGAAGAGCGTCCACGCGACGACGCTTCCGAAGATCGAGAGCAGGAGGATCGGTCGTCGTCCACGTTCGTCCGAGAGGCGACCGAGTATCGGAGCGAAGACGAACTGCGTGATAGAGTAGGATGCGAGCAAGAGTCCGACGACGAACTCGTTCGCGCCGAACGCCTCGGCGTACAGTGGGATGATCGGGATGAGGATGCCGAATCCAAGGAGATCCACGAAGACGATGGCGAACACCGTCGCCAGTGCGCGACGATTCCCCATCCCGTCAGCCATCACAACCTCCCTGCGACGAGGAGGAGGCCGAGTGCGACGACGCCCGCCGCATAGAATAACGAGACGTTGGCGTTCGCAGCCTGTACTGGCCCGTCGTCGAGCCGTTTCGTCAGCCGACTACTCGCCATGTGACTCAGACCGGCGAGCACGAACCAGAGTGCGACCATCGTGAGAATCAGGTGGCCACGGGGCTGGTTCAGGAGGTATTCGAAGGAGTATCCCGTACCAGCGAGGTGGCCGCCGGTCACGAACAAGACGAGCGCAGCCCCCATCGAGAACCGTGAAAACCGCGTGGTCATCCACCCGAGAGCGTCCGCAGAAAGCCGCCCATCACGAGCCGCTGGAATCACGAGGGCAGCCATGAACAGCGTCCAACCAGCCCAGACGCCTGCGAACAACGTATGAAAAACCTGCATCGTCACGTCGAGGAGTGTCATCGGGCAGGGGTTGCTACTGACTCTTCAAATAATTTCGGATAAAGCCCGCTAGAGGGAGATTCCGGATCAGACAGTCGGGGTCGCTTGTTCCGTTTCGGCGTACTTATCCTCGAACTCCTGGATGAGCTGGCCCATCTTGGCGTACCACTCGTTCAGCATTCGCTGCATCTCGTGGGACACCTCGTCGGGGTTGGTCGGCTTGTAGACGTGATAGTAGCCGCCCTGTTCATAGTTCACTTGCTCTTTCTGGATGAATCCCGACTGGAGCAATCGCTGGATTGAACGGTATGCCGTGGAGCGTTCACGTTCGATACACTCGGCGATCTCGTCGATGGTCAGCGGTTGATCACTGCTGACCACGACCTGATAGCACTTCCTGTCGAGTTCTTTTAGCCCGTGGATACACTCCAGCAGCCCTTCACACTCCATGTCCTGCTGGAGGTACTCTGCCATCGAATCTGCCATGTCTAGTACTCGCTAGGAACTGCGAAGGTAAAAGAGTTTGTATAGTTCGTGCAAAACTCCGGTTTCGGGTTCAGTCAGCCATCGGCGAGGGCTGACGACTCTGCTTGCGGAGCGTGTGGACGCTGGTGTAGATGACCGCCCCACTGACGAGGAGCGCCGACCCGAGGATCAACACCAGGCTGACCGTGTTCAGCGCCTCTATGCTGTAGGCGTTGCCGATCTGACGGAACGCGACGGCGATAGCGCCACCGAGCAGCATGTAGCCGAAGTACTGTTTGATCTCGTCTTCGTCGACGATGTTCGTTGCAGCCGACCCGACGCGAGCTCCGAGGGCGCTCCCGGCCAGCAACGGCGCGACGATGGTGAGGTCGACACCGCCCGAACTGGCGTACAGGATGCTACCGATACCGCCGGAGAACACGATCTCGAACAGGTCTGTCCCAACGGCGATGGGCACCGGGACGCCGATGAGGTAGAACAACGCTGGCATGCGGATGAAGCCACCGCCGACCCCGAGCAGTCCCGACAGCAGACCGGTTGCGAATCCAACGCCGAGGATAACCCACAGTGACACCGTGACGCCACCGCGAAGCGATATCATCGGCGGTAGGCGGTACTTCTGGATCCGTTTGGCGATATCCGGGATGGCGTCGGCGTCGACCTCGCCGTCCGCGTCGTGGTCGATACCTCCACCGCCACCGTCACCTTTCAGTGCCTCGTAGGTGACGAACAGGCCGATACCGCCGAGCAGGACGACGTAGGTCACGCTGATGATACTCCCGGCCATCCCAAGCTCTTCGAGCATCAACACCATCTCCTTACCGACTTCGATACCAGCTGTCGTCCCGGCGATCATCAGGACACCCAGTTTGTAATCGACCTGTCCGAGGTCACGATGTTTGAGCGTCGCGATGACGGAGGTACCGAAGACGAACGCCAGGCCGCTCCCGACCGCCACTTTCGGTGCGTAGCCCATCACGAGGAGGGCGGGAGTGACGAGGAACGACCCACCCATCCCGAAGAAACCGAACAGGACGCCGATCATCAGCCCGAAGCCGATGAACAGTGCGATCAGCTCTGCGCCCATTCCGAAGAATTCCATCACTCACTCACCTCGGACGGCGTCCATGATCTCGTCTCCCATGACCCGTGAGAGCGCACCATAGCCGACGTACAGCACTATCGCCTCGACGAGCACGATACCAACGGTCGATACTGCCTGGACGTTTCCTCCGAACGATTCGATTCCTACCATACCGTACCACACCCAGTCTGGGGCTCGATTACCGGTTGTGTGCGAATCATACTATTCTACTCAGCCATACCTATCCGCCGAAGGGTTATAACGGTTTTGGGAATAGAATACAATACTATTTTGGGCGAACGAACACCTGAGACAACCGTTAGCCGCCCATTACCGCACAGTATTCGAGCCGATATGAAAGATATTGGTTCGGTATCAGTCTGCAGTCGAGACTGTGGTCGTCCCCTCCTGGCGAAGATTCTTGACGGTTGCGTACACGATCGCACCGCTGACGAGCAACGCCGCGCCGAAGATGAGCACCATACTCAGCGTGACCAGCGCATCGATGTCGAAGGTGTTGCCGAGCCGTTTGCTCGCCACGGCGGCACTCCCGGCCAACAGCATGGCGGCGAAGTATCCCTTGATGTCGTCTTCGTCCACGATGGCCGTCGCCGCCGCGCCGAGGCGTGCGCCGAGTGCGCTTCCGGCCAACAGCGGGACGACGATAGAGAGATCGACAGCGCCACTCTGCGCGTAGAGGAACGAACCGACAGCGCCGGATGCGGTGATCTGGAACACGTCCGTTCCGACCGCGACAGCCGCAGGCACACCGAGTACGTACATCATGGCGGGCATCAGCAGGAATCCGCCGCCGACGCCGAGGAACCCGGAGAGGACGCCGATGGCTGCCGCGATAGCCAGCGTGAGCCACACCGACACCTCCGTTCCACCCTTGATCGTGACGGTCGGCGGGAGCTGTAAGGTTTCGAAGCGTTCGACGAGCGGCGGGTCGGTTTCGTCGGTGGCGGTACGTGCGTCGTTCAGGATGATGAGTCCGACCGCCCCCAGGAGGACGACGTAGGCGGTTCCGACGACGAGGTCGGCCATCCCGAGCTTTTCGAGGAGGAAGACGATCTCTTTTCCACCCTCGATACCGACCGTCATGCCGGTGATGAAGAGCACACCCAGTTTGTAATCGACCTGCCCATGGTCGCGGTGTTTGAGCGCAGCGATGACGGACGTTCCGAAGACGAATGCCAGCCCACTTCCGACCGCGACCCGTGCCGGATAATCCATCACGAGGAGAGCGGGAGTGACGAGGAACGACCCACCCATCCCGAAGAAGCCGAACAGGACGCCGATGAGCAATCCGAACCCGACGAACACCGCGAATGTCGTCGGACTCAATCCGAGTCCCATCACGTCTGGTCACCCAGTATCGTTTGATTTCCTGGTATTATCTGGTTACTCGGTGTTGTTTCGACACCCGACTCGGTTATCATCGCTAGCAAACCATACCCGGCGTACAGTGCCATATCGAGCACCGTGCCGTCCGTCTCGACCGTAACCGCAATTCTGTCGAGGGGCTCGATTCCAGACGAGGTCATCGTTGTTTCCACCTGTCGGGATTTCGTTGTTTTGTGGGAACCATGCTTTTCTGTACGGCTGGCAGCTACCGGCTTCTGCTACTAACAACTTTGGGATTTCTATGCAATATTGAATCCAAGAATCGTATCGATAACCTATGAATCGCTTCTCGACCAGTGCCTACAGAAGCGCGACGATGAAGACGCCGTATCCGACTGCGAACGCGACGACGAACGAACCGGCCCACGCACCCACCGTCTTCAGAAGTTTCGTGCTCTCTACGTTTCCGTTTCCGCCGACGGCAGCACCACTTCCGACGATGGCGCTGACGATGACCTCGTTGAACGAGATCGGAACGCCGAGCAAGACCGCGGTCTGCGCGATGAGGAACGACGGGATGAGTGCGGCGATCGACCGGCGCGGCCCGAGCGAGGAGTACTCCCGCGAAAGCGCCTGTATCATCCGGGGCGCACCCGTCCACGAACCGATGAGGAGACCGACGCCACCGCCGACCAGGATGAGCACTGTCGGAACGGCGAACCCATCCAATAGCGGTAGCAGTGGGCCGACCGCCAATCCGACCTGACTCCCACCTGCGGCGAACGCGACCAATCCGCCGAGAGCCAGGAGAAATCGTCTGAGCGCCACTGCCTCGTCCCGTTCGATGTCCCATCGGAGAACGAGAGCAATAGCGACTGCGACGACGAGCGTGACCACGACACGAGCAGCGGGTGTTGGCACGTGCACACTGACAGCGACTGACTCTGCGAGCGACCGTGCCTCTCCGTTCGGTCCGAGGAAGGTAAAATCGATGTTCGCGACGACGAGACCCACGAGCGCGCCGAGTACAGGGATGCTGATTCGTTCTGGCACGTCTT
The DNA here is from genome assembly GCF_054177585.1 of Haladaptatus rarus. Taxonomy (NCBI): domain Archaea; kingdom Methanobacteriati; phylum Methanobacteriota; class Halobacteria; order Halobacteriales; family Haladaptataceae; genus Haladaptatus; species Haladaptatus rarus. Next base: position 30,763 of record NZ_JBPEHG010000005.1, on the reverse strand, counting down.
TACGGGGCAGGAGGCTAGCGATACCGTACGCGAGGCCGCCACCAACGACCGGCGTCAACAGCCACAGGGCTGCTATCACGCGGTACTTCTCCCACGCGGGCGTGCCGCCGAGTGCGAGTCCGACACCGATGACTGCCCCTGTGACCGTGAATGCGGTTGCGATAGGGATTCCAGCGTAGATGCCGATCGCCATCAGTCCGGCACCCGTCAACAGCGCGACGATGACGGCCATCGGTGTGAGCGTCACCCCTGTCACGAGTCCACTGCCGACTGCTTCGGAGACGTTTCCTCCCTGGATCGCGGCACCAGCAAATCCGAGGATTCCGACGACGAACGCGGCACGAAGAATCGAGATGGCGTTTGCACCGACCGCTGGCGCAAATGGAGTCGCACCGCTCGACCCTGCCCCGAGAACCCACGCCATGAAGGCGCTACTCAGGATAGCGATCAGGATCGGAACCACCGTCACGAGGTCGGCCATCACAGCCTCCTCCCCGGACGCGCCGGTTCGATACGATTCGCTTGATTCATCGGTCGTGGGTACGGAGTGACGGAATAAAACAGTTTTGTGTGGTTGTTACAAAACTATGCATGTGGGATTCAGTACGCTATCCGTTTTCGGTTTGGCACTGGAAAACGAACGTGAAACGGGCGAAAAGGGGGTTCAGTCTGCGGTCGACGTCGGGGAAGACGATTCGGAACGGTGTTTGCGCCAGAGTCCCTGGAGGTACGCTCCGAGGAACATCCCGCCGACGCCGAGCAACATCGGGTAGTTTCCGATTCCCACGCTGGCGTAGGCAGACCCCGGACAGATTCCGGAGACCCCCCAGCCGACGCCGAAGATGCTACCGCCGATGAGCACGTTCCGGTCGAACGATTTCAGCCGACGTTTGTATTCGTTTCCGGTCAGTGGTGCGCGGTCGAGGAGATGCGTTGCGATGGCGAACGTAATAGCCGTCACGACGGCGGCACCCCCCATCACGAACAGGAGGCCAAGATCTTCCAACTGGAGGAAGTCCAGGACGACTTCGGGTTGAGCCATGTGGCTGTAGCCGAGTCCGAATCCGAAGATCAGTCCGCCCACCAGTATCAGTGGTAGGAACAGCGGGCCACGTTGGCCGCTCATGGTGTCACCCCCAGCGCCTGCACTAGCTGTGCCGTTCCGATCGCCACCGCCATGAACGTCGCCACGTTGGCGATGGACGTCGACGAGGCAGAGCCGACGCCACAGACGCCGTGGCCGGACGTACATCCTTTCCCGATCCGGGTGCCGACACCGACGAGGATGCCCCCACCGAGCAGTCGCCACCACTGCACGTCCGTCGTCCAGATCTCGCCGTGGAAGACGGCCTGATAGATGGCTGCCCCGCCGACGATCCCCAGCGTGAAGACGACACGCCAGTCTCGTGATGCGATGTACTGCGGTCGCTGGAACCGCGGTATGTCCGAGACGTACGACAGTGTCGATTCGAGGAACGTGCTCGCACCAGCGATGATGCCCGTCCCGAGGTAGATGACCGCTGCCCCGAGACCGATAAGCAGCCCCCCGATTGCGTATCGTGTGATTCCGTTGGGGAACAGTTCAGCGTACGTGAATATCGGTGCCAATTCGTATACCATATGTTAGTCAATCAGCGCGCCAATTCAGTCGCTCGTCATCGCGTCTTGGCTGGCAGCGCAGTTGTTCGGGCCGAGTTCGAGCTCGAACGCTTCTTCGTCGTCTGCGTCCTTGAGGCCTAAGTTGGTTTCGATGATGTCTTCGTAGTTCGCCGGGCGCGGCGGCATGTCCGAGAGGATGAACTCTACGAACTCGTCGCGTTCCATGGAGAGTGCGTCCATCGATTCGGTCAGTTCCGCGATCGTCGCGGTGTAGGTGTCGTCCGCACGCGGGGTCGCTGCGTCGCTGAAGTGCGCCGGAGCGACGTACGTCTCGTTGGGGAGCGTGAGAACCTTGTTCTGCAGGGAGTCGTAGAGCATCCCTGCCGCATCCGGTGCGCCTTCGTCACCCTCTTCGAGGTCGGGGCGAGCGACGCTCTCGGTGAACAGGCCGTCACCCGTGAACAACACATCGTCCACGAGGTAGGAGGTCATCCCCGTGGTGTGGCCGGGCGTGTGGATGACCTCGATGCTCGTATCGCCGACCGAGAGTTCTTCCCCGTCTTCGACGGTCGTGTACTCGATGTCGTATTCGACACCACGACCCTCTGCAGGGGCAGGGATGACCGCTTCTGCGCCATTTTCTTCGGCGAGCGTGCGGACGCCGCTGATGTGGTCGGCGTGGATGTGCGTGTCGACTGCGTATTTCAGTTCCGCGCCGAGCGCGCGTGCGTCTTGTACGTACGTGTCGGCGAACGCGCGAAGCGGGTCGATGACGGCGGCTTCGTCACCACTCACGACGAGGTAGCCCAGGCAACCGCTGGAGGGTCGCTGGTACTGGGCGATGGTCGCGTCGGATTCGGTGTCGAGTTCGTGGTACTCGTAGATGCTCGCCCAGCCGTTCATACCGGAGCTGAGGTGGTCGACGGTGTAGCCACGCTCCTTCAGCAGTCCGGCGACGTACTCGCTCGCGCCACCCTTCGCACAGAGAACGGTCACGTGCTCATCTTCGGGGATGTCTTCGAACAGTTCCTCGTCGGGCTCGCCGGTCAGGAACTCGAAGTAGGGGATGTTGATGTTCGTGACCGAGTCACCTTCGATCCGCCACTCTTCGAACTCGCTTTCCATCCGCACGTCGAGGATCGTCACGTCGTCGCCCGCGTCGATCTTCTCTTTCAGTTCTTCTGGCGTAATCGACTCGACCTCCACTTCTGGGGTCGGGAACTCTTGTTCACTCATGTACGGTCATCCCTATCGGATACGGACGTATAAGTGTTTGCATAGTATTCCGAATACCCTGCAATACTGATTGCGGTGTCTTCGGCTATCCTCGTTGTAACCAGTTTGTTATCGCACGAGCGCAACTAAGAAGTACGCTGGGAACGAAGCTATAGTCGAACGAACGGGGGTATCGTCGATTCGTGTCGATGGTTGTGTGTGGTATCCCCATCGACCAACACACTTTTAACCCTCGCACCAGTATTGTTGGATACGTCCAAGATAGAACACTGGTGAACACTATGAGTACGGAATACGAAATCACGGAAACACTCGACGTAAAAGGAATGAACTGCCCGATGCCCGTCGTGAAGACGAAGCAAGCGACGGACGGCCTCGCAGAGGGTGAGATACTCGAAGTCGTCGCAACCGACTCCGGGAGCATGAGCGACATCAAAGGATGGGCGAACACCACCGACGGTGTCGAACTCCTCGACCAGGAGGAAGGCACCGAGAACGGTGAGGCTGTGTACCGCCACTTCGTCCGTAAAACGGCGTAAACATGAGTACGGACACACCCGACACTTCGCAGACCGATGGCCTGAGTGAGGCGGCGCTCCAGGAACAGCTAGATGAGCTAGAGCAGGAACTCGCCGACCTGAAAGAGGAGGTCGGCGGCCAGAAGAAGATGACCATCATCGCCACGAAGGGGACCCTGGACATGGCGTACCCGCCCCTCATCCTCGCCAGCACCGCCGCAGCATTCGGCTGGGATGTCGTGGTCTTCCACACGTTCTGGGGCCTCGACATCCTCCACGAGAAGAAGTCGAAGGAGCTCAAACTCAGCGCCGTCGGTAACCCCAGCATGCCGATGCCGAACGCGCTCGCTGCGCTCCCCGGCATGGACTCGATGGCGACGAAGATGATGCAGAAGAAGATCGACGAGAACGGCACGGCGACCATCGAAGAACTCATCGACGTCTCGGTAGAGAGCGGCGTCGAACTGCAGGCCTGCCAGATGACGATGGACTTGATGGACTACGAGGACGACGAGTTCTACGACGGCGTCGTGAGCGGTGTGGGTGCAGCCACCGCCCTCGAACACATGGCCGACTCCGACATCCAGTTGCTCATCTGACCGTCGAGTGCTCGTTCTTGTCCCCCTTGTCCCGTTGTCGAAAGTTCCCTTCCCATTTTAGCGCGATAGTCACGGCGGCGATGCTGGTCACCGACTGACCACGGTCAACGCCGAACCCAACGTGGTTGAGCGTTCGATTGTGACAGCCGACGCTATCGCGGCTCGAACCACCCCGAATATTCATGACTGTCCCTCCCTAACGCCCTCTGACGCCCGTGAGACGGGCGGTGGGGTGGGGGAACGTGAGTGAAAAATCACAGCCAGTACGACAAGCAGATAATCTACCCGAAGGTCGGATGGCGACACCGACCAGTCGTCGGGAAGCGAAAGAAGAGTTACCGAATCGATTCGACTCGAAGCTCAGAGACGCGCTCGGAACGTCGCCGTTCATCCTGACGAAGTTCGACGCCTTCATGAACTGGGTTCGAGGGTCGTCGATGTTCATGTTGCAGTTCGGTATCGCCTGCTGTAGCATCGAGATGATGCACACCTACGCGGTCAAACACGACCTCGATCGATTCGGGGCAGGTGTCCCACGAGCATCGCCACGACAGGCAGACGTCATCATCGTGCCGGGAACCATCGTCTCGAAGTTCGCGCCGCGCATGAAGCGCGTCTACGACCAGATGCCCGAGCCCAAGTTCGTCGTCAGCATGGGGTCGTGTACCTGCTCCGGCGGGCCGTTTCAGGAGGGGTACAACGTCATCAAGGGCGCAGAAGAGGTCATCCCGGTGGACATCCACGTCCCCGGTTGCCCGCCGCGCCCCGAGGCGCTCATCTACGGTATCGCCAAGCTACAGGAGCGGATCGCACACGGCGAGGCGAGCCCGGTCGTCGTGAAACCGTACGAACTGGAGCGGTTCGGTGACTTAGAACGTGACGAACTGGTCGAGACGCTCGCCGACGAGATAGACGAGGATTCGCTCGTCATGCGCTACAACTGGGTGGATTCGCCATGAGTTCGCCGGTACAGGAACAGCGTCTCCGCGACGACGAACTCGCCGAACTGTTAGGTGACCACGTCATCGGTCGAGAGGAACATCTGAATGCGCCGGGGTTCGTGATTCGGCCTGACGAGGTGCAGGACGTGCTCACCATCCTGCGCGACGAGGCCGGATTCGACCACCTCTCGTGTCTGACGGCCCAGCAGTACGACGACCGATACGAGAGCATCTACCACCTGAAAAAGTACGTCGATCCACAGCAGGAGGTGAGCATCGTCGTGCCGACGAGCACGGAGAATCCGGTGAGCCAGACGGCAGAACCCGTGTTCCGGACGGCGGATTGGCACGAGCGCGAGGCATACGACCTCGTCGGTATCGAGTACGAAGGCCATCCGGACATGCGGCGAATCCTCCTCCCGGAGACGTGGCAGGGCCATCCGCTCTCGCTCGATTACGACCAGGACAAACCGCAGATAGTGACGTTGGAAGCCCACAGGAATCCGTTGCAGGAAGACCACCTCGTCGAGGAAGCGGACACCATCTTCCTCAACATCGGGCCACACCATCCCGCCACGCATGGAGTGCTTCACCTGGAGACGGTGCTGGACGGTGAGCAGGTGATCGACGTGAAACCCGACGTTGGCTATCTCCATCGCTGTGAGGAGCAGATGGCCCAATCGGGGAACTACCGACACGAGATAATGCCGTATCCAGACCGCTGGGATTACGCATCGGCCGGGCTGCTCAACGAGTGGGCCTACGCGCGCGCTGCAGAGGATCTCGCGGATCTGGACGTACCTGAGTACGCACAGATCCTCCGGACGATGAGTGCAGAACTATGCCGGATCGCCGCGCACATGCTCGCGGTCGGAACCTTCGCGCTCGACGTATACGGTGACTTCACGGCCATCTTCATGTACGCGATGCGCGACCGGGAGCGAACCCAGAACATCCTGGAGGATCTGACCGGTCAGCGGATGATGTTCAACTACTTCCGGCTCGGTGGAGTCGTGTGGGATCTTCCGGAGCCACGTGACGAGTTCTTCGACAAGGTTCGAGACTTCATGGACGAACTGCCGGAGGCGCTCGAAGAGTATCACAACCTCATCACTGGCAACGAGATATTCCAGCTGCGGTGTATCGACACCGGAGTTCTCGAACCCGACGTTGCCAAGCAGTACGGTGCGACCGGCCCGGTCGCACGCGCTTCGGGCATCGACTACGACCTGCGCCGTGACGACCCCTACGGTTACTACGACCAGCTCGACTGGGACGTCGTCACCGAAGACGGTTGTGACAACTACTCGCGCGTGCTGGTGCGTCTCCGCGAGGTCGCGGAATCGTCGAAGATCATCGAGCAGTGTGTCGATCTGCTCGAAAACTGGCCGGAAGACGAGCGCGAGATCCAGTCGAACGTCCCCCGGACGCTCAAACCCGGGGCGGACACCGAAACGTACCGCGCCGTCGAAGGTGCAAAAGGCGAACTCGGCATCTACATCCGTTCTGACGGCACATCGAAGCCGGCGCGATTCAAGATTCGAAGTCCGTGTTTCCACAACCTCTCGGCACTCCCGGAGATGGCCGAAGGCGAGTTCGTGCCGGACCTGGTCGCGTCGTTGGGCAGTCTCGACATCATCTTGGGGGAGGTCGACCGATGATCGGACTGCTCAAATCGATGGCGACGACGATGAAACACGCGCTGGACGGCTCGACGTTCACGGTGGAGTACCCCGACGTGGCTCCCGAAGTCAGCCCGCGCTTCCGCGGCATCCACAAGTTCAGCCAGGAGCGCTGTATCTGGTGTCGGCAGTGCGAGAACGTCTGCCCGAACGACACGATCCAGATCGTGCAGGACGACCAGCGCAACGGCGAGCAGTACAACCTCCACGTCGGCCAGTGTATCTACTGCCGACTCTGCGAGGAAGTCTGCCCCGTCGACGCGATCTTGCTCACCCAGAACTTCGAGTTCACGGGTGACACGAAAGACGATCTGGTCTACAACAAGGAGCAACTGAAGAACGTGCCGTGGTACAAGGACATCGACCCGCTGGCGTCGCGGGAACCCGATAGAGGTGCGTGGATCGGTGAAGGAGAAGGAGACGTGGATTATCAGTAGGGTCTGTAGTTAGGCCACTCGCCTTTTCACACCGTAATATAGCCGCTGTCGCTGATACACCAGTTCGCCGACGATCAAACCGAGCACCAACAGGATGGCGAACAGCGCGGCGATGAAGGCGTACTCGCTCATCCAGATGGGGCGGATGAACGGCGTCACTTGATCCCAGCGTTCGCCGTAGTAGCGCATGTCGTCCTCGTAGGACGTTCCGTCGAACGTGTTGGCGAGGAACACCGACATCTTCACGCGGTCACCGGTTCCGGGGTCGATGTTCGCGCTGCCGGAGACCTGATAGTCACCAGTCACGCCCTGGTCTGCCATGGTCGGGCCGTTGGAACTGCCGCCGTGGGCTACACGCTCTGCTTCGTAGGGGAGCCACGGTGAGTAGAACTCCCAGACGATCTCGCCTTTCGGCGTCACTTCGATGACGCGATGGTTCGAAGAGTCGGTGATGAGCGTGTTTCCGTTCGGCAATCGGTCGGCGTCACGAGGCCAGTTGAACTTCTCGGACGACCCCATCTGCCACGTCTTCTCCCAGTCGCTGCCGCGTTTTGCGTACTCCACGATGCGGTGGTTCTCGGAGTCCGCGACGAGCATCGTCGGGGTGCCATCCTCGCTTTCGAGATAGTCGGGGTTGTGCTGTTTGTAGAGTGTCTCATAGTTCTGATCTTCCCCGAGTTTCATCGTGATCTCCTTCGACTCGCGGTCGACGACGATGACCTGGTCGAAGTCCCGAGGTGAGGCCATGTACTTACCCGGCCCGATCTTGTCGACGTCGTTCACGTGCGTCCAGTCGCTGGTGAACTTGTTGCCAGCACTCTTCTCGTAGTGGTTGCGGAAGTACCAGCGCCAGACGATCTCGTCCTTCTCCAGGTCGTAGACGTAGATGCTGTCGTCGTTCCGGTTGGCACTTTCGTTGTATGCACGCATGTTGGCAACGAGCAACTGCGTCCCGTTGTTGATGAGGTCGATATCGTGCGTGTCGTGGATCTCGAGGAATCGCTTCCACACCTTCTCCTTCGTGTCGGGGTTGTACTCGTAGACGAGCGTGCCGCCGCGCTGCGTCGAGGTGACGAGGAGATTTCCGTTCTCCAGGGGGTCGACGTCGTAGAACCACGCCGCACCTTCTTTCGAGCCGTTGTGTACCCATTCGACGTTGCCTTTCGGGCCGACTGCGACGAGACGGGCGGGCTTTTTCTTGTTCCCTTTACCCTGGAAGTGGTAGCCTTGAACGCTGATGATGGTGGTTCCGTTGGCGGGGCTTTCGATGGTTCCCCGCTGCAGGTTCGATTCCTCTTGGTCGTACGTTATCGCGGAGACCGCGGAGGGCGCGAGTAGGGCGACGATCAGCAGTAAGACGACGCCGCGCACGAGCCACGCTCGCGGCGGAAGTCGGTCCGTCCAGTCCATACATCTGTACTCAGTAACGTTCACTTTGAGTATTTTGTGTTTCATCTACCATTGCTGGCTGGTGATTTCGTTCCAGTCAACTCGAATACTAGATCCGAGAATCGTCATCGAATCGTTCATGACACGAGTTCGGCCTACGACGAGAATCGATCATACTCGCTTCGCCAGCACGTCGAGCTGGTGGGCGATGTACGTGAGTTCCGCGTCTGCCAGTTGTCGCCGCCGTGTCGCCAGCCAGTCTGAGAACCCCCTCGAATCGAGGTCGGGATGCCCTGCGAGCACACCGTCGATGGTTTCGAGGATGTGGTCGAGAAAGACCTGCTCGTCCGCTGGATACGAGCCGTTTCGGGGAAACACCACCCAGTCCGAACTGCCTGCGGCGAGCACCTGCGCGTCCTGCGCACGCAGGCCCGCGAGCAGTCGTCGTCCCGCCCGGCTACTCCCATCCCCGTCGTCCATGTGCCGATGATACAGGCATTCGACCTGGTCGTCCAGTGGATGGGATGGGTCGAACGACGTCCCGCCGTCGAAGGTGATGGGAAAGTAGCAGAGGCCGCCCGAATCAAGAACCGACAGGAACACGGGCAGTACCGAGTCGAGGTCGAACAGATCCGCGACAGCGTGGCCGACGAGAGCGTCCCAGGTTCGGTCGGTCTCCCCCGCGAATTCGACTGCATCCGCGACCTCGAAGACGACGGTACTGCGTCGGTCACCGCGCTCGAACCGAAGTTCGTCGCTTCGACGCTCATCGTCGCACGGTTCGAATCCTCGTGCCAGCAGTCGCTCCCGAGCTACATCGATGTTCTCCGGGTCGATGTCGAGTACCGTGTAGTGGGTGCGCGGCGGCAAGCAGTCCCACGAGTGCAGTCGCTCTCCCATCGCACCGATTCCGGCACCGACTTCCAGAATCCGTGCAGCGTCCGGGAGCCCCCGTCGAAACTGGCCGAGAACCCGGCGGTTCAGCGCCCGGTCGTCCACGGTTCGCTTCGCGTCGAGATACTGCTGGAACGTCATGTCTCTGCGGGAATAGTGCTTGCGCCCCCGGTCACTTCGTCGAGCAGTCGCTCGACCGCATCCGTCGCATCGTTCCAATCGGGATGGGATTCGAATCGTTCCCGCGATGCCTCGCTCATCCGTCTGAGGAGGCCCCTGTCGTCCCGGAAGATGCGAACCGCCGCTGCGACAGCATCGGGGTCGTCCGGCGGGAGTACGAATCCGGTATCGCCGTCCGAGACGATCTCGTCCGCACCGCCTGCAGCCGTGGCGATCGCGGGCAATCCGAAAGCCATCCCTTCGAGATAGACCAGTCCGAACCCCTCGTACAGCGATGGAACGGCGAGCACGTGACTCCGGGTGAGTTCCCGGGCGACCCCATCGTTCGGAAGTCGTCCCGTGAACGTGACCTTCTCACCTAACCGAAGTTCCTTGCAGTAGTGCCGAACTCGTTCCGCGTACGTCGGATTCGTTGGCGCACCGACGACCGAGAGCTGCCAGTCGCCGCGAACCCGTGAGAGTCCCGAAAGGAGGACGTGAAGGCCCTTCCTCGGAACGAGATTGCCGAGGAAGACGAGTCGGAGTGGTTCGTCGAACCAGTTCGGTGTTCGACGTGGTGAAATCGGCGCAAATCGGTCGCCCGCAGGGTACGCAACCGTCGATCGGAGGTCGTGGAAGTCGTGGAGGTCCAGAACGGATTCACGCGTCGTCTCGCTGTTGCAGATCGCCCCATCGACGCTCCGGAAATAGTGGTGTTCGACGGCGCGATAGATGCGATTTTTCCACGTGGCGCGTGGCTCGCTCGACCGAAGATGGTGGACGACGGAGACGATCGGCGTGTCGAGCGACCGGTTTCCCCAGACGAGCGAAGGGTGGCAGAGATGGTCTTCGAGAAGCACGTCGAATCCCGCGAGATCCGACCGAAGTCCCGGCGAGAGATTGTGCAGGAGACAGCGACCGTACCTATCCCACGGCAGGCCGACGACCTGTACCTCGTGGCCACGCTCTCGGAGGTGCTCGACCAGTTTTCGGTCGTATTGAAACCCCCCGGACTGTTCGGCGAGCGACCCGTAGACGACGAAGCCAAGGCGCATCATATCGATCGCTCGAAGGCGGCCCAGGCATCGTCATCTTCTCGTATCCTGACTGCCGATTCGCTCACCTCGCTGACCGCCGACTCGTCGATACCATCGAGTACGCGGTGGCAGAATAGGCGTGCGAAGTGCTCGACGCTTGGATTCAACCCGTCGAACTCCGGAAGGTCGTTCAACGTCTCGTCTCGGTAACGGGCGACCGCGTCGTCCACCGAGTCGCGCACGGTGTCGATATCGACGAGATAACCCAACTGGTTCAACGCCTCCCCGCGAAGACGAAGTTCGGCTCCGTACCGATGGGAGTGAAGTTCACCTTCCGGGCCGGGATTCGGAACGGTCAGGTAGTGCTGTGCGACGAACGTCCGTGAAACGCTCACTTCGTACATGGTTACTCGTATGTCAGGAGGACGGCCACCGCCTCGTTCGGGGATTCGTCCAGCAGTCGGTACGCCTCAGGTGCGTTCTCGACAGGGATTCGATGCGTGACGAGTCGTTTCGTGTCGATGTCGGCGAGTCGTCGCCACGCGACGGCGAGTCGGCGGTCGGTGTCCCACCGCCCGCGAAGTGTCGGGTCGAGGGTGCTCACCTGCGTACTGGTGACGTCGATCCGACTTCGGTGAAACGACCCTCCCAGATCCAGGCTTACTCGCTTCTCGCCGTACCACGAGCCGACGAGCACTCGCCCGTCGTAACCCGTCACCGCCACTGCATCGTCCAGTGCGGCCGGATTGCCGGACAGTTCGTAGGTCAGATCCGATCTGCTCGGCGCGTCTGGTCGGGAGAGAATGGCTTCGATTCGCTCGCGGATGTCGTCCGTCGCGTCGAGACAGTGGTCTGCACCCATTTCACGGGAGAGTTCACGACGGGCCGGGTAGCAATCGAGCGCCACGAGGTCGGCGAGAGGGTACGCCGCGAGTAAGGCAGTGGTCAACAACCCGACGACGCCTTGTCCGAAGACGACGACCTGCTCACCGACTCGGGGGACACCATCGAGAACGAAGTTCACCGCCGTTTCGACGTTCGGCAAGAAGACGGCCTCCTCGGGAGAAAACTCGTCTGGAATCCGGAGGAGGTCGTCGGGCGATGCGAGGAAGTGACTGGCGTGGGGGTGGAACGCGAACACCGATTCGTCCAGCCAGTCGTCCGAGACGTCGTTTCCCGTCGCAGCGACGGTCCCCGCCGTCGCGTAGCCGTACTGGAGCGGAAAGTCGAGCGTTCCAGAGAGCGCGTCGATGGTCGCGTCGGTCGCCAGTTCGGTCGGCGCGTCCCCGCGATAGACGAGGAGTTCGGTGCCGGAGCTGACCGCCGACACCTCGGCGTGAACGAGCACCTCGTCCGGCCCTGGTTCGGAAACCCCCTCCACGCGAACGTCGAGTTCGTGTGGCCCAGTGAAGTAGACTGTGTGTGCAGATGGCACACACCTCATGCGACGGATTCCATGAAATTCCTTTCGGCTACCACGTTCGGCGACCGAGGACACGGCACGCGAGGTCACACGCTCGACGACGAAGGTGGTCGAGCACTGGGTTCGGGCAGATGGCGAGATACGCGCGAACTGGCTCGTACTGGCCGGTTTCGAGCAGTGTCAGTGCTCGCGCCGTCGCTCGGTAGTTTCCGTCTGCCACGCGAGGTGGCCGACAGTCCCGCCGGTCTACCAGCACGAGGGGGTCGTCTGGCGGGTCGTCTCGACACGACAGGATATGACGAACATCGATGCCCGTCTCGGCGGTCAACTGGTCGGGGTCGCTGTCCCGAATCCGGCAGGCCGCTCCGAGGATCGTTCCATCTGGCGAGAGCGCGCGCCACTGCATGTCGTCCGGTCCCGCCACGACCCGCAACCGCTCGAACGCCTGCCGGGAGAGCGTTATTCTCCGCCACTCTCTGGGCGGCTCGCGCCAGATGAACGACGCTGCACCCGGCTTCAGGTCGAGAAGCTGGTCGAGCAACTCTCGCTCCGACAGCGATTCGAGGTCGAACGGGGGTGTCTCCGTCTTTCGACGTTCGAGTTCGAGCCACTGTTCGAGGACGGTACCCTGTGAGACGCGCGTCATCGACAGCCCGTTCGACCTCCGTGAACTTACTCGTTGAACCTTCGGTCGTTCGGTGAGAGTCGGTCTTCCGACGCGCCGAGTACTTTTAGCGACCGACCGCATTACTCTGAACAGGGGTGAAAGATGTTCGACGACAGAACGGACGGGGGAGAACGACTCGCAGAACTCGTCGTGAGCGAAGGAGTAGACGCGGACATCGTGCTCGCCATTCCACGCGGGGGACTTCCCGTCGGAAGGCCAGTCGCCGATGCACTCGGTGTTCCGCTCGATGTAGTGGTGGCGAAGAAATTGGGCGCACCCGGTAATCCCGAACTCGCTATCGGTGCGGTCGGAGCAGACGGGAGCGTGTGGCTGAACGACGACCTCGTCGGCCGGATCGGTGTCGGTAACACGTACATCGAACGAGAGCGTGAGCGACAGGCCGAAGTGGCCCGAGAGAAGGCGAGACAGTATCGTGGTGACGACCCGATTCCGGACGTAACGGGGAAGCGAGTCGTCGTGGTAGACGACGGTATCGCCACAGGTGCGACGACCATCGCTTGTCTCAGGCAAGTACGCAACGCGGGTGCGAGTCACGTCGTCCTCGCCGTTCCCGTCGGGTCACCCTCGTCGATCGAACGACTGCAAGGTGAAGCTGACGACGTGCTCTGCGTGGAGATACCACCGTATTTCAGCGCAGTCGGGCAGTTCTACAGGGTGTTCGAACAGGTGCCCGACGAGGTAGCGAGGACGTATCTGGAGGGATGAGCTAATCGCTGTTCGAATCCACTGAGATCGATTCGAACCAGTACCACGACGCGCCTGACAAAACGTACGAATTGCACCGTAAAATCACCAGACGTGAAACCGGTATTATTTTGTCCCTTTCGGTTCACGATTTCGCCGACCACTGGGGAGCTAAAATACGGAAAATCATCGTTTCAGACCTTGGTAACGGGTGACGCGGAACGGTGCAAAACGCACCATATTGCGAAACATTTAAGTAGTTTTCGCCCTAACCGTTGGTTAGGAAGTAGCTCCCCGGGATTCTTCAGGTTTTCTCCTCCCGGAGCGTCCGCCAACCCACCACCATGACATCGACCAAGATCCAAAATAACAGTGAGTCCGGTGTAGCGACTCACGAACGAGAAGAGGAAAGCCAGGGCGAGACCGAGCGAGAAGACGTCTGTCCCGAATGTGGCGGCAAACTCGTCTCCGACGAGGGACGCGGGGAGACTGTCTGTTCGGAGTGCGGTCTCGTCGTCGAGGAGGACTCCGTCGACCGCGGCCCAGAGTGGCGTGCCTTCGACGCGAAGGAGAAAGACGAGAAGAGCCGTGTCGGTGCGCCGACGACGAAGATGATGCACGACAAGGGGCTCTCGACGAACATCGGCTGGCAGGACAAAGACGCCTACGGTCGAACCCTCGGCTCGCGCCAGCGCGAGAAGATGCAGCGACTCCGCACGTGGAACGAGCGGTTCCGCACGCGCGACTCCAAAGAGCGCAATCTCAAACAGGCGCTCGGCGAGATCGACCGGATGGCGAGCGCACTCGGACTGCCGAAGAACGTCCGGGAGACGGCCAGCGTCATCTACCGCCGCGCACTGGAAGAAGACCTGCTCCCCGGACGCTCCATCGAAGGTGTGGCGACCGCGTCGCTCTACGCGGCGGCCCGTCAGACCAGCGTCCCCCGCAGTCTCGACGAGGTGGCGAGCGTCAGCCGCATCGATGAGATGGAGTTCAAGCGCACCTACCGCTACATCGTCCGCGAACTCAGCCTCGAAATCCAGCCCGCCGACCCACAGAACTACGTGACGCGGTTCGCCTCCGACCTCGACATCAGCGACGAGTCCGAACGCTGTGCCCACGACCTGCTCAAAGCCGCGAAAAAGCAGGGCGTCCACAGCGGGAAGTCGCCGGTCGGACTCGCCGCCGCCGCCGTGTACGCAGGTGCCCTCCTCAGCAACGAGAAGGTGACGCAGGCGCAGGTGAGCGAGGTCGCCAGCGTGAGCGAAGTCACCATCCGAAATCGGTATCAGGAACTGCTCGAAGCCGCTGAGGATGACCGTGTCGTCGCCTAACCGTTCCTGTTTTCTCTCCTCGTAGTAGCAGTGTGACAGATCCGTTCGTCTCGTGGAGCGACGTCGCTATCGTCTCGTTTGTCATATCGATTATCTCTAGTAACTGAAGTTGGCCGGTACACTAATTTTGGACGATTCGAATCATTACGAACACGCATGCCCGAGTCACGAATCGGGTTCGACCGCCGCGCTGCGATCAGTGTAACACTCCTCTTACTCGTAGTGGCGCTTATCTTCCAGCCCGGATTCCTCATCGCACAGTCGTCCGACGAACAGAACCCGAAAGATCCGGACGAGGTGCGGATGGTTTCGCCGAAGGAGAACAGCACGGCGGAGTTGTGGCCGTTCACCAGCCGTCAGAAGTCTTTCGACTCGTTGACGCTCCCCATCAACGCGATCGTTCAGGGCCACTCCGCTCGGGTGAAGATGCAACTCCGGAATCAGCGGGATGCACAGTGGAACAACGATTCGAACGAGTGGCAAGGGATTAGACAAGAGGATAGTCCGGAAGGCAGTGGTGATTCGGCAGACAGGTGGAGTAAGACCACGGGCGCGGTTCGGTACACGTACATCAAGGCTCCCGGTTCGCGCGGTGGCTGGGTAGCGGAGACGGCACAGCTCCACGACGGAACCTACTTCGGGTCGCGCTACCACCTTCGACTCTACGAAGGCGGGCAGGGGAACAACACGTGGACGGCGATACAGGCCCACCACGAGCACTGGGACTGGTTCCGGCTTCGCCACTCGGTCGGGTCGCTCTCGAAGGCACAGTACTACCTCGACAGTCAGTACTACGGCAAGTGGTATGTGGACGATATCTCGCGTAAACGCTACGCGAACGGCGGTATCATCGACACCGACGGCTGGGTTTCGGTCGTCGATCTACGGCAGGAGACCGATCTACGACCGGTGCCAGCAGCCCTGTTCGGGCTGTTGCTGCTCGGCTCCGTCGGCATCCAGGGCTCGGTGAAGGAGTCGATTCGAGAACTCTCGTCGCTACTCTCGAACGAGACGACCCAGCGCGGGGGCGCGCTCGCCGTCTCACTGTTCAGCTTACCGCTCGTCGTTCGTGCGACGAGCATCTTCGTCGAGACGACCTTCCCCTTCGTTCCGGTGAAAGCCATCGCTGGTGTCGGCTATCTCACCTTCGTCATCGGACTGCCGCTGGCTGCCATCGGCTTACCGAACGGTCGTCGGTCGCTGGACTGGTTCGTCGTCGCAGTCGTGGGTCTCGGTCTCGGGTTCCTCATGGACTACCAGAGTATCGGGGTGAACGTGCTTCCCATCGCGGTCGTGTTACATCGAATCGCCGTCCTCACGACGGTCGGTGTGATGGCGGTCGGTGGCGCACGCCAGAGCGAGGACGGGCGCTGGAACCTGCTGGTGAAAGCAGGTCTCGTCCTGTGGGTCTGTGTCCTACTATGGGGGCTGTTCCTCGACTTCTGAGGCTCGGATAGCACTCCGAAACCGTGGCTTTGGTCCCTGCGCTGAAAACTACCGCTTCGATCACTGCACGGAAAACCGTAGCTTCGGCATCGAGAGAAACGCCGTCTCGTACCCTTCGTGCCGGGAGACTTGCGGTGGCGAATCCACCAGGACGGTCAGTTCGTCGCCCGACTCGACGCCTTTCACATCCGCGCCGTAGTGATAGCCGATATCGGGGTCGAGCGTCGGCTTCAGCGTCCCGTCGAAGATGGCGTTCCCGCCGCGTTTCAGCCGCGCCGAGAGGGACATCATCGGAATCGGGTAGCGATTGTGCGGCGTCCGCGGCGAGACGAGGAGATAGGTGTTCTCCGCGAGGTCGGTGTCGCTATGCGTGCAGACGGCGAACTTCGCGTCACCGCTCGACTTCTCGTCGACGAGTTGGCCGGGGAGGTCGGACTTCGGCGGGACGTGACTCGTCGGCATCTCCATCTCCATCGGGTTCACCGCACCCTTCGTTCCCTTCTTGTCGTCCAGTTTGTTGTACGGCGTGTTTTCCAGTTTCTGCTGACTGAACTCGAACTGGGTGGAGAGCGTCTCACTCGACCCGAACTGCCCCGCGAGCGCCCCCGTTCGGCGGATGCTCAGCCCACCGACCTGCACCTCGGCCTCGTAGGTTCCGTCGCCATCGAGCGACATGTTGTCGCCGAAGTGAAAGCCCATGTTCTGTGAGAGCATCGGCCACATGGTTCGAGTGTCGCTCCAGTCCCCTTTCGAGAGGTCGATCCGGACGTTTCCGGTGGGGAGCACCGTCTTCGTCTCCGCGTCCCAGACGGAGGCCATCAGATGCAGGTCGTCGTCCTTCTGGACGGTGACCTTCTCCTGCTGTTTGGCCGTCCCGCCACCCATCAGCCAGAATCGGTGCGGAAACGAGTAGAACAGGGCCAATCGAAGACGGCCTTTCTTCGCCATCCCCGCCATCTCCATCCCTTCGACGTGTGATGGGTAGTACACCGCGTTCGGGCGGTTCTCCACCATCGGCGGTTCGCGCGGGAGGGTCTTCGTCTCGAACAGTCCGAAACACCCCGCCACCGCGGCGGTGCTGGTGACGCTCGCAGCCTGCAGAAACCTGCGACGGTTCATCGAATGGGATTTATAATCGGTCAGGAAAAGGGGTTCTGGTACACCCGTCGAAACGAGTTCGATTCGTCGGCTTTGGAATCTGGTCAGTACATTTCAGTACAAATCAGTACGTCTTAGTACGTTTCGTTTACGGTATCGAGGGACCTCTCGGAACGAGTGTTCGCAGTAGCGACGTTCTTGAACGTCTCTTATCGCTCTCACCACGAAGACGCTACCAACAACGTCACTGTGTCCTCGAAAGCCCTCGGGCGCTACGCTCGCCCCACGCTGCGCGCCTCACCTCGTTCGCTTCGCTCACTCGGTTGCGGTGCTTACGGGGCCGTGCTTCCCGTACCGCCGCTCGCCCTTTCAGTCCGCCAGGGGGAGGCACAGACAGGTTGGCGAACTTCTATGATCGATCGGTGTGAACGCTCGGCGGTAGTTCAGCCATGCGTGCGGTGGCGGTACTGTTCGGGTGGACTGAAAGGGGCCGCTCGGTCGCGTTTACGTGATCGCCTCTGTGACCCCTCTCGGCGAGGCACGCTTTGCGTGCCGAGTCGAGATGTCGCAGAGCGACCGCGACCGAGCGGGGGCTTTCGAAGATCGCGTCACATCGATGTCAGAGTCAATGTAACGCAAGTGTCGTCCTTCCGAAACTACGGAAACCGGGTACCCTCGAAAATCCCGCAAACCACTTTCACCAACACACCCGATTTTTCACGGATTCGGTGTCGGAAGTGACCGAAGCGAACGCGGTGGGAGCAGGAAGTTCCCCCGGCGCTCGACGGTCATGTACTGTAAGATGCCGTTATTCACACGTTGTCCCACGGAGGAGTTCTCGGCGAGGTCGGTGCCGTTCATGGCCTCACGGGTCGTCTCGAAATCCGCGATGGTTCGCTGGACGGCAACGAAATGAAGGCCCGCCTCGCCCCCATCGGTCGAATCGAAATCACGGCGGAGGATGATCGGCGAATCACCCTCGCGCGCTCCGGCGGATTTCTGCGAGTGGCCGACCATACCTCGTTTCCGAGCGTGGTCTTCCACCTGCTCGATACAGTCGTCGTCCATCTTGCTGGAAGCGCCGAGGTTGTCACCCACGCCGTCGACCATGTCCCGTTCGGCGTGTACCGGACAGAACATCTTGGCGACGCGCTGGTCGCGGCTGTCCTGTTCGTACCACTGGTCGAGATGCAGTCGAAGCCGGGAGACGTGCTGGGTCGTCCCGCCCGCGTAGGGGCCGTCCTGGATCGTCACCCGGTCTTCCGACGCCTGATTCTTCCGGAACCCCGATTTGAACCCCATGTAGAGCGGCGATTCCTCGGGAACGGGGTTCGAGTCGGGAATCCCGTTCACGTCCTGATGCTCGGCAGGGAGGCCGTCACCGACGAATCCGGTTCGGCGGTCGGCCTTCTCGAACACGCCTGACAGACCGGTCACGTCGACCCCGTTCAGTTCGTCGCGGTTGCCGAGCAACGCCTCTTCCGCCGCCAGCACGAGCTGTGCGTGGTCGCTGGCGAGGTGGACGACGGCATCCTGTTCGTCCAGTTTCGGGTCTTCGAACGGCGCGAGGGCTTTCGGTTTCGCCAGCACGCCGATTCCGACTTCACCGCTTCCATCCCCGCCGAATCGTGCGAAGTACGATGGCGAGTAACCAACCGTGAAGAGCAGTCCGTCGTTGCTCCGACGGTAGGCGCGTTCGAGGCTTCGAAACGCCTGCTCGACCGACTTTCGCTCCGAACCGCTGGGCGTTCCCGTCTCACCACCGCTGCCAGCATAGTTCAGAAAGAGGAGCACGTGATGGCGGGGAGCCACGTCGTTCCCGTGATCGTCCGTGGCGAGGAACTGATTCCATGCGTGCTGGCGCTGCGGAAGCGTCGAAAGATCGTCTGGCCCCTGCGGTACGTCTGGCATCCCACCCCTGTCGAGGCAGGCCGACAGCGCCGCAGACCCACCGATAGCGACGGCGGCTTTCATGAATTCGCGCCGGGGGATTCCGCGCGTCGATTCGCTCATCACCCCACGCTAGCGACCACGCGAGAAAAGGGGTTCTGGTATGCCCGTCGAATTCAGAGAGCGATCCCCACCCCATCATCCAACCCTGTCACGTCGCCACCGGGCGGGAGATGATCCACAGCGAGAGGACGGTGTAGCCCACCATCAGGACGGTCAACGGGAGGTGTGCCCATCCCACCCGATCAGTGCGCTCCAGCGCGACGTAGTGGGCCGCGACGACGGCGACGAGGTGGCCCACGACGACGAGCACGACTTGCGACGTCCAGAACACCGGAAGCGAGAGCCACCCGAGGAGTGACAGTTCCGGCCCGCCGACCACCTCCAGCAGTCGTGCCGACTGCTGAAGCACGAACGGGTAGTTGTGCGCGACCTCGTAGGCGACGGCGATGGGTACCACAGTCGGTGCAAGTGCGCGGGCCATCTCCTGCCACGTATCTTCCGTCCCCGAAACCTGTCGAGTAAGCTCCGCGATTGCCCCGAAGAGGATGAGGAACGCGAGAAAGCCCACGAGGTAGAGCGGGAGGGAGACGACAGCCCCCAGTCCCGTCACGTCCCGAGCCGCGAACGAGAGCGTCTGATACTCCGGCGTCTCGGTGAACCCGTCGAAACTCACCGTGTAGACGCTCGCCACGACGAAGGCCGCGAGCACTAACGAGCGGCCTGCACGATGACACCCCTGCCACGGGGGTCGAAGGGTTGTTTCCCTTCCCGCGATTCGAATGGGTGCGACGCGACCGAACAGCCGATAGAGAACGGCGAGGGGGTCGGCACGTCGGAACCATACGCGACCGAACAGCACACCCCCGAAGAGCATGAAGAGGGCGTAGCTCGCGAGGAGCGCAGTGGTCAGTCGTGGTGAGTCCGGAATCGCGGTCAGGTTCTCCGCGACGCCGACGAGGGCGAGAAACCCGACGAGCGCGGGCCAATCGCTGAGCCGGTCGGGATACGAGAAAAGGGCCAGTTCCCCGTCTTCGAGCCACGAAAGCCCATCGTGGATCGTGCGCCAGGGTGAGAGCGTTTGCCACGGACTGCCGAACAGCACCGCCAGTAGGCCGACACCCTTCAGCCAGACCGACCACGTGAACAGGGTCGCGGGATTCTCCCGTGGGTTCGGCGACGCGAGCGCACCAGCCACCAACACAGACACGAACGCTGCGAGAAAGAGCACGCGAGCAGCGAGTTGAAGTGCACGAGCAGTTTCGGACGAGACTAGCGACACGTGGCGCGTTCCAGTCGGTGTGTGTTCGACCGTGGCGGTGAGCGCGAGCGCTGTGAGCGCGACGGTCGCCCCCGCTCCCCCGAACAGGAGGGAAAGCGGAATCGGCGCGTCGAACCGCGTCGTGACGCCATGTGCGGTCGCCACGCCCCCAAGGAGTGGAAGGGCGAGCAGGGCGACCGTCAGCGTCCGGCGGAATCGCATTGGCGAATCTCGGCAGTGCGAGGAAAAGGGGCTGTTGGTCTGTCTCTCGAATCGCGGTCGTTAGTCTGCCCCCGAATCGTGATCGCTGGTGTGCTCGGTCCCCTGCTCAGTCGGTCGGTTTCCGCGTTACGACGACACGTCTTCCAACAACTCGGCGTGATACGGCTCCAGACGTTCGAGAACGGGTCGAATCTCGTCGAACTGTGGACCTTTCGCTATCACTCCCTCCTCCCGATTCCACTCGATGAGACCGTAGTCTTCGAGTTTCGGCAGATGTGAGTTGAAAAGCATCACTTCGGCGGTCAATCGAAGCTCGGAATCGGTGCCGAGGCGAAGCGATACGTCGTCCTTCTGTGGATACTCCTCCAGGAGTTCGAAGAGGATCTGTCGTCGTTGGTCGTTTGAGAGAACCTCGAACGCCGTCGTCAGGGAATCGGATGAGCCGTCGAGGGATTCACCGTGCTCCATACCTTCACATTGGACATCACGAATATAGTCACATCCCCTTCCTGGTTGGGTTGGTGGCGGAAAAACGGCACAGGCAGAGCCCTGTCACAGGATCTCCGGACGGGGACGGATTCCAGTGATCAGTCTTCGAGAACGTCGTCGACGCGCTCTGCCGTCTCGCTCGCTCGGATGTTCGAGTAGCTCTCGTGGGTGGTCGCAATCGAGGCGTGGCGAAGTGCGGACTGTGCCAGTTCGGCGTGGCCCGCGCTGTAGAGATGATGGCCCAACCCCCGCCGCGCACCATGTGGTTTCAGATACTCGCCGTCGATGTCCAGTTCGGCCTCCTCGCAGAGACGCTTCATCAGGTTGCGCGCCCCGCGAGTCGAGATGGCGGGGATGACGATCTCGTACTCTCGTACCACGTCGTCGATGTCGTTCGCGTCGAGGATGGTCTCGATCTGCTCCTCGTCGTAGTCGTCGGCCAACTGCTCGCGGACGGCCCGATACTTCGAGGGTGCGTGGTCGGTCGGGAACACCGGAAATCGTGGTGTCGGCGGGTCGGACACTCGGTGGTAGCGTTCCAGTGCCTCGGCTGCCTTGCGGGGTAGCTGGGCGTACTCGTACTCCCGCGATTTGCCGAAGACTCGGACTGCGCCGCCTTCGATGTCCACGTCTTCCCAGGTGATGCCGGTTCGTTTCTCGTCGCCGGGGTCACGGAACACCTCCGCGCCGCGTACACCCGAGAGCGCGAGCAGGCGGACGAGCGCACGGTCGCGGTACGCTCGTTCGCGCGAGACGTCGGCCTCCTCGTCTAGCGCCTGTTCGACCCGTCTGTCCATGAACGCGAGGATCGCTTTCCGGTCGCGTTCCGACCAGAACTGGCGGTTCGTGTCGGCGTTGTCCTCCGGCAGTTCGGCCTGTGCACGCGAGACGGCTGCGGGATTGCGCGAGATGAGTTCGTCCGCCTCACAGAATCCGAGGAACGCCCGGACGTAGGCGTAGTAGGTGTGTGCCGTCGATGCCTTCAGGTTCCCCTCACGCACTTCTCGTTTCAGGTGACGAGCGTACCGACGACAATCGATGACCTCGACGTCCTCTACGTGGGTAACGTCGCGTTCGCGCGCGAGCCACGCTTCCCACTGTCGGAGCACGGATTCGGTGTTGGTGCGGTAGTTTCCACCCTCGATACTGACGAGGTACTCTTCGATGACGGCGGCGAGTGTCGTCCCTGTCATGCCAGTCGTGGATCGAACGTCCCTGCCAGTTCGTGGCCACACCGGGGACACGTCAGTTCTCGCTCGTCAGTCTTGAACCGGCCGACTGGGCCGATGTAGCCACAGGCCGAACAGCGCCGTATCGGTAGCTGGATCATCGCATCTGTCGTTCCGTGGGAACGGAAGAGACAAAAAGTTACGTCCTTTCTGCTGGTGGGTGGATGGCGATGTGACCGTCGCTCTGGATGAAGACGTGATAGCCTTCGAACGTGAACGCGACGTGACCACCCGTTCGCGGCGCTCCATCTGGTCGGGGAGAGAACAACCCGTCCAGCGCATCGGGGTCGAATCGTTCGTACAGGGGGCCGATCTCGGCCGGGTCTTCGCCCATCGCATCGGCAACAGCCGTCATCACCGTCGTGCTGAGGGGTTCTGTCGTGGTCCAATCGTGTTGGGTGTGGTACGTCGACCGGTTCGTTCCGGTTCGCCACGTCTCGGGTTCTGATTTGCTCATTGGGGATTGCCTCCGTGGGACACGGGAATCGTGTGCGTCTCACATAGCACCTGAAAAATCATAAAGCCCTGTCAGACGAAAAACGGGTAGAAGTCATACAGTCGGACGAAAAAAAGCAAGACGGGGGTTCCGTCCCGTTTCGAAGATTGTCTTACGCGCTTCCGTCTTGCGATTCTTGTCTGTCTGCGCTGTGACAGACAGTGTGAGAACATCACGATAGTCTCTCCTTTCCGAACCACCACTGTCTTGAAAGGTTCGATTTTGATTGTCCGACACCGGTTTAACAGTCAGTTAGAAGTGATTAACCGGTCAATAGTATTCGTATCTGTTCGCGTATACGTTGGTATGTCGTGGGTCGATGTCCTCTCCACAATGAGCCACCAATTCGTCACTGCACCGTTACAGGTCGTCAGCTTCTGGCTGTCAGTCGCCCTCCCGATACTATACGTTCCGCTGCTATTCGAAGGATCGAGTGGAAAGCTCTTCACGTTGTTCGCTGGACTGGTCGCCCTCCACGTCCTTACCCTCTTCCTTGGGCGCAACTACCACCGCGAGAAAGCGTGACCGCAGTGCGCGACACGTCCGACCCGACCCACCGGAACGGCCCACCGAACCGACCCACGAAAACGATAATCGTCCCGACCGCATAGTCACCGATCATGTACGTCGTCCACCGCCGGGATGGGACCGAACGAACGCTTGCATCTCGGGTCCAACAGGTCGATTCGCTCCGCGCTCGAATCTGTGGACTTGCCAGACTGGTTCGGCACGACGAGTACGCGCTCCAGTTCGAGTTCGATTCGGTCGGTGAACGTCGTGCGTCGACAGCACTGACGCCGCTGTCGCTCGACGTCGTCTGGACGAACGATGGCCGGGTGACGGGAGTCGCCCGACTGGGTTCGTGGACGGGAATCGCGCACGGGGAGGGAGATCGTGTCTTCGAATTTTCGGCGGGAGGGGTGGACGGCGTGAAACCGGGAGACGAACTCGTCGTTCGTCAGTCCCAGTCGTCTCGTTCGATGATGTAGCTACCGCACTCGGGGCAGACTTGGGGTAGAACCCCGAAGGTGGTACCACACCCCTTGCATTCGTATGGGGTCTCCTGGTCGGAGGATACTCCGAGTCGTCGCATCAGTCCCATGCCCCGCGCTTCGAAGGTAAGAAGTAAATAGTTCACCAGAGCACGGTGAAAGTGAAATCTCGCCGGGTTGGTTTTATCGTCGATCGGTTCGAATCCCGCGCATATGGCCGATTCGGAGCTTTCTGAGACCAATCGTCGAGCACTGGAAACGCTTCTCGTCGAGTGGCAGACCGACCATCGCGTCCCCGGATTGAGTATCGCGGCTGTTCAGGACGACGAGGTCGTCTTCGCCGACGGGTACGGGTCACGTGATCTGACGACGAACCGATCGGCGACACCTGACACGCTGTACGGGGTCGCGTCCGTCACGAAATCGTTCGTCGCGCTCGCAATCGTCCAATTGCAGGAGGCTGGCGACCTCGACGTGGGCGACCCCGTCGCAGACCACCTCGACATCGACCTGAACGGCGCGACGATCCACGACCTACTGACCCACTCCTCCGGGATGCCCTCCCTCGGCGTCAGCGAGACGCTCATCTCACGCCGGGCGGAACTGGAGGAAGTCGGAATCCCGATGGCAGACGACGGTGATTTCCACTACCACCTGCGGAACGCGACGGACGAGATCGCCGCCGCCCCCGGCGACCAGTTCTTTTACTCGAACAGCAGCTACATGCTCCTCGGCGAGGTTATCGAAGCCTGCTCAGGGAGGTCGTTCGACGAGTACGCCACCGAGGAGATCCTCGCCCCCCTCGGGATGACGCGCTCGACGTTCGACGCGAGCGAGTTCGAGTCGGACGACGACGTGATGACGCCCTACATCCTGGAAGACGACGAACCCATCTCGAGGGCCACGCCCCTTCCCGTCAGAGAGCTCAGTCACGCACCGGGTGGACTGCTCAGTTCGGTGCGCGAACTGACGAACTACCTCCGATTCCAGATGCACGGCGAGTTCGAGGGAACCGCCCTCGTCTCGCAAGATTCCCTGGATTCGATGCACGCTGGACACGTCGAAACCGAAGCGGGGCCGTACGGCTACGGCTGGCGACGACGCGACCTGCGAGACCGCACGGTCGTCGGACACAGTGGGTCGCTCGGCGTCTCGTCGTCCTACCTCGGCTTCCTCGAAGACGGTGAGTACGGCGTCGCGCTCGCCGCGAACACAGCCCCAGATCACGCGCTCTCGGCACTCGGCGAAGGGGTACTGGCGCTCCTCCTCGGTGCGAATCCCGAGAAGCCCACTTCCTTCTTCGCCCGTCGAAAACGCCTCGACGATTTGACGGGTGAGTACGAAGCCTATCGCGGTGTCAGGCGTGCGACCGTCTCGCGGGATGGCGAAGTCCTCCGACTCTCGTTCGAGGGGCCGTACTCGGGGTCGGGTGAAACCTTGGTCCCGAAGACACAGGATATCGAAGGCGGGGAGTTCTACACCCTCTCGCCCGAAGGCGAAAAGCGCACGGTAACATTCGAGGAGACCGAATCGGGTGTCGACTGTTTCTACGAACGCTGGCGGTTGCATCGGACGAACTGATCGGTATCCTGCTATTGCTTCGCTTACAGGTGATTTTCAGCCGCTGAGAACCGTTTTCATCCCCCGAGAACGACAGTTCCACTATATACTGACCCAGTCAGAACGTACAGATACAGATGTACGACGATATCCTGCTCCCCACGGACGGAAGCGAGGCCACCGAAACCGTCATCGAGCACGCGCTCGAGATCGCAGGGAGACGTGACGCAACGATCCACGTCCTGCACGTCGTCGACGACAGGGCATTTCTGACGCTCGACGAGGAACGGATTCCAGCAGTGACCGACGAGTTCCATGCCGAGGGCGAACAGGCTCTCGATTACGCCGTAACGAAGGTCGAATCCGCCGAACTCGACGCGAAGGGCGAACTCCGTCAGGGGAATCCCGCGGACGAGATCGTCACCTACGCCGACGAGAACGATATCGACCTCGTCGTCATGGGCACTCACGGTGCAGACCCCCGACGCAACCTCCTCGGAAGCGTCTCCCAGAAGGTGGTCACCCTCTCACGACATCCGGTACTCGTCGTAGATATCTCCGCCGAAGAGTAGGATATCGACAGTAGAACACCCCGCAGCTATCGCAGACGAACACCCGAACCAATCCACCAGCCCACCATCATGGCGATAGATTACCGCACGAAGCAGGACGAACCGACGAGAGAGAAGGAACTGATCGGAACCGTTGTCAAATACGATTCCCGCCCCGACGAATACACAGTCTACCCCCGTGACGTGGATGGAGAGGCGCTCGTGACCCACTGGATCACGGCAAAAGAAGGGTCGTACGTCGATCTCGAATCGATGCGTTGACGCCTCTTTTCACTCGCTCTTAGATCTTCGTTCGAAACTTCACATCCGATAGTCACTCCAGATGCGATTCGAGGAAGGGGAGAACCCGACTCAGCGCGTCCTGCCACGTCGTCGCCTGTTCGAACATGTGGTCTTCGCCGGGGTAGTGCGCCATCTCGAACTCGTCGCCACCCGTGACGAGCGCATCCACGAGCAGATCCATCTGTTCGAAGGGGACGTTTGGGTCGTCGGTGCCGTGCAGTGCGAACAGCGGTGTGTCGAGACCGTCGTAGTGGTCGGCGGGCGACCCTGCCGCGTAGTGCTCTTTCGCTCCATCATCGTCGGGCATACCGTCGAATTTAGCGATGAATCGCCGCCCTGCACCCCAGTACATGTCGGCGACGTACTCGACCCACGGTCGCCAGTCCCAGATGCCCGCGAAGTTGACGGCACAGTCGAACGCCTCCGTCTGTGTCGCCACCGCGTTGGCGAGGAAGCCACCGTAGGAGAGCCCCCATAACCCGACCTGGTCGCCGACGAGTTCGTGGTCACGGAGGAACGCTGCAGCGTCCACAGAGTCTGCCACGTCGTCGCGTCCGATAGCGTGGTGGATACCGTGTTCGAACTCCCTGCCGTAGCCGATTCCACCGCGATAGTTCAGTTCGAGGACGACGTAGCCCTTGCTCACGAGGACGTGGTTGAAGACGTGGAAGAAGGCGTACGAGCGCATGTGGTGGAAGCCACGGCGCATCTGCCTGATCGGGCCGCCGTGACACCAGACGACCGCAGGGAGGTCGTCGCCGGGTTCGGCGTCGGGTGGCGCGTAGCAGTAGCCGTGGACGGTCGTATCGCCCGTCCCCGTGAACGATATCGGTTCCGGGTCGGGAAAGGCGTCGAGTTTCTCGCCGTTCGGATAGGCCGACGACACGCGAACCAACGAACCGGTTTTCCGATTCGCCACGTGAACATCCGCCGGGGTTCGTCTTCCTGCACGAATGACGGCGATGTGGTCACCGTCACTGGCCCACGTCGGACGCAAGGCGTTCCCGTCGAACTCGAAGGCGGTCGTGTCGGCGACCGCGCTATCCTCGATGGTCGCCACGTGCAGGCGTCGTTCTCCGGGGTCGTGTTCGTTCGTCACGACGGCAACGCGAGTGCCGTCGTCGCTCCACGCAGGCACGTCCGGGGCATCACCACGCGCTTCGAACCCGCCTGCTGTGACCTGAGTGATACCTTCGCTTTCGAAGCTCGTCTCTCCACTCCCGCGTCGAGCTTCGGCATCGACGACGTAGCAATGGTGAAATCCAGTTCGCCCGGAGTAGAGTGCGAACTGTCCGTAGTCGTTGCCGACTGGCTGGTCGTGCGCGAGGACGCGGTCGTCGCTCTCCGTGAGGATGGGAACGCCACTGTCGTCTTCGCCCGGTCGAACCGAGCGATACGTTCGTGCCGTCCCGTCAGTTGCGTCCTCGGCGTAGACGAGGTGGTCGTCGCCGACCCACGTGAACGACGAGACAGCACGTTCCTCTGCGGGGGTCGGTTCTCGCGTCCACGCTACTTCGTTCGATTCGTCTTCGTCCCCGACTCGTCCAGCCTCGAAGACAGCCAGTCCGAGCGTCCCGTGTTCGGAAGCGACCATCGTCGCCAGATAGCGGCCGTCTGGACTCCACCGAACCGGTGTTCCCGAAAAGAGGTCTGCGACGTTCGTTTCGATGGCTCGAACACTCCCATCGTCGAGGTCGTGTAACCACAGTGTCTCGTTGCGGAGGTACGCTAACACGTCTCCAGCGGGATGCCACGCGAGCGAACTGTGGTCGCCGCCCGAGGCGACGACACTGGTTTCGTCGGTCTCGCCGGTATCGTAATCGAACAGCCGTATCGCACCATCTGCCACGAACGCGGCTTCTGTCGGATGGTCGGGTCGCCACGCGAACTCCGAAACGTCTTCACCGATCAGTCGTCGGTCGCCCCCCGGAGACAGGTCGGTTTCCTCGGCATTCGGCACGTCACACACCGCTAGTTTCGTCTCGCCGCGCTCGTACCGGAGATAGCCGAGTCGGGAATCATCCGCGTTCCACGCGTGCTCAGACACGTATGCGAGGTCGAGTGCGTCTTCGACCGCGAAATCCAGGGGCATACACATCTTCTCTCAGTCCTGGTTTGTGAATGTATGCCAAGCGGAAAGGCGGTGCTCGACGCCGATACCGGTACGGTCGGCGGGAAAATCAGGATCTTCGGGTCGCGGCGACTCGGGAGGGCCGAAGCCTCGAGTGCTGTTCAGACGGTTATTCGCTATCGATATCGGCCGAGAGCTCGATAGCAGTTCGTCAGCGGGTTCGTCGTCAGATGTTCCTCGCCTCCCGAGCGCGTGCATCTCGGGCGAACAGTGTGGTGTTTCGTTATCTGGGCGGACGAATCTGTCTCACGATTCGGTTGCCGTGTGTCACGTCTGGTGTGTCAGGTTCGTCGTCGTTTTTTAGGGGGAACGTTCCCCGGTGTCGTTCCCCAGTCGGAATCATCCACGACGACACAAAGGAAGTTTTGACCAATCTCTCGAAACCGACTCAGTCGGCGTCGATAGCGGCCTGCACTCGGTCGGGAAGCGTCGTGACGACGGCGTTACCTGCACGCTCCCGTTCGACGAGTCCGTCGTCGGCGAGGCGGTCTAGATGGTACGAGACGGTTCCCGGCGTCCGGTCGAGCGCCTCCGCGAGTTCCGAGACGCTGGCCGGGCCGTTGCGAGCGACGGTTTCGAGCAGTTGGGCCGTCGAATCGTCGGAGAGCGACGCGGCGAGTTCCGGATCGACGCCGTCAGTCGGGGAGACTCGACGTTTTCCACGAACCGTCGCCGTCTCGACCAGCCCTTCCTCTTCGAGGATCCTGACGTGATAGCGAACCGTCGAGCGCGGAATCCCGGCCCGGTCGCTGAGCGCCGACAGGGAGAGACCGGGGTCGTCGGTGACGGCATCGTGTACCGTCGCCCGCGTCACGTTGTCGAGTGGATTCGAACTGTCGTGGCGGCTATAGCTCCGGACG
This sequence comes from Haladaptatus rarus, assembly GCF_054177585.1. Taxonomy (NCBI): domain Archaea; kingdom Methanobacteriati; phylum Methanobacteriota; class Halobacteria; order Halobacteriales; family Haladaptataceae; genus Haladaptatus; species Haladaptatus rarus. Next base: position 1,555 of record NZ_JBPEHG010000005.1, on the reverse strand, counting down.
GTGCTCGAACCCGGTATAGCGTCCAGTTCGGCGTACTCCGTGGACGAGAGGATGTACCCCGCGTAGGGGAGGTTCGTCCCCGTGTGGCTTGGAACGTCGATGGTTCGGAGGTCTGTACCCGCGTCGTCTGCTGGCGTCGCGTATGGCGCGTTCGCGCTCACGGGGAGCGCGAACGGGAGGGAGACGGTGGCGACGACGAGAAAGACGACGAACGCAGCGCCTACTCGCTGTCTATGTCGAGTCATGATATCGAGATGCCCCTGGACTGTCTGAAAGACACCGTGGGTACTGAAAGATTATCTCTCTTATGGAGGAATTCTTCGAAAATCGCTGGAAAAAAATGCTGAAGTCGCTCGATAGAAGCTACTTTCGCTCGTAGGACGCTAACTTCACTTCGACCAATTGCGTTCCGGAGTCGTCGTAGTAGGCTCCGTACGGTGCGACGCCGTGATTCGGCGCGTAGCAACCTTCCATCGATACGCTTCCGTTCATCCGGATCTGGGAGAAGTAACACTCGACTCCGGCGTAGTTTCGTTTCTCGACGACGTCGTACCGCATGGTTCCCTCTCCGGACACCGCAGTCCACGACTGACCGACTCGGAGGTCTTTCTCGTATACGCTGCTCATCGACGACGAGAATATCGTCGTCATCGCGTAGTGACCTCCCGGTGAGAACGCGACTTGCGCGAACGCATCGTCGCGTGCGAACGTCATCGTCTTCTCCTGTGTCTCACCTTCGAATGTGAACACGATTCGCATCGTTATCCGGTCTCCCTCGATCGATTCCACGTCCCAGACGAGATTTCCAGATCTTTCTCGCTGGTCACGTATCTCGAACGTGTACGTCGCGGGGTGGTCGAACGCGAAGGGGGTGAACGCATTACGGTTGGGGGGTCGTATCCTCGATCCCTGACCCTTCAGGAACGTTTTCGTCATCGAGTAGATCGGTACCGCCAGTACATCCTGCGAGGAGTACTGCGACGACCACGAAAACGGTGAGTCGCACCTACGCGATGCGGGCCGCCAGATTCCCGAACACTGGTAGTTCGTACTTCTCTTCAGAGTACGCCTTGTACATCAGGAAGAGCCACGCCATGAACGTGAAGAAACCGACGACGAAGTAGACGAGCGTGAACAGCAGGGAGAACAGTCCCCCGATGCGCGGGATGAGAAGCAACGCGAACTGGAAGATGCCCATGAGCATGTAGACGGCGAACATCCCGACACCGAAGACGATGCTCTGTGCGGCGTGAAACCGCACGAACTCGTTTTCGCTCTCGATTACGAAAAACAGGAGTCCGCTCAGTGGGCCGAGCAGATACGCTAATGCACCGGCGAGATTTTCGTCGAGTCCCGTTCCTGTCTCCGAGTGAGTCGATTCTTCCACGTCTGACCGAGTCGTCGGCTCTACTGCCATAGCATTAATTTGAACGATTGGCTCTGGTGAATCGCCATACAGCGCTTGATTTCACCGTATCACGGCTCGCTTGATGTTGTAAACGACACATTTCACGACGAGTTCACGAAATTCTCGGTACCAGGTGCGAGCACGCAC